>NZ_JBFUGC010000011.1:0-220365 GCF_056403115.1 Mesorhizobium sp. P3_A2
CCCTGAACACCCTGAACATCACCAGCGAATTGTACGCAGGCCGCCCTGGCCCAGCCGGCGAGCGCAGCCGCGCCAGGATCTTCTCGAAGCGATACCACTTCACCAGCGACGACAGCCGGTCCAGCCGACCGCTCCGACCAAGACCCTGTGGCAGCAGAGCCTCCACAAAACTGAACTGACCGCTCGGCTTTGTCGTCATCGCAAAATCCCCGTTTCAAAAACAGGGAATCACATCCATCCAATTTTGCAACAGTCCCACAGGGGGAGAAGGTAAGAGGCGCGCTGCTACTCCACCTTCACCAGCACGGCGCTATCAAACTCGATCACCTTGTCGCCGGTCGAATCGAAACCTTCCGAGCGCAGCGCGAGCAGCCGCCAGCCGCGGCGGGTGGCGAGCGGGCGGTGGGACAGTGCGGTGCGCATGAAGGTGACGGTTTCTCCGGCATAGACCGGCTTTGGCCATTTCAGGTTCCTGAAGCCGGGCGAGGGGCCGAATTCGGGCACCGGGCCGGGACCGCTCCATCGCGTCGCGTCCAGCCTGCTTTCGAGATTGAGTTTCATCCAGGTGGCGGCGGTGTGCCAGCCTGAAGCGCAGAGGCCGCCGAAAACGCTTTTCTTTGCTGCCTCTTCGTCGACATGAAAGAGCTGTGGATCGTATTTGCGGGCGAATGCCTTGATCGCCTCGGCCTCGAATGTGTGCGAGCCGAGATCGATGGTCTCGCCGATGCGGAAGAACGCGTCGAGGCTCATGCGCCGGCCTCGCGGGTCAGGAACATGACGGTGTTTTCGAGTTCGAAGACGCTCTCGCCACGCTGGTTGACCATTTCGCTGCGAAAGGTGACCAGACCGAGTTGGGGTCGTGACTTCGAAAGGCGCCTGGCGACCACACCAGTCCTGCCCGAAAGCGTGTCGCCGGCCAGCACCGGCTTCTTCCATCTGACCTGGTCGATGCCCGGCGCACCTTGCGCGGTTGAGTCGAGCAGGAAGGCGTCGCACAGCATGCGCATGAAGATCGCGCAGGTGTGCCAGCCGGAGGCGGCCAGCCCACCAAGGATACTGGCCTTGCCGGCCGCCTCGTCGAGATGCATTGGCTGAGGGTCGAACTCGGTGGCGAATTCGACGATTTCGGCCGCACTCACCTGCTTGGCGCCGAGGTTGATCGAGGCGCCCTGGGTGAAATCCTCGTAGGCCCAGCTCTTTGCCGTCATGATCCTAATCCGGTTCAAGGTTGTACGATCACCGGGCATCCGGATGCCGTCCGGGCGGCGCTTGGTCAAGCAATTTTCACTGATCCAGGCCCGGTCAGAGCCAGCCGCGGCGACGGAAATACCAGAAGGGCAGGATCGCCGACAGGATCATCAGGCCGATGGCGAAGGGGTAGCCGAGCTCCCATTTCAGCTCCGGGATGACGTCGAAATTCATGCCGTAGATCGAAGCCACCAGCGTCGGCGGCAGGAAGATGACGGCGGCGACCGAGAAGATCTTGATGATGGCGTTCTGCTCGATCGAGATCATGCCCAGCGTCGCGTCGAGCAGGAACGAGATCTTCTGCGACAGGAAGGTGGCATGGTCGGCGAGCGACAGCACGTCGCGCGACACGGTCTTGATACGAGCGCGGATGTCCTTGCTCATCTTGGTCTGGGTGGCGACATGGGCGAGGAAGCCGGTGAGGCGCTGCAGCGAGATCAGGCTGTCGCGGATCGAGGAAGCGATATCCTCCTTGCGGCCGATGGCCTTGAGCAGTTCCTGGAAATCGCGGTTGCGCTTGTTCACCTTGGTCGAGCGTGCTTCGAAGATATCGCGCGAAATCGTCTCGATGTCGCGGCCGGCGCGCTCGAGAATGTCGGCGAGCCGGTCGACGATCGCCTCCAGCAGGCCGATCAGGATGGTGTTGCCGGTGGTGCAGCCTGTCGCCACTTTCTCGGCGCGCAGCGGAAAGGTCTTGAACGCCTTCGGCTCATGATACCGGATGGTGACCAGTCTCGGTCCGGCAAGCACGAAAGTGACCGGCGACATCAGCGGATCGTCGATCTCGGTCTGCGCCGGCAAAGTTGCGGTCATGAAATAGGCACCGTCCTCGATATAGAGGCGGCTCGAAATCTCGATCTCTTCCATCTCCTCACGGGTCGGAATGGCGACGCCGAGCCAGGTCTCGATCGTCGTTTCTTCTTCCTTGGTCGGATTCAGAAGGTCGGCCCAGACGACTTGGGCGCCATCCGTCAGGAGATCGTCAGTAACGCGCAGGCGGTCATTGTCGACGACGAAGGCCTTGATCATCGCCGGTCTCCGTTGGTTGAACCCAAGAGGTTTCGTTCGATAGCGATGGGTCCTGCGCGCGCAGCCGTTTCCCACGGAGACGGCAGGTCGCATGCAGACGGCCTTAGACCCGGGGCCAAGGGCAGTCAAGCGAAGCAGCATGCGGGCTCTTCCACTTGACGCAGCTGTGATCGGCCGCGGTTAGCGAGCCAGCCGCGATATGCCTCGGCGCCTCAAGTGTTGAACTTGAACAGCAGCACGTCGCCGTCCTGGACGACATACTCCTTGCCTTCGTCGCGCGCCTTGCCGGCTTCCTTGGCCGCCACTTCGCCGCCCAGCGTGATGTAGTCGTTATAGGCGATGGTCTGGGCGCGGATGAAGCCGCGCTCGAAGTCGGTGTGGATGACGCCGGCGGCCTGCGGGGCCTTGTCGCCCTTGTGGATGGTCCAGGCGCGCGTCTCTTTCGGCCCGGCGGTGAAATAGGTGATCAGATGCAACAGATCGTAGCCGGCGCGGATGACCTTGTTGAGGCCCGGTTCGTCGAGCCCGAGCGAGGAAAGGAATTCCATCTCCTCTTCGTCCGAGAGCTGCGCGACTTCGGCCTCGATCGCAGCCGAGATCACCACGGTGCCGGCGCCCTGCGCGGCGGCCATCTTTTCCACGGCCTGGCTGTGCTCGTTGCCGGTGGCGGCATCGGCCTCTGCGACGTTGCAGACATAGAGCACGGGATGCGAGGTCAAGAGGTTCAGCCCCTGCAGGATGCGCAGATCCTCCGCTGAAATGCCCTTGAGCAGGATGCGGGTCGGCTTGCCGGCCTGCAGCAGCTCAAGTGCCGCCTCCATCATAGGCAGCACGGTGGTGGCTTCCTTGTCCTTGCTGCCGGCGCGCTTGCGGATCTGCACGATGCGGCGCTCGAGGCTGTCGAGGTCGGCAAGCATCAGCTCGGTTTCGACCGTCTCGGCGTCGGCGACCGGATCGATGCGGCCCTCGACATGGGTGATGTCGTCATCCTCGAAGCAGCGCAGCACATGCACGATGGCATCGACCTCGCGGATGTTGGCGAGGAACTGGTTGCCAAGGCCTTCGCCCTTGGAGGCGCCGCGCACCAGGCCGGCAATGTCGACGAAGGAGATGCGGGTCGGGATGATCTCCTTCGACTTGGCGACTGCCGCGATCTTCTGCAAGCGCGGATCCGGGACCGCGACCTCGCCGGTGTTCGGTTCGATGGTGCAGAACGGATAGTTGGCGGCCTGCGCCGCCGCCGTCCTGGTCAACGCGTTGAAAAGCGTCGACTTGCCGACGTTGGGCAAGCCAACGATGCCGCATTTGAAACCCATGTGTCCGGTCCTATCGGGAAAATAGAAATTTGATGAGGGCTATGGGCGATAGGGGTGAGGAACGTCAAGCCCTGCGGTCCCGATCCTATCGAGGCTCAGTCTTTCTTGCCGAACAGTCTCTTCAGCATCGCCGCCATCGGTCCGGCTTCCGGCAGCTTGGCCGGCGCCTGCTGCGGCCGTGCCTGGCGGATGTGGCTCTGGGCTTTCGGGCCTTGCGCCTTCGGCGTCTTGGGCGGTGGGCGGTCGTCGTCGCCGGTCGGCGTTAGCTTGTCGCGCAGAGCCAGCGTGATGCGGTTCATGAACGAATTGTCGTCGCCCTTGGCCAGCAGCCCGGCATCATCGGCGATGGTATCGAGCAGCACGTTCAGCCATTCGCGGTCGGCCTTGGCAAAATCGCCGAGCACGTGGCCATGCACCATTTCCCTGACGCCGGGGTGGCCGACGCCGATGCGCACGCGGCGAAAATTCTTACCGACATGCTGGTCGAGCGAGCGGATACCGTTGTGGCCGCCGGCGCCGCCGCCGACCTTGACCCGCAATTTGCCGGCCGGCAGGTCGATTTCGTCATAAAAGACAGTCAGCGCCTCGGGGCCGACCTTGTAGAAGCGCAAGGCTTCGCCAACCGCCTGTCCCGACAGGTTCATGAAGGTCTGCGGCTTGATCAGCAGAATTTTTTCGCCGGCAATCGTGCCTTCGGCGATCAGGCCCTGGAATTTCTTCGACCAGGGCGAAAAGGAATGGCGGCGGGCGATAGCGTCCGCCGCCATGAAGCCGACATTGTGCCGGTTATCAGCGTATTTCGCACCCGGATTGCCGAGGCCTGCAAAGACAAGCATCGTGCGCTCCGGGCCCGAAAATTACTTCTCTTCGGCAGCAGGAGCCGCCGCTTCGGGGGCTGCCGCTTCCGCCGTCTCTTCCGCCTCCGGCTTCATCGCCGAGGAGCCGGCAATGGTCGCGATGGTGAAGTCGCGGTCGGAGATCACCGGCTTGACGCCGGCCGGCAGGGTCACCGCCGAGATGTGGATCGAATCGCCAATGTCGGCGCCGGTGAGATCGACGGTGATGAATTCCGGGATCGCATTGGCCGGGCAGTGGAACTCGACCTCGTGACGCACGATGTTGAGCACGCCGCCGCGCTTGATGCCGGGCGACTTGTCTTCATTGATGAAGTGGACAGGCACGTCGACATTGACCTCGGTGTCCTTGCCGATGCGCAGGAAGTCGACATGGACCGGGAAATCCTTGACCGGATCGAGCTGGAAATCCTTGGGCAGAACCTGGATTTTCTTGCCGTCGACATCGATCGTGGCGATCGTGGTCAAAAACCCGCCGCCATGGATTTTGTAGAAGACGTCCTTGTAGTTCAGCGCAATAGCCAGGGGAGGCTGCTTGTCGCCATAAATAACTGCAGGCACTTTACCGTTACGGCGAACTGCACGGGCGGACCCCTTACCGACCTGTTCGCGCGCTTCGGCCTTGAGCTCGTAAGTATCGTGGCTCATGGCATTTCCTTTCGCGTGTTATGGAGCGTTTGCGGTGGGCAGTGCGCCTGGACCGTAAACGTCGAAAGCCGCCAGTCCTGGATGTCCCAGAGAACGCGGCCGCTTTGACACGGAGCTTTGTTCGGGATCACCAAGGGGAAGGCAGCCTTCCGCCGCGTTGCCTCCAAGGGTGTCTACGCGGGTGGCGGCTCTATAGCGGAAGGCGGGAAAGGGTGCAAGTCGGTGGCAATGGTCGGTATTGCACTTTGAATTTTGTGCTTTGCACCGCTATCGGACAATTCCAAGTCCAAAGCTGCTGTTAGCACCAGGTAGGCCATTCCAACGACGTTGCGAGTTCGCCGCAGATATCCACCGCCTAGATGTTCTCTCGGGTGTAGATCTCGAAAGGCAGGATGGTGGTGACGTTGCCGCTTTCGTTCGGCGCCGAGACGGCGCGGACCATGCCGGCCAGTGCTTCCTGCGCGATGCGGGCGAGCGGGTGCGAGATGACGAAGGTCAGCGTGCCGTCGAGCAGCGCCGGGCGGGTCGAGTCCATCAGTTCGTAGCCTACGACGACGATACTGCCGGCGCGGCCGGTGGAGCGGAGCGCAGCGATAGCCCCGGTGATGCCACCGCCGGCGACATAAAGGCCGGACAGATCCGGATTTTCGTTGAGCAGCTTTTCGGTCATCTCCTGCGCGATCGCGCTGGATTCGAAGGTCAGCAGCGGCTCCAGCAGCGTGAAATCAGGCGCGTGCTCGCGGAAATAGGAGCGGAAACCGCTTTCGTTCATCTCCTGGCAGCGATAGCGATGGTTGCCGACGAGGATGCCGAGTTTGCCGGGCGCCGGGCAGACATGCTCGAACACCCAGGCTGCGGTGCGCCCGACCTTCCAGTTGTCGAGGCCGATATAGTTGACATGGCCAGTGGCCGAGATCTGCGAAATCAGCGCGAAGACCGGGACGTTGCGGGCATGCAGCGCATCGACCGCCTGGGTGACGAGAGGATGGACCGCGGCGACAACGCCGACGGCATCGCATTCGGCGCCCAAGGCCAGCATCCGGGCGGCGACGTTCTGCGGTGACAGATCGTCAAGAAACTCGGTGCGCAGCTCTATCTCGCAGTCAGGCATGGTCGGCGCCACCGCGCGCAGCGCCTCGGCGATGTTGCGATAGAAGGCGCGACCGGGTTGGTGCAGCAGAAAGCCGAAGCGGTAGCGCGGCTGCGCGGCCGCTATGCGGCTGCGCAGCGCGCCCGTGCCGTAGAAGCCGATCTGCTCGGCCGCCAGCCTGACGCGTTCGCGCGTACCCTGGCGGACGGCGCCGGCGCCGCTCAGCACGCGGTTGACAGTGGCCACCGAGACATTGGCCTCGGCGGCGACATCCCTGATCGTCGGCCGCTTATTCTGATCCATTTCGTCTCATCCGTCTGTAGCAATTGATACGAAGATGTCATTTGCCGCATACGATTGATATGAATGACACAATAAAATTGGAATGAACATTCTATTCTTGATTCATTTTGGATCAAGATGTTTATCTTCGGGAAAGCAAGCAAGGCGGACGCACCGCCAGCCCAGGGATAGCAGCACCACAGCGCAGATGGGTTGTCGCCCACCGCCCCCGGCGGTGTCAGGCAGCGTGCGCGTGCGGCCATGTCAGGCGTTGCGGGTGCGGCATTGCGGGTGGAGGATTGGCATGGACGATCTCAAATACGGCGCGCGCGACAAGCGCGGCGACTGGAAGCCGAACGGGCGCATCGAGGGCGCGCCGTTGTGGAACTGGCCACCTAGGCTGCCGAAAATCCTGGCATGGCTGCCCGGCCATATCTGGCCGTGGAATGCGTTCCATATGGCCACGGCGCTGATCTACTGGTTCTATGTCGTTCCGGGCGTCGAGACGATGAAGACGATCAGTTGGGGCTGGGCCCTGTGGCTCTATGCCGTCAACGCCGTGGCGATCCTGATCTTCTACGGCATCTTCGAGTTGCGCTATTACATCAAGCGCGCCCAGGCGACGCGGTTCAAATACAACCACAAATTTCCAGGCGATGCGCCATCGGATGTGTTCTGGTTCCAGAGCCAGAACCTCGACAACTTCCTGCGCTCGTTCTTCATCACCATCCCGTTGTGGACCGTGGTCGAAGTCATTTTCCTGTGGTGCTTTGCCAATGGCTACGCACCGTGGGTCAGCTGGTCGGATCATCCAGTCTACCTCGCCGCACTGGCGCTGATTGCGCCGGCCATCCACGAGGTGCACTTCTTCTTCATCCACCGCCTGATCCACTGGGGACCGCTGTATCGGTGGATCCATTCGGTCCATCACAATTCGATCAACCCCTCGCCGTGGTCGTCGCTGTCCATGCATCCGGTGGAAGGCTTCCTCTATCACGCGGTCGCCTTCTGGCACCTCGTCATCCCATCCAATCCGATCGTCGCGCTGTTCCAGCTGCATGTTGCCGGCTTCGGCGCCGTCAACGGTCATCTCGGCTTCGACAAGCTCGAAGTGAGCGAGGACACGGCCGTCGATAGCCATGCCTACGCGCACTACCTGCATCACAAATATTTCGAGGTGAACTACGGCGGCGACGGGCTGATCCCGCTCGATCGCTGGTTTGGCACCTGGCACGACGGCACCAGGGAGGGCGACGCCATGATGGACGCCCGCTTCCAGAAAAAGAAGGAACGCATGAACGCCAAGACCGCGGCGAACCATTGATCACGTGATGCCACGCGCAACGGGAGAGGGTGCGCGCCGGCAGACTAATTCACTGTTTTTCTAAACCCGTCGAACGACGGCAACTGGGAGGAGACGACATGAAGCGTACAATGAAACTCTTGACGGCGATGATGACGGCTGCCGTGCTGGCGACATCAGCCACAGCGGCGATGGCCGACGGGGCGAAGATCTTCGTCATCGGCGGCAAGGCGGACGACCCGTTCTGGTCGAAGGTCAAGAAGGGCGCCGACGACGCCGGCAAGGTTGCCGAACTGACCGGCGGCTCGGTCACCTGGCTCGGTCCGCAGAATTACGACAATCTCGGCCCGGACGCGGCCAAGCTTATCCGCACCGCGCTCAGCCAGAAGCCGAGTGCGATCGTCGGTCCCGACTGGGTGCCCGAGGCCATGGATGACGCCTTCAAGGAAGTCGTCGCCGCGGGCGTGCCGCTCATCATCTACAATTCCGGTGGCATGGATGCAGCCAAGCGGCTCGGCGCCATGAACTATGTCGGCAATGAAGAATACACGGCCGGTCTGGGCGGTGGCGCCTATTTCGGCAACCACGGCACCAAGAACGTGCTGTGCGTCAACACCTTGCCGGGCTCCACCAACACCGAAGACCGCTGCAAGGGCATCGCCGACGCTATCGGCAAGAGCGGCGGCAAATCGAGCCAGCTGCCGCTGCCTTCATCCAGCTTCGGCAACCCGACCGCGGTCGCCGAAGCGATCAAGGCCGCCGTGTTGAAAGACAATACGCTCGACGGTGTCATCACCATCAGCGCCGGCGACGCCAACAGCGCGGCCAACGCCATCAGCCAGGCCAGTGTCGGCGACAAGGTCAAGCTTGCGTCGTTCGACATGGATGAAACCGGTCTGCAGCGCATCAAGGACGGCACACAATTGTTCGCTGTCGACCAGCAGCCCTATTTGCAAGGCTATCTCGCTGTGTCGCTGCTGAACGGCTTCGTCAATTATGGACTGGACCTGCCGACGAAACCGGTGCTGACAGGGCCGGGGATCGTCGACGCAGCCAATGTCGCCGCGACGATGGGTGGCGCGGCGGCCGGCGCCCGGTAACGCTCCGCCTTGCCTTCTCCCCTTGTGGGAGAAGGTGGATCGGCGCGCAGCGCCGAGACGGTTGAGGGGCGCGTGACGGATCGCCGTCCTTGCCAAGCTGGAACACCCCTCATCCGTCGCCTGCGGCGACACCTTCTCCCACAAGGGGAGAAGGGGGAGCCATATTTCAAGCCACAACGCCAGGGACCGCGTCGATGACATCCCAAGCCCATCACCAACCCGCAATGGCAGCGACAGCGCCCCCGCACTCTTCGATGCCCTCGATCGGCAGCCTCGTGCGCCGGCCCGAAGTCGGCTCGCTGATCGGCATGATCGCAGTGCTGGTCTTCTTCTCGATCTTCGGCGGCTCCAATTTCCTGTCGGCCGGCGGGTCCGCCAGCTGGCTCAACGTCGCTTCGGAACTCGGCATCATCGCCCTCCCGGTGGGGCTGCTGATGATTGCCGGATACCTCGATCTCTCCATCGGGTCGATGATCCCGGCCAGCTCAATGACCATTGCCATCCTCTCGGGCCACTACGGGTTGCCGATCATCGTCGGCATCCTCGCGGCGCTCGGCCTCGGGCTGGCTGTCGGCTTCATCAACGGCGTCCTGGTGATCCGCACCAAGGTGCCGTCCTTCGTCGTTACGCTGGCAACGCTGTTCGCGCTGGCCGGCCTGACGCTTGGCCTCTCAGTCATCCTGTCCGGCAGCACGAGTGTGGCGCTGAAGAGCGGGCCGACCGCCAAGCTGTTGTTCGGCGACTATCTCGGCGGCAAGTTCCAGGTGACCCTGTTCTGGTGGATCGCCGTCATCCTGATCGTCGGGTTCATCCTGAATTTCTCACGCTTCGGTAACTGGATCCTGGCCATGGGCGGCGATGCCGTCAGCGCCCGCAATGCCGGCATCCCGACGGACCGTGTGACCATCGCGCTGTTCATGAGCAGCGGCCTGTGCGCAGCCTTCGTCGGCATGTCGCAGGCGATCCTCTACAACAGCGCCCAGGTGGCGGCGGGGCAGTCTTTCATCTTCAACTCAATCATCGCGGTGGTCATTGGCGGCGTGCTGCTGACCGGCGGCTACGGTTCGGTGGTCGGCATCGTGCTCGGCACGCTGACCTTCTCAATCGTCAACCAGGGCATTTTCTACACCGGTTTCGACGCCAACTGGGCAAGCCTGATCATCGGTGTCCTGCTGCTCGCCGCCGTGCTGATGAACAACACCTTCCGCACCATGGCATTGACCTACGCGCCGCGCACCAGACAGAGGGTCCGCTAATGACCACGCCCCTGCTCAGGTTGACCGCAATCAACAAGTCGTTCGGTCCGATCGACGTCCTCCACGACATTTCGCTGGAGGTTAACGCAGGCGAGGTGCTGTGCCTGCTCGGCGACAATGGCGCCGGCAAATCCACGCTGATCAAGATCCTCTCCGGCGTCCACAAGCCGACATCGGGGACAATGGAAATGGACGGCAAGGCGGTCGAATTCGCCAGCCCGCGCGATGCCAGCGATCATGGCATCGCCACCGTCCACCAGTTTGGCGGGACGTTCGCGCTGATGAGCATCGGCCGCTCCTTCTTCGTCGGCGCCGAGCCGACACGGCGCTGGGGGCCGCTCACCATCTATGACCGCAAGCGGGCCAACGAGATCGCCGTCACCGAGATGCGGCAGCTTGGCATTACCCGCATCGACGACGGCGACCGCCTGGTCGGTGGGCTGTCCGGGGGTGAACGCCAGGCGCTGGCCATCGCGCGCGCCGTGCATTTCGGCGCCAGCGTGCTGATCCTCGACGAGCCGACCGCGGCCCTTGGCGTCAAGGAGGCGGCGCATGTGCTGCGCATCGTGCTGCAGGCACGCCGCAAGGGCATCGCGGTCATCTTCATCACCCACAATGTCGTCCATGCGTTGACTGTCGGCGACCACTTCGCCGTGCTGATCAGGGGCTCCAAGGCCGCCGATTTCCGCAAGGGCGAGAAAAGCCGCGAAGCGATCACCGATCTGATGGCCGGCGGCGAGCAGATGGCAGAGCTTGAAGCCGAGATCGGGAGCTTCAGCGCAACACAGTGAAGACGCCCATCTCCTCCTCCCGGGCATCTTCCTGTGCGGCCGGCGGAATTCCGCCGGCCGCCTTTTCAACCAACCAGAGACAAGCTTGCAGGAACCGGCAATGGCAAAGTGGATTGATGCGTGTGCGACGGACGATATCGAGGAAGAGGATGTCATCCGCTTCGATCACGAAGGCCGGACCTTCGCCATCTTCCGTAGTCCGGACGATGCATTCTTCTGCACCGACGGGCTGTGCACGCATGAGAAGGTGCATCTCTGCGACGGGCTGGTTATGGAATACAGGATCGAGTGCCCGAAGCACAACGGCGTGTTCGATTACCGGACCGGCGAAGCGCTGCGCGCGCCGGTCTGCGTGAATCTTAAAACCTACAACACGAAGGTCGAGGACGGCCGCGTGTACATCGAGGTCTGACATGTCCGACAGTTTTACGCTTGCGGCTTGCGCCGAAATGCTTTGGCGCGACCGGCCGATGGAATTCCGCGTCAAGCGCCTCACCGAAATGGGCTTCCAGGTCGGCCTGTGGAACTGGCCCGAGCACGACCTCGCAATGCTGGAGAAATCCGGCGCCACCTTCTCGATCATGAACGGCTATCTGCGCGGCCGGCTGGCCGATGACGAGGGCGCCGCCGAACTGTTGAAGACGGCAAAGGAGACGGCGGCGGTCGGCAAGCGCCTCGGCGTCGCACGGCTCAATCTGCACGGCACGGGACTGGGCGAGGGCGGCCTGCCGGTCACACCTTGCGAGGCCGTCACCGGCGCGATGTGGCTCAAGGCGCGCGACACGCTGAACCGCGTTGCAGACCTCGCCGAGGCCGAGGGCGTGACCTTCACGCTGGAGAATTTGAACCTTCCGGTCGACCATCCCGGCGTGCCGTTTGGGCGCGCGGAAGACACGCTGACGCTGGTGTCGAGCGTGAACCGGCCGGGATTGCGCCTCAATCTCGACCTCTACCATGCGCAGATCGGCGAAGGGAATTTGATCGAACTCTGCCGCGCCTGCCTGCCATGGATCGGCGAGGTCCAGGTCGCCGATGTCCCGGGACGCATGGAGCCCGGCACCGGCGAGATCAACTACCGCGGCATCGCCCGTGCGCTGAAGGACATGGGCTATCGCGGACCCGTGGGCATGGAGGCGTTTGCCTCCGGTGATCCCAAGGCAGCCTTGCAGGCCTTCCGCGAAGCTTTCACCCTCTGAGGAACGAGAATGGTCACCAAGAGTAGTCGCCCCACCGTCGCCGACATCCGCGCCATGAAGAGCCGCGGACAAAAAATCACCATGCTTTACGTCACGACGCTCGAAGAGGCGGCGGCAGCGGATGCGGCCGGCGTCGACATACTGTCGATCGAGGGCCGCTTCTTCTCACCAGCGATGCGCGAGGCGGCCGGCCGCTGTTTCGTGCAGGTCGGGCTGCCCTACGGCCCCGCCGGCGATCTGGTCACCGCAGAGGATTATCTCAAAACCGCCTACCACTTCATGCGCATCGGTGGCGACTGCTTCTACTGTGCCGCCTCGCTCGATATCCAGAAGGCGCTCTGCGACAACGCTGTACCGGTTGTCGCCCATGTCGGTCTGATCCCGTCGCAATGCACCTGGACTGGCGGCTTCAAGGCCGTCGGCAGGACCGCTGAGAGCGCGCGTGCGGTGTGGGATCATGTCAAGCGCCTGGAGGTCATTGGCTGCTTTGGCGCGGAGCTGGAGGTGGTGCCCGACCGGATTGGCGAGCTGATCACCAGGAATACGCCGATGATCATGCTTGGCATGGGCGCCGGGCCACATGCCGACGCGCAGTATCTTTTCAGCGAGGACGTGCTCGGCCACACCACCGGCCACAGACCGCGCCACGCCAAGACCTACCGCAACTTCGCCGCCGAGTATGAACGGCTGCAGCGCGAGCGTGTCGCCGCCTATCGCGAGTTCATCTCCGACGTGCAGACGGGCGCCTATCCCGAACAGCAGCACGTGGTCCCTATCACCGATACGGAGCTGTCCACTTTCAAGGCAGCTCTGGGGCTGTAGCGATTTTCAGGCCGGCCTAGCGGTCGCCGCTCAACGTGTCGCGCAGGGCCTGAATTTGCCGGTTCAGGGCATCCAGCTCTGCCAGCGTCATGCCCGAGCGCTCGATCAGGGTCTCGTTGAGGCAATTGCACTGGACGAGCAGGGTGCGGCCGGCCGGGGTCAGGTCGACCTGCACCTGGCGCTCATCGGTGTGGCTACGCTGGCGGGTGACGAGACCTGCCTGCTCCATGCGCTTGACCAGCGGCGTGATCGTGCTCGATTCCAACGCAAGCCTGTGCGCAATCGAGCCGACCGACATGCCGTCGGCCTCGGCAAGCGCGTTGAGCACGAGGTATTGTGGATAGGTGATGCCCATTTCGTCCAGCATCGGCTTGTAGGTGCGGTTGATCGCCATGCTGGTGGCGTAAAGCGTGAAACAGAGCTGATTGTCCAACGGGAGAGGCACGATATATTCCTTTGCCGACTGAGCGTTTTCGATATGTACCACGAAAAATGATATCGCGATACATATTTTCCGTAGACAAGGGTTTCGATCTGCGCTAGTCGTATTGTTATCGCGATATTGATTATCGCGAGACGTAATAAACGGAGATTGAGATGACCAAACCCGGCAGCAGCACGATCACCACCAAGGACGGTACCGAGATTTTCTACAAGGATTGGGGGATCGGCCAGCCCATCGTTTTCCATCACGGCTGGCCGCTGAGCAGCGACGACTGGGACGCCCAGATGCTGTTCTTCCTGTCGAAGGGGTACCGCGTCATTGCCCATGACCGGCGCGGCCATGGCCGCTCGACGCAGACTGATACGGGCAACGAGATGGACACTTATGCCGCCGATGTCGCCGAACTTGTGGCGCATCTCGACCTCAAGAGCGCCATCCATGTCGGCCATTCCACCGGTGGCGGCGAAGTGGCGCGCTATGTCGCGAAGTACGGCTCGGGCGGCCGTGTCGCCAAGGCTGTCCTGATTGGCGCTGTGCCGCCGATCATGCTGAAGACGCCGGCCAATCCCGGCGGCCTGCCGATCGAGGTCTTCGACGGTTTCCGCTCCGCACAGGCCGCCAACCGCGCCCAGTTCTTCCACGATGTTGCGGCCGGCCCGTTCTACGGCTTCAACCGTCCCGGCGCCCAAGTCTCGCAGGCTGTGGTCGAAAATTGGTGGCGCCAGGGCATGATGGGCGGCACCAAGGCGCATTATGATTGCATCAAGGCGTTCTCGGAAACCGACTTCACCGACGATCTGAAGGCCATCGACGTGCCGGTGCTGGTCATGCATGGCGACGACGACCAGATCGTTCCGATCGCGGACTCGGCGCTGCTGTCGGTCAAGCTGCTCAAGAAGGGCGAGCTCAAGGTCTACAAGGGCTTCCCGCATGGCATGGCCACCACCCACGCCGACGTCATCAACGCCGACCTCTTGGCCTTCATCAAGGCCTAATACTGTCGACTTGGAATAGGCAAGGCACCCGCCGTCAGGCGGGTGCCTTGTGCTTTCATCGAAATGTCCGCGGGGCCTATTTGGCGAGAAAACCCGTGATCAGCTTGACGGTGGCGTCGGGGTTTTCCTCCATGATCCAGTGACCGGAGTCGGGCACGATGCCGCCCGCGACATCGGTCGCAACAAGCCGCAGGATATCGGCCTGCGAGGTGCCGGCGGATTTTTCCCCGCCAACAGCCAGCACCGGCATGGTCAGTTTGCCACCGGCGGCGAGCATCGCCTGGTTGTCGATCGCGTCCTGGTCAAAGGCCTTGAACTGCTCGAACGCGTCACGCATCGCATGCGGGCGGGCATAGAGTTTGGCATAGTGCTTGCGCGTTGCCTCGTCGATCTTCTTGGGGTCGGCCGACAGCTCGTTGTAGAAGCGATCGAGATAGATGCGCTCGCGCCCTGCGACCAGCCGCTCCATATCCGGGCCGCGGAAGTTGAAGTGCCAAAGCAGCGGGCTTTGCTTTATCTTTTCCCAGTCGCCGATGCCGGGTAGCGGCGCATCGATGATGACCCATTTGGTGATGCGCTTGGGATATTGCGCGGCAAGCGCATAGCCGACCATGTTGCCGATGTCGTGGGTGACCAGATCTGCCTTGTCGATCTTAAGCGCGTCCATCACCCCGGCGATGTCGACGGCCTGGTTCTTCTTGGTGTAGCCGGCTTCCGGGTGGGCAGACAGACCCATGCCGCGCAGGTCCGGCACGATGACGGTGTGGTCCTTCGCAAGCGCCACCGCCGCAGCGCCCCACATGTCTCCGGTATCGGCGAAGCCGTGCAGCAGCACGACAGCGGGACCCTTTCCGCCGACGCGCACATAGAGTTTGGTGCCGTTGGTTTCGACGGACTGCGTCTTGAAACCTGGCGGAAAAGGAACGATGCGTGCCATAGCCGGCACGGTAACAAGAAGCACGCCCAACACGGCCAACACGATCTTGCGCATATCATTCTCCAGAGACGTTGAGGATCTGTGGCAGCGTCGCCCCGCGCACACGTTTCGAACACTAACAGGCTTTTCACCAGGCGCATGGGAAAGAATCAATAAGGGCGTGGCAGCTGCCACGCCCTTATGTCGAGTCCTGGAGATCGGTGTCTTAGCTGGCTGTCGCCTGCGCCTTCCTGGCTTCCTTCATGTTGGGCAGGAACACCGTCAGCAGGCCGAGCAGCGGCAGATACGAGCAGACCTGGAAGACGAAATCGATGCCCTTCATGTCGGCAACGACGCCGAGCACGGCAGCCGCGATACCGCCCATACCGAAGGCGAAGCCGAAGAAGATGCCGGCGATCGTGCCGACGCGCCCCGGCACCAGTTCCTGTGCAAACACAACGATGTTGGAGAAGGCCGAGGACAGGATCAGGCCGATCAGCACCGTCAGCACCATCGTCCATTCGAAATTGGCGTAAGGCAGCGCCAGCGTGAAGGGCAGCACACCGACGATCGAGAACCAGATCATCGCCTTCTGGCCATAGCGGTCGCCGAACGGGCCGCCGAGCAGGATGCCCAGCGCCGAGGCGCCGAGGAACAGGAACAACATAACCTGGCTCATCTGCACCGAAACACCGAACTTATGGATGGAATAGAAGGTGTAGTAGCTGGAGAGCGAGGCGATGTAGGCGTTCTTGGTCAGCACCAGCAGCGTCAGCACCGCCAGCGCTCCCATGACCTTTTTACGCGGGAAGGGCGAGACGAAGCTTGCCGCCTTGCGGCTGCCCTGCGCGGCGCGCATCCGGCTGTACCAGCCGCCGACCCGCGACAGAACGATGATGCCGATCAGCGAACCGACTGCGAACCAGGAGATGCTTGTCTGGCCGAAGGGCACGACGATGAAGGCGGCGAGCAGCGGCCCCATCGATTGGCCGAAATTTCCGCCGACCTGGAACAGCGATTGCGCCAGGCCAAAGCGGCCGCCCGAAGCAAAGCGAGCGATGCGCGAGGATTCCGGATGGAAGATCGCCGAGCCGATGCCGATCAGCGAGGCGCCGACCAGCAGCAGCGCGTAGTGGCCGGCATAGGCGAGCACGATCAGGCCGATCAGCGAGGACGCCATGCCGTAGGGCAGGGAATAGGGCATCGGCCGCTTGTCGGTGATCATGCCGATGACCGGTTGCAGCAGCGACGCGGTGACCTGGAAGGTGAAGGTCAAAAGGCCGATCTGCCAGAAATCGAGACCGTAATTCTCTTTCAGCAGCGGATAGATCGCTGGCAGCAGCGACTGCATGATGTCGTTGATGCCGTGGCAAAAGCTTACTGCCAGGATGACCGTGAAGGCGGTCGCCTGGACTGAAGGGAGGCTGGCGCTCGGGGTTGGCGCAATGCTGGTGGCTGTCGTATCGGTCAAGGCAGGCTCCGAGGTCTTTTTGGCGGGTGTTTGCCCGCAGGCAGGCTTGGCGGCCGCTCCTGCGGACCGCCTTAGGACGCTCGTCTGAAGCGCCTTGGGGGACGGTTGCCTTATAAGCTGCTTGCGAGGCGACTTCTTTCGTGGTTTGGTCCAATAGTTTCGCAAGTGGGCCATAGCCAATGCCACATGGCAGGGACATCTTCCGCGCCGGCAATGCCGATCTCGGCCGATTGCACGAAAGCCGCTGGCAGTGGCTCGAGGAGGTTTCCGGGCCGGCGGTGGCTTTGCCGACCGAATATCCCGATGGCTACCATGTGCCGCAACACCGCCACAGCCGCAGTCAGTTGCTGCATGCGCTGGTCGGTGTCGTACTGGTGACGACGCGGTACGGGCGCTGGATGGTACCGCCCGACCACGCAATGTGGATACCGGCCGGTACCGAGCATTCGGTCGAAATGCTGGGCGATGTCTCGATGCGCTCGGTCTATGTCATGCCGGGCGCGATCCCCGGCCTACCGGAAGGTTTGCGCGTCGTCGGCGTCACCGAACTGATGCACAGCCTGATCGTCGAATCGGAAAAGCTGCCTCAAGGCGGCGAACTGGAAGGACGCGGCGGGCTGATCATGAACCTGCTGTTGCATGAAATCCCGATCTTGCCGGAACGGCCGCTCGGGCTGCCGTTCCCGTCCGATCCAAGGCTGGCGGCACTGTGCCGGCGCTTTGTTGCGGCACCGTCGCCCCATGCCACGATCGACGAGTGGGCTGATGCCGCCGGGATGAGCCGACGCTCGTTCACGCGCGCCTTCCACCGCCAGACCGGGCTGTCACTGTCCACATGGCGCCAGCAGGCTTGCTTGTTTGCAGCACTGCCCAGGCTCGCTGACGGCGAGCCGATCACCAGGGTGGCGCTCGACCTCGGCTATGACAGCGTGCCGGCCTTCATCACCATGTTCAAGCGCATGCTCGGCGCCTCGCCGCGCGGCTATATGCGCGGCGCGCGCGACAATGGCGAAGCCATGCGGCGAGCCCCGCCTCGGCTTGAGGCTCCGGCACCATAGAGCGGGTCACCGTTTCACGGAAACGATGACCCGCTCTATCTCTTTGGTTTTACGCAATTCCGGACGGAAAACCGCTTCACACTTTTCCTGGAATTGCTTTTAGTCCATCTGGACGCCGCTGGCCTTGACGATCGGCTCCCATTTGGCGAGCTCGGCTTTCACATGCGCGCCAAGCTCTTCCGGGGTGGAGGCCACGATCGAGGCGCTGAACTGGGCCATGCGGGCAACCACGTCCGGATCCTTCAGGGATTCAACTGCCGCCTTCTGAAGAACAGCGATCACCTCCGGCGGCGTGCCTGCGGGTGCGAACAGAGCGTTCCAGCTGTAGGTTTCATAGCCGGGGATGGTCTCGGCAATGGCCGGTATGTCAGGGAAGGAGGGAACGCGCTCCTTGGTGGTAACGCCGAGCGCTCTCAGTGTTCCGCTCTTGATATGGCCCGACGAGGACGGGAGGTTGTCGAACATCATCGGCACCTGATTGCCGATGACGTCGTTCAAGGCCGGTCCGGCGCCCTTGTAGGGAATGTGCTGCATGCTGACGCCGGCCATCGTCTTGAAAAGTTCGCCGGAGAGATGCAGCGGGGTGCCATTGCCTGATGAGGCGTAGGCATATTTGTCCGGGTCCTTCTTCAGCATCTCGATCAGTTCCTTGACGTCCTTGGCGGGGAACTCCGGGTTCACGACCAGGACGTTCGGTACCAGGACAAGCAGCGATATCGGCGCGAAATCCTTCTCCGCGTCATAGGGCTTTGTCTTCAGGATCAGAGGGTTGAGCGCGTGTGTGGCAACCGTGCCCATGAGGATTGTGTAGCCGTCCGGTTCGGCCCGGGCGACCTGGGCAGCACCAATGCTGCCGCCGGCGCCGCCGACATTTTCGACGACAATCTGCTGGCCGAGTTTTTCGGACATCTTGTTGGCGACGAGGCGCGCGACCAGATCCGTGGAGCCGCCGGCGGAAAAGGGGACGACCATTGTGATGGTCCGATCCGGGAAATCGGCGGCCCAGGCCGCCGGCGCCGAAAAGGCGGCCGCGATGGAAACCGCAAGCCCGAGCAAAGTCCTACGCCGCATCTGCTACTCCTCCATTGTTTGGAGGGGCAGTATGCCACGATGAGCGCGTCAGGAGAAACGTCTGGTGCCCGCAACCACGCAGATTACGGGTCGCTAATGTGTGCGTCCGCTTAGTCGAACAGGCTCGAAACCGACTCTTCGGTCGCCGTGCGCGAGATCGCCTCGCCCATCAGGTCGGCGATGGAGATGACGCGGATATTCGGGGCGTCGAGCACGCCCTGCGTCGGCTGGATGGAATCGGTGATAACCAGTTCCTGCAGCTTCGAACCGGCAATGCGGGCCACCGCGCCGCCCGACAGAACGCCATGGGTGATGTAGGCAGTGACGCTGGTGGCGCCGTTGGCAAGCAGCGCGTCGGCGGCGTTGCACAGCGTACCGCCGGAATCGACGATATCGTCGATCAACAGGCAATCCTTGCCGGCGACCGCGCCGATGATGTTCATGACTTCGGATTCACCGGGGCGTTCGCGGCGCTTGTCGACGATGGCCAGTTGGGCGTCGAAACGCTTGGCCAGCGCACGGGCGCGCACCACGCCACCGATGTCGGGCGAGACGACGACGACATTGGCAAGCTGCTTGTATTTCGCCTTCACGTCGCGGGCCATCACCGGCACCGAGAACAGATTGTCGGTCGGAATGTCGAAAAAGCCCTGGATCTGGCCGGCATGGAGATCGAGCGTCAAAACGCGGTCGACACCGGCGCGGGTGATCATGTTGGCGACCAGCTTGGCCGAGATCGGGGTGCGGCCCGACGCCCGGCGATCCTGCCTGGCGTAGCCGAAATAGGGGATGACCGCGGTGATGCGCTTGGCCGAGGAGCGCATGAAGGCGTCGATCATGATGAGCAGTTCCATCAGATGATCGTTGGTCGGGAATGAGGTCGACTGCAGGATGAAGACATCCTCGCCGCGCACGTTTTCCTGGATTTCGACGAAGATTTCCTGATCGGCGAAACGTCTGACGCTAGCTTTCCCCAGCGGGACGTTGAGATAGCGGGCGACCGCTTCGGCCAGCACCCGGTTGGAATTGCCCGCGAAAAGCTTCATGCACCGTTCCTGGCGAAGGATGGAGAGGCCCGACAGACTCTCGAAAGCCTCTTAACCGGGCTTTTAGCGAGCCGCGCCGGTATTGCAAGCCTCGTCAACCGGATTCCGCCGGCTAATCTCAAAAACGTCAACGTATGACGAATACCGGTAACAGGCGGATCAGCCGGCGCTGCTGCCGAGCCAGGCCGCGAACTGGTCGATCGTCTGGTCGGCGATTGCCTGCATGGTGGCGGGGGCGACGGCGGGCCAGCCTTCGGCGCCACTGACTGAGGCCGCCTTCTGCTGGCCGTTGATGCGGTGCAGCCGGTTACCGGCGGGGTCATAGACGTCCCAGACATAGATGACGGTGGTGTCCTTGCCTTCCGTCATGGTCGAGAAGTAGCCCTTCAGCACATGGGTGGCTGTCTGATCGGTGCTGCCGGCAAGGGTGATGCCGCGCTGCCTGGCGCGGGTCTGGAGTTCGGCTGTCAGCGGCGTTGCCGCTTCCACCGAGGCGCCGACGATCGGCGCGATCTGCAACCGCGTCTTCGACAGGGCGGCGGCGCTCTGCGCGGGATTGGCGGGTGTTGTGGCGCCGACGGCCGGCGGCGAGGGCGTGCCAGCTGGCGCGGTGCCTGGGGTTGCCGACGGAGGCTGGGCCGGTTGGGCAGAGGCTGCCGGCGGCGTGATGGCGGACGGTTCGAGGACGTCCTTGGCGTTGGTGCAACCGGCCAGCACCAGCGCCGCGAGCCATGACACGGTCGTCACACGCGATCGTCTCATCTGCCCGAAACTCCTTAGCCGTGAACGCGCCCGCGTGGACCAGTCATTATGGATTCACTGTACGATCAAGTCGAGATCATGGCGTGAAAGCGGCTTCGGCTGGGATTCGGTGGTCAGGTAGGTGCGGCCAAGCGTCATTGCCGTCTCGGTTTCGGAGTCCATGATGATCATGTGCGCGAACAGCGTCATGTTGGGCGCGATCGGCTCGGGATTGCCCTGGTAGAACATCGGCATGTCCATCCAGGACGGGGTGAAGCGGGCGCCGACCGAGTAGCCGCAGGCGTTGAGCCGGTGCTTGGTCAGATTGTGCGCTTCCAGCGTGCGGGCATGGGCGTCGAAGACGTCGCCGAAGGTATTGCCCGGCGTCATCGCCTTCTCGACCGCCAGCAGGGCGGCGCGGGCGGCGTCGAACAGCTCCTGATGGCGCTTCGAGACCTTGCCGGTCAGTACCGTGCGCATCATCGGCGCGTGATAGTGGTGGAAGACGCCGGCCCATTCGAGCGTCAGCTGGTCGTTCTTGGTCAGCTTGCGGCGCCCGGCCTTGTAGCGGCATAGCAGCGCGTCGACGCCCGAGCCGATGATGAATTCATTGGCCGGATAGTCGCCGCCGCCGGCGAAGACCGCACCCTGCATGGCGGCCAGGATCAATGCTTCGTCGCCGCCCTGCTTGATCAGCGGCAGGGCCGCGTCGAGCGCGTCGTCGGACAGGTTGGCGGCTTTTTCGGCCTTGGCGATTTCGGCCGGGCTCTTGAACAGGCGCAGCCGGCCGACAATGCCGGAGGCGTCGGCGATCTGGCCAAAGGTCTGCAACTGCTCGTCGACGCGGCGGCCATTGAAGGCGGTCAGGCCATGGGTGTCGTATTCGACGCCGATGCGGGCGCCGAGCAGATTGAGGTCGTTGAGCAGGTTGCGCAGGTCGATCGCCGGATTGGCGCCGTCGCGGTCGGTCCACAGGATGATCTTGTCGATGATCGAGGTGTGGCGCGCCTGGCGCAGATCGGCCGACCGGGTCAAAAGCACCATCGAGCCATCGGCCTTTACCACCAGGCACTGGAAGAAGCAGAAGCCGAACGTGTCGTAGCCGGTCAGCCAGTACATGCTCTCCTGGGCGAAGAGCAGCACTGCGTCGAGCTTCTTCTCGGTCATCTCGATCATCAGCCGGTCACGCCGGGCGTCAAACTCCGAGCGTTCGAAATGCAGCGCCATTATTCATTCTCCAAAACAATTGCCGAAACCTGCCGACCGTAGTCCGGTTCCTTGCGATGCGTCGTGCGCCGGTAGGAATAGAAGAGATCCTCCTCGGCATAGGTACAGCGGCCAAGCCCCTCGGCGGTCACGCCGGCCTTCTTCAGCCGGTCGACCGTGTAGAGGTTGAGGTCGAACATCGCATGCCCCGGATTGGCCGAAGGGATGAAATAGCTGATGTTTTCGGCATCAGCTTCGACAAAACGGGCGACGAATTCCGGACCGACTTCGTAGTTTTCAGGGCCGATGGAAGGACCGAGAACAGCAACGATGCGCTCGCGGCGGGCGCCGAGGCTTTCCATCGCCGCAATGGTGTTTTCAAGCACGCCCGTGAAAGCGCCCTTCCAGCCGGCATGCGCCGCACCGATGATGCGCGCTTCGGCATCCGCGAATAGTACCGGGCCGCAATCGGCTGTCGAGGCACCGATGGCGATGCCCGGCCGGCCGGTGACGACGGCGTCGGCCTTGGGCCGTGGACCGGGGAAGGGTTCGTTCACGATGACGACGTCGGGCGAGTGAACCTGATGCGCAGTCAAGAGATGGCTGGCCGGCACGCCCATCCAGGCAGCGACGCGGCGGCGGTTCTCGGCGACCAGCGTCTGGTCGTCATCCGAGCCGGTGCCGATGTTGAGCCCCTGGTAGATGCCGCTGGAGACACCGCCGATACGGGTGAAGTAGCCATGGCGGATGCCTCGCGGCTTCGCCGCTTCCAGCAGCGGCGAGCGAACAGGATCCGGTTTGGTCTGATTCAGCATGGATGGGTTTGTTGTCCGCGCCAGCGCTTTCGTCAAGGCGAAGTTCGGCCAAGCCAGTGCGGCAGCCATGCCGCATTGGCTCCGAGTTGGCGAAAAGCGGGCATTCGACTATAGGCAATGGCCAGACAATTTCCGGGGCGGGCGAAAGTGCATGGGCTGGAATCCAGTCAAAAGCCTGATCCGAAAGATCCATCAGAACCGGCAGGTGCGCAAGGCGAAGGATTTTCGCAACGCGCTGGTGAAAGGCTATTTCCGCTCACGCAATGCAGCGTCGGGGGCGGAATTTGCCAAAGAGTTGCGGCGAACCGGCGCGCGGCATTTTTGCTTCTCCATCGCCTACAACACGCCCTGGGTCATCGATGCGCTAACCAAGGCATGGCTGACCTATTCGAGCGGGATGACGCTGGTGGTCATCGACAATTCGTCCAGGCCCACGGCGCGGCAGGCGATCGAGGCCATCTGCCGGCGGCGCGGCATTGCTTATTTCGGCCTGCCGGGAAATCCCGAATGGAATCCGAACCGGTCGCATGGCATTTCGATGAACTGGGTCTTCCATAACATCGTGCGCCCGCTGCGGCCCGACCTGTTCGGCTTTCTCGACCATGACTGCTTTCCGGTGGTTGCCCTCGATATAGCCACGCGCATGGAGGGCAAGGACGCCTACGGCACCAAATATCCCGCCAAGCGAGGCCATCCGGGATGGTATTTCTGGGCGGGGCTTTGCTTCTTTCGCTTTTCCGTCGTCGAGGACCTCGAGCTCGACTTCACGCCGCGCTTCGACACCGGGCTCGATACTGGCGGCGGCAACTGGCCGATGCTGCGCGACAGGCTGGACGACAGCAATATCGTCAATGCCGGGAAGACCACGATCAGCCTGAAGCTCGGCGGCATCGAGGTCGACCATCGCATGCTGGACAACAGCTTCTTTCATGTCGGCGGCGCTTCGTATCGCGGCCTGATCAGCACGCGGCACTATCGCCGGGTTATGTGCGATCATGTCTGGGAGACCTACCTTGGCGGTGTGGCGGAGCGGCTTGTAAACGACCTCTAGAGCGTTTCACCGTTTCACGGAAACGGCGAACCGCTCTATCTCTTTGTGTTGACGCAATTCCGGACGAAAAACCGCTCACACTTTTCCTGGAATTGCTCTTGTCAGCCTGTTGTGCGGCAAGATTTTCAGGACCTTGAACAGCGTACCCATGGCGTCGGGGCCGGCCAGGCGCTCGACGGCGTCGGTAATGGTTTGTTTTGCCTCCTCGCTTGCCTGGCTACCCAGCAGGCCGGCCCGTTCGAGCAAGCCCATGGAGAGCAGGAAGTCGCCCTGCGTGGTCAATTCCACATCGAGGCCATGCGCGCGCACGACGGCGGCCAGCGCTGCGAAGTCGACATGGGCGGTGAGATCGGCTTCGCCGGGATTGGCCAGCACGTTTTCGGGAGCGTGCTTGCGCACGGCCTGCAATGTGTCGCCGAAACCGGGCTGGAGATGGCCGTAGTCAGGAAATAGCCCGGCGCCGCCGTGGCCGGCTATGCGTTCGGCAATGGCCGCCATCAGCGCCGCGCGGGCCGGTGCTACTTCGAAAATAGAGCCTTCCGGCGCCTCGGCGGCATTGTCCGGCAGCAGCGTCGCGTCGACCGAGCCGGCGCCGGCGAAGAAGGTCAATTCATCTGACACATCGAGGCCGATCATCCGTTCGCGCCATCCGGCGCCGGCGCGAATGAACTGGCGGATCGGTACCGCGTCGAACAATTCGTTGCCGACGATCAGCAGCGGCGCCTGCGGCAGCGTGGCCATGGTTTCGTGCCAGCCGACCTCGGCTGAGCTGTCGGCAAGCGTCTGCTTCTGGATTTCAGTCAGGCGCGGGCTGGTCTCGATCAGGGCGAAGGACGCACCGGCTGCGAGTGTGGAATCCAGCCGCGCCAGGGTACGCAGTATGTCCTTCATCAGCGTGCCGCGGCCGGGGCCGATTTCGGCGATGGTGACCGGCAGCGGCCGGCCGATCGCCGACCAGGCCTGATACAGCCAGACGGCGACGAGCTCTCCGAACATCTGGCTGATCTCCGGCGCGGTGACGAAGTCGCCCTCGGCGCCGAACGGCTCGCGCGTCGTGTAGTAGCCATCGCTGGGATCGAACAGACAGAGCGCCATGTACTCGTTGACGGGAAGGGGGCCGAGCGCACCGATCAGGTCGACGATACGGGTTTTCAGCCGTGTCATGCCGGCTGTGGCTGCGGCGCCGGCCTGGCGGTGGCCATCGCCCAGATGCCGGCGAGCACCATCGGCAGCGACAGCACCATGCCCATGGTGAGCCAGCCGCCGAAGAGATAGCCGAGTTGCTGGTCGGGCTCGCGGAAGAACTCGACGAAGATGCGCGACAGCCCGTAGCCGCAGATGAAGGCGCCGCCGACGAAGCGCGGTGTCTTCAGCTTCAGCCGCGAATGGGTGAGGAAGCGCAGGACCAGGAACAGCACCAGGCCCTCAAGCAAGGCCTCGTAGAGCTGGCTCGGATGGCGCGGTTCGAGGCCAGCGACGCAGCCCGCCACCGTCTGCTGGAGGCGCTCGTTGCAAAAGACGACGCCCCACGACACATCGGTGACGCGACCCCACAGTTCCGCATTGACGAAGTTGGCAACGCGGACGAGACCGAGACCGACCGGCACGCCGGCCGCCACGACGTCGAACAGCGACCATGTGCGGATGCCGCGCTTGATGGAAAACAGCGTCATGGCGAGGATGACGCCGAGCAAACCGCCATGGAACGACATGCCGCCCTGCCAGATGGCGAGAATGTCGAACGGATGGTCGATGTAGCGCCTGAGATCGTAGAACAGCACGTAGCCGGTACGCCCGCCAAGCACGACGCCGACGGCGGCCCAGACGATGAAATCATCGAGATCGATGGGTTTCATCGGCAAGACACCGTCCGGCCACAGCCTGGTGTTGGTGACGAGCCGCTTGGCGTACCACCAGGCGAAGAGGATGCCGACGATGTAGCCAATGCCGTACCAGTGCACCGCCAGCGGGCCGATCTGGACCAGGATCGGGTCAATGTTGGGGAAAGGCAGCGACGCCATCGGCAGCAGGAAATAGTCGTTCAACAGGGTCTCCCGGAAGGGCTCGCGTTCGGGCGCGGACCATGCGGCAGGGTTTTGGCGGGGTCAAGGCAAGGTGATGGTTGCCTTGATGCCGCAGATGGAGGGCTCAACTCTGCGGCTTGCCGGCGACCAATTGCCTGAGCGCGTCGTTGATCCTGTCCTGCCAGCCGGGACCATCTTCCTGGAAGTGATCCAGCACGGCGCGATCGATCCTGATCGACACAAGTTCCCTGACGTTCGGCGCGGCGGCATGTTCGCGAATTGGTTGCGCCGGTTTTTTGATTGGCTTGAAGGCAGCTTCAGCGGCTTCCATCGGATTTGTCGGTCGGCGCGGAGGCGTTGCCATCGGTTGATCCTGAGTGAGAGCGACTCGTTGCTTGATGCAGGTCGCGAGGAAAAATCATGCTTAGGCGACCGGTCCGTGATGATCAGCCTCTGCCATTGCCTTGTATTTGGCTTCAAGCCTGTCCAGCACCTCGTCGCCGAGCTTAGCCCGGCCGGCATCGGCATCCGAAATGCCTTTGGCAAGGGCTGCATCAAGTGCTGCAAGGCGCTTCCCCAAGTCCACGCTGACCATCCTGGCTATCGTCCTTCCAAGAGTTCACTTGCGATAATAGCAATTTATCGGCCCGGACCGTAGGGCAAATCGAATCCGACATGAAGCCGCACCAGCTTCAACGTTCTTGCATTCCGGGCGCGGCGCCACTACGTCAATCCCAGCAAGCGAGGATTTGCCATGTCGACCGGACCGAACCGCATTCTCGATGAATTCGCCAAGCTGATGACCGATGCCGCGGGTGCTGCGCAAGGCGTGCGCCGCGAGGTGGAGACTGCCTTCAAGGGGCAGGCCGAGCGCATCCTCAACACCATGGACGTGGTGCAGCGCGAGGAGTTCGAGGCTGCCCGCGACATGGCCGCAAAGGCGCGCGAAGAAAACACCAGGCTGGCCGCGCGCATCGATGCGCTCGAGGCCAGGCTTGCCGAATTGACCGGTCAGGCCGCACCTGCGGCGGCGGCAAAGCCCAAAGCAAAAAAATAATCTTTAAACTTTTCCACAAAGCGCAATCCGAAAAAGTGCTTTGCCGTGAATCGTTTACCGGCGATGCATGAATCTTTGTGACAGCGCCTTTCCACATGCGGATGACGCAGTGCGAAAAATTAGGCTGTTCACGCGACTCCCGATCAATAGACTGAATTTGTTGCATGATTCGGAGCAGGGTCATGCGGCCGGGCGGTGGGGTCCGGTCCGGGGTCTTTGTGTCGTGAAGTCCTGGCCGTCCGAGTTCTAGACAAGATTGTTCGTCGTGTGTGCCCCGCGGAGCGTGTGGCGCTCCCCTGAACACAGGAAGCATTCCATGGAACTTCTCGAACTCGAATTCTCCCGCGAAATCCACCCGGTGGATGTCATCGAGCAGGTGGCCCATAACAATGACTGGTCCTTTGAGCGGGCCGGCGATGACGAAATCTCGATCTCGGTCGCCGGCAGCTGGACCGACTATCACGTCTCTTTCTCGTGGATGGAGGATTTCGAGGCGCTGCATCTGGCCTGCGCGTTTGACATCAAGGTGCCGGAAGCCCGTGCGTTGGAAGTGATGCGGCTGTTGTCGCTGATCAACGAGCAGATGCTGTTTGGCCATTTCGACCTGTGGGAGCAGGAGGGCGCGATCATGTTTCGCCAGTCGCTGCTGCTCGCCGGCGGGGTCGAGCCGTCGAGCCAGCAGGTCGAGGTGCTTTTGTCGTCGGCGCTGGAAGCCTGCGAATGCTATTTTCAGGCCTTCCAGTTCGTCGTCTGGTCGGGAACCTCGGCCAAGGATGCGCTGGCCGGCGTCCTGTTCGAGACCTATGGCAACGCCTGATCGTCGCTAAGAAAAGAAGATGAGTTCGAGCAGCGCGCGCAAGCCCGAGATCAGCTTTGCCGATTTCGATCGTGTCGACATCCGTGCCGGCACCATTGTCGAGGCTGAGCCTTTCCCTGAAGCGCGCAAGCCCGCGTTCAAGCTGAAGATCGATTTCGGCCCCGATATAGGCGTGAAGAAATCCTCGGCGCAGATCACCAAATATTATGCGCCGGGAACGCTGATCGGCCGGCAGGTGTTTGCGGTGGTGAATTTCCCGCCGCGCCAGATCGGTCCGTTTATGTCCGAAGTGCTGACGCTCGGCTTTCCCGACGAAGAGGGCGCCGTGGTGCTGGGCGCCATCGAGCGCAAGGTGCCGGACGGCGGGCGCTTGTTCTAACTGCCCCTAGGCGGCAAGCTTCCGCTTGGTGCCAAGCGCCTCTTCCACCGTGTCCATGAACATTTCGGCGCAGGCTTTCCAGCTGTAACGCATGGCGCGTTCGCGCGCCTCGGCGCGGTCGACGTTTAGCGCGGCGAGCGCGGCCTCGCGCAGATCGGTCGACACCGCCCCGCCGATGCCGTCGCCGACAATGTCGATCGGTCCGGTGACCGGATAGGCGGCGACCGGCGTGCCGCTGGCCAGCGCCTCGATGATGACGTTGCCGAACGTGTCGGTGCGGCTCGGGAAAACGAAGACATCGGCAGAGGCGTAGATTTCGGCCAGTTCGTCGTTCGGACGGTGGCCGAGGAAATGCGCCTGCGGATATTTCGCCTTGAGCTTGGCCAGTTCCGGCCCCTCGCCGACGATGACCTTGCTGCCGGGCAGGTCGAGATCGAGGAAGGCGCTCAGGTTCTTTTCAATGGCGACACGGCCGACGCACAGGAACACCGGGCCGGGAAAGCCGAGGTCCTTTTTTTTGTCCGGGCGGAAATGGTGGGTGTCGACGCCGCGCGTCCACGGCCTGAGCTTGTTGAAGCCGCGCGCGGCGAGATCGTCGGCCAGCGACTGTGTGGCAACCAGCGTGCCTTGTCCGGAATTGTGGAAATCGCGCAGCCAGCGGTAGGCCCAGCTCTCCGGCACCGGCAGGCGGGCGCTGAGATATTCGGGAAAGCGGGTGTGATAGCTGGTGGTGAAGGGACGGCCGGCGTTGCGGCAATAGCGGCGCGCCATGATGCCGAGCGGTCCCTCGGTGACGATGTGGATGTGGTCGGCCTTGCGTGCCTCGATCAGCCGCGCGACATGGCCGGGCGTGGTCAGCGCCAGCCTTATGTCGGGGTAGGTCGGCAAGGGCAAGGTGCGAAAGATGTTCGGGGTCAGGAAGTCGACCGCAACGTCGAAGGATTTCAGCGTTTCGGTGAGCCGCTCCAGCGTGTGGACGACGCCATTGACTTGTGGGCGCCAGGCGTCGGTGACCATCAGGATGCGCATGGCGGTCCTTTGCTCGGATCGTCGGTTGCCTTGATGCGATGGCGGAACGGCACCCACGCGGCTGCCCTCGCTTCGCTCCAGCGTACCCGGGCAGGCACGAGGTCGAAGTGAGGCGGCTGAGCCGAATCAACTGAGGTCGCGCGCTTCATGCGCGCTCTTGACCATGATTTCATGACGTGCGGATGAAGGTGGTTCTTGGCCGAGCCGCCTTAGGGGATCATGCGTTGATCAGGCAGGCACCGTGATCACGGCCCGCAGGCCGCCGAGCGGGCTGTCGTCCAGCATGATGTCTCCGCCATGGCTGCGGGCAATGTCGCGGGCGATGGAGAGGCCAAGGCCGGTGCCGCTGGCGTCGAGGTTGCGCGCCTCGTCGAGCCGCACAAACGGTTTGAACACGTCCTCGCGCTTTTCCAGCGGAATGCCCGGACCGTCGTCATCGATGGTCACGACCAGCGAGCCGCGGCCGTGATTGGCGCTGATCTCCACCGTCTTGGCATAGCGCAAGGCGTTGCCGGCGACATTGGACAACAGCCGGGCAAAAGCGTGTGGGCGCACATGCACGTCCGGATCGCCGGCGAGCACGGTCGACAGCTTGCGCTTGTGCAGCGACGCCTCCTCGCCGAGCTTCTGGAAATAGGCATCGAGATCGAAATGGCCGGCATCTTCCGACGCTTCGCCGCGGGCAAAGGCGATATAGCCTTCCAGCATCGACTGCATGTCGTCGATGTCCTGGTTGAGCGCCGCCTTGGTTTCGGGCTTGCCGCCGGCCAGCGCCAGCTGCAGCTTGAAGCGGGTGAGGATGGTTCGGAGATCGTGGCTGACGCCGGTCAGCATGGCGGTGCGCTGTTCCAGCTGGCGTTCGATGCGCTCGCGCATCTGGATGAAGGCAAAGCCGGCGCGGCGAACCTCCTCGGCGCCGCGGGGGCGGAAGTCGCGCGGCATCGGCCGGCCCTTGCCGAAACTTTCGGCGGCCTCGGCCAGCATCAGGATCGGCCGGATCTGGTTGCGCAGGAAGGGGATGGCGATCGTCAAAAGCACCAGCGAGGTGCCGACCATCCAGATCAGGAAGATGTGGGTGTTGGAGGCATAGGCCTGGCTGCGGCGTACGAAGACGCGCAGCACCTTGCCCTCAAGCTGGATGCGCACCTCGACGATGTTGGAATTGCCGACGGTGTCGATCCAGAACGGGCGGTTGATCTGGCGGGTGATCTCGGTCGAAAGGACATCGTCCAGGATCGAGAAGAAGGGCTTGGGTCCGGGCGCGGGCAGCGGGTCGGGCGGCAGGAGGTCGACTTTCAACTGCATGCGGTCCTGCGCGATGCGGATGATGTTGGCGTAGTCGCCGTCGTGCGGATAGGTCTCGATCATGTCGATGATGGCGGCGATGTCGCTCACGGTGGCCTGCGACAAGCGCCGCGTCACCGTTGCCCAGTGGCGTTCCATAAAGTCGAAGGCGACAACCGATTGCAGAAGGATCATCGGAGCGATGACGATGATCAGCGAGCGGGCATAAAGCCGCTTCGGCATATAGAGCGCGACCAGGCGCCAGAACCGGTTCCAGGCGCGCGGCATGGCTTTCAGCGCGCGTAATATGCGCGTGCCGAAGCCGCCATGTTCGGGCCGTTCCAGTTGCGTGGTCGCCATGTGTCCTTCCGCTGGTCGCTCGTCGATGGCACTCGTCTATGGCCAAACGGCGACCGTCAGCGGCATTCTATTCCACGCCGAGCCGTTCTGGAACAGCCGTGGCATGGCGGCCGACGACCAGCAGGCACGGAATCGCAAGTATCGTGATCAAGGGTTCACCGGTGCGTTGCGTTGGAACCACTTCGCGGATCGAGCGTTACGAGCGGATGATCAGACGATTTGCCTACGCCCTTATCTTCGTCCAGGTATCCATGGCGACTGCGCTGGCTACACAGGTATTCCTGTCGACCGCCGAGGAAGCCCGTAGCTCAGAACTCTCGCTGGCGCCGGCGCCAGGCGAAAACGAGGGATGCGCCAAGGCGATGTGGCCCAATATTCCGGAACGATGTCTGCAACGAGTCGAGCCGAAGGTGGTGACGCTCGTGCTCAGCCAAAACAACTGATGGCGAATGGCTCTTTCTGACATGCAGCCTGCCATGCGCCGCTGGCCACGCTGCCGCAGGACCACCAACGCTCCGTTAAGCCTCGCTCAATCTATGCAATCTATCTTGAATGCCAGATTGTCGAGGGTGACATGAAGCGCAAGTCGGTAATGCTCTTTGCCTTCCCAGCTCTGATCCTGCTGATCCTGGCGGGGGAGCGCATGGCGGCCTTCTTGCTGGGGGCTTATCCGGCCAGTCCCACAATGTGGTGGATCTGGCTTGAACTAAGGCCGCTGTCGACGATGTTCTGGCAACAGATCGATCTCTATCTGGGAGCGTCGATGGTCGTTGATGCCTCCATCCTGGCCGCCGCGTCGATCGTTTGCTGGACGGCGTGCCGCACAAGAAAGTCGGCTGCCTTCTTCTTCCTTGCAAATCATGTCGCCCTGCTTTTTGCCGGGTTGATGATCGCCGTCACCAGCCATTCCGAAACAGCGAGCACGATCGCCTCGTTCACGGTACCCCCGATTTCACCTTGAAGAACAGCCTTGTGCTGTTTCTGGGTCTGACAGCATGCGCCTACTGTCATGTTGCCTTCCTGAGCGAGACCCGACAGCGGTCCGAAGCGCTGGCCGCGAGGCTTGTTGCTCTGCAGCGAGATTACTAAGGCAGACCACGTCTTCCAGCGCTAGAGCGTTTCGCCGTTTCACGGAACGGCGACCGCAAAAAACCGCGTCACACTTTTCTTGGAATTGCCCTAGTTGATCTTTCTGTAGTAAACCTTGCCGTCGGCCTGTTCTATGCGCTGGTAGTTTGGGCTTGGGGCAGGCGCTGTAGCGACGATCCTCTTTTTCGGAGCACGCGGCGCATTGACCACGCTGGGCTCGGTCGCGTCTTCACCATCGACAGCGGCGGGTGCCTCCGCCACGGCGTTGGCCGCGACCATCGAAGGTTCCGCTGCGCTCGACATGACGTCGTCACGGGCAAGGGGCTGGTTCTGTTCCAGCCGGGCTATGCTCCTGTTGATCTCACCGAAGCTGCTCTGCAGTTGACTGTCCAGTTTTTCAAATCGGCTCTGAAAACCGTTGTTGACCGTATCCAGTCGGCCCCCGATTCGTTGTTCGAACGTCCCGAGTTGTTCCAAGCGCCCTTCCAAAAAGCGCATATCGCTGATGCCGCGGTAGAGATAAACCGCGGCTATTATATTCACCAGGGTGATCAGGGACGTGCCGATGATGACCGCGCCGATAATGCTCTTGTCGCTCGGTTTCCCAACTGCAGCCTGCTCTGCAACGCGGGTTGCTGTCCCAATCTCAATAGCCGGCATGTCCGGTTCGCTGATCATCGTCATTGAACCACCACCTTTGCGCCGATCGCGACGCGTTTGAAGAGATCGATCACATCGGTGTTGGTGAGGCGAAAACACCCCGATGTTCCGTCGAAGCCAACCCCTGACGGGTCGTTGGTTCCGTGTATCCGATAGAGCGTGTCACGCCCGTCCCGAAGCAGATAGAGCGCCCTGGCGCCGAGTGGATTGTAGGGGCCGGCAGGCACCATTTGCGGCAATTCCGGCTGGCGGGCGCGCATTTCGCGGGGCGGGCGCCATTCCGGCCATTCGGTCTTGGCCCCCACCTTGACGACCCCGGTCCAGCCAAATCCGTCGCGGCCGACGCTGATCTGATAGCGAAGCGCCTGGCCTTGTCGGGTCACCAGATAAAGCGCTTTCTCGCCCTTGCGGATAACAATCGTTCCGGGTTGTTCCGTGGTTTCAAAGGCGACAGTTTTGCGCAGGCTGGGCCCCATTGCCGGCAGCGGCGGCCGATCCGCAAGTGCCGATCGCGCGCTGGCGAAATCCTGGACCGACATCGCCAGCGCCATGGCCACGACGCAGGCCAATCCCGGGCCAATCCGATTCCTACCTGGCCGATACTTATTTGGCAGCGTCATCAAGCCGCTCTTTGAACATCCGCTTCAAGTCCTTGTTGAAGCGCGCGCGCCCATCCACCTCGGCAGGCAGGATAGCACGGTTCAACGCATCTGCCAGAAGCGCATTGTCCAGCGCGACCGATTTGATGTGCGGCGCCTTGAAAATCTTTTCGAGTTCGCTGCGCGAAAAGTGGTTCCCGAACCATTTGCGTTTGTGCTTGTTGGCGACCAGCGTGATGCTTACAGCATTGCCACGCAATTCACGGATCTTCTTGTAGAGCCGCTTGCCTTGCCGCAGCGAGGCGACGTTGAGTTCGAAGACGATGAAGATCTCATCGCTCGTCGACAGCACGGAATTGTGCCAGCGCGTCTCGATGTTCGGCAGGTCGATGACGATGTCGTCGAACCGGTAGGCGACGAGGTCCAGCAGACGAAACACGAAATCGGCGCCCTGCGGCTCGAAAGGCAATTGCGGCCTCTCGAAGGAATAGAGCGTCAGCCCGGACGGACGCGAGAGCTTGATGACATCCATCAGCTCGACGTCGAGCCTCTCCGGTTGGCCGATGATGCCGCCGAGGTCGAACTGGTTGAACTGGTTGAGGTAGGCGCCGCAATTGGCGCTCTGGAAATCGAGGTCGACCAGACAGGTGGAGGCCCCGCGTTCCGTCGACTTCGACGCCAGGAATTCGGCCGCCGACAAAGCAAGCGTCGTGGCGCCGGCGCCGCCGCTGGCGCTGATGAAGGTGATGATGCGGCTCTTGGTGCCCTGGTTGCCGGTGTCGTGGAAGGTCACTGCGTTCAGCAGCTCCTTGCCGTCGAGCGGCTTGTGCAGCCAGTCCGAAGCGTTCATGCGCACCAGCACGCGCGTCTGTTCCGACGACAGCTCGTCGGAGACCGCGATCAGCGGCACGGTTGCCCAAAGGGCGCGCGCTTCGACGATGTCGGGCCTGCCGAGCAACTCGCCCTTGCCGAGGTCGAGGATGACGATGCCGGGGCGCGTGTCTGCGGGCGGACCCCTGAGAAAGTCGCCGGTATCCGAAACCCTGACGTCGTAGATCGCCAGCGCATCGAGCCGTGTCGTCACTTCGCGCTTGAAGTTCGGATCCGACGAGAACAGCGCCACCTGCTTTCGCTTGGTCGGTGTAACCTTGGTGTTGATGGCATTCATGGATAGGTGCTCTTCAAATCTTCGCCCGTAACCGTGCTCAGCATGGAGGGCATGGTGAGGTTTCCGAATCCGAGCAGTCCGCCCAGGAAGAAGAATTGGAAGGGATGATTGGTGATGCTGACGGTGATGGTTGGTACAGGGCCATTCGGACGCGTCCAATATCCAAGGCCTGAGGCCTGGTATTGTATCCTCACCTCGGACTTTGCAAGCATCGGCAAGAACGTGTGCATTCCAGCCCGGCTGCCGCTGCCAGTGTAAATGAAGTCAAAAGCAGCCTGACTCGCCGTGAGGTCCTGGCACGTAGCGCCCGTTCCGCAGGTGCAGGAGGCAACTCCCGCGGCACTGGCCGTGCAGATGTAATTATACGTGTTGGCCGGGACCGCTTTGCCGACGTCCAGCGAGTCGCTCGGCGTCTTTGCCTCGAGTGAAAGCCCGCTGGCGACCGGACCGGAGATTTGCGCCAGCCGTGCTCCGGCCTGCACTGCCTTGTTGGCGGCGTTCCATTGGTAGAAGGCATAGCCGAAGTCGACGAAGCCGAGCAGCAGCGTCAGCAGCAGCGGCATGGCGATGGCCATCTCGACCATCGTCGCGCCGGACTCGCTTGCCCAGAATTTGCGCCGCAGCATCACCATCCGAGGACACGCTCCTGATGGAATACCGATAGGCTGATCTGACCGAAACCGAGATAAGACCAGAACCCCACACCCGCGTACGGGTATGATGTGCTGACCTGCACCACATCGACGTTGGCGGTGCTGCTGAGGTAGAGCTCAGTACCGGTGCCGGCATCAATCGCTGGAGTAGATAATGACTTGCTGATGGTGACTTCGTCTGTAGTCCATCCTGTCACTCTTGCGCTGCCGCCAGATATGGCTCCATTCACTGCAAGGTTTTTTGCATACCCCGAACAAGTGTCCCAGTCGCTGCTGCAGCGCGCCATATAGCGGGCCGCATCCTTGACGCCGGCGTCAAGGAGCATGCGTGTGTTCAGCACGTTCGAGAATTCGAACACGCCGGCGGCCAACAGCAGCACAAATGGTGTGACGATCGCCATCTCGACCAGGACGACGCCATCCTCGTCGCCCTTGAAATGCCGAATGATTTTCCTGAGCGTGACCAGCATGGTTCTACCGGTAAAGCTGCGCTTCGTTGCGCTGAAGTTTCTTCAGCGTGCCTTGGCCGACGGTAGTGCTGATATCCTGGATCTCGCCATAGATATCGGCGTTAGGTGACCCTCCGGCCTTCTCGGTAACGAACACGCTGGCGAAGGCTTGCACTGGCAGGGTCTGGCTACCACCCTTAACTACGTTGGCCGCGCAGTCGATAATCGCGACATAGAGAAGCCGCCGGTCCGCTGTCTGGGTCGTCGTGTTGCACTGAGGAGGTGTCTTCTCCTGGCCGCTCTTCAAAGTCGGATTGTTGATTTCGTATTTGTAGACACAGTAGCGGCTGGGGTTTGCGCCGCACGCGGTCAACACCCCGGTAGTGGCGGCATTCCCATGGTTGACGGTCCAGTACCCTGAAAAGTCCCATAAACCATCGCCAAGCACACCCGCCTGTGTGCAAGTGCCCGAGCCAAAGCAATTGTCCCTGGGCAGCGCCTTGTACTGTGCAGGGTTGCTGGGCACTTCATAGATGCAATTGTTGCCGGTTTTCTTCACTGACATGCCCTTTCGGACATTCGGGGCCGGCGGAGCTTCGGCCGGGACCAACTTGCCGCTGTTGCCATTGGGATAAATGTCGAAACGCGTGTTGATCCCGTCGTTTACGGGAGGAATGTTGCCCGGGCGGGTCGTCACGCCGCTCTGGTCGTAGCAGGCGGCCGGACTGGTCACCGCGAACATTTCCGTCAGTTTTTGCGTCGACTTGTCGCCCTCCGGCGATGACAGGAAGCCATAGTTGCCGGGGAAATACTGGGCGTTGTTGCCGCCGGTCTGCTCCTTGAGCCAGATCATCGGCTTCTGTGTTCCAGACACCGCCGTTTGCAGGGCGCCAAGCGACGCATAAGGATTGCAGATGAACATCGGCGTGAACTGACACAATGCATTGGTGAACCCGGCAACCGCCTGCGGTTGCAAGTCCATCCTGTTGTTGCTGCCGACGAAGCTGGCTGGGAAGATGGTTTCGAAAGCGCCCGCGCCGTCCGCCAGACCGGAGGCGTTGACCGTCACTTCGGCAAATTTCACAGCCTTGGGGTCCGTGCTGGCCCAGGTCACCCCGTTGGAGTCGACGCCGGCGGCGCTTAGCGTCGTGCTGTCGCTGGCGGGTATTCCGGTCAAATACGTTACAGTAACGTCAGATAGGGCAAGCGTGTGGTCGCCTGCGGTCGAAAACTTCGTTGTGTTGGCGAGAAGATTGGTTACCGCCCGGTTGGCCCGGGTGATCGCATCCGAATTGCCGTCGAGTTCCGCCGCTGCTGCAAGCGCAAGCGCGTCCACACCTTTTTGAAGATCATTATGCAGCCCGGTGGCGCGGCCCATGTCGATGGCAAGCAACGCGAAGCCAACCAGAACGGGCAGCATGATTGCGACAAGGATCATCGCTATGCCGCGTTGATCGTTCCAGAACGCCCTAATGGTCCCCAACATGACCTTACTCTCTGCTTCCTTGCACCGGGCCCCTCGCTCACCCAGCGCATCGCAACCGCATCCTTCTGTTCAATTCGCTCCGTTGTTCACCGCCCCGCCTACATTGACCGTGATCGCAGGCGGTGGCGGCGGTGGCGGTGGAAATTTGTAGCCTTGGGCAACAGCGGCAGCCCGCGCGCCGTCGCCTTCGATATGTGTGTTCTTCGCGTTCGGATTGAACGGATCTACCGTCTGCAGCAGCGAATTGAATTTCTGCGTGTCGCCGGCGGCCAGGGTCACCGTGTCATAGTGGTTCAGATAGTCGGCGGCGCAGCCCGATAGTGCACCGGCGCACAGAATGAGGATCAAGGCGCTATTTCTTGACATAGAGCATCTTGTCCTTCGATTTGAAGTCCAGCATGTGGCCATAGGGGCCGGTGACGCCGTCGCCCGTTTCATATTTTCGGATCATATCCTTGTTCACCTCAAGCTGACCGAGCACGAAGAATTCCGGATCGTTGGCCGGCCGCGTCTTGTCGAACGGCGTCGCCAGCTGTTCGCCGGGCTTGACCGGCCGCACCACGTGCGGCGTGACGATGACCACCAGTTCGGTCTCTTCTTTCTGGTTGCTCGAATTTCGAAACAGCGTCCCGATAACCGGCACCTGGCCGAGCCACGGCACCTGTTCCTGCAGCTTGGTGGTCTTGCTGGACAGCAGCCCTCCAACCGCGAAGCTCTGGCCGTCGCGCAGTTCGACGACGGTATCAAGCTTGCGGTTGGTGAAGATCGGGTCGCCGGCGCTGGTGAAACCGGTGAGGTCACTCACTTCCGGCGCCAGCTTCATATGGATCTTGCCGTCGTCGAGGACGACCGGCGTGAACAGCAGATTAACGCCGAACTGCTTGTACGTGATGGTTACCTCGCCATCATTGCCGACGACACGGATAGGGACTTCGCCGCCGGCGTTGAAGCTGGCCGGCTCGCCGGAAAGCGTTGTCAGGTTGGGATTGGCAAGCGTGCGTACGACGCCCTTGGCCTCAAGCGCTTCAATGATCAGGTCGACCTTGATGTTGCTGTCAATGACGCGGGTGATCAGAGCCGCGAAGGGATTGCTGGTCGACAGCAGGCCGGTGAGTATATCGCCCGGGCCGAGCACTATATTGTCCTTGTCGACGGTGGCGATGCCGGTTGCGGCGCGTGTCGTGCCGCTGCCGTTCGTGCTCCTGATCGACACGCCGAGATCGCGGCCGGCGTTGCGCTTGGCCTCCAGCACGCGGACCTCGAGATTGACCTGCTGGCTGTCGTCGACGATGACGGAATTTATGATCGCGTCGGGGCCATACTGCTGCACCACTTCCAGGATCGACGCCAGCGTGGCGCCATCCTTGACGTGACCGCCGAGCCTGACCTTGCCGTTGATCGAACCGATTTCGATGCGCGCCCTGGGCGCCACCTGCCGGATCGCCTGCGCCATGTCGCTGACGTCGACGCCGACCTCGATCTGGATGACACCGAGCGAGCGCTTTTCCGGGGAGAAGAGATTGACCGTTGTGGTGCCGGCGCTCTTGCCGATGACATAAAGCGTGCGGTCGGTCATCGGCTGGGCATCGGCGATCTTCTCGTCGCCGACAACAATATCGCCGAGATTGGCGCTCACCTGGAGGGTCACCGACTGCGACATCGGCAGGAAGATGCGATGGACGCTCGGGTTCGATACGTCGATGAAGCGATCGGCTGCTTCAGCCCCAAGGCTCGAAGTCAGCTGCGCTGCCAAACAGGACAGCGCGGCCGCCGCTACCCTCATCCAAAACCCCTGCATCCCCATCTCCCAAACTGCTGCCGCCGGCAGCCCCCGCTTCGCCGCGCGTCCTTTTATGGTTGTCGCGGCACGTCATAGGATTCGAGCTTCACGCCGCGAAACACGCCCACTGTAACATTCTTCGGCGGTGCAGGCTCCAAATACTTGATAACTTCCTTTACGACTTCGTTTGATGCGGGTGCCGTCACCACGGCCGGAACCGGCTTGACCTTGCTCAACTGGTCGAGCTGGTTTCCCACCCTGTCCACGGCCTTTTCCAATCCGGCGATCTTGTCATCCGCGCGCTGGCGTTCGGCGGCGGCTGCGGCGTCGGCTGCGGCCTGTTTGTCCAGTTCGGCCTGCCTCTTTGCGACATCGTCCGGCGTCTCGCCGTTCAGGTCGGAAAGCGTGATGCGCTCGGTCGTCTCGCCCTTGCTGGCGGCGGCCTGGCGCAGTGCAAGAGACAACTGCCCCGCGCCGGCAGCCAGCGTCAGTTTCTGGGCGTCCTTTGTGCTGGCTTCGAGCGTCACCGACTTAACCACCGTCGGGTTGTCCTTGCTCACGTCGGCGACCTGGTCGACGGCGAGCACCTTCATGCTCTGCAGCAGAACGTCGACAAAACTCTTGTCCGCACCGTCATCGCCGCGTACCGAGCGCGTCAGCAGCACATCAACCCGGTCGCCCGGGAAGACGAAGCCGGCTACTCCCAGCACGTCGTTGACGCGGATGGATACGGCCTTCATGCCTTCGCCAAGTACGGCCGAAAGCGTGGCGCGTTGGCCCGGACCGGTGATCTTGCTGGCGAGGATCGGCTCATTGGTGCTGATCGCCTGCAGTGCCTGCCTTGCGCCACTGCCGGCCAAGGCTTCCTTGGTGGTCTTGAACGCTCCGGCCGGGACTGCGCCCGCGGGCCAGGCTATCTCATGCAACTTGTCGGCGCTCAACGTGTCGCCGAACTTAAGTGGCAGTGCCGCGACAACGATCGTATTGCCTGTGCCGTTTGATTGAGCCAAGGCACTACGCTGGCCAGCCAGCCAGATGTTGATCAGCACGACCGCCAGCACTCCGAAGACGCCGGCGAGGACTATCATAATAAGCGTGTTGGCGCGCATAACCCCAAGCCCCCAACCAATAGAGCGGGAATTCGCCCGCCACGACTGAATTCAGGCCCGGGTTGGATAACCCGGGCCTGATGTCGATCAAACGATCAAGAACCGGCACCGCTGGAGCAACTTCCGACGCCGGAGTTGTTCATGGCGTCGCAAAGGCCGCTGAAACGGCCCGTGACCCAGAAACCAATGCCGATGATGAAGCCGATAGCGGCCACCGCGATGATGCCGATCAAGATAGAATATTCGACCATAGCAGCGCCGTTTTCATCGTCGCGGAACTGCCGGGTCATCGCCATGAGCTTTTTCATGTCAATTTCTCCCTCTGGAGGTTTCAACCCGACGAGACAGAGCCAAGGATGAACCCCATACCCAAGCATCCCCCGTCACCTCAATCCTAGGTCCCACCAAAAAGCAGAGTCAAACGGATTAACGGTTCCTTAACCTTCGAATACCTGATCACAAGTGGCTTAGATTTTGACAAGATCTTGATTCGCTTGATTTTTCAAGTCGTCTTAACCATTCATTCACAATTCCGCCACGGTGCGGTTACGGCACAAATGAATTAGCGGTCCTGCATATTCGTTTATATCTAGTGGGTTAGAGATGGCTTCCAGAGGTGCACGGCTTGTTGCGTACCGAAAGGTTCCGTGAGGATCGGCGGAAGGCCGCTTTGAGGAAAGATAAAGCGTCTATTTCCGAAAGCCGTTTTTAACTATGTTGTAAGTATCGGTCGCCTTGGCCTTGTTCGGCGCTTGTGCCCCTCGTGGTTAACGCTTAGTTTCAGCCTGGGGATTTTAGAGGGCTGGGCGAAATGTTGGGCCGCTTCATAAAGGGACCGAGTGAACCGCAGGCGCTGCAGCAGCCAGCGCCGCTCCCGGCAAGTGTTTCGGCACCAACCCCGCCGCCCGACGTCGAACCGCACGGCAACGATTTTCTGACCCTCAAGGTCGAGCTACATCGACACCTGATTGACAGATTCAATCTTTCCGCTCTTGAAACAGCCTCCAAGGACCAGATCCTCAACGAGATCCGCCCGATCGTGCGCGAGTTCGTTCGCACGCGTACCGTGCCGCTAAACGCCCGCGAGCTGGACCAACTGACCAGCGACACCGCTGACGAGATGCTCGGTCTCGGACCGATCGAACCGCTGCTCAAGGACGATTCCATCACCGATATCCTCATCAACACGCACGACCGCGTGTTCATTGAGCGGCGCGGCGTGATCGAGGAGACGGCAATCCGTTTCCGCGACGAGGCGCATCTGTTGCGTGTCATCAACAAGATCGTTTCGGCTATCGGCCGGCGCGTCGATGAATCGGCGCCTATGGTCGACGCTCGCCTGGCAGACGGCTCGCGTGTCAATATCGCGGTGCGACCGATTTCTGTAGACGGTCCGCTGGTGTCGATCCGCAAATTCTCCAAGAATCCCTATTCGCTTGAGCGCCTGATGGCGTTCAATTCGATACGCGCGCCAATGATCGAACTGCTGCGGATCGCCGTTCAGGCGCGCAAGTCGATCCTGGTTTCGGGCGGCACCGGTAGCGGCAAGACGACCTTGCTCAACGCGCTGTCGAGCTACATCCCGGCCAGGGAGCGCCTGATCACCATCGAGGACGCGGCGGAACTGCAACTGCAGCAGCCGCATGTCGGCCGTCTGGAGACCCGTCCGCCCAATGTCGAGGGCAGAGGCGAGGTTCGTCAACGCGAGCTGCTGAAGAACGCGCTGCGCATGCGGCCGGACCGCATCATCGTCGGCGAGGTCCGCGGCGAGGAGGCCTTTGACATGCTGCAGGCCATGAACACCGGCCATGAGGGGTCGATGACCACTATCCATGCCAACACGCCTCGCGACGCTATTTCTCGTCTGGAGCAGATGGTCGGCATGGCCGGCATGCCAATGACGCACGACTCCATCCGGGCGCAGATTGCTTCAGCCATCGACATCATCGTGCAGACGCAGCGGCTCGCCGATGGCGGCAGGCGCGTAACGTCGATTTCCGAGATTACCGGCATGGAAGGCAACGTCGTCCAACTTCAGGAAATCTATAACTTCGTGAGGCGCGAGGTAGCCGCGGATGGGACGATTGTCGGGGATTTTCGCGCCACCGGTGTCCGTCCGCGCTTCGCTCCTGAGGCCGCAACGCTGGGGCTCCATTTCGCCAAGGATGCCTTCAATCCGCAGGTCGCCCTCTGATGCTTACCGGACAGGCGCTGCTTTATTTCATCTACATGCTCGCGGCAGCTTCCGTGATCCTTGCTGGCGAAGCCCTTTACCTTTCCCTGGCCGGTCGCCGCTCCCGCATAGTGGCGGTGAACCATCGGCTCCGCCGTCTCGCTGATGACGCACCCGCGGAACAAACCCTGCAAGGTTTGCTGCGAGAACGCGGCCTGACCGATTCAGGAGATTTTATCTTCGGCTTTGTCTCGCTGAACAGGCTTTATACGCAGTCCGGCATCACCGGAAACCCGATGACCTTCGCAGCGTCGTTTTTTCTGGCCGGCCTGGCGTCGGCTTTGCTGCTGTGGCTTTTCCTGCACCTTGCAGCGCCGGCAGCCTTCATCATCTTTCTCGTGGTGGGCTTTGCCTTGCCTGTCCTTGTTTTGCGCCGGGCACGTAACAAACGGATTCAGAAATTCGCCAAGCAATTGCCCGATGCACTGGACATGATCGTTCGTTCATTGCGCGCAGGGCATCCTGCCTCGGTTGCGATAGGTCTCGTTGCCCGCGAGATACCTGACCCGCTTGGCACGGAATTCGGCATCGTCTCTGACGAGATTACTTTCGGGCTCAGCATGGAGCAGGCCGTGCGGAAATTAACGCAACGGGTCGGCTTCGAGGGACTCAATTTGCTATCCGTATCCCTTTCGATTCAGGCGAGGACCGGCGGCAATCTTACCGAAATCCTCGCCAATCTCTCAACCGTGCTGCGGGAACGCCAGATACTGCGGTTGAAGATCAGGGCGCTGTCGGCCGAAGGCCGGGCCTCGGCCTGGATCATTTCCTTGTTTCCGCTCGTCATGTTTGGGCTGCTCTGGCTGATCGCACCCAGCTATTACGGCAAAGTCTGGAGCAGTCCTCTCATCACGCCTGCATTCGTCATCTTTGGAAGCTGGGCCTTGTTGGGAGACTACATCATGTACCGAATGGTTAATTTCGATTTCTGACAGGAGCGCGTCATAAATCTGTTTTCGAACACCGACGACCTGACCTTCTTTGTCTCCATCGCAGTCTTCGCGTCTGCAGTGGCGCTGTTCCTGTTTGCGGCGCTGATTTTTCTGCCGGCACTGCAAACGCGAAAGCTGGTCGTGGACAGCCTTTTGGGCGAAGGCTCTGTCGATCCGCGATCGATCCTGGGACGGGACCGCCTCGCCAAGATCGCGGCGCAGAAGCCGGTCGACGCATACTTCAAGTCGATCGAGAAAGAACGCACCGAGCCCAATGCTCTGGAGGCGAAACTCTTCCGCGCTGGATTTTATCGAGCGGGTGCACCTCTCGTCTACACGGTTTGTCGCCTCGGCGCCGTTTGTATAGGGTTTCTGGCCATGTATGCCCTGTTGTCGTGGATACTGCCGCCACGGCTGCCGGGATTCATAACGTTCGGTGGCTCGGCCTTGTTTGGGTTAGGCTGCATCGTCATTCCCAGCATCATGCTGGACCGGTTCGAGAATTCACAGAAACAGATCTATCGTCGCGCCTTCCCTGATTTCATGGATATGATGATCACTTGCGCCGACGCCGGTATGAGCCTTGAGGCCGCAGTCGAACGGGTAAGCCAGGAACTTGCGGCCACGCACAAATGGCTGGGAATTCAGCTCACGATCATGAATCTGCAACTGCGCGCCGGCAAGCCACTTCGGGAAGGGCTTCGCGAACTGGCTGACCGCATTGGCCTTGACGAGGCGCGGGCGCTGGCGGTGCTGTTCCGGCAGTCGGAAGAACTAGGCACCAGCCTGACGGATGCCCTGCGCGTCTACAGCGCGGAGATGCGCAGCCAGAGGGTTCTGCAGGCGGAAGAGCGCGCCAATGCCTTGCCTGTCAAAATGATGATCCCACTGGGACTCTGCATCTTTCCGGTGGTGATGATGGTAATCATGCTGCCGGTGGTCATTCGCATGAAGGGCATTTTCTTCTAGTTGCGCATATGCTCTTCTAGTTGCACATATGCTTTGGTCCTAATATGGGTCGGGGGACTCACGGGGAGATTGTATGAAGAGGCCAATTGCAGTCGTGGCCTGTCTGTTCATGGCGGCACTCGCCGGCTGCCAGACGGACGGGGCGGACGGTGTCGTTCGAACCAACGAGCCGTCGAAAGGCGACGTGACGTCCTTTGGTGACGCTTTCGACGGGTTAAAGACAGTTGGTGACGTAGAATATTACGCCTCGGATCAGGCTGTCGCCGAGGCCAAGAACCAGTTCCGTGCTGAAAATTACGGCAATGCCGGCGCCCTGTTCTTCAAGGCGACGCAGCTCGCTCCAAATGATGGTGGCGCCTGGATGGGATTGGCCGCCTCCTGCGACCGGATACACCGCTTCGACCTTGCCGATCGGGCCTATGGCCGCGCCTTCAAGCTGGTTGGCGCGACGCCCGAGTACTACAACAATGTCGGCTATTCCTACCTGCTGCGCGGCAAGCTGCAGGATGCACGCAGCAATTTCCTCAAGGCCTACGAACTGGCGCCCAATGATCCGACCGTGGTCAACAATCTGAAGCTGCTATCGTCCAGCGTGCAAAACATCGAGCGGTAGAATGTTGTTTGCCGTATCGCTGCTGCTTAAAGCGCTCGCCGTTCCTTTGCTGGCAAGGATCGCCTGGCTCGACTTCGTCACCCAGAAGATAGCAAATCGCGAAGTGCTATTGCTGCTTTGCCTTGGGCTGGGATCGCTCCAGCTTGTTTCTGTAGCAAGCGGATCGTGGTGGGATATGGGATTGAGTGCGATCGCCGGACTTGTGCTGTTCGTTGCACTCTTTCCTTTCTGGATAATACGCAAGGTCGGAGCCGGCGACGTCAAGCTGATGGCGGTCGTTCCGTTTCTGACCGGTGGAAGCGGTCTGGCCGTGTTCTCGGTGCTGCTGTTGGTTTTCGCCCTCGCCACCGCGGCGATCGTGAAAAACCCTTTCATGCTGCCGGCAGGGGCGTTTCGCGTCTATATACAGCACTTGGACCGCAAGGGCGTCGTGCCCTTCGGCGTGCCAATTTCGGCGGCTGCGATCTGCACGATAGCGTTCCAGATTTATGCAAGTCTGGCGCTGGCGGGCAGTTCGGGGATACTGCAGCAGCTTAACTAGCGCTTGGTTCCGGAGATTTTCTTCAATGTCGATAGCGCGGCTAGCGGTCCGTAGCACTTCGGAGGCTTGGCGCGCCAATCAACCATTTTTCGTGACGGTAGTCGCCTATGTTCTACTCGCGCTTATTGCCGCGGAGCATTGGAACATCGCCATCAACTTAAAAATATATAATAAAAACTTCCTGTTTTTTGGGGCAGCCGTGACCCTGATCCTTCTAGCTGTGGTCTTGCTTCGGTTGATTATTCAACGGCCAGAGCAACCGTTACGTGCCTTGAAGGAACTCATGCTGGCCAACAACCTGCCGGATCGAATTGCAGCCGGACTGCCGGTTGCGCTCGTCATCCCGCTCTTTTTCTCGATGTTCACCAGCATCAAGGGAGGACTCAGCAGGATTCAACCATTTTATGCCGACACGCCCCTGGCGGCGATCGACAGGGCAATTCATGGCGGGGTCGATGCATGGAGATTTTTTCAACCTGTGCTTGGCTTTGGCCCTATGACCTTTTCGCTGAACATTCTCTACAATCTTTGGTTCGCTGAGGTTTTCATCGTTTTGTTTTGCGTCGCTTTTTCAACGAGGAACGGGCGGCTGCGTTCCCAGTTTCTGGTCACGTTCGTCCTTACCTGGGTGTTGATAGGTAACGTTTTGGCGGCGGCCTTCGCTTCAGTTGGGCCAGCATTCGTTATGCCCTTTTATGGGGAAGGTACGTTTTCTCCCCTGATGGACTACCTTCAGACGACCAACTTGACCTATCCCGTCTCGGCGCTGGGTACGCAAAATTATCTGCTGGCCGATGCCGGGCTCGATGGGCCACGCTTGGGCAGCGGCATTTCAGCCTTTCCATCGTTGCACGTGGCTGTCGCGACCCTGAACGCGATTTATCTCTGGCGTTTTGGGCGTTTGCTCCGCTGGGCCAGCATTGCGTTTCTGGCCGCGATCCAGCTGGGCTCGGTGCACCTGGCCTGGCACTACGCGGTCGATGGATACGCTTCTATGCTGCTGACGCCGATCATCTGGGCTATTGCGGGACGACTTTTGAACGCCCGACCTGGCCTTCAGATCGGCATGAAATAGACCGAGCCGAACATGATCACTGCGACGTAGAGCCAGGCGACGATTCCGGCCGTCCGGTTGATGTTGCCAAGCAGCAGCGCGTTAAGCGTGACCATGGCGACATGGGAGCTTGGCATCGCGGATATGCCGGTCCCGATCGAGGCCTGGCGGCTGGTGTAGGACGAATAGAGATAGTCGCTTATGCGCAGGATGGCCTGGCCTGCACCGCTGCTTCGAAGCGAGGCGGTGAGATCGTCAAACAGGTCCGGGTCAAACAGCCGGTCGTAGAAAATCGGGCCTGCGGATGATCCCACTACCCGCACAACGATGCCGAGGATAACCCGCCGGGGCGCGTCGGTCCCTGAATGGTGCCGCCGTGCCGATCCCGAGCAGGACGATGAAGGGCAGCAGGAAATAGAGGATCAGCAGCCGCTGCGTTCCCAGTGCCGCGAGGTAGGTTTCAGGGAACAGGCCAGCCGCGACACCAGCGTAGCAAAGGCCGAAGATCGCCAGCTTTGCCGACAGTCCTATCCTCGGTGCGGAAGTTACGTCAGCGCTCGCCGCCATATTCGCTTCTTTGGCGGGTCTTTCTTCAAAAGGACCGGAGCGTCGAGCGCGACCGGCGGCGGTGGGGTAAACATCAAGTGTTCAACGACGGTGACGAAGCCGCCGGCACCGGCGCTCGCAATCGCGCAAATTACAAGCATTCTCAAAAAGCCCACGCGCAAATCGCTCCTCAAGCCGCGAGAGAGGATGCGCTCGACTTGGTTAAGAAGCAACTACTTCGTTAGCGAGCGCATGCTGCATGAAGCGATGAATGCCATCGCCTGGCACGGGGTTCAGGAACAAAACTGTCAAACCAAAAACTTTTGTTTGACAGTTTTGCCAGCAAGCAACTGAACCCGCTCGGCCGACGACCCAGCTATTCCACGCTGAGCCGATAGCCAATGCCGCGCACCGTCTGTAGCCAGACCGGATTGGACGGATCGCGCTCGATCTTGCGGCGCAGCCGGTTGATCTGGACGTCGATGGTGCGCTCGCCGACTTCCGAATCGTCGCCGACCAGCTCATGGCGCGGTATGGTTTCGCCGGCGCGCGCGGCGAAGATCGCCAGGATCTCCTGCTCGCGGTCGGTCAGCTTCAGCGCCTCGCCGCCACGCTTCAGCTCGCGCCTGGCGATCTGGAAGGTGTAGGGGCCGAAGACCAGTTGCTCGACCTTGGGCGTCGTCGCCGGGCCACCGCGGCGCAGGATGTTGTTGATGCGCAGGATCAGCTCGCGCGGGTCGAAGGGTTTGGGCAGATAGTCGTCGGCGCCGGCCTCGAGCCCGGTGATGCGGCTGTCGGTCTCCGACAGCGCGGTCAGCATCATGATGGGCACGTTCTTTTCCTCCCGCAGCGCCTTGGTGAGGTCGACGCCGGTTTCACCGGGCATCATGACGTCGAGGACAAGGAGGTCGAAGTCGAGCCCGGCGAGCTTGCGCCTGGCCTCGCCGGCATTTCCGGCGACAGTGACGCGAAAGCCGTTTTCGGTCAGATACTGCTTCAAAAGGTTACGGATGCGGGTGTCGTCGTCGACCACAAGCAGATGCGGCGCGTCATCGTCCGGCGCCGCCGGCTGGTCCACCCTCTCAATGGTCTCCATGGCTTTTCCCTGACATGTTTGCAGGCACAATGTCTATCTGCGCCCTTAGTTCCGGATTGACCATCGCTTCCAGGAATCGTTCGATCAAGGGGCGCTCGCTGGCTCCGGAATCTTCCAATGCAGCACGGATGCGGCGTGACTGTGGCCGCGCCAGGGCGAGCGCCAGGGCGCGGCCCTTGGCCGTCGGGTAGAGTTCACGCTGGCGGCGGTCGCGCGGGCCCTGCAACTGCACGATATGGTCGGTGTCGATCAGCTGCTTCAGCACCCGCGCCAGGCTCTGCTTGGTGATCTTGAGCACGTCGAGCAGTTCGGCGACCGTCAGCCCCGGCCGGCGGTTGACGAAATGCAGCACACGGTGATGGGCGCGGCCGAAGCCGTAATCGGCCAGGATCTGGTCGGGGTCGGAGGTGAAATCACGATAGGCAAAGAAGAACAGTTCGATGATGGCGAAGTCGATGCCGTCCTCGTCGGTGATCGCCGTCTTGATCGGTTTTCCGGCAGCTGGGCTTCGATCCGTCATCATTTCTCCGTCCATAGAGGGAAATTATGTCAGTACTATTGACGTAATTTCCCTGCAATGGTAATTTTTGACAAGCTTTTGGACGGATTGCGAACGAAAAGGCAAGGGAGCGCGGTTTTTCCGGAACTTCCTGAGTTTGCCAGAGTTCGATTATCCGCTTACGCTTCAAGATATCCGGCCGCCCGATGCGGCTGTCGCGAAACAAACAACAACACCAATGATGTGCGGGCCGCCGCCCGCGGGAGGTTTCCATGGCATCCGTTCCCTTCGACCAGCTGGAAGGCTTCATCTGGATGAACGGCGAGTTCGTCAAATGGGCCGACGCCAAGATCCACGTGCTGACCCACGGCCTGCACTATGCCAGCGCCGTCTTCGAGGGCGAGCGCGCCTATGGCGGCGCGATTTTCAAGCTGAACGAACACACCGAGCGCCTGCATGAATCGGCGCGCCTGCTCGGCTTCAAGATTCCCTATTCGGTGGCCGAGCTCAACGACGCCTCGACCACGCTTCTGAAGAAGCAGGGTTTCCAGGACGCCTATGTCAGGCCGATCGCCTGGCGCGGCAGTGAACAGATGGGCGTGTCGGCGCAGAACAGCCGCATCAACTGCGCCATCGCCATCTGGCAGTGGCCGAGCTATTTCGACCCGGCGCAGAAGCTCAAGGGCATCCGTCTCGATGTGGCGGAATGGCGCCGGCCCGACCCGCGCACGGCGCCGTCGAAGTCGAAGGCCGCCGGCCTCTACATGATCTGCACCATGTCCAAGCATGCGGCCGAGGCCAAGGGCTATGCCGACGCCATGATGCTCGACTGGCGCGGCCAGGTCGCGGAAGCAACCGGCGCCAACATCTTCTTCGTCAAGGACGGCAAGATCCATACGCCCAAGCCGGATTGCTTCCTCGACGGCATCACCCGCCGCACTGTCATTGGCCTGGCCAAGGACCGCGGCCTTGAGGTCATCGAGCGCGCCATCATGCCTGAGGAACTCGAAGGCTTCGAACAGTGCTTCCTCACCGGGACGGCGGCGGAAGTGACGCCGGTTTCCGAGATCGGCCCCTACCGATTCGAGGTCGGCGAGATCGCCAAGACTTTGATGAACGACTATTCTGCCGCAGTGCAGCCTAAGCATGCGATAGCCGCAGAATAACGGAAATCACAGCTTTTTTCACAAGCAGGGGCGGATTTAGGGCCGCCCCTTTTATTTCAGCATTTACGCATTTGACTTTCGTCTAATTCGGCGTCTCATGATGGTGTCGGCCCGGGAGGCTGGCAGCTATGGAGGGACTAGGTACATGGATACGAACACGCTCATTGCGATCGTTGTGCAGGTAATAGCGGGTGTTGTCGGTGGTCAGGCAATCGGCGTTGCGCTGAAGAATGCAGCGATGGGCCAGTTGACCAAAATCCTGGGTGGCGCCATTGGCGGCGTCGGCGGCGCGGCGATCCTCGGCAGCCTGCTCGGCGGCGGCACGGTCGACCCGGCAGCAGCTGCGGCGGCAACCGGCGGATTGGGCAGCGCGTTGAACATCGACAACCTCGTCGGCGGCGCAGGCGGCGGCGCGATCCTGACCGGCATCATCGGTGCGGTCATGGGCGCGATGAAGAAATAAGCCTCTGGATCATTCACCGTTTCACGGCGAATGATCCAACTTGTTGTTTTTACGCAATTCCGGACGGAAAACCGCTTACACTTTTCCTGGAATTGCTCGAAACTCAGGCTTCGTCATATGGGCGGCCGCTGGGCCGCCCATATCTGTTTTGGGGTCTATCATGATTGTCGCGGAGCTGTGGACGTTGCCGGCCTGTGCCTCTACATCACGCCAGACACAGCGAAAGGACGATCATGGGTCAGCTCAATGCCGGCATCGTGCCGGTCACGCCCTTCCAGCAGAACTGCACCATCCTGTTCGACATGGATGACAAGCATGGCGTCGTCGTCGATCCGGGTGGCGACATCGACAAGGTGCTGGCGGTGCTGAAGGACAATGCGATCACCGCCGGTGCGATCTGGATCACCCATGGCCACATCGATCATGCCGGTGGCGCCATGGAATTGAAAGAGGCGCTCGGCATCGAGATCATCGGCCCGCACGAGGCCGACAAGCCGCTGCTCGACAATCTCGAGAAGCAGGGCCAGCTCTACGGCATTGCAGGGGTGCGCAACTGCGTTCCCGACCGGTTCCTCAGCGAAGGTGAAACCGTGTCGTTCGGTTCGCATGTGTTCGAGGTGCTGCATTGCCCAGGCCATGCACCCGGCCATGTCGTCTATTACAACCGCGCGGCCAAGTTCGCCCATGTCGGCGATGTGCTGTTTCGCGGCTCGGTGGGGCGCACCGACCTGCCGGGCGGCGACCATGCGACGCTGATCGCCTCGATCAAGAACAAGCTTCTGCCGCTCGGCGACGACATCGGCTTCATCTGCGGCCATGGCCCGGGCGGCCGCTTTGGCGAGGAGAGGCGGACCAATCCGTTCCTTATCTAGCGATGTCTTTCTGCCAACAAAAAAGCGCTGACCTTGCAGTCAGCGCTTTTTGTTTGGGGCAGGGAAGCTCTCGGCGCTTCGCGCCCTAGAGTCTTTATCTTGTACAGGTCGTTATCCCAAAACCGCTACGCACTTTGGGGCGACATGCACTAATTAGCGGTGCAGAAATGCTGCTCACCGTCATTGCCGGTGAACGTGCCGCTGCGGGCGTTGAAGGTCCTGTAGCGGTCCGAGCAGTATTCGTACCAGTCGCGGGTCCACGGCTCGGCATAGCGATCGGCATAGACGACGCGCGGCTCGGCATAGTAGCGGCGAACCGGCCGCACTTCGCGATAGTCGTAGTCATCGCCATAGCTGCTGTAGCGCGGCTGTGGGTTGCTCAGCGCACCGGCGATCAGGGCACCGGCCGCAAGTCCGACGACACCGGCGGCAATGGCGTCGCCATTGTGGTGACCATGATGGCGATGGCGCCATTCGTCGGCGTTGGCGGCGGGCAGAGTGGCGAGCGTGGTCGCGGCGAGTGCGGCGCCCAGGATAGCGGTTTTGAAAATGCGATTCATCTTGGTCTCCTTCGTGCCGGCCCGGATAGTTTTCGGGGATGCGGTCCGGCCTTGGGGACGATTAATAGGAGACCGTGGCTGAACGGGGGCTGAACGGAATTTGCTGATATGCTTCAGGTCATGCGGCAAAAACCACACGCTCGCGGAAGGCGCTCCGCCTCATCATTCTCCGTCCAGACTGTCTTGAGCCGGCTTAGCCGACCGACAGGTTGACGGCCTTCGGGCCCTTGCCGCGCTTGTCCGGCTCGGTGTCGAATGTCACTTTCTGCCCATCCTCAAGACCGGGAAGACCCGACGCCTGCACGGCGGAAATGTGGACGAAGACATCCTTCTGGCCGTCGTCCGGCGTGATGAAGCCGAAGCCTTTGGCATGATTGAAGAATTTGACGGTGCCGGTCTGCGGCATGGGAAGCTCCCTTTGATCCCATAAAGTCAGTTTCGGGCCGGCAAATGCCCGAAGGGAAATTTGTCCTTTATTTTAGCGCTATCGGCAAGAGAAAGTTTTGGCGAGGCCGGCAACGGTCAAGGAGGTCAAATAGATCGTTGCAGCCAAGGCAATTCGCGCCAGACGATCGCGCCGGCAATCAGCCGTTCGATGAACGGGCCGAGCGTCCTTTACCCCGGCGACGGCGGACATGAAAAAAGGCGCGACGGGAAACGTCGCGCCTTCGAAACTCTGGGACGGCTGACAAAGCCGGTTCAAGCACACTTTCAGTGCTTCCTTCGCGCCCTGGCGGGCGCGCAGGCACCGCCGGTTCAGGCCGCGCGGAGATTGACCGCCTTCGGACCCTTGCCCATGCGGTCGGGTTCAACGTCGAAGGTGACCTTCTGGCCGTCGACGAGCGTACGCAGGCCCGAAGCCTCGATCGCGGAAATGTGGACGAACACATCCTTGGCGCCGCCGTCGGGCGTGATAAAGCCGAAGCCTTTGGTCGCGTTGAAGAATTTAACGGTGCCGGTCTGGGCCATTGGGGAAACTCCTTCACCCGTGTCAGTCTTGTGGTTTGCCCGCCGCCTGGCATCGTGGGCAAGTCCCGGTGGTTGCTTCGGCAGTCCTGCATTTGCGCATGGTAAAACCCCCCGCCGAAAACGGGGCCGTCAGAGATTCACAGTATCGGGGAAAGGTCGTCCAAAACGTTCCGCTCTCCGGGTCGCAAATGCCCGAACACAAAATTTATCGCACGGAAACGTGATAGTTGCAAGATAGCGCCGCGGGCCGCGACCATCGACGCATCCCAGCGCAGGCGCTTCGATAAACCCGGCCCCGTTGGTGGTCATCAGCCAGAGCCCGGCCACGCATGGTCCAGCTGATATAGTCCAAGGTTAAAACAGTGTGGGGAGGGGTATCGCATGGCTCCACCGCGCCGCAAACAGGGGTTGCATTTGGCAAGGGAATGGCGAGGATCGACCGGCGCTTTTTGCGCCGGGACGGGGTTTCCCGAGGGTGGCATATTCATGAGATTTCTTGCGACGATCTTCTCGCGCCAGGGTTTTACCATTCTCTTCCTGTCGGGTCTTCTTGCGGCCTGCACCGTCGTCGTCGATGACGGGCCGGGACCCCGTCCGCGGCCGCCACGGCCGGAACCGGAATTCTGCACCAGGGAATATGAGCCGGTCTGCGCGCGGCGCGGCGGTGACCGCCAGACCTTCGCCAATGCCTGCCTCGCAGAGCGCTCGGGCTACCGCATCGTGCGAGACGGCCCTTGCCGTGACGGCGGCGGTGAGGAACCGACATTCTGCACGCGCGAATATGCGCCCGTCTGCGCCCGCCGTCATGGCGAACTGCGCACCTTCCCAAATGCCTGCGAGGCACGTGCCGCCGACTATCGCGTCGTCGACAACGGTCCGTGCTGAGAGGGCAAAGGATGGGGCGAGACCCATGACTCGCCCCGGGCGGTGGATCGCCGCGCCAGCGCCGAGGCCGGGAAGGGTGGCTGGACGGAATGAGACGAGCGCTTGGGGTTGGCGCGCGGATCAGATCGGAATGGTTGCCTACGCCGGATACGCCCCGTCGGCGGGGCCGGCGTAGAGCTCTGCGCCGTTCTCGTCGCAGATACGCAGACGGTCGGGGATCTGCGGCATGGCCAGTGTATGAAACAGCGCGGTGGCGCCCTGCAGGGCGGCGCGCAGGTTGGGCGCTTCCAGCGACACCTTGTCGAGCGTGGCTTCGTCGGCGTCGCGCGAACGGTAGAACTCGATGAAGAAGTTCAAGCAAGTCTCCGTGGCAGAGCGTTGCGCGAGCTTGTTGCCGTCACCTAAGGCGACGGAGGGGCGCACGAGGCGCCCCTGGCTGGTCAGTTCTTGGACTTCGGCTTCAGGCCGCTCTCGGCCTGCTTGACCGACGAGCCGAAGGGGGCGGCGGGCTTGGCCACGACCTTATCCTTCTTCGGTTTGCGCGTTTCGCGGTTGCTTCGCTGTTGACCCTTGGACATGGACTGCTCCTGGTGCGTGTTGGCTTGGCTTTGCCGGCGTTTCAGGCGGCCGGGTTGTTGGAAACAACCGGGTTGTTGGCAGCAACCAGATCGTCGGCCACTTCGAGATTGTCTTCCGTGGTGACCCGCTCATAGGTCTCCTGCTCGCTGCGGATGCGGTATTGCGGCGAGCCGTCCTTGACCGGCAACCTGCTCTTGATCTCGAACAGTTCCACGGGCTTCTGGAGCATCCCGATGCGGCTCTTCATGCGGACCGTCTGGCCGACGGCGAAGCGGTGCGAGGGCGTGTCGGTGCGCGGACGCGCATTCTGCTGGAAGCGGATCATGCTGCGTTCTCCTGGTCGCGCCTCAGCGCTGTTTCGAGTTCGAGGTAGTCGATGGCGACAAGCTGGCTGGTGGTCGGGTTCTTCACCGCCCTTGCCGGCAAATGGATGAAGGTGGCGACGCGACGCCAGGCAAGCCGCGACATGCCTTCGATCAGCTCCTCATCGTGATCGATGTCATAGTCGCCGGCCGGCAGTTGCCCTTCCAGTCCGCCGAGCACGAAGGGTGCCGCGAAATGGGCGATGGAATGGGTGGTGCGCTCCGACATTGACTTGGCTCTGGTTCCGCCTGGACGCGCTGCACGCCACTGTGCCGGCAATTCAGATATCGGCGATTTGGAATGAGTTTGGCGGGTCGAGAACTTCTGACGCCGCGATATGCCAAGCTTGGCCCAAAAACGATCTTACAACTCATAGCCCTAAACAGCGGCTTGTTCAAGATAATTTCCATCTCGATTCAGCCATCCTAAAAATTTAAACCTATAAATCTTGGATAAAACTGCTATGACCTCATTATATCAACAAATCCCTTATCGATGGCGCGCCGGAATAATTGTCCTGTCGCCTGCTTTTATTTTTCCTGAAAAGGCGAAAACTATGAGAATCATGAAAACACCGGACGGCCCAGCCATAGCCATCGCGCCAATCGTCGCATTCCCGAAAGCCCTCTCTGTGCGCCTGACGATAAGGAGCGACGAAGCGGCACGGCGCAAGGTCGCTGACACCGACGGCACGCTGCGGCGCGAGCGCCGGCTTGCCGAAAGCAACCGGTTGATCTGATCGGGCAAGCGTTGTCGTGACCTGAGTGCTGCGCGCTCGCTGGACACCTCCGCAGAACTTTGATTTTACACACGGTTGTTGCCCTGACCGAAGACGATACCCGGCTGCGATCTGCCCTTGAATCTGTCTCTTCCATGCCTTAGGTCCGGCAAGCGGACAAACACGGCAGGTTTCCCATCAACAGAGATCAGAGAAGAGCTGCGGGTGCTGGAGCTGGCGGACAGCCGCCGCTGGGCCTCGACCAATATGTGCAGCAGGCGCTGCAACTTCATCAGGCCGGGCGCCGGCAGGAGGCCGAGACGCTCTACCGACAAGTGCTGGCGCGCAAGGCCAATCACGCGGCGGCGGCGCATTTCCTTGGCCTGCTGCTGCACCAGACCGGGCGCAGTGCCGAAGGGCTGGAGCTGATCGAGCAGTCGGTGCGTCTGCAGCCGAAGAATCCCGATTTCCTCAACAATCTCGGCACGGTGATGCGCGATCTCGGTCGCGTTGCAGCAGCGGCCGATTTCTTCCGTGGTGCGGTCGATCTCAAGCCCGACCAGCTCGCGGCACGCGATAATCTGGGTTCGGCGTTGAAACAGCTCGGCCAGTTCGAGGGTGCGGAGGACATTTATCGTGGCACGGTCGGGCGCAATCCCTTCCATGTCCGTGCCCGCATCGGGCTTGCCGAAACGCTGCAGGAGGCTGGGCGTCTGGACGAGGCGCTGGCGACCTTCCGCGAGGCGTTGGCGATCCGGCCCAAGGATGCCGACCTGTTGCACGGGCTCGGCGTCGGGTTGATGGAAAAAGGCAAGCTCGATGAAGCTGCCGACCTGTTCCGACAGGCGCTGGCGATCTCGCCCGGCATGGCCAAAGCCTGGCTGATGCTGACGCAGGTCAAGCGCCAGAAGGAGCGCGATGTCGAACTCGCCGGCATGGAGGCACAGCACGCGAAGGCGCCCGCCGACAGCCTGGCGCGCATGCAACTCTCCTTCGGCCTCGGCAAGGCCAATGACGATTTGAAGGATTACAGCAGGGCCTTCGACTATTTCGCCGAAGGCAATGCTATTCGCCGCAAGGGCATCGACTACGATCCCGTCAGGACACGCGACGAATTCGAGGCGATGAAGACGGTGTTCGACACCGGCTTTTTCGAAAAGCACAAGCCGAGCCCGATTTCCAATGACACGCCGATCTTCGTCGTCGGCATGCCGCGTTCGGGCACCACGCTGGTCGAACAGATCATCGCCAGCCATCCTGAGGTCTACGGTGCGGGCGAGCTCAGCATTTTGAAGACCGCGGTCGGCAAGCAGTTCCCGACAAATATGCCCGGCGGCTTCCCCTGGGGACTGGTTGATGTATCCGACACGGAGTTTGCCGAGGCGGGCCAAGCCTATCTCGATATGCTGCATGCCCGCTATCCCGACTTCAGGCATGTCACCGACAAGATGCCCGGCAACTTCCTGCTCATCGGCTTTATCCATATGATGCTGCCGAAGGCGAAAATCATCCATTGCGCGCGCGATGCGGCCGCGACGTGCCTTTCGATCTACAAGGTCCATTTCCGCGGCGACAGTCACCGCTACGGCTATGATCTCGGCGAACTCGCCGACTTCCACAATCTCTACACCGACATCATGGCGCATTGGCGCAGCGTGCTGCCCGGCGTTGTCCATGACGTGCGCTACGAGGATTTCGTCGCCGACCAGGAGGGACAGACGCGGGCGCTGATCGCGCATCTCGGCCTGCCCTGGGACGACAAGGTGCTGTCGTTCCACGAGACCGATCGTCCGGTGCGCACGGCCTCGGCCGCGCAGGTACGCCAGCCGATGTATCAGGGCTCGGTCGATCTGTGGAAGCGCTATGGAGACAGGCTGAAGCCTCTCCTCGACAAGCTGGCCTGATATTGAGGTCAGGCCGGCCTGCGAACGGCTGATACCTGCGCTTCCGGTGCTCACGTACTTTAAGTACGCTCCGCTCCGGTTCTCGGTATCAGCCATTCTCGGCTCGGCCTGACCTCAATCTCGACCTAGCTTGGAGCGATTGCGTCAAAGTTCCACGAACGGTTGGAAGCCGCCGTAGATCATGCGCTTCATATCGAAGGGCATAGGTCCCCAATCGGGTGTGAAACGCGGGTCGGCCATCACCTTGGGCATCACCGTGTCGCGGCTTTCCCTGGATTCATAAACCACCCAGGCGAAGACGACGATCTCGTCGTCCTTGGCCTGAACGGCACGCGGAAACGAAGTGACCTCGCCATTGGGCACGTCGTCGCCGATACATTCGACATAGGCGAGCGCGCCGTGCTCCATCCATATCGGGCCCGCGAGGTTGGCCAGTCTCTTGTAGTCATCGAGATTTGCCTTGGGCACGGCGAGCACGAAACCATCGACGTAGGACATTGGGTTCTCCCTGGAGTGTCTCAAAAAGCTGCCTCACCGGCGCCAGCCGGTGAGGGACTTCGTCGTTGGCGATGGTCAGCCTTTCTTCGCCGGTGCGTTCATCGCCCACTCGACACCGAAGGGATCGCGCATATTGCCCCATCGGTCGCCCCAGAACATCAGCTGGAGTGGTACGGCGACTTCGCAGCCGGCATCGACGGCGCGCTTCCACCAGGCGTCGATGTCGTCGGCGCCGAGATGGAGCTGCATGGTGTAGCCCTGCGGCTTGACGGCGGGCATGCCGTTTTCGGGGTAGAAATCGGAGATCATCAGCGTCGAGCCGTTGATATGGAGATGGATGTGCATGGTGCGGCCCTGGTCGTCGGGCGGATAGAAGAACACCTGCTCGGCGCCGAAGGCCTTCTTGTAGAATTCGGCTGCCTTGAAGGCGCCGTCCAGTTGCAGATAGGGGGTCAATCCACCGAGAACTTTCGCGGCCGGCTGAACGGGGGTCTGGTCGGTCATATCTTGCTCCTCTTTGCGTTTGGTCTGGGCGCTTGATCTGGTCTTGCGAACCCTAGGACGAACGAGGCGGCGGCAATCCTACATGGCCCGATGGGATTTTTTTGGCGTGAAATGAACTTGCGTCGGCGGCGCCCAATCAGAGCGCAATCCTCGCAGCCCGCGGGCTAGAAAAGGGACCGCTTCTTCAACCCGTTGAGACGACGATGATCCTCTACTACCAGACCCATTCGCCCTTCGCGCGCAAGGCGCTCGTCTTCGCCCATGAGGTCGGCCTTGCCGATCAGCTCGAGGTCATTCATCACGAGACCAGCCCGACCTTGCGCAATGCGCGCGTCTATTCCGAAAATCCGCTCGGCAAGGTGCCGGTGCTGTTGCGGCCGGACGCGTCGCCGCTCTTCGATTCCGATGTCATCTGCGCCTATCTCGACACGCTGCATGACGGCCGCAAGCTGGTGCCGCAAGACGGCGAGGCGCGCTGGCAGGCTTTGCGGCTGCAGGCGGTCGCCCAAGGCTTGGCCCAGACGGGCATAGGCTTGCGATGGGAGACGGAAAGGCGGCCCGAACAATTGCGTTATGCCACGCTCGCCCAGGGATACCGGGACAAGATCGAGGCGAGTTACGACTGGATCGACAGCATGCTGGATGATGAGGTGCCGCTCCATGTCGGCCACATAGCGCTCGCCACCACACTATCCTGGATGGCGTTCCGCCAGCTGCCGTCGTTTCGCGCCCGGGTGCGGCTGACGCGCTGGTTCGAGGCGTTCGAAAAGCGCGCATCGATGCAGGCGACGCCGCTTTCGGGCGATACGCATGACTGAGCAAAGGTTGCCCGGCGGCGGCCTGCATCGATACTTCCCGACGGCATGGTCAGGGCGCCCTGCAGATCCGCGGGCCGTTTTGCGCGTCGATGACGATTTCCGGCCAGCCGATATCCTTGCGCAGTTCGATCGGCAGGGCCAGCAACTCGCGCTCGCTGCGATGGCGGGCGCGGTTCTGTGCGTAACGGGTGGCGACGCGGCCTATGGATGACAGAATGGACATGATGCTTTCTCCTCAGATGAAGCCGGCATCATCGTGTCGGCATCCCAAGGACGCGGCAGGTTTAGGCGATCCGACAGAGCGCGGAGAAATTTATTGGCCGCAAGGCCGGATTCAATCGAAGACGGCTCAGATGACCGCTGCGGCCAGAGCGGTGTCGTAATACTCCACCATCCCGATAATCTTGCCGTCGCGCAGCGTCCAGAAATCGGCGGTGCGCATGACAAACTCCTCGCCGGTGGTTCGGCGCGTCATATGGATCTCGACCTGCGCCGCAACCTTGTCGCCCTCTTCGATGATCTCGACCGGGATGAAGCTCCGGTATTCGAAATCGTCGTCAAGCGCCAAAAGCCGAGCAAGGAACTCCTGCTTACCCTTGGCCACTCCAGCGTAGCGCGACTGCGCCGGGTCGGCGATCCAGCGGAAGACGATATCATTGGCGCAGTCGACCAGCGCGCCCTCGATGTCACGTTTTGCATAGGCATCATACAGGTTCCTGACGACGTCCGCGCCACGCATGATCGGTTTCCTCCCTCGGTTTGCGAGACCTCAGAATGCGCCTTTTTCGACTTTTGCGAAAGCATGACGAGCAGTCCTGATGGAGGGCCGGCCTGTCGGCCAAACCCTCAACCACCTGGTTCGGCCACCGAGCGGAAGAATTCTTCCGGGTCTTCGACTTCGGTCAGCTTCCGCCTGTCGATCAGCCAGAAGCGGTTGCCGATGGCGCGGATGAAGGAGCGGTCGTGCGAGGCGAGCACGCAGCTTGCCTGGTGCTTGAGCAATTCCTCCTCCAGCGCTTCCTGGCCGTCGATGTCGAGATGGTTGGTCGGCTCGTCCAGCAGGTAGAAATTGGGATTGGCGAGCCTGAGCGCCAGCATCATCAGCCGCGCCTTCTGGCCGCCCGACAGCACGCCGATCTTCTTCTCCTGCATCTCGATGACCACGCCGGCGCCGGCAAGCAGCGAGCGGGCGCGCTGCTCGCCGACATCGTAGCGGCGCGAGACCATGGCCAGCGGCGTGTCGTCGCCGCTGATGCCGGCCAGCGCCTGGTCGCTGTAGCCAAGTACGGTCGACGGCGTCACTTTCACACCGGGCGCCGAGTCCGGCTCGGCGATTGCGTTGCGGATCAGATTGACGAAACGCGACTTACCGACGCCGTTGCGGCCGAGCAGCACGATGCGGTCGCCCTGGCAGATGTGGCGCTTGCCGGTCCTGAACAGCAGCGTGCCGTCAGGCGTTTCCACGGCTGCGTCGTCAAGCGTGATCAGCACCTTGGCATGCGTGCCGCGGTTCGCCAGCCTGATCGCTCCGGCTGAGCGCTCGCGATGCGCCTGCACGGCTGCGTCTTCCAGCTTCTCCGCCCGTTCTCTCAACTGCTTGGTCTTCACCGTCAAAAGGTCACTGCCGGAATTGATGCCGATGTTGTTGAGCTTGGCCGCCTGTTTGCGCAGTTGCTGCGCCACCTTCATGTCGCGCTCGAATCTGCGGGCCATCGTGGCGTCGAGCTCGTCGAGGACCCGCCTCGCCCGCGAATAGGGCAGCGCAAACACCGGCGATTCCTCCGGGCGCAGGAACAGCGTACGGTTGGTGGTGGCGTCGAGAAAGGCGCGGTCATGGCTGGCGATCACCACCGGCACCTCACGCGGCAGCGCGTTCAGCCAGGTCTCGAGCTGGCTGATCTTGGCGAGGTCGAGATGGTTGGTCGGCTCGTCGAGCAGAAGCACATCCGGGTCGGTGACCCAGACGCGGGCGATCAGCGCCAGCCTTTGCCAGCCGCCGCTCAGCGCCTGCATGGGCCGTTCGCGCATCGGCTCGGGCACGTCGAGCGAATCCAGCACCACGTCGACCCGCCACATCTCGCTGTCGACCTGCTCTGGTGGCAAGGCATCGGCCACCACCTGATGGAAGGTGCGACCGAGAAGGGCAGGGGGAACCGACTGCTCGACATGGCCGACGCGCAGGCCGCGCGTGCGGCTGATGTCGCCGGAACTCGGCTCCATCCCGCCGGTCAGGCATTTGAGCAAGGTCGACTTGCCACGGCCATTGGCGGCAACAATGCCGAGCCGGTCGCCGGTGCCGATGGTGAGATCGAGATTGGAAAACAGCGGCGCACTCATGGTGACGCCGAGGGATTTGAGGCTGATCAGGGCCATTGTGATTTCTCTGGTCTAGCCGGAGACAACTCCGGATGCACTTTGACGGCGCGCGTGCCGGCCACCAGGCTCAGTGTTGCGCACCACGAAGGGCAGACCAAAAATCGAAGCGGGAAAAAACCCGTGATGTCCCTGGTCAGCCCTGCAAGCAAGCTCGCAGGGCAGAAATCGGGCCACGCTGACGATGGTGACGAATAAACGTAAACACGTGAGCCCTCCTTTCAAGACAAGACGTTGAGTGTGCGGGAGCGATTACACCAAAGGCCGGGGTGGAGGCAAGGGGCTGGGGGAGTGCGGGGCGGCGAGACTGCTGATCTCCCCCCTTGGTGTGGGGGAGATGTCCGGCAGGACAGAGGGGGGCGCTGTCCCGCCGGCGTTTTGAATGAATTACTTCCCCGGCCTGCCGGTCTTGCCCGGTCGGCGCTTTTCGCGACGGGCGTCGCCTGGGTCTTCGTAGGAACCAATACCGGCGCGCTGGCGAACGATTGGCTTGGCGGAATCGCTGCGATCCTTCGCGCCCCCCTCTGTCCTGCCCGTCCTTCGCTGCGCTGCAGCTTCGGAGGGTGAACCGGACATCTCCCCCACAAGGGGGGAGATTGGCTGTGGCTTGGCCGGCACTTTTCCTTCGACCGGCTTTTCCGTGCGCCGCACCGTCATCTCGTCCAGCGAGTTCTTCTTGAACAGCGGCTTGGTGGCGTCGCCGGGAATGCCGAAGTCGGAACCGTGCGCTTCCTGCGCCGACTGTTTCTTGAACAGCGAACGGGATACCGCGCCTGACGGTGTTGGCATGTCGGTACCAGGCCCCATATCGTCCAGCGACGGCTTGGCAAACAGCGGCTTCTTCACCGGCACGGCGCCGTCGGCGCCCATTTCGTCGAGCGCCGGTTTGCGGAAGAGGTTGGACCGGGCAGCCCTGGCCGCCTCTTCGGCGGCGCGTGCCGCGTCGAGCTTGCGGAAACGCTCCTGTTCCTCCGCCGTACGATGCTTGGCCACGCCCTTGTTGTGCTTGCCCTTCTCGCGGCCCGAAACCGGGCTTTCCATGTCGGCATACTTGGCCAGCGGGTCTTCCGAGATCGACAGTTCCATCTCGCGCAGCCGCTTGATCTCGTCGCGGATGCGGGCGGCCTTTTCGAAGTCGAGATTGGCGGCGGCGTCGCGCATCTGTTTCTCCATGGCATCGAGATGGGCCTTGAGATTGTTGCCCATCATGGCGCCGGCGCTGTCGGTGAACTGCGAGATGTCGGCGCGGACGTGGTCCTTCTCGTAGACCGAATCCAGAATGTCGGAGATGCGCGACTTCACCGATTCCGGCGTGATGCCGTTGGCCGCATTCCACTCCATCTGCTTTTCGCGGCGGCGGTTGGTCTCAGCCATCGCCCGCTCCATCGAGCCGGTGATCTGGTCGGCATAGAGGATGACCTTGCCGTCGACGTTGCGGGCGGCGCGGCCGATGGTCTGGATCAGCGACGTTTCGGAGCGCAAAAACCCTTCCTTGTCGGCATCGAGAATGGCGACGAAGCCGCATTCGGGAATGTCGAGACCTTCACGCAACAGGTTGATGCCGACCAGCACGTCGAAGGCGCCGAGGCGCAAATCCCTAAGGATCTCGATGCGCTCCAGCGTGTCGATGTCGGAGTGCATGTAGCGCACGCGGATGCCTTGCTCGTGCAGATATTCGGTCAGGTCCTCGGCCATGCGCTTGGTCAGGACGGTGACCAGCGTGCGGTAGCCGGCGGCGGTGGTGTCGCGGATCTCGCCGACGACATCGTCGACCTGGCTCTTGGCCGGACGCACCTCGACCGGCGGGTCGATCAGGCCCGTCGGGCGGATGACCTGCTCGGCAAAGACGCCGCCGGCCTGTTCCATCTCCCAACTGCCGGGCGTCGCCGAAACGGCGACCGAGAGCGGGCGCATGGCGTCCCATTCCTCGAAGCGCAACGGACGGTTGTCCATGCAGGAGGGCAGGCGGAAGCCGTATTCCGCCAGCGTCGCCTTGCGCCTGAAGTCGCCGCGATACATGCCGCCGATCTGCGGCACGGTGACGTGGCTTTCGTCGACGAAAACCAGCGCGTTGTCGGGAATGTATTCGAACAAAGTCGGCGGCGGATCGCCCGGCTGGCGCCCGGTGAGATAGCGCGAATAGTTCTCGATGCCGGCGCAGGAGCCGGTCGCTTCCAGCATTTCGAGATCGAATCGGGTGCGCTGTTCCAGCCGCTGCGCCTCCAGCAGACGCCCAGCCTTTTCAAGCTCTTGCAGGCGCTGCTTGAGCTCTTCCTTGATCGACTTGATGGCTTGATTCAAGGTCGGGCGCGGCGTCACATAGTGCGAGTTGGCGTAGATCTTGACGCTCTTCAGCTCGCCGGTCTTCTGGCCGGTGAGCGGATCGAATTCGGTGATCGCTTCGATCTCGTCGCCGAACATCGAGATGCGCCAGGCGCGATCCTCAAGGTGGGCCGGGAAGATTTCGATCGTGTCGCCGCGCACGCGAAACGAGCCGCGGACGAAATTGATGTCCTGGCGCTTGTATTGTTGGGCGACGAGGTCGGCGAGCAAAGCGCGCTGGTCGAGCCGGTCGCCGATCTGCATCTGGAAGGTCATTGCCGTGTAGGTCTCGACCGAGCCGATACCGTAGATGCAGGACACCGAGGCGACGATGATGACGTCGTCGCGCTCGAGCAGCGAGCGCGTCGCCGAATGGCGCATGCGGTCGATCTGCTCGTTGATCGAGGATTCCTTCTCGATGAAGGTGTCGGTGCGCGGAACGTAGGCCTCCGGCTGATAGTAGTCGTAGTAGGAGACGAAATACTCGACCGCATTGTCGGGGAAGAATTTCTTGAATTCGGAATAGAGCTGCGCGGCCAGCGTCTTGTTGGGCGCCAGGATCAAAGCAGGGCGCTGCGTCTCCTCGATCACCTTGGCCATCGTGAAGGTTTTTCCCGAACCGGTGACGCCGAGCAGCACCTGGGTGCGGTCATTGTTTTCGACGCCTTCGACCAGATCCTTGATGGCGGTCGGCTGGTCGCCGGCCGGCTCGAAATCCGACACCATCTTGATGGCGATGCCGCCTTCGGATTTTTCCGGGCGGGCAGGGCGGTGCGGTGTCCACAGCACGCCGTCCTTGTGCAGCGGATTGCCGGATTCGATCAGCGCCGACAGCGCCGCAACCGTTGCGGTGACACTGCCGGAGGCCATCGTCTCGGCGTCTTCCAGCGAAATGTCGAGACCGGCGACCGGATTGAGGCCGGCTGCGGTTCGCTCCCTGGCTGTTGCCGCACCGCCCATCGATGTGCCACGCGAACTGCGGCCGGGAGCGGCGGAACGCTCCGGGATCTTTTTCGCCGCCTTTGGCGATTTGCCGCCGTCACCCTTGCCGGAGAGGCGGCCTTCCTTCTCGGCCTCCTGCTCGATCTGCTCAGCCCAGTCCGCAATCGAGCCGGTCAGCGGCGTGCCGGTGAAGTCGGCTTGCGGCGCCTCGGCGAAGCCGCCCTTGTGCAGAGGCTCCGAGGCATCGAGGAAATCGGTCAGCGGGCTGCGCCGCTTGGGCGAAGCGCTGTTGTCACCCGCCGTCGAGGGCGTCTTTTTATCAGGGAGTTTGGCCATGCCCCGAATATGGGCAGAGTCCGCCAAAATGGAAAGGGTGCAGTGGCGAGGGGCGTGGTGCCAACCGAAGCTACTGACACAAGGGTGTCAGGAGCAGTGGCGCGAGTGCCTGGCGATTGTCCTCAGTTGAACCACAGCGCAAAGGTCAAAAACCCGGCGCCGCCGAACTGGCGCTGGATCTGGTCGAATTCGTCGCTGGTCAGGATCTTGCCGCTCTCGAGATAGGGCGCGATGGCAGGGCCGGTGATCGACAGTACCAGGTCGAACGGTTTGGGTTCTTCGAAGAAGCGCTTCATGTTGATGCCCTTGTCGGCGATACGGAAATGCGGCAGCAGCACGCGGCCTTCGAGCAGATCCTCGGCCATGGTCAAAGTGGCAAGCCATGCTTGTACCTGCTCCTCGCCGACCTCGAGGCCGGTCAGCGGGTTGGGGCCCTTCTGCTGCGGGCCGGGCAGCCATTCGCGGTCATTGTCGGTCTCAGTGCGGATCGCCTTCCAGTCCTCGCGCGACAGCCGGATCATTTCCAGAAGGTGGCGGCGCGCCGCCTGCCGGCGTTCCGGCTCGACCACCGGCCAGTTGACGAGATGCACCAGCGAGATGAAGTCGGCAATGCGCCATTCGGAGGCCAGCATGCCGCCGCTGGTGCCGCCGTCCAGCGGCACGAGAATGTCCTGCAGTGGTAGTTTGGCGTGCGGGAACAGCATGTGGAACGAGCCGTCGAACATGTTCCTGAAATCATGCGCCAGCCAGAAATCAGCTTGAGCCATGAGGAATTCGGCGTAGCCCTGCAGCCAGTAACCGTCGGCGCGGTCGAAGCGGAAGGCGAGCGACGGCGCGGTATCGTCCGGGGCGATGCCGCCGCGCGCCAGCGACGCCATGATGGCAGCCATGCTTTCGTCGGGCGCGATGGTGCCGTCCTCGTTGAGATCGATGCCGACATGGGTGAGGTCGATGACCATGCCGATATCGGCGTCCGCCGGCACCGAGCCCAGCGTGTCGGCGGACTTTTCCAGCCGGTCGCGGAAGGCGACCAGGATGGCGCGGAATTGATCATAGGTCAGCGGTTCGGGGTTGGGATTGTCGGGAACCGGCAGCCGCATCAGCGGCAGCATGAAGGATTGCGGGCTGTCGAAGCCGTGGCGGTGCAGGCCGCCGGCGAGGATTTCCAGCGCGGTGAAGAATTCGCCGGCGCCGGCGGCGTAGGCCGACGCCGGATCGCCTGGTGCCGCAGCCTCAAGCGTGGTCAGCGCGGTGTTGCGGTCGGCCACGGTCCTGGCTTCGAACAGGGCGGTTGCCGCTTCGGGCGCCGCGGCCGACGCCGAAGATAGTGGCAGTAGCAAAATCAGGGCGGAGGCCAACAGGCTTGCTACACGTGTCATCTCATTCCTCCCCTATGCGACTGCGCGGACATTACACGCATTTGGCGCCATGTCTGCCGGCGGCAGTGTTTCAAGGACTGACGGTCGACACTTCCCGGGCAGACCGTCTACACAAGGCAAACGATTGGGCGTCGCGTGTCAAATTATCCGCTCTCCTACAAACTGTCATGGCTGCCGCGCCTCCTGAAGCCGTCACTCGGCGGCGATGTCAGGGACTTTGCGCCGATTGCGGCGACAACCATCATCGATCCGCCGCTGGCGCGGAGGGTACGGCTGGCTTTCGTCGGCGACATTTCGGCGGTGGCAAACCGCAGCGCGCCGGAGTGCGATCCGATGATCGCAAAGCTCTTGGGCTCGGCCGATCTGGTGATCGGCAATTGCGAAAGTCCGGTCGTTGAGCGGCCGAGCATGGCACTCGGCACGCGGCTCGGCACGCACCATGCGATGAGCGAACGGTTTCTCGCCGACGCACTTACCGCCGTCGGTATCGCGCGCGAAAAACTGGTGCTGTCCCTGGCCAACAACCACGTGCTGGACCAGGGCGTCGCCGGTTTCGACGAGACCGTTGCGGCGCTAAAACGGCTCGGCATCCGCACCATCGGCACCGCGAAAAAGGGTCCGGTGGAGCGGGTTGCAGCCGGGCCGCTGACGATCGGCTTTGCCGCCTTCACGCTGTGGCGCAATGCCGACGCTGCGTTGTTCAATGAGCGTGTGTCGATGCAAAGCGATCCAGCGACATGGCAGCGAGGCGCGGCCGACAAGAGCATCGATATGCGCTGCGCCATTCCGCATTGGGACTGGGAGTTCCGGCATTTTCCGCACCCGCAGACGCAGGCGCTGGCCAGGCAGCTTGCCTCGCATGGCGTCGGGCTGATTGCGGGTCACCATGCCCATGTCGTGCAGCCGGTGCAGTGGGTCGGCAAGACGCTCGTCGCCTATGGGCTCGGCGACTTCTTCGGTACCGCTTTGGCGCGCCAGCCATGGCCCGGCCGCATCGGCGGCATTTTCGTCGTCGATGTCAGCGCCGATCTCGGCAAGCGCGGCACGATCGCCGGTTACCGGATGTACCCCTTCATGCGATTGGGCGCCGGCGGGCATGAGCGGCTGGTTCCAGTCGAGGCGCTGGTGGGGCGGATGAAGAGCAAGGTCGAGGCCCGGCTGAACGCGATTTTCGGCGACTGACGACTTTCCGCAAAAACGGTATGATAGGCGAAATGGGGCTTGCGAGGGGGCGATGGAGACAGCGGATTTCATGCCTGATGAAACGGTCATCGCCGGCATCAGGAAGAACATCGAAACCTATGAGGCCGGACGCGCCTCGGCCTATCGCCAGGTGCGCTGGCGGGTGCCGGTGTTTCTGGGGCTGCTGCTGGTCTTTGTTGCGCTGGTGGCCTGGCTGTTCAACAAGGTCGCCGACTTGAACGAGCAGTGGTTCTCGACGCCGCATGTGTTCCTCTATGTCGGCGGCTTCTTCGCAGCGCTGCTGCTCTATTTCCTGGCGATGAGACCGGCGACGCGGCTGCAGCAATCGTTCCGCGATACGCTGCTGCCGATCATCTTCGGCTTCATCAGGGATGTGCGCTATCAGCACAGCGTGACGCCGAATTCCTTCGACCGGCTGCCGCGCGCCGTGGTCGGCGCCTTCAACCGGCAGAGCTTCGACGACATCGTGTCAGGCCGCTACGAGGAGTTTCCGTTCGAACTTTACGAGGCGGAGTTGCGCCAAGGCTCGGGCAAAGGCTCGTCGACGGTCTTCAAGGGGGTCATCGTCGCCTTCGAGACGATCGCGCCATTTCCCGGCACATTGGTGGCGACGCGGCGCAGCAATGCGGTCGTCGGGTTCTTCCGCGGCATCTTCGCCGGCAAGATGCAGGAACTGTCGAGCGGCGATCCCCTGCTCGATGGCGACTATGAATTCCGCACCGACAATGTCGCCGCCGCCCAGCCGCTGGTGGCTGGCCGGCTGGCAAAGGCGCTGAAATGGCTGCATGAGACATGGCGCGATGATCCGGCGCGGGTCGCACTCAACGGCAGTGACGGTTTCCTGCTGTTGCCGCAGCCGAAGAATTTTTTCGAATTGCCCGCCATTTCCGTGCCGCTCGACTACACCAGCCATATTGCGCCGATGATCGCCGATATGGGCGCGATCCTGGCCACGGCGGCGCTGGTGCGCAAGATCGGCGCGACGGATGGCGAGGTTCAGTCCAGCTGACGCGGATCAGCAGTCGAAGCTGTGAGATAGCCCGAACGGCGCGTCCGCTCACAACCCGCCGGGCACCAGCCCTGCCAGCCAGTTCGCAGACCGCTTGGCCATACCGACCGTTGCTGACGCGGCGCGGCCGAGGTCGGTCTTGACCAACGCATAGCCGTTCCTGGTGCGGTAGAGCACGCCGGTTCCGCCATCGACCACTTGCTCGTAGGCGACGGGCCGGGCTGCTGCTGCTTCCATGGCCGTCGTCGGCGAGCCGACGGGAACGCTCGGCCTACGGCTCAGTTCCGGTGGCAACGGGCTTTCGGATTGAACACTCCGACTGGCCGGCTTCAGTTCCGGGCGGGATGCGGTTGCCGCCAGTTGCGAAGAGGATGCCGAACCCTTGGTGCGGCAGATACCGGAAACCAGCGGATAGTCGAAGTTCTTCTGGCGCAGCATCTGGCTTTTCATCGCCGCTTCGCAGTCGGCGATGGTCGCCCACTTCGCCGGCGTCTCGCCGATATATTCGCAAAGCTTGGCGTCGCAGTCGCAACCGACGATGGTCATGGCGACAAGGGCGGTCTTGATCACGGTCTTGTCCTTCGGATTGCCCCCCGGCAGCCCACCTTTCCATCGCGCGCGAACAAGGCGGGATTTTGGCCGCGCGCGCAATGAGCCCAGGCGATACGTTTTCGGGAGCGGCTCAATATAGGTGGATTCGAAACGCCCGGAAGCAGATGGGGTTGCGGCCATGGCGCGTTTGCGGAAAGAAGCGCGAAATAAACAGTGCCTTCTATCGCCGCGACAACTGTTTCCTGGAGCGGTTTTCTATTACGATACTGACGGGGCGATACAACAAATATCGGAGGGGTTACCATGGGAAGAATTGTCCGGTCCGCGGTGGTGTCGAAAGGCAGGCCGGGGCTTGAGGCCGTTGCAGGCGCTGAAGACGACGAAGGCGGGCAGAACGGTCAGGGCGAAACGGACTCGAAAGGCGGCGACGGCTATCTCGACCGGGTGGCGAAATATGTGCCCGCCGAAGTCGTGGCGTTCTTCATCTTCGTCAACTCCATCCTCGCCAATGCGGTCGAGAAGCCCGTCGCCAAGGCAATGGCGGCGGCATCGAATGATGAAGCCATTTCCGGTAAGGTGCGGGAGGCGATCGATCTCGAAAAAATGGCGGGCATCAGCGTCTGGACCATTTCATGGGCCGTGCTGTTCATCGCGTTGGCAATGACGCCAGTGTATCTGAAATCGGTGAGCGATTCCGCCGACAATGCTGAGGCTCCCGGCGCCAACATCGTCATGTCGATGCTCGCCTTCCCGTTCTGGGCTTACGCCGTCGATGCTCTCGCCTTCAGGCCATGGCATGACGGGGCGCTGGCCAGCATCATGCTGGCCACCTTCACGATCATCAGCGGCGCCATACGGCCGGAATATATAAACGCTGGTCTCAATTTGATCCCGGGCATCGGGCCAAAGAAGTAGGCCGGCGCGGGGGCCGGCCTCGTCGCAGGACGGTCGTCGCGGCTTCAGTAGTCGTAGACATGTTCCAGCCTGGCGCCGGCGCTCAGCAGCGCCGGCAGCACAAGGTGCAGCTTGCGCACGGCGACGATCAGCCCGGTGCGGCGGGTGGCCGGATCGACCGGAATCGGCTGGCTGAACAGCGCGCGGGCGCCTTCGGGCGGCGCAAGCTCGGCCGCCGACAGAATCGTGATCATGATTTGGTCATTGCCGCCGATCTCGACAAAGGACACGCCTCTGTCGATCAGCCGGGGGATCATGTCGGTGAACGGCTGACCGCGCCTGGTGATGAAGATGGTGCCGTCGGCGGCGAAATCGCGTTCCAGCAAAGTGTCGGCTTCCTCGCGCGTCGCTTCGCCAACCGGACCCTTGGCCCAAACATGGATGTCGAGCACGGTGGGGTCGGAGGGCACGCTGAGTGTGCCGACCAGCCAGGCGGAGCCCTGCTTGACCGTGTCGGCGAAGCCGAAGGCGAGCTTGCGCTCCCCGTTGCGCACCGCCCCGTCGCCGGGTGCGGGCTGCACGGCAAACAGTTCGGCACGCTTTTCGGCGTAGGGGAATTGGTACCATGATGACCGACCGAGAAAGCCGGCATAGTCGGCCGCCGCCTTGGCCTGGTAGATGTCGGTGGCGGTGCGCTTGCCGGCGGTGGCCTCGGTGACACGGCCGACCGTGTTCTCATAGGCCCACTGCAGTACGTAGCCGAGCGTGTAGCCGGTGCCGATGACGACCGGCATCTGCTGGTCGTCATAGTTGAATTTCTCAATGGGGCTGGCGCGCAGGATCGCGGCGTAGTCCTGCCAAAAGCTGCCGATATAGGACCAGTATGGGAAGCCGCTCGGCTGGTCCTTTGCGACAAAGCCGGCATAGTCGCGCGCGGCATGGGCGGTCGCCCATTCGGGATAGGCGAGAAAGGTTGATGCTTGCGAACGCTGGTAGCCCGCAATCTCGGCGCGGACCTTGTCGGCCAGTGCCTTGGGCGGTGCGCTGCCGGCAACACCGGTCAGCAGTTCCGGCGACGACGTGGTCAGGAAACCGTAGGCGAGGCCGGCGATCGGGACCAACACGACGATGACGACCAGCCAGAGGAGGGTTCTTGACGATGCGCTTCAGCCAGCGGAGCAGGATCATGGCCGGTCAGGCCGTGGCAGGACAGCAGCATCGATGCGGAATGCAGGTGGCGGCCGGCTTCCGGATCAGCGTCATGAAGTATCCCCTTCAAGCGACACTGGACGTTAGCCGATTTTACCGGAAGTTGCAGCCCAGCTAGAAAGGTATGTGGGAGGCCCGAAAGACAGTCGGCGCCGGGATTTCTCCCAGCGCCTCCCTGTCAGATCAGGACACGGTCGGGCAGCAACTTCCCTAGAGATGTCGCGCCATGCCGGCCTTGATTTTGACGGCCCTGCCAGTCACCACCCGAGGGCGAATGTCCGTTCCAGGCCACGCCGTTCTCCACCCTTGCGAGCTTCGCTCAGCGTGCCATCGAAGGTTTTGCCGTCCTTCATGGCAGCATCGGTCCGCCGTCGGCGTTCGCACGCTTTCCGCGGCCCCGTAGGTCTCGGCTTCCGTCCCTCGAACAGGCAAGCCTGCTCTCGCTTCGGGCCGTACGGGCCTCAGGAAATCCGCCTTTTCGCTTTGCCTTTCGGCGTGGCGATCGGTAGCCGCCTGAGATGGGTTTAACGTACGCCGGGTAAGGGTTTTGGGGAATGGGCGCGAGCCTGTGGATAACGGGATTATCGGGGATGGTTTGCCACGAACCTCCGAATTTTTGCGGCTGCTGCTTTAGACAGCCTTCCCCCTTTTTTGGCACTCCAATCGGCAGCGCCCCTTGCTCCGGCGGTCGGCACGGGTTTCAATGCCGGCAAAGGACTCTGCGGCCACCACGTCGCGCCGTCCTTTTGGGGAGGCGTCGTTGAAAGTCGGGGTGGTGCTCAATCCGATTGCCGGTGGCGGCCGGCTGAAACGGCATTGGCCGGAGATCGCCGCTTCGCTGAACAAGCATTTCGGCGACTTCGAGCTGCGCGAGACCCAGGCCGAGGGCGACGCCGAAAGGCTGGCGCTCGACCTCGCGGCCAGCGGCTTCGACTTGGTGATCGCAGCCGGCGGCGACGGCACCGCCAGCGAGGTGGCGGACGGCTTGTTGCAGGCATTCGATGAGCGTGGCCGGACAACCGAACTCGGCCTGCTGCCTTGCGGCACCGGGATCGACTTCGCCCGCGGGCTCGGCCTGCCGAAAGAGGTGGATGCGGTGCTGAAACGGATCGCCGAGGCCAAGGCGCGCAAGGTCGATGCCGGGCGCATCTGCTACATCGATGATCACGGCGCGCTGGCGAGCCGCCATTTCATCAACATCGCCAGCCTCGGCCTGTCGGGCGCAACCGACCGCGCGGTCAATGCCGACAAGCGCAAAGGCAAGATGTCGGCCAAGGCGCTGTTCCTGTGGCGCACCGTGGTCGAGTTCATCCGCTACCGGTTCCAGGATGTCCGGATCACCGTCGATGACGGCGCGCCGGTTGAAGCGCGCATGGCGCTGGTGGCGGTGGCCAACGGCAAATTCTTCGGCGGCGGCATGATGATCGCACCGGATGCCGAGCTCGCCGACGGCCAGTTCGATATCGTCATCCTGCGGGCGGCCGGCAAGCTGAAGCTGATCTGGGACATCCGCCTGCTCTATGGCGGACGGCACCGCAACCATCCGGCCATCACGATTCTGCGAGGCCGGAAAGTGGTGGTCGAACCGCTCGGCGATGTCGAGAAAAATGGCGCGCTTGTCGACATAGATGGCGAGTCGCCGGGGCGTATTCCCGCGACCTTCGAGATTTTGCCCGGAGCGCTGACGCTGAGATATTGAATCAAGTGCCTTAGGCGCTGATTCTGAAGGCCAGACTAAGCCACTGAAGACATTGGCTAAATACTTTGCCGGCTAGGTCTCAAGTTTGGCCGGGAAGCCGGGCGCGCGCAAGTCGGTATCGACGGCATCCTCGAGCAATTTGACGATTTGGGTCGACCAGGCGTTGCCCCCATATTCCTGTTTGCCCATCAGGAAAATCTCATTCACAAGCGGCGCCAGTTGGAGTGGCAGTCTGAATTCCCTGCCCATGGCGAGCGCAAAGCCGAGGTCCTTCAGCGCCAGGTCCATGGTGAAGCCGATGTCGTAGGAGCCGTTCAGGATCAGCTGGCTTTCGGTCTCATGAACGAAGCTGTTGCCCGAGGAGGCCACGATGGCGTGGTAGGATTGGGCGAGGTCGAGCCCACCCTGCTTGGCCAGCATCAGCGCCTCGCCGGCGGCGACGAGATGGATGAAGGCCAGCATGTTGGTGATGACCTTGATCACCGCCGCCGAGCCAACCGGCCCCATCAGGAACGATTTCGCGCACATTGCTTCGATTGCTGGACGGTGCCGTTCGTAGAGGGCAGCATCGCCGCCGACCAGCGCGGTGATCTTGCCGACCGCCGCGAGGTGCACGCCGCCGGTGACCGGGCATTCCAGCGTCTCGACGCCCTTGGCCGAGGCGAGGGCTGCCAGGCGCAGAATCTCATCGCGACCATTGGTCGACATCTCGATCCAGGTGCCACCCTTGGGTAGGCCTTCGAGCAGGCCGTCGGCACCAGTCAGCACAGCTTCGCTGACCTTGGGCGAGGGCAGGCAAGTGATGGCGTTGCCCGCGCGGGCGGCCGCCTCAGCCGAACTGTTCGCCGCCAGCGCCCCGAGCGCCACGAGGCGCTCGACGGCGACGGGGTCGCGGTCGAAGACGGTGACGGCAAAACCGTTGCGCAGCAGGCTGGCGGCAAGGTTGCCGCCGAGATGGCCAAGGCCGATGAAGGCGTAGCGTTCGCTCACGGCATCAGCGGTGTCTGCATCATCTGCAAATGCAAATCCTTACCGGTGTAGGGATGCGCATCGCAGACGGCTTCGTTGAGTTCGACGCCAAGGCCGGGTTCCTTCGACGGGATGACATTGCCGTCCTGCCACTCGATCTTCTTCTTCAACAGCGTGGCGTGGAAACCATCCCACTGCTTCAGCGATTCCAGGATGAGGAAGTTGGGCAGCGTCACCGCCAGCTGGATGTTGGCGGCGCCGACGATCGGCCCGCAATAGCAGTGCGGCGCGACCTGGATGTGGTAGGCCTCGGCCATGGCGGCGATCTTCTTGGTTTCGAGAATGCCGCCGGAACGGCCGAGGTCCGGCTGCAGGATGGTCGCGGCGCGGTTCTCGATGACGCGGGCGAATTCGAATTTCGTCGTCAGCCTTTCGCCGGTGGCGATCGGGATCGACGTGCCGCGGGCAACCTGCGCCATCACTTCGGGCATATCGGGCGGCACCGGCTCCTCGAACCACAGCGGATCGTAAGGCTCGATGGCGCGCGCCATGCGCAGCGCGCCCGATGCCGTGAACTGGCCATGCGTGCCGAACAGAATATCGGCGCGGGTGCCGACCGCCTCGCGGATCGCCTTCATCATGCGGGTGGAGACATCGATGTCGATGAGGCGCGGCTGGTGGCCGTCAAAGGCGGTGTAGGGACCGGCCGGATCGAGCTTGACGGCGTTAAAACCCTGCTCGACATATTCGAGCGCGCAGGCTGCCGCCAATTCGGGATCGTTGTAGACATTCCTGCCGTCCGGCGCGTCCTCGGAATGGACACTGCCGGTGTGCGGATAGAGATAGGTGTAGGAGCGCAGCATCTCATGCACCTGGCCGCCGAGCAGTTTGTAGACCGGCTTGTCGGCTTCCTTGCCGATAATGTCCCAGCAGGCCATTTCGAGTGCGGAAAAACAGCCCATGCCGGAAACATCCGGGCGCTGGGTGAAGCCGGAGGAATAGGCGCGGCGGAAGAAGTTTTCGATGTCGTGCGGGTCGCGCCCGACGAGATAGCGTTCGGCCATATCCTCGACCATTTTCGCGGTCGTGTGCGCCGAGAAGGTGGCGTTGTAGGCCTCGCCATAGCCGACGACACCGCCATCGTTGGTCAGCTTGACGAAGATGAAATACTTGCCGCCGATGCCCGGCGGCGGATTGCCGACAACCCAGGTCTTGACGTCGGTGATCTTCATTTTTGGTCCTCCAGAACCAGTTCGGCGCCCTTCCATCCGGTCATGATGGCGGCGGCGTTGGTGTTGCCGGTGATGTTGGCGGGAAAGATCGAGGCGTCGATGACGCGTAAGGCGTCGAGCCCGTGCACTTTCAGGCGCGGATCGACGACGGCGGACCCGGCATCGGGGCCCATGCGGCAGGTCGAGACCGGGTGATAGACGGTGCCCGAGCGCTTCCTGAAATCCGTAATCAGGTCGGCATCCGACTGGATCGATGGCCCCGGCAAAACCTCCTCGGCGATGATCTCGGCCATGGCCGGCATCGAGGCGATCTTGCGCACGAATTTCACCGCCGCCAGCATCTCGTCGACATCGGCGTTGGTCGAATAGGCGTTGGCGACGATCTTGGGATAATCGCGCGGATTGCTGGAGCGGATCATGATCTCGCCGCGACTCGACGGGCGGCAGTTGGACAGGCCGATGGAGAACCCTGGCCATGGATCTGGCGTCAGGATCGGCCGCTCGCCGCTTTTCGGGATGACGGTCGAGAAGGCCTGGAAATAAAGCTGCATGTTGGGGCGCGAGAACGCCGGGTCGGTGCGGAAGAAACCGCCGCCATGGTTCATCGACAGCGACAGCGGACCCGAGCGCGTCAGGATGTATTGCATGCCGACCAGCAGCTTGCCCCACCAGGGGCGCAGGATCTGGTTCAGCGTGGGCACCTTGCCCTTGAAGGTGTAGTTGATGCCGACATGGTCCTGCAGATGCGCGCCGACATTGTCGTTGGCATGCACGACTGGAATGCCGAGGCCGCCGAGCAAAGCGCCGGGACCGACGCCGGACAACTGCAGCAGCTGTGGCGAGTTGATCGAGCCGGCGGAGAGGATGACCTCGCGACCGGCGCGGGCGGTCCTGGTCTCGCCGTTCTGCTGGTACTCGATGCCGACGGCGCGCTTGCCTTCGAACAGAATTTTGCTCGCCAGCGCATGGGTTTCGACGCGCACATTCGCGCGCTTCATCGCCGGACGCAGGAAGGCGCGCGCGGCTGACATGCGGCGGCCATTCTTGGTCGAGATCTGGTAGACGCCGACGCCTTCCTGGGCAGCGCCATTGAAGTCGGGGTTTAGCGGCAGGCCGGCCTGCTGGCCGGCAGCGAGGTAGCGTTTGGTCAGCGGATGGACGGCGTTCGTCGTGTCGGTGATGTGCAGCGGGCCGCCGGTGCCGCGCCATGCATCGGCGCCGGCCTCATTGTCCTCGAGCGCCTTGAAGCCCGGCAGCAGATCGTCATAGCCCCAGCCGGGATTGCCGGCATCGCGCCAGTCGTCAAAGTCCTCGCGCGCACCCCTGATCCAGACCATGGCGTTGATCGAACTGGATCCGCCGAGCAGCTTGCCGCGCGGCCAGTGGTCGACATTGCCGCCGAGACCGGGATCCGGCTCGGGCTTGTAGTTCCAGTTGACCGCCGGGTCGAAGAAGGTCTTGCCATAGCCGAGCGGCATCTGAACGTAAAAGCGGCGGTCGGTGCCGCCGGCTTCCAGCACCAGCACGGAGTAGCGGCCGGAAGCCGACAGCTTGTCGGCGAGAACCGAGCCGGCCGAGCCGGAGCCGACGATGATGAAATCATAGGTCTGCATGATTGGTGTTGGCGGCTCCGCAAAACTGGGCGCAGCCTAGACGCGACGGCTTCGCCAAGTCGCCGCACCTTCCGGCATGCGTTGTGAAAAATGCGACCGCGAGACGCCTGATTCGGAAATGCCAACAGGGAAACGACATTGCGCCACCAGCCTCGCACATCACGTTGACCTCCCGGCGCCGTGACGCTACGGGATCGAGGGCAATCTTTTCAGGGGATTTGGCGCATGGTGCATTACGCGGACGGACAGCCGATCGGCGATCTGACCTTGCGCACGCTGGCCATGCCGGCCGATGCCAATGCGGCCGGCGATATCTTTGGTGGCTGGGTGATGGCGCAGATGGATCTTGCATGCGGCATCCGCGCCGCCGAGCGCGCCAAGGGCCGCGTGGTGACGGCGGCGGTCAAGGAGATGTCCTTCGCCAAGGCGATGAAGATCGGCGACACGCTGTGCATCTACACCCATGTCGAGCGTGTCGGCCGCACCTCGATGACGCTCAAGGTCGAGGCCTGGGCACAGCGCTACCTCTCCGACCTGATGGAGAAGGTCACCCATGCCGATTTTGTCATGGTGGCGCTGGATAGCGACGGCAAGCCGAAGCCGATTCCAGCGGAAAGCTGACGCAGTCGATTCTTCCAAGCTTGCGCATATGTAACATCCCCCACGCGGGCGATGCGCTGCGCGACATCCAATGGTTGCCTTCTCATCCGATTCTGCCGATGGCGGAGGGAAGACAATGCGTCAACACATGCTGAACGGCTGGCTCGTGGCGGCCCTTGTCGCGGTGATCTGTCTGCTTGGCACCACCGCCTATACCGAGATCAGGAAAGAACTTCCGAGCGTCGTCTGCAAGCACGACCGGACGGTCGACAACCAGCGAACTGCAAGGGCCGATACGTGCGGCACGATGTGTTGCAGCAACCCTGCGTCAAAGGCCTGAAGGCCTCTCAGCGAAGACGCTTATTCGCCTCAAAATGATGGTGCGCCGGCGAACGAGATGCGGCAGCTGGATCGCGACGGCGTGGCCAAGGATGCCAGGCGGACCTGGCCAAATCTGAAATGCGTGTCTTCGAGGACGAAGTCCTTGCGATGCAAGGGTTTCAGGCGTGCGCGCTGTCGAATTTTTCGCGCGCTGCCTGGACGCGCACGGTGTTTTTGCGCGCCCATTCACCCAGCGCACCGACCGGGACCAGCAGCTCATGGCCTAGCTCGGTCAGCTCGTAATCGACGCGTGGCGGGATGGTCGGGAACACGCTTCGGGTGACGAAGCCGTCGCGCTCGAGGCCACGCAAAGTGGTGGTCAGCATCTTCTGCGAAATGCCGCCGACGGCCGCGCGCAATTCATTGAAACGCAGCGGCCCGCCGCCGAGTTTGCCGACGACCAGCACTGTCCATTTGTCGCCGACGCGCTGCAGGATTTCCGAGACGGCGCGGCAGTCTTCGGTGTTGTGCGGGTGCCTCAGTAACAAAACGGTGCCTCCTTGCGCAGTGGTTTGACAGTATCTCATATAGCGCCGGTATCCAAACGATACCAGCTTTTACATATATGGAGAGCCCCATGTCCAAGCCCAAAATCGCCATCGTCGTCGGTTCGACACGCGCCGCGCGTTTCGCCGATGTGCCCGCCCAGTGGATCGCCAAGATCGCCAAGTCGCATGCCGACATCGATGTCGAGATCGTCGACCTGCGCGACTGGCCGCTGCCCTTCTTCGATGAAGTTGCCTCGTCCGCCTGGGCTCCATCGCAGAACGAAGTGGCGCAGCGTTGGCAAAAGAAGGTCGCCGAGTTCGACGGCTTCATCTTCACCGCCGCCGAATACAATCACGGCCCGACCGCTGTGCTGAAGAACGCCATCGACTATGCCGCCAATGAATGGAACAAGAAGCCGGCCGGCTTCGTCGGCTATGGCAGCGTCGGCGGCTCGCGTGCTGTCGAGCACCTGCGCCTCGCCGCCGTTGAGCTGCAGATGGCGCCGGTCAAGTCCGCCGTCCACATCGCCTGGGGCGATTTCCTGGCGGTACGCCAGGGCGAAAAGAAGCTCGAGGAGATCGAGCATCTGAACCAGGCTGCTGCCGCGCTGGTCAACGATGTCGCCTGGTGGGCCCGGGTGCTCAAGGCAGCACGTCAGGCCGACGCGATTGCCGGCGAAGCCCAGGCGGCCTGAGCCTTATCCTCCCAAGGATCAAATCATCTTCCCAAGGGGCGGCGCTTGCGTCGCCCTTTTTCATTTCCGCGAATCCGTTGGTGCCTTGAGTATCTTGCTCGATTAATCGCGCCGGCCGCCCGTCATAGCCAACCGCCGGAAAACCCGGCTCGGCGAAGTCCTGTGGCGACGGCCGGCACGCGGCGCATCAGCTGCCACAGGAAGTCCGACCGGTAATTCTCGATCATCAGGGCGATCGGCCCCTGATTGATGCCGACGTGGTCCGGCGATACCCAGCCGCATGCACGGCCGTCGGCGGCGGCGATCGTCGGATTGAAGCTTGCGGCGAAGCCGTAAGGATTGCCCACATGCAGGTCCATCTCGTGGAAATGGCGCAGCGCTGGCAGCACGATTTCCGGTGCAAAGGGCAGGGAGGTGATCGCCGCCCATGGCGACAGCGTGCCGTCATCGGGCCCGAAAGGTGCGCCGCGCGCGAGATAGCCGAAGAAGCGGCGGCCATCGAGCCTCATTTCGCGCTTGGTCGGGCCCGGACCGTCGCTGGCGGTGACGCCCCAGCAATTCTCGCCATAGCCGCTCAGTCCCTTCGGATTGCGGATGGCATAGTCGCGCTGCAGGTAGGTCGCCTGGCGGCTGTTTTGGAAATAGTCGCTGTCGCGGCTGCGCATGAAAGCATCGCGTATGTCGCGAAAATCGATCCAGATATGCGAGAACTGGTGGATGAAGAGCGGGCCGGCATAGACCAGCTCGCGGCCGTAGATTGTCTTCCACTTGTAGCTGGACAGCCAAGCCGCGTAGCTCTCGGGCGGCAGCGAGTGGGTCGGCGAACCGAGACCCAGAACGTACAGGATCAGCGCCTCGTCAAATCCTTCCCAACGGTAGCGCAGAAAACCTTTTTCAGGCCGCCAGCCATGGGTGACGGTGGCGCCGCCATTTTGTGCCCAACGCCAGTCGGCGCGGCGGTAGAGCGAATCGGCCAGCTGGCGGATTTCCAGTTCGGATTCATCTTCCTGGTCAAAATAGGCGCCGGCGGCCAGAACGCCGGCCAGCAGGAGCGCGGTATCGACGGTGGATAGCTCGCACTTCCAGACGCGGCGACCGGTCTGCATGTCGAGGAAATGATAGTAGAAACCCTTGTAGCCGGTGGCATCGGGCTCTGGCCCGTGCGGAGCGTTCCAGAAGAAACGGAGCGTGGCGAGCGTCCGCTCGATTGCGGCCGCGCGCGTCATGAAACCGCGCTCGACACCGACGGGGTAGGACGACAGAGCGAGCCCGACGGCGGCTATGCTGGCGGGCGACGTTGGCGTGTTGCGGTCGGCGACCAGGCCGTTGGCAGGATTGGCCTCGTTGAGAAAATAGTCGAAGGACAGGCGCTGGATATCTTGGAGAAGCTCGTCGTTCCGGGCGTGTTCGTTCGATGCATCCATGCCCCTCGATATAGAGGCTTTGGCGGCATTTGCCATTCTTCCGGCGGATCAATCATAGGTGAGGAGGCGAAGGCCTGCACCCAGGTAAGGCCGGTCCGGACTACCATTTCACCTTGAAGCCCACCGAGCCGCCGACGGCGTAGCTGCCGCCGAAATCCTCCAGGCTCGAGCGCGCGAGCAACTCGCCATGGACGGCGTAGCGGTCATCGGCCCAGCTCAGCGAGCCGCCGAGCCCCAGCCCACCCCAAAGCGCCTGCGTCTCGCTGGTGAGCGGGGCGCCCGACACATCGACATCGGAGCCGTCGAGGGCATCGTAGTAAAGGTTGGCGATGCCATAGACATGCGAGCGGCTCGACTGGCCGGCTTTGTCCTTCCATTCGTTCTCATAGTCGGCGGACAGGCCGATGCGGCCGACAAGGCTGTCGCTGCTGCCATTGGAGACGACGGCGTCGTAGGGGTCGGTGAAAGTGTCGAAATCGACCGAGGAATAGCTGAGCTGCGCCTGCGGCGTCAGCGACCAGTTGCCCTGAAGTGCAATCTTCTGTCCGGCCTCGATGCCGAGACTATAGCCAAAGCCGTTATTGCCGTCGGCGAGCCTCCGGCTAAGCGTTTCGGAATCGAGATCGCTGTCGAACCAGGTCAGCTGCGCCTGCGTGTCGACGTAGAAACCGTTCTTGCCGTACCAGGTCAACGTGCCGCCGACGCCGTAGCCGGTCGTGTCGATCGAGCCGAGGCCGAACGCCGACGAGACGTCAGACTTCACCGTGCCGTAGTGAACGGTCACGCCGCCGATCACCACGCCGGCTGCCGTTTCGGAAAGCAGGACATCGAGACCGGCCTGCAGCTTCCAGAGGTCCGAATCATAGTCGGTTCCGGTCGTGCTCGTGCCGGGATCGAATTCACTGTGCGCCGCTTCGATGCGGCCCCAGATCGGGTTGCCGGTCTCGACGCCGCCGCCCGCACCGGATTGCGGTGCCCATGAGCGGTTGCCGATGCGCTGCTGCAGCGTGCCGAGCTGGTTGAAACTCTGCAGCACGCCGGCATAGGCCTCGTAGACCGGCACGCTGGGCGCATAGAGCGGTGCGGTCGGGATCAGTGCGGAGCGCAGATACCAGTCACCGTCGGCCGGCGTCGAGACGCCGTTCTGGAAGAGACGGTAGGCATAGGCGCCGGCGACCACGGCCTGGTCGCCCTCGAAGACATAGTCGCCCTGGAGGCTGAAGGTGCCGGCCGAGGTGCCGCCGACATCGACGATCTTGATGCCGTCGATCGTCTGAGCGCCACTGCCGCCGAGAGCGACCACCCTGACATTGGTGGTGCCTGATGTGTTGCCGGTAATGACGAGCTTGTCGGCGGGGGAGGCGTCGCCATCGAGCATGGCTTCGATCTCGAGTGTGCCGCCAGCGCCGACATAATTGCCATTGACCGTCAGCGTGCCGATCGAATTGCCCGGCGCGATCACGCCTCCGGCCATAAGCGTCGTGGTGCCCACCATGCCATTGCCGCCAAGCGCGCCGCCGTAGAGGACAGTTACTGTGGAGCTGGCCAGCGAGCCGTTCACCGAAAGCTTGCCGGCCTGGATCGTGGTCGCGCCGTTGAGGGTGCTGGTGCCGGTCAGGTTGAGATTGCCGAGGCCAGTCTTGATGAGCGAACCGCTGCCATTGATGGCGGCGGCAAAGGTAGCGTCGACCGGCTGGGCGAAGACGAGCACGGCATTGTCGAGGATGTCGCCGGTGCCGAAGCTCGCCGCCTGGCCGATCAGCCGGCCGGCGGCAACCGTTGTGCCGCCGCTGTAGGTATTCGTGCCGGTGAGCGTCGTGCTGCCCGCGCCCTGCTGCACCACCGTGCCGCTGCCGGAGATGGCGCCGGCAAAGGTCACATTGTTGGAGCGGTCGAAGGCGAGCGTGCCGTTGTTGATCACGTTGCCGACGATGCTGCCAGCAGTGCCGCCATTGCCGAGTTGCAGCGTGCCGCTGGTGATGGTGGTGCCGCCGGCGTAACTGTTGTCACCGGTCAGCACGATGGTGCCGGTGCCGATCTGGTTCACCTTGCCACTGCCGGAAATGACGCCGGCAAAGATGGAGGTGTCAGAGCGGTTGAAGGCCAGCGTAGCGTTGTTGGTGACGTCGCCGATGATGGAGCCGCCGGCGCCGCCATTGCCGAGCTGCAGGGTGCCGGCCGAGATTGTGGTGCCGCCGGTGTAGCTGTCGTCACCGGTCAGGATCAGCGTGCCCGCGCCAAGCTTGCTCAGTGGACCACCGCCCGCAAGCGTTTGGCTGACCGTGAAATTGTTGGCGGCATCGACGATGTCGAAGCCGCCGCCGGAAGGCCCCCAGGCAATAGTGCGGGACGTGCCGGTGAAGCTGGTGCCGGTCACCTGCAATATGCCGCCATTGAACGTCAGGCCGCCCACGGCATCGCCGAGATTGTTGTCTGCCGACACCGACAGGATCCCGGCGGAAATCGTTGTGCCGCCACTGTAGGTGTTGGCGCCGGTAAGCACTGTCATCCCGGTGCCGATCTGGTTCACCGCGCCGGAGCCGGAAATGATGCCGGCAAAGCTGTAGGTGTTGGAGCGGTCAAAGGCGAGCGTACCATTGTTCGCCACGTCGCCGATGATGCTGCCCGTCGTGCCGCCATTGCCGAGTTGCAGCGTGCCGCTGGTGATCGTCGTGCCGCCTGCGTAGTTGTTGTCGGCAGTCAGCACCGTGGTGCCGGTGCCGATCTGGTTCACCGAGCCACTGCCTGAGATGGCGCCGGCGAAGGTGTAGATGTCGGAGCGGTTGAAGGCGAGCGCGCCATTGTTGGTGACGTCGCCTGATATCGAACCGGCCGTGCCGCCATTGCCGAGCTGCAGCGTGCCACCGGAGATGGTCGTGCCGCCGGCGTAGCTGTTGTCGGCGGTCAGGATCAGCGTGCCCGCGCCAAGCTTGCTCAGCGGTCCGCCGCCTGTCAGCGTTTGGCTTACCGTGAAATCATTGGCGGCGTCGACGATGTCGAAGCCGCCTCCGGAAGGACCCCAGGTAATGGTGCGGGACGTGCCGGTGAAGCTGGTGCCGGTCACCTGCAATACGCCGCCGTTGAAGGTCAGGCCGCCCGCGACGTCGCCGAGATTATTGTCGGCGGATACCGACAGGACACCGCCCGACAATGTCCAAGGCGTGACGGCGGTTGTCGTCCCTGTCAGCGTCCAGATGCTGTTCCCTGTTTTCTCGTAAAACCCGAACCCGTCATATTTGGCGCCAGCGCCGATCTGCGACACATCGAAACTGGCGCTGGTATCGCCGCCAAGCTTGAAGGTATCGGCGGCGCTGAAGGCAACCACATTGCCCGCGATGGTCGAAGTCGACCAGATTTCGAGCGAATTGACCCCGCCGGTGAATTGGATGGCTTTACCGGCTGTCGGCGTTCCGCCCCCTGCACCGACGGCACCGCCGCTGATCGTGCCCGCATTGACGACGGCGATGTTGGCGCCCTTGATCCCGGCACCGCCATCGCCGGCCGTCCCGGTCGCCCCGGCCTGACCGCCAATCCCGCCGACGATCGTCGCCCCCGTGCCGTTAATGACCGTTCCGCCCGAAAGCAGGAGAACACCGGCTCCGCCGTCGCCACCGCCCGCCGCCGCGAGGGTTCTTCCGCCTGTTCCCCCGAGCAGATTTCCGCTGTTCTGCACCGTTCCGCCGCCGGTCAGGACGATGGCGGCCGCGCCGCCGCCGCCCCCGGACTGAGTGCTGCCTCGGCCGCCAACACCGCCCGTGACGCTGCCGCCGGCATCTACGGTTACGTCGGCTGTCGAAAACACGCCGACGCCGCCACCGCCGCCACCACCATTGGAGTTGGAGCCTCCAATGCCGCCCGTGCCGCCTATGACCGATCCGCTGCCAGTAACGACAGTGTCGGCCGTGGCACTGACGCCGACGCCGCCACCACCGCCTCCGCCGCCCCTGACCACGCCACTGACGCCATTGGAGCCCGCACCGCCGGTCCCACCGCTGACGCCGGTGGAGATGGTCCCGCTTGTGGAAATGACCTGGCCCGTGCCACCGGTCGCACCTGGAGTGCCGTTTGGGGCGTTGAATGTCAGAGCTGTCCCTCCCGAACCGCCTGGCGCGCCATTGCCCGTCGTGAGGTCAACGCCGCCGCCGCCGCCACCGGCGGTCGCGCCATCGGCGGCATTCTGACCCGTGGCGCTTGCGAGCGCGCCATCCACGCCACCTTGTCCGGCACCTGCAGGGGCTCCATTGCCGCCATCAGCCCAAGCCGGCGCGGTGCTCAGCGCAAGGGCGACAGTAAGGACCGCAACGGCGGAAGGTCGCTCGCTCGCCAAAATCCGCCCCGCCATGCGCAACGCAACCGTGCGATTGCTCGATTTCATGGATCGCCCCGCCTTTGGCCGCCAATGCAATCTCGATGTTTGCAGCCTGGTCGGCGCGCGCCGACCGAAGCGCCCGCACGTTAACTTGGCACTTGTGTCTTGTCCTACGCTCGAACTATTAAAAATCGATTTTTTCTGACAGTTACTGCAAAGCAACACTATTTCCGTTATATTAGAAAGTAGATATATACAATTTTACTTGAAGAACGCCCGCCCGACTCCGAGGGGCAGTGGGCGGGCAGGGGCCGGTGCGGTGCCGGCCTTCAATCAAACCGCCGCCTTGGCCTTGCGCGGTTCGGCGGGCATGCCGAGGCCAAGGTTCTCGACCAACCGGGCCTGGATCGGCGCGGTCTGGGCGTTGATGTCGTCGGCGCCGAACGATTGTGGCCGACGACCACGCGCGCCGGGCGCGCGCGGTCTCGCCCCTTTCTTTCGGTGCCTATCCGCGATCACGCCTCAGTGACTTGCATAATGCAACTAACTCAGCTATTTGTGACTTTCATCATGAAAGAGACCGCTGTCATGGTTGCAAAGACAAGCTTCGAAAACCGCCCATGCCCCATCGCGCGCAGCCTCGATGCTGTCGGTGAGTGGTGGAGCATCCTGTTGCTCAGGGATGCATTCCAGGGCCTGACGCGCTTTGATCAGTTTCAGAAGAGCCTGGACATTGCGCCCAACATTCTGACGCGGCGGCTGAACAGCCTTGTCGAGCGCGGCCTGTTCGAAAAGCGCGTCTACTGCGAACGGCCGCTTCGCCATGAATATGTGCTGACCGCCAAGGCGCGCGATTTCCGCCCGGTGCTGCTTTCGCTGCTAGCCTGGGGCAACAAGCATTTGGCACCCGAAGGCCCGAGCCTGGTGGTGGCGGACAGGGCGGATGGACGCTGGGCCGAGCCGGTTCTGGTCGACCGCGACACTGGCAGGGAACTCGACAGCGAGGGCTTCACCCTGGCGGCGGGGCCGACCGCCACCGACCGTATGCGGCAGCGCTATCGCTTCAGCAGCGAAGGCTCAGGCCTTCCGCTGGTGGAGAACACAGTGATCGAGCATAGGTCGGATGAGGCGCGGGGCAAATGAACAAGGTTCTCTCCGCTGCCGAGTTGCAGCCGGTGCAGCCATCGGTCGTGCAAGTTCCCGCGCCTGCCAAGAAGCGTCGCAAGCCGTGGCTGACGCTGGCAGCCGTGATCGTCGTCGGTGCCGCCGGATGGTATGGCTTCGACTGGTGGCAGGCCGGCCGCTTCCTCGTCTCGACCGACGATGCCTATGTCGGCGGCAATGTCACGCCGCTGGCGCCACGCGTCGCCGGCCACATCGATCAGATCCTTGTCGAGGACAACCAGCACGTCGCCGCCGGACAGCTCATCATCCGCATCGACGACCGGCCGTTCAAGGCGGCGCTGGAGCATGCTCAGGCGTCCGTTCTGCAGCAGCAATCGGCCCTCGACAATCTGCGCGCCCAGATATCGCTGCAGAATTCGGTGATCGAGCAGGCCGAGGCCGATCTCGAAGCCAAGAGTGCTGCCGCGACTTTCACCGCCCAGGATGCCAAGCGCTATGAGGTGCTGGCCAGCACCCGGGCCGGAACGCAGCAGGATGCGCAGAGAAGCCTCGCCGCCGACGGTCAGGCCAAGGCTACCGTTGCCGCCTCGCGCGCCGGGCTCGCGGCCGCCAAGCAGCAGCTTGACGTGCTCAACACCCAGATTGCAGAAGCGACCGCTGCGGTGGCGGCCGCCAAGGCGGATGTCGATACGGCCGAGCTCGATCTCGGCTTCACTGAGATACGCTCACCCATCGACGGTGTCGTCGGCAACAGGCTGGCGCAGGTCGGCAGCTATGTCTCGCCGGGCAGCTATCTGCTGACCATCGTTCCGGCCTCGGGCCTGTGGGTCGACGCCAATTTCAAGGAAGACCAGCTGCGCAACATGACCGACGGCCAGGCGGCAACGGTCTATACCGACATTGCACCCGATGCGCCGCTGAAAGGCCACGTCACCAGCCTGGGGCCTGCGACGGGAGCGATCTTCAGCGTGATCCCGCCGCAGAATGCGACCGGCAATTTCACCAAGATCGTCCAGCGTGTCCCGGTCCGGATCACGATTGACCAGGACCAGGCGCAGAAGGTTGCGCTGCGGCCGGGCCTGTCGACAACGGTCACCGTCGATACCGCGTCACGCTGAGGGCATCATGTCAGAGCGCCCGCAGTCTTTCATCACCAGCATCCTGCCATTCATGGTGATGTGCGTCGGCATGTTCATCGCGCTGCTCGACATCCAGATCGTCGCCTCCTCGCTACAGGATATTGGCGGCGGCCTGTCGGCGGCGCAGGACCAGATCGGCTGGGTGCAGACCTCCTATCTGGTGGCGGAAATCATAGTCATCCCGCTGTCGGGCTGGCTCACCCGCGTGTTTTCGACACGCTGGCTGTTCACATTCTCGGCAGCCGGTTTCACGTTGGCCAGTATGCTGTGCGGCTTCGCCTGGAGCATCGAAAGCATGATCGTGTTCCGCGCACTGCAAGGGCTGCTCGGCGCGTCGATGATCCCGACGGTGTTCACCTCGTCGTTCCACTATTTCCAGGGGCCGAGGCGGGTCTATGCGGCGGCGGTGGTCGGCAGCATCGCATCGATCGCGCCAACGCTCGGCCCCGTCATCGGCGGCTGGATCACCGACACGCTGAACTGGCATTGGCTGTTTTATGTAAACGTCATTCCCGGCACCATCATCACCATCCTCGTCGCGGCTCTGGTCAAGATCGACAAGGCCGATCCGTCGCTGCTGAAGGGCGCTGACTATATCGGCATGGTGCTGATGGCGGTCAGCCTCGGCACGGCCGAATATGTGCTGGAGGAGGGCACGCGCTGGAACTGGTTCGACGACGCAACGATCCGCAACGGCGCCATCATTGCCAGCGTTACCCTGGTTCTGTTCGTCATCCGCAGCCTGACTTATGCGCAGCCGGTGGTCGACTTTCGCGCCTTCGGCAACCGCAACTTTGCCATCGGCTGCTTCCTCTCCTTCGTCACCGGCATCGGCATCTTTGCCACGATCTATCTGACGCCGCTGTTCCTCGGCTATGTCCGCGGCTACGACGCCTTCCAGACCGGGGTGGCGGTGTTTTCCACCGGCGTCGCCTCGATGGTCGGCGTGCCCGTCTACATTTTCCTTGCCAAGCGCTTCGACACGCGCTGGCTGATGATGTTCGGGCTGGCATCTTTCGGCGCCTCGATGTGGAGCTTCAGCGCCATCACCAGCCAGTGGGGTGCCGCGCAACTGCTTCTGCCGCAGATCTTTCGTGGTTTTCCGCAGGTCTTCGCCGTCGCGCCAAGCGTCAATCTCGGCCTCGGCAGCCTGCCGCCGGAGCGGCTGAAATATGCCAGTGGCCTGTTCAATACGATGCGCAATCTGGGCGGCGCGGTGGGCATTGCCATTTGTGGCGCGATCCTCAACGATCGCACCAACTTCCATTTCCTGACCATCGCCTCGCATCTGACGCCGCAAAACGAGGCGGCGATGCGCCTCCTCGACAATGTCGGGCAGCGCTATGGGCAGTTGCCGGGTGCTGTCGACGATGGTCATGCCGCGGCGCTGAAGCAGCTCTGGCAGTTGGCCTATCGCGAGGCCTCCACCATGGCCTATGCCGATGCGTTCCTGGTCATCATGGTCGCCTTCGTCATCGCCACCGCGCTGGTCCCGTTCCTGCGCAACGTCACACCGAAGGCGCCGCCGCCGGACGCGCACTGAGGCAAACTTGCCTTGGACCGGCATATGGACAGGGCTGCCATCTGGCCCTGCCGTTTTGCCCTGATATATCGGCCGCGATCCATCATATGAGCGGTCCCCGTGAAATCACCCAGCCTGACAGGCGTCGTTTCCCCCATGATCCCGGTGCTGGTCTGCGCGCTGGCGATCTTCCTTCTGTCGGCCATGGATGCAGCGATGAAGGTGCTGGTCATCGCCGTCGGCGTCTACAACACGGTGCTGTGGCGCAGCATGCTCGCGACCGTAATTGCGGGCACGGCCTGGGCGGCAGGACCGCGCTCGCTTCCCACGCCTTCCGTGCTCAGACTGCACGCGCTACGCGCCATCGTCGTCGGTATCGTCCTGCTGTCGTTCTTCTGGGGGCTTGCCAGGCTGCCACTGGCGGATGGGATCGGGCTTAGTTTCGTCGCGCCGCTGTTTGCTCTTCTGCTGGCCGCGCTGCTCTTGGGCGAACGCATCCAGCGTCAGGCGATCTGGGCGTCGCTGGCGGGCATTGCCGGTGTCGTCATCATCATGGCCGGACAGTTCGGGCAAGGGAACTATACCGGGGATGCTCTGCTTGGTACGGTGGCTGTGCTCGCATCGACGGTGTTCTACGCCTACAATCTGATCCTCTCGCGGCGGCAGGCGCTGGTGGCCAAACCAGTCGAGATCATGCTGTTCCAGAACCTGTGCGTTGCCGCCGTCCTTCTTCCCGCCGCGCCTTGGCTCGCCGTCGCCCTGCCGGGCAATCTCTGGCTTTCCCTGGCCGGCGTGACGGCATTGTCGCTCTCCGGCCAATACCTGATGAGCTGGTCCTATGCGCGCGCCGAAGCGCAATATCTGATCCCGACCGAGTATTCGGCCTTCATCTGGGCGATCGTGTTCGGCTGGCTGTTCTTCGACGAGGCGGCGACCTGGACCACGCTGGCTGGCGCCGCCCTGATCGTTGCCAGTTGCCTGATCGCCTCGCGTTCCAATCCCAGACTTGCCGAACCGATCGAAGCTGCGGTCTGAAGCCGCGCTGTTGTCAGCGCACCACTTCGCGATGGCCGCTCGGCAGGCGGGTGGCGATCAGCTTGTCGATGCGGCGGCCGTCGAGGTCGACGACCTCGAAGCGCCAGCCTTGCGCATCGACGCATTCGCCGGTCGCCGGCAGATGGTGCATGTGCGACAGCACATAGCCGGCGACGGTCTCGTAGTCGCGGTTCTCCGGCAGGTCGATGCCGAGAACTTCGGCCATCTCGTCGGCCTGCATGTAGCCGGCGAGCAGCCATGAACCATCTTCGCGCTTGACGGCGTTTTCCTCCTCGCCGGCGTCGAGGTCGGCGCGGAAGACGCCGGTGATGGCTTCGAGAATGTCGGCGGGGGTGACGATGCCTTCGAAATGGCCGTATTCGTCATGCACCAGGGCCATCGGCACGTCGGAATCCTTCAGCTTCTGCAGCACGTCCAACGCGTCGGCCTGGTCATAGACGATGGGGGCGGCGCGCACGTGCTTGCGTGGGTCGAGCGGGCGGCCGGCAAGCATCGCCGCCAGCACGTCGCGGGTCTGGACGACGCCGACCATGACATCGACGCCGCCATCGCCGGCCGGCAGGCGCGAATGCTGGGTGTCCATCAAGAGCTTGCGGATGGCGCTCTCATCGGCCTGCAGATTGATCCAGTCGACCTCGGTGCGCGGCGTCATCACCGCGCGCACGGCGCGATCGCCGAGCCGCATGACGCCGGCAATCATGCGCCGCTCGTCGGATTCGATGGTGCCGTGATGCTCCGCCTCTGCGACCAGCATCTTGATCTCCTCGTCTGTGACCTTTTCCTCGCTCTCGCCGCGCTGGCCGAGCAGCCACAATATGGCGCGGCCGGAAATGTCGAGCAGGAAGACGAGCGGCGCCGAGACAGTGGCAAGGATGGTCATCGCCGGAGCGGCGCGGGCAGCAACGCGTTCCGGATCGCGCAGCGCAATCTGCTTGGGCACCAGTTCGCCGACGACCAGCGAGAAATAGGTGATGATGGCGACGACGATGCCGACGCCGAGCGGGTCGGCGACGCTCTCGCGGATGCCGGTCGAGGCCAGGAAGACGGACAGCCTGTCGCCCAGCGTGGCACCGGAGAAGGCGCCCGACAGCACGCCGACCAAGGTGATGCCGATCTGCACCGACGACAGGAATTTGCCGGGGTTGGAGCCGAGCGCCAGCGCCCGCCCGGCGCCATTGACGCCGCGGTCGATCATCGCCTTGAGCCGTGCCGGGCGCGACGAAACGATGGCAAGCTCGGACATCGATAGAAGGCCGTTCACGCAGATGAGGACGACCACGATAGCGATTTCGACGTATAGCATCAGGGGTCAATAGCATTGCCGCAGGCCGCTGGAAAATAGTCCGCGTTGATTTTTGAAAAATGACAGTGGTTCAGGGAAGTTGCCTGAGCACGCCGACGATGGCCTTGCCGTCGGTGAAATAGGGATCGCCGCCGCCATTGCGTCCGGCTTTGGTGGTGCCGATGCCGGGGATATCGCTCACCGAGATCACCATGCCGGCCGCAGTCAGGTCGTGGATCACGAGATCGCGCTCAGCGTCGATGTCGGGGCCGATATGGTGGGTAATGGCGCCGGTGTCGTGGCTCAGCCCAACGCCACGATCGAAGCTGGCCGAGCCCAGCCAGAGCGGGCGGCCATCGTCGCCGGTCGCATCGGTGCGCCAGAAGCGGACATGATGACGCCGGTCGGCGCTGTCGCCGACCGGCTTTTCAAAGGCGAGGTCCTGGGCGCGGCCTTCGAACAGCAACCGGCTGACCGGGGCGTCGGGATAGGGACGATCGAACAGCACGCTTTCCCCGATTTCGATCGCGGTCTTCAGCGTCACGCCGTCGGCCGTGTCCCAGCCGGCCACGGCGAAGGCATGCACAAGCTCCTTTTCGCTGCCGACAAGGCCGACATTGATCGGGTCGCCAGGAATGCCTTGCGGCGTGTGCGTCACCATCTCGAAGGTCTGTTTGCGAAAGCCGCGATCCCTGAATGTCCAGAATTCAGGTGCGGCGACATAGGCGAGCGCCAGCCAGGCGGCCACGAAAGCCGCAAGCCAGATCGTTGCGCGTCGTCTGAGGCTTTTCTGTCCCACCTGTCGCCGCCTGCTTGCGAGGCGTCACCTTATGCGGCGTAACCGGGCTTTGGCAAAGAGCCGGCTACCTGCAGGCGCGGTAACCGCTCTTGCGGTTCTTGATGTCGAAATGGAAATGGTTGCGGTGGTCGTAATTGTAGCCGGGGCCGAGCACGGTGGTGAAATATTGACAGCCGTCGGCGCGCACATTGTTGAGGAAGCCACGGGTGCGGAAGGCGAACAGGCCGGGCTTGCGCACGTCGATGTCGTCGCCATTGTTAAGCTCGATGCTCATGACGTCGAGCGCGTTGCCCTTGCCGTGCTCGGACAAAACACCTTCGCCAGCGATGTTGCGGCAGGAATAGCTCGAGCCCTGGTGGATGGTCTTGACGCCGGAGAAATAGCGCCAGCGGGCGGAGGGAACGAGTTCGTTCTTCGTCCAGGCGGCGAAGCTGGCGGCCATGTCGCAGGTCAATGTCGCCGCTGGTTTCATCTGGATGCCGCCAATGGCCGAAACCTTGACCGGATAGTCGATGCCGCACTGTCCCTCATGGATTGGCTGGATGTCGGTGTAGACGACGCCGAGGCGCCGCAATTCTCCACGGCAGTCGGTTTCGCTGGCCGGCATCTGCTCGGGCTCCGACATCGGCTCGTCCATGCGCGGATAGGCGGCGGTCATGTAGGGATTGGACGGGACAAGCTTCTGCATGCCTTCATACTGCGGCACGGCAGAAGTCTGGGCGCCGACATCGACGGCCGGCTGCAGCGACAGCACGCTGCCGGTGTTGCAGGCAGAAACGGCGGCCAGCGCAAGGCCGGCGGTCACCATCGCTGCGCGTTTCGATTGGCGCGCGACCATCGCGGCGGCGCGAAATATTCCGGCCATGGGCGGAATCCCTGTCCCTAGATGTCCGGCATTTTAACGATCAAGGGTAAAGGAAAACTCAGCGGCCGCATTCACGCCTGCGGCTGAAATGCGGCAGGCGGACGATCATTGGCAGAAGGTGCCGCCGTGCCGACGCGGTTCGAGATCGAGATGGAAATGCAGGGCGTGATCAGAGTCCGCGCCTGGTCCGAGCACGGTCTTGAACGGTCCGCAGGCGGCCTTGCGCACCGCGTTGAGGAATTTTCCGTCCTTTTCGGGCGGCGTTGGACCGATTTCGATCTTCCTGCCGTCCGACAAGGTGAAGCTGGCGATGTCGAGGGCGTTGCCGAAGGCGTGTTCCGACAGTTTGCGCGTGCCATTGCGCGGCCGGCAGACAAAAGCCGATGCCTGGTTGATCGATTTCAGGTCGGCGCCGAATTCAACCTTTGCCGCCGGCTGGACGACATTGGCGGCAAAGCGGGCGGCGACCTCGGCCATAGGGCAGTTGAGCTCGGTCGCGGGGCCGATGGCGATGGATTTTCCGAGCGACTTCAACACGATGGGATAGGGGATCGAGCAGCCGATTTCGGGATTGTTTTCCGCCTTGTGCTCCTCGAACTCGACGCCAAGCGCCGTCAGCCGCTCGCGACAGGCAACTTCCTCCGCCGGCATTTTTGCATCCGGCAGATCGGCCGAGCGGGGGTCGGGGAGCATTTTCTTGTCTGCATCCGCGGGTTTTTCGGGCGGCTGCGGGGCGACGACGGGCGGCTCAACCTCCGGCTTCGTGACGTCGGGCCTTTGTGTCGGAACCGGCACCCCGGCAGGCGGCTCAGACTCGCTTTCGGTATTGGTTGACGGCTGGGTGGCCGGCGACTCCGGGGCTGACGGCCCGGGCCGAGCCTGCTTTTTCTGACGGGACTTTTCTTCATTGAACCGATCGTCATTGGACCGGTTGGGCGCACCACTGGCCTTTTGGCCCTCGGTCCTCTGCTCTTCGGTCTTTGCGGCGTCGGTCTTCTGCGCCTCCGCGGGCCGAGCCTCGGGCACCGGAACATCGCCAGGCGAGGGTTGCGGACCCGGCGTTTTTGGCCCTGCCTGGTTCGGCGCGACAAGCCGCTTGCTACGTGATTTCAGGCGATGCTTGCTGCGCGGCTTCGACGGCTGGTCGCTCGTCAGCAGTTGCTCAACCCAAGAAGGCTTATGAGACCGTCTATGCTTCGCATCGGCAGGCGCAACAAGCAATCCGGCCACCACCATGGCCAGCGCCAACCCGCACATTCTGGAAAAGACAAGCGCCGCCATCGGTCCTAAACGGCGTGGGCTAGCGGAGGTTGCCCGGAAAAGCGCATGCGCCCGATCACGATCGGTTACCCCGGCGTTACGCGCCGATCGCCTCCAGCCCTTCTTCCAGCCAGTCGGCCAGAAGCGGCATGCCGAGCAGATATTTTGCTGTGCGCTTGTTGGCGCGCTCGCGCGCGGCGGCCACCGCATCGGACCACTCCGCTGCGTCATAGTCGCCGCGGCCGACCCAGGCCAGCGCAATCAATTCGGCCGCCTCGTCGACATTGAGGTCGTTGATCAGTTCGCGCAGCTCTTCCTCGGTGAGGTTTTCAGAGCTCTCCTCTACAAGGCCGTCATGGTGGTGATTGTCGTGCGTGTCGCCGTCGAACTCGACCTCATGCTCGGCGCCGTCGGTATAGTCTTCGTTGACGGCAGCGCTCAGACCCTTTGCTTTAAGAATGAACAGGCGCACGGTGTCCGGGCCGATCGATAGCTCCCATTCCCGTTCACGGCGCTGTTGCACTCTCTCGCACTCCGCTGGTCATTTCCCGGATGATAGCGGATTTGCAGCGCGCGTCACGTCCGTTCGGCGCCTGCTCGGCTCACCGCCGGCGGGATTCCGACTCGCGCGCCTGTCTTTTGAAGTGGTTTTGGCAAATAGTTTTGGCGGCGCGGCTTTTCCGGGATGAAATGGCGTCCGCCTGGCGTTAGCATTTCATCAATATCCCTCAAGGAGGCTTCGATGCGCAGACGTTTGCTGATTCAAGTTCTAGCTGTTGTCGCTCTGCCGCTGTTTGCGGCGCCAGCATTTACCGCCGGCGAGGGCGGCGGAGGCGGCGACGGCGGGAGCACGAAATGCAAGAAGGGCGAGGTCTGGGACAAGAAGCTCAAGAAATGCGTCGCGCCGAAATACGGCATGCTCGACGACGACAACATCTATGAGGCCGGCCACGATCTGGCGATGGCCGGGCGCTATGATGAGGCGATCGCCGTGCTCAGCCTGGCCGCCAACAAGCAGGATCCGCGCATCCTCAACTATCTCGGCTATTCGCACCGCCATTCCGGCCGCGTCACGGTCGGGCTGGGCTATTACGAGGAAGCGCTGCGCATCAATCCCGATTACACGCTGGTGCGCGAATATCTCGGCGAGGCGCATCTGCAGATCGGCGACCTGGTCGGCGCCCAGGAGCAGCTGGCCGAGATCGAGAAACGCACCGGCAAAGGCTCGCGCGAATACGGCATGCTGGCCGAACAGATTTACCATTTCATGAGAAGCTGACCCCACCCCAATGGCTTCTCAAGCCGGCTGCGAGCAATCGCAGCCGGCTTTTTGTTGTCTTGGCCGCAACACAACGCGCATTCCGCGACGGCAACTGCACAATCGGCTCATGATTTTTCAAAAGCCCGCTTTTTCAGCGTGAAAAGCGCGCGAAGATCGCTATATTAGGGGAAATTGCGGTGAAACGGTTCCGTTAGCCCGAGGCTGCCGGACCCGTTTTCTTTTTGTACCCATCGACAAGGCTTTCCCCGAAACGCGGGGGTGGCGGCAGGAAAGGTTAGGCATCATGAACAAGGTCCCGATGACAGGCGAGGGGTTCGCGTCATTGAAGGAAGAACTGCGTTGGCGCCAGCAGGAAGAGCGGCCGCGCATCATCGAGGCGATCTCCGAAGCGCGCTCGCATGGCGACCTGTCCGAAAATGCCGAATATCATGCCGCCAAGGAGTCGCAGAGCCTCAATGAGGGCCGCGTCAACGAGCTCGAAGATTATATCGCGCGGGCCGAAGTGATCGATGTCACCAAGCTCAGCGGTGACAAGGTCAAGTTCGGCGCCACGGTGGTGCTGGTCGACGAGGACACCGAGGAAAAGAAGACCTACCAGATCGTTGGCGACCAGGAAGCGGACGTGAAATCGGGCCGCATCTCGATCTCGTCGCCGATCGCACGCGCGCTCATCGGCAAGGAAGTGGGCGACGCCATCGAGGTCAATGCGCCCGGCGGCGCACGGGGCTACGAGATCGTCCAGGTGCAGTTTATTTAGCACCTCAGATAATTCCGAAAGGTTCTAAGCCGGCGCTCGTGATTTGAGCGCCAGTTGCTTTTCAGCTTCCGCCACAACCTCAGCCGGCGTTAAGCGCTCCCCTGATGCGGCCAGCAGCGTTGAGGCATATTGCCCGCGCGGGCCGGTTAACCCCGGCTCCGTCGCCAGGAATACCGCGACCGTCGGCAGGCCGAAGGCGCTGGCGAGGTGGGTCAGGCCGGTGTCGGCGCCGATGACCAGTGTCGAACGGCCGAGGATCGCGGCGATATCGGATAGAGGCGATTTCGGAACCACGATTGTTGCCGGCACCGCTTGCGCGATCGCCTCGGCCACGGCCTTCTCGCGCTCGTTCGACCAGGTGGTGACCAGCGTCATCCCCCGCCCAACCAGCAGGCGAGCGGCTCCGATCCAGTCTTCGGCCGGCCATTTCTTGTCCTCGCGGCTGGTGCCGTGCAGCAGGAAAGCTGTTTTGCCGTCGATGTCGGCCAGGCCGCGAGGCGGCGGTACAATCCCTGATTCCAGCGCCGATAAATCCGGCTCGTAGCCAAGCGCCAGCCCGAACAATCGCCGCGTGCGTTCTATGGCGTGCATATCACGCGGCACGGCGTATTTGCGCTTGTAAAACAACGTTGCCGAGGGCTCCCGCGCGCTGGCGCGGTCGAAACCGGCAACCGGCGCGCCGGCCTGGATGGCGACAAAGGCCGACTTCAACAACCCTTGCGCATCGATGACCAGATCGTACTGGCTCGCGTGCAGTTCCCGGCGCAGGCCGGCCATCTCGCGCCATGTACCGCTGTCGAAAAGCTGCTTGCGCCAGCGCCGGACCGCCACTTTGTGGATGGTTGCGATCGCAGGATGCAGGGCGACGATGCCGGCAAAGGCCTCTTCAACGCACCAGTCGAAGGAAATATCGGGGCGGTTGTGGCGCGCATCCTCGACGGCGGGGAAGGTGTGGATGACGTCGCCCATCGATGACGTCTTGACGATCAGCACCTTCATGCGGCGGCCGGGACTTCCAGCAACCGGTCGGCCGCGGCCGCTACCTTGGCGACATCGAGCGTCTTCAGGCAGTTGAGATGGCCGAGCGGGCAGACCTTCTGGTGGCAGGGCGAGCAGGATAGATGCAGCCAGATCAGTTCGCGCTGCTCGGCAAGCGGCGGCGTGTTTTCCGGCGAGGTCGAACCGTAGACGGCAACGACCGGCGTTCCGACGGCGGCCGCGACATGCATCAGCCCGCTGTCGTTCGACACGGCCAGCCTGGCCGCCGCGATCAGGTCGATGGCGTCTTCCAGCCGCGTTTTGCCGGCGAGATCGACGACGCCGGGCGCCAGTGCCGCAATCTCGGCGGTGACGTCGCGATCGTTCTTCGAGCCGAACAGCGCCACCTTGAACCCCTTGGCCATCATCTCCCGGGCAAGGCCGGCATAGCTTTCGCTCGGCCAGCGTTTGGCCGGACCGAATTCGGCGCCGGGCATCATGGCCACGAATTTTCCCGGCTGCAGATCGAAGCGGATAAGAAGCTCTTTCTGATTGCCGGCATCGACGGTGAGCCGCGGTGGCCGGAAATGGCCGCCTTGGGCAAGACCGAAATAGGCCTGCGCGGTTCGCCGCTTGACGCTGTCGGGCAGCGGAACGATGTCGGTCAGCAGGCCATAGCGCATTTCGCGCAAATTGCCGAAGCGACGTGGAATGCGGGCAAAGAACGGGATCAGCGCCGATTTCCAGCTCCCCGGCAGGACATACGCCATGTCGTAGCGGCCGCGCAGCAGGCGGCCGAAGCGGCGGCGAATGGTGAACTCGAGCGCGCCGGGTTTCAGCGGAAAATCGATCTGCTGGCGCAGTTCGGGCATGCGCTTGACCAAGGGGGCTGCCCAGGCCGGAGCCAGCACGTCGATGGCGGCGTTGGGATGGAGTTCCTTCAGCGCCGAAAACAGGCACTGCGCCATGACCATGTCCCCCACCCAGCGTGGGCCGATCACGAGGATCGTTGGGCTTTCAGCCATTCGACATAGTCTCTGACGCCGGTTTCCACGCTGCGGAATTGCCCATTATAGCCGGCTGCGCGCAAGCGGGACATATCAGCCTGGGTAAAACTCTGGTAGCTGCCCTTGAGATGGTCGGGGAATTCTATGAACTCGATCTCGCCTTTGCCCAGCGTGTCGATGACGGTTTCGGCGATGGCGCGGAACGGCTGGGCGCGGCCGGTGCCGCAATTGAAGATGCCGCTCGAGCCGCGCTTCCAAAGCCACAGATTGACGTCGGCGACGTCGCCGACATGGATGAAATCGCGGCTCTGCTCGCCTGGCCCGAACCCGTCATAGGCGCCGAACAGCTTTGGGTTCTCGCCACGCCCGACCTGGTTGAACAGATGGAAGGCGACCGAGGCCATGGCGCCCTTGTGCGCCTCGCGCGGCCCATAGACGTTGAAGTAGCGCAGGCCAGCCACCGGCGAATGATCGGTATCGAAGACGGTGCGCCTGACATAGTCGTCGAACAGTTTCTTCGAATAGGCATAGACGTTGAGCGGACGCTCGAGCGCCGGGTCCTCGCGAAACTCGGAGCCGCCGCCATAGACGGAGGCCGAGGAGGCGTAGAGGAAGGGCACGCGCAGCGACAGGCAGGCATGCAGCAGCCGCTTCGAATAGGCGTAGTTCACCTCCATCATGTACTTGCCGTTCCACTCGGTGGTGGTCGAGCAGGCGCCCTGATGGAACACAGCCTCGATGCGGCCGAGGTCGCCGGCTTCCAGGCGCGGCAGGAATTCGTCCTTGTCGAGATAGTCGGCGATGTTGAGATCGGCCAGGTTGGCAATCTTGTGGCCGTCGGTGAGGTCGTCGACGACCAGGATGTCGTCATGGCCCTCGGCATTGAGTGCGGCGACGATGTTGGAGCCGATCATGCCGGCGCCGCCCGTGACGATGATCATGAAGGCCTCTGGTTGCTTGCGATTCCGGTCCTTATAAGGGAGCCCAGCCGGGCTGTCGATGAAGCAGGCGGCTGCGCCACTGGGGGCTGCAAGGCTCCCGCCTCAGTCGAAGCCCGCATAGTGAGGGACAAAAATGCCGTCGACCGACCTGCTCATTGCGTTTTTCGTCACCACGGCGATCTTCGCCTATATCCCGGGTCCAGCCATGCTTTACGCGGCCGCGCAGACCATGGCGCGCGGGCGCTGGTCGGGGCTGACGGCGGCGCTCGGCATCCATCTTGGCGGTTATTTCCATGTCTTTGCCGCGGCCGCGGGCCTGTCGGTGCTGTTCCACGCCGTGCCGCCGCTCTACATGGCGGTCAAGCTGATCGGCGCGCTCTACCTGATCTGGCTCGGTGTCTCGCTGTTTCGCAAGCGCGGGGAGGGCGATGCGGCAATGCCGGCCATCGAGCGGAAATCGGCGCGACGGGCCTTTTTCGAGAGCATCACCGTCGAGGTGCTCAATCCGAAGACGGCGATCTTCTTCATGGCGTTCCTGCCGCAGTTCATCGATGCCTCGGCGGCGCTTCCGGTCTGGCTGCAGTTCGTCGTTTTGGGCACCATCGTCAATCTGATGTTTTCTTCCGCCGATATCGTCTGCGTGTTTTTGGCCGGTGCGGTCATCGGCCGGCTGCGGCGTTCGAGCCGTGCGCAGCGGATGATGCAGCGGGCCGGCGGGGCGGTGCTGGTTGGACTGGGCGTCCACGTCGCCCTGCAGAAGACCTGACGGCTGCCCTGACGTTGCGCTGCGTGGATTTGCGGTATATCGGCTTCGCCATGAACGATCCGGCCCGTAAATTGACAATTTTCAGCGTGATTGAGATCGGCCTTTCCCTCGCATTGCCAGTGACATGATCAAGCACAATCCGCCTTCTCCCGAACCCTTGCATCGCGCCATTGCCCGCTTTGGCGACGTCGCCGTGCTGGTGGTCGGTGACTTCATCCTCGACCGTTTCGTCAATGGCGTCATCGAGCGGATATCGCCGGAAGCGCCGATTCCGGTGCTGCACGGGCGCGGCGAGACCTCAACGATGGGCGGTGCCGGCAATGTCGTCGCCAATATCGTTTCGCTGGGCGCCAGGGCTATCCCCGTGTCGGTGATCGGCACCGACGTGGCCGGTGACAATGTGGTGCGCATGCTTGGCGAGCTTGGAGCCGACACGGCTGGCCTGGCACAGGCGCGCGGCCGCATGACATCGTCGAAGAGCCGCTTCAGCGCGCTCAACCAGCAGGTGCTGCGCTTCGACGAGGAAGAGATCAAGCCGCTCGACGCAGATGAGCGGGCCGGCCTGATCCGGCATTTCCGGGAAGCGCTCTCTCGCGCCGACATCGTCATCCTGTCCGATTACGGCAAGGGCATCCTGCTCGACGGTGTGGCGGCCGAACTGATCGCCATCTGCCGCGACGCATGGAAGCCGGTGCTGGTCGACCCCAAGGGGCGCGACTATGCGCGCTATGCCGGCGCGACCGCCATCACCCCCAACCGCAAGGAGCTTGGTGAAGCGGTCGGTCATCCGGTTTTCGCCGATGACGAGATTGTGGCTGCGGCTCGCGAATTGATTACGGCGCACGGCTTCGACTTTGTCGTCGCCACGCGCAGCGAAAAGGGCATGAGCGTCGTCGGCGCAGATGAGGCGCGCCACATCGCCACCCAGGCGCGCGAAGTGTTCGACGTTTCGGGCGCCGGCGACACGGTGATCGCCAGCTTCGCGCTGGCCCTGGCCGCGGGCGCCGATCGCGTCATGGCCGCCTCCATCGCCAATGCCGCCGGCGGCGTGGTGGTGGGCAAACGCGGCACCGCACGTCTTACTGTCGAGGAACTCACCGGCGCGCTGTTCCGCTCGCACGGCCCGACCGCCCACAAGGACGCCATCCTCGATGCCGCGTCGGCCGCGCGCATGGTCGCGACGTGGAAGGATGAGGGCCTCAGCGTCGGCTTCACCAATGGCTGCTTCGACATCCTCCATGCCGGCCATGTCAGCCTGCTGCATGCGGCGCGCAGCCAGTGCGACCGGCTGGTGCTCGGCCTCAACAGCGATGCCTCGGTGCGCAGGCTGAAAGGGCCGGGCCGTCCCGTCAACGACCAGCATGACCGCGCCTGCGTGCTCGCCGCCTTGGCTTCCGTCGACGCTGTCGTCGTGTTCGAAGAAGACACGCCGCTGGCGCTGATCGAGGCGCTGCTGCCCGACATTCTGGTCAAGGGTGCCGACTACACCGTCGAAACCGTTGTCGGCGCCGATGTGGTGCAGAAGGCCGGCGGTCGCGTCGTGCTGGTCGACCTCGTCGCCGGCAAGAGCACCACCGGCACGATCGGCAAATTGCGCGCCGGTGGCGCCACCAACTGAGGGATTTCATGTCCGGACTGAACGATTATCTTGTCCGCTCGGCGGCCGCGATCAACGCGATGGTCGAGCGCGACCTGACCGGCGAGATGGAGCGGGCGGCAGTGGCTATCGTCACCGCGCTTTCGTCCGGTAAGGCTTTGCTGATCGCTGGCAATGGCGGTTCGGCCAGCGACGCCATCCACATTGCCGGCGAATTGGTCGGCCGCTTCCTTAGGGAGCGCAAGGCCTACAATGTCATCGCGCTGCCGGCCAATGCCGCCGTGCTGACTGCCTGGGGCAACGACTACGGCTTCGACACGGTGTTTTCGCGCCAGGTCGAGGCGCATGGCGCCGCCGGCGGCGTGCTTTTGGCGATCTCGACCAGCGGCAATTCGCCGAGCATTCTTGCCGCTGCCGAACAGGCGCGGATGATGGACATGACGGTGATCAGCCTGACCGGCGACACCGGCGGCAAGCTGAAGCCGCTCACCGACATCCTGCTCAACGTGCCCTCGACCTCGACGCCAATCATCCAGCAGGGGCATCTCTGCCTCTATCACTATCTCTGCGAAGTGGTCGAAGCGCGTCTCAGCGATGGCTGACGGCAAGCCGCCGTATCCGCTGGCTGAGCCCGGCCTGTGGGTCGAGCGGGTCGGTTCTCGGCTGTTTCCAGCCAACGCACCGGCGCTGTTCCTCGACCGCGACGGCACCATCAATGTCGATACCGGCTATCCCGGCGATCCCGCTGACATCGTCCTGCGGCCGGAAATGCTGCCAGTAATCCGAACCGCCAATATCGTCGGCCTTCCTGCGATCATAGTGTCCAACCAGTCGGGCATTGCGCGCGGCTACTTCGGCTGGCCTGAATTCGCCGCCGTGAATGCCAGGCTGCTGGCACTTCTCGAAGCCGAGCAATGCCGCATCGATATGGTGCTTGCCTGTGCCTACCATTCGAGCGGCACGGGTGAACTGGCGATAGGCGATCATCCGATGCGCAAGCCTAATCCAGGCATGCTTTTGCGCGCTGGTGATGTGCTGGGCGTGGACGTCGGTCGATCGATCATCGTTGGCGACAAGGCTGACGACATGGAAGCCGGTCGAAGAGGTGGGCTGGTAGAAGGGTGGCTCGTCGGCGGCAGGTTCAACAAAAAGGCCCCGGACGGCAGTTTCACGACGCGCAAGCTGATGACGGGCAATGACTACCGCAGACTGTGCGACGTAATCGCCGGGTTGGGCGTGGCTTAGAACGCCACCAGCCCTTCGTCCTTGACGCGGCGGATGGTGAGCGCGGTGCGCACCGTGTCGACATTGGGTGCCGAGGCTAGCTGTTCGATGACGAAGGTCTGGAACGTGCCGAGGTCGCTCGCCACGCAATGCAGCAAAAAGTCGGATTCGCCCGATACCATCCAGGCGTCGCGTACGATCGGCCAGCCGCGCGTACGCTCGGCGAAGGTTTTGAGCTCCGCATCGGCCTGGTGATGCAGGCCGATCAGGCAGAAGGCGACGACGTCCATGCCAAGCGCCGGCGCGTTGAGCAAGGCACGATAGCCCCTGATGATGCCGGTTTCCTCCAGCCGCCGGACACGGCGCAGGCAGGGCGGGGCGGAAATGCCGACGCGGCTCGACAGTTCGACATTGGTCATGCGTCCGTCGCCCTGAAGCTCGCGCAAAATCTTCCAGTCGATGGCGTCGAGGTCGGCTTTCAGGGGCATGGTCGTCTCGGCTTAAGCGCAAGAATCTTTCGCGATCTTGTCATTAAACGACTTTTGTGGCGATGCCAGCCCTTGGTCAGGCGATTTTAGGGCGGTAACGAAAGCGGCGATTGCGCGAATATGTCTGTGGGCCGAAGCTTTCCGGGGACGACGGCCCGTTCGTCTTGCTGGCGTGGTTGGCAACCCTTACATTACCAGCGACATTTCACGTCTTTTTCCAAGGCACACTCGATTGTCTGCCCCGCAGAGGCTCTAGATGACCACCAAACATACGCCTGTCCTTATCATCGGTTCCGGCCCGGCCGGCTATACCGCCGCGGTCTATGCCGCGCGTGCCATGCTGAAGCCGATGCTCGTCGCCGGCCTGCAGCAGGGCGGCCAGCTGATGATCACCACCGATGTCGAAAACTATCCGGGCTTCGCCGATCCGATCCAGGGTCCGTGGCTGATGGAGCAGATGCTGAAGCAGGCCGAACATGTCGGCACCGACATCATCAACGACATCATCACCGAGGTCGATCTCAACGTGCGGCCGTTCCGCGCCAAGGGCGATTCCGGCACCACCTACACGGCGGACGCGCTGATCATCGCCACCGGCGCGCAGGCGAAGTGGCTGGGCATTCCGACCGAGCAGACCTTCATGGGGTTCGGCGTGTCGGCCTGCGCCACCTGCGACGGCTTTTTCTACCGCGGCAAGGATGTCGCTGTCATAGGCGGCGGCAATTCGGCGGTGGAGGAGGCGCTCTACCTCTCCAATCTGGCGAAGAGCGTGACCGTCATTCATCGCCGCAATGATTTCCGTGCCGAGCGCATCCTGCGTGAGCGGCTGCTGAAGAAGGACAATGTCCGCGTCATCTGGGACACGATCGTCGACGAGATCACCGGCCGGCCCGGCAAGACGCCGCTGCCACCTTCGGTCGAAGGGCTGAAGCTTAGGAATGCGGTGACGGGCGAGATCAGCCATCTCAAGGTCGACGGTGTGTTCGTGGCGATCGGCCATGCGCCGGCGGTCGAGTTGTTCGTCGGCAAGCTGAAGCAGAAGCCGAACGGCTATCTGTGGACGGCGCCCAATTCGACCCGCACCGACGTGCCCGGCGTGTTTGCCGCCGGCGACGTGACCGACGACATCTACCGTCAGGCGGTGACCGCCGCCGGGCTCGGCTGCATGGCCGCGCTCGAGGCGGAAAAGTACCTGGCCGGCATCGAGGTGCTCCGCGAAGCGGCGGAATAAAATCTATCAAGACGGCAGAGCAAGCCGTTCAAAAGCCTGATTTTTCATTCAGACGCCAAAAACAGAACGAGGGGAACTCAATGGCGTTGGACTGGGACAAGCTTCGCGTGTTTCACGCTGCGGCGGAGGCTGGGTCGTTTACCCATGCCGCCGAAACATTGCATCTGTCGCAATCGGCGATTTCACGCCAGGTCAGCGCGCTCGAACATGATGTCGGCGTGCCGCTGTTCAACCGCCATGCGCGCGGCCTGGTGCTGACCGAGCAGGGCGAGATGCTGTTCCGCACGGCGCATGACGTGCTGATGAAGCTGGAGACCATCAAGTCGCGGCTGACCGAAGCCAAGGACCGGCCGTCCGGCGTGCTTCGGGTGACGACCACTGTCGGGCTTGGCGCGGGCTGGCTGACCGAGCGGGTGCAGGAGTTCATCGAACTCTATCCCGAAATCAGCCTGCAGCTGATCCTGGCCAATGAAGAGCTCGACCTCACCATGCGCCAGGCCGATTGCGCGATCCGGTTGCGCCAGCCGCAGCAGCCCGATCTGATCCAGCGCCGCCTGTTCACCGTACATTTCCACCTCTATGCCTCGCCGGCCTATGTCGGCAAACACGGCAAGCCGACCTCGGTCGCCGATCTGAAGAACCATCGCATCGTCACCTTCGGCGTGCCGGTGCCGTCGCATCTGTCGGAACTGAACTGGCTGGAAACGATCGGCGATTTCGAAGGCGGGCAGAGGGTGCCGACGCTGCAGATCAACGACATCCTGTCGATCAAGCGCGCCGTGCAGGGCGGCGCGGGCATCGCCATGCTGCCCGACTATGTGATCTCCAAGGAGTCGGATCTGGTGCAGTTGCTGCCGGAGACCGAGGTGCCGTCCTTCGACACTTATTTCGCCTATCCCGACGCGATGAAGAACCAGGCCAAGCTGCACGTGTTCCGCGATTTCATCATCGCGAAAGCGCGTAGCTGGTCGTTTTGATCCTCACGATGCTCTGTAGCTATTTCCGCCACGGCGTCAGCCGCGGCAGCCAGCCGGGGACGTTGCGGCGGTAGGTCTCGTATTCGGCGCCATACCGGCGGGCCAGCGTCGGCTCTTCGTAGAGCTTCACGAAGGAGCCCATGACGATCGCGCCGATGACGGCATAGGCGATGACGGTCCAGCTTGAAAACAGCAGCGCCTGGCCGAGGATAATCGACAGCACGGCGACATACATCGGGTTGCGGACATGGCGGTAGACGCCGCCGATCACCAGCCTCTCGGTGGGCGCGACCGGCGCCGGTGTGCCGAGGCCTTCAAGCGCGAAGCGGGCAAAGGAATGAATGAGCAGGGCGATGGCCGCGACGATCAGAAGCCAGCCGAGCGGAACGAAACCGGGCACAGTCGATAGCGGCACATGGTAGTGATCCGTCAGCAGCCAGGGCACCACACCGGCGACGACGCAGGGCGCTGCGATGAAGAAGACCGCGCTGCCGGCGATCGCCTGAGGTGTCCGCATTTCAGGTCTCCCTTGCCGACGGCCTGATGTTCTGATTCCGACCGATGCCGAAAAAATAAACGCGCTCTGCCTGATTCCGTGTCATTTGGCATTTTCGCGCTTTGGCGCAAAAATCGGTCCGGTTACGGTTCTGTGACAGCTATGGGCCGGTCGCGCAGGCCATTTGAAGTCTTTTTCTGGTCCTATCGTGCCCTAAAATGGGTTAGACCACAGCCTGCGCCTTTTTGCATGCGTGTGTTGCAAAATAGATGCTTGTTTCTTGGGCATGATGAGCACATATATAGATCATCTCCTGGGCGCGTTCTCCTCCCATTAGCGCCCTCGAGTGTTCCCCTCTGGAGGTTAGCCTTAACAGGCACTTCCAATCAAACTCAGCCGGATCTTCATTGATCCGGCTTTTTTGTTTTCAGGCCTGCCGCAACCGGTGAAAAACCGACCGGAATTGCCGCGTAACAGTGACATGTAACCTCAGGTAACATATCGCAGGCGCGATTCATCGTTTAAGCAGATCATAGGACGCGGTGTGGTTCGTCCGAGAGATGGGGGCATCACTCGGAAGATCCGGGCTCAGGCGGCTACCGCGTCCGAACCTATTCGTCTGCCAGTGCCGTCGGGCGCGGCGGATACATGCGGCGGACCTGCCGTTTTCCTTCCAAGAAGACGGTCCGCAATAAGAGCGGCGTCCGGATCATCCGGGCGCCGTTTTTTGTGCGAATCAGCCACCGCCTGTCAGGCAGCCTTGCCGTTGGCGTTCATCGCCTCGTCGGCCAACCGCCCGGTAAGCTCGGCCATATGGTCGAAGGCACAGCGATAGCTGGCGACGCCGGCGGTCGCCGAGCGCAGTTCGATGATCAGATCGCCGATCTCGGCCTGCGGCATGGTCGCCTCAACGACATCCCATCCCGGCCAGTCGGGCCGTGCGTCGTAGCCGAGGATCTGGCCGCGCCGCTGCGGGATCAGCGCGATGATCTTCGAGGTGGCTTCGGACGGCGTGACGATCTCGACCTTCATTATCGGCTCGAGCAGCACCGGCGAGCACGCCGCCATGCCTTCCTTCATCGCGAGTTTGGCTGCCATCTGGAAGGCCATGTCGGATGAATCGACGGCATGGTAGGAGCCGTCGGAGAGGTTGACGGCAACATCGACCACAGGGAAGCCGAGCGGGCCGGATTTCAGATAATCGCGCACGCCGGTTTCGACCGACTGGATGTAGGTCTTGGGCACGACGCCGCCGGTGATGGTGTCCGAGAACTGGAAGCCGGAACCGCGCGGCAGCGGCTTGATCTCGATCACCACATCGCCGAATTGGCCATGGCCGCCCGACTGCTTCTTGTGGCGGCCGCGCTGCTGCACCGTCTTGCGGATCGTCTCGCGATAGGGGACCGCAGGCGCGTGGCCTTCGACCGGGATCTGGTTCTTGCCTTCCAGCCGCTCGCGCACGACCCGCAGATGCATCTCGCCATGGCCGGACAGCACGGTTTCGGCGGAGTCTTGGTTGTGGCGCAGGCTGAGCGAGGGATCTTCCTCGGCCAGGCGCTGGATGGCCGCCGACATCTTGACCTCGTCCTTGCGCTCCTTCGGCCGCAGGGCGAAGGCGAAGACCGGCTGTGGGGGCGCGAGCGTAATCAGCGGCTTGATGCCGCCCTTGGTGGAGCTCAACGTCTGGCCGGTCTTGACATCGTCCAGCTTGCCCAGCGCCACCGTGTCGCCCGCCTTGGCGGCGGTGAGCTTGGACTGGTCCTTGCCGAGCATCTTGTAGATGCCGGAGACCTTCGCCGTCTCGCCGTTCGACAGGAAAAGCTCTGTGGCGTCGGCGAGTTGGCCCGACAGGATGCGTGACACAGACAGCTTGCCGCCATGCGCGGTGTGGATGGTCTTCATCACCTGGACCACCGTCTGATTGCCGTCCGGCACCCCGAGGCGCTTGCGGGTCGCCTCTACATCCGGCGCGTCATGGCGGATCGCCTTCAACAGACGCAGCACGCCATTGCCCCTTTCGGCGGTGCCGATCAGCACCGGCGTTATGGCGCCGGCCCGCAGGTCGGCGGCGAGGTCGTCGAAGACCGCGTCTTTCGGCGGCTCGATCTCCTCCAGCAACTGCTCCATCAGCTGGTCGTCGTGATCGGCAAGCGTCTCCAGCATGGAGAAGCGGGCCTCAAGCTCGCGCGCCTTGTCGTCAGTTGGTATTTCGGCAACCTGGCTTTCGGCATATTCGCGGTAGATGTAGGCGCGCTCCAGCGCCAGGTCGATCGAACCGATCACCACATTGTCCTTGCGCAGCGGAATCTGGCGCAGCAGCAGTGGCGCCGCGCTCGTCGGCTGCAGCATCTTCAGCGTGTCGCGCACGCCGGCGATCGCCTTGTCGACCTTGTTGAGGAACAGGATGCGCGGCACGCCGAGATCATCGAGCTTGCGCATGATCAGCTGCAAGGCCGGGATCTTCTTCTCGTCGGCCTCGGCGACAACCACGGCGAGGTCGCAGGCGGCCAGCACCGGCTCGGCCTCGAAGGAGAATTCGATCGAGCCGGGACAGTCGACGAAGGTGACCTGCTCGCCCATGAATTCGGTTGTGGCAAAGGTAGCCTCGACGCTCATGGCGTGCGCCCGCGCCTCGGGCGAATGATCGGAAACGGTGCTTCCCGATGAAACGGGATTTTGGCGGGGGATGGCGCCCGTACGGGCGAGGATGGCTTCGAGAAGTGTCGTCTTACCGCTTGCAAAGGGACCGACTATGGCAATGCATTTCGGTCCCGTGCGTCGTCCTCCGGCGCGAGTACCCATGGCTGACCTCCACTCAGGCGTTGCCCTTGGAGTGCGATCAGCAAAAGTGGAAACGGTTTTGCGCCGATCGCACCCTGTCGTGAGCGGCGGCCGGCCTGTTCGACCGTCGCGGGCGGGGTTGTTTTCATTTTGCCACCTGCCCAAACCCATCGTCCCACGGGTTAGGCGGCAGGGCAAGGAAAATAGAAATCGGCGTGCGCCGCCGTCAGGCGGAGAGGGCGAGAAGCGGGATTAGAAACATGTCGGGAAGTTTTCAGCGGCCCTGGCTTCGCCGCGCCGGCGTGGCTGCACTCTGCTTCACCACCGTTTCGGCGTAGCGCGACAACAGCGGGTTGAACAGGTTTGGGCGTTCCCAGAAAGGTGCATGGCCGGCGTCCGGGATGACATGGCACTGTTCCCATAGCGAGGCGTAGGCCACCGTCTCGAAGTAGCTCAGCCGCACCAGCGGATCATGCTCTCCATTGATCACCGCGACCGGGAACGGAGCGTGTTCCACCACCTGTTTCTGGTCGGCGCCCTTGCCGGCAAACATGCTGCGCGCCACGCCGGCGCGCAGCCTGCCGTCGGTGCGCCTTATGGCTTCACGGAATGACGGACTGGCGGTGTCGCCGAAGCAAAGCGCCTCAAAGCGCTCGATGTCGCGTTCGGAGTAGACCTTCTTGGAGGCGAGCAGCATGTCCCAATTGGCGTGAAAGCCGCGCAGCATGCCGAGCGGTCCTCTCGGCACCGGCGGTGCCCCGGTCAGAACCAGGCCGTTCACCGCATGGTGGAAGCTGGCAAGTTCGATCGCCACATGGCCGCCGAGCGACCAGCCGAAGATGATGGCGCGGTCGATGCCCAGGGCGTCGAGAAGGCGGGCGGTGGTCTGGGCCAGGCCGGTAATCGTGTAGGCGGTTGCCGGATCGCGGGCATCCGATGACTCGCCATGGCCGGGAAGGTCGAAGGCGATCAGCCGATGGGCATCGGCGAGCGGACTGTCGAACTGACGGGCAAACACGGCGCGCGAGGAACCTGAGCCATGGATCATGACGATGGGCATGCCGGATCCCGACGACTGGCTGAGGCGCAAATCGGCCTGCGGCGTGCGGATGGTGCGGTCAGTGATGCTCATGCTGGATTAGACCTTCAGATTGCCTGAAGGCCAACATCGCATCGCGGGCTCTATATGTTCTTTAAACATGTGGTTAAGAAAGGATTTCCAGAAATCGACCATCGGCGTGCCCACCGGCTCCATGGCAACCACCGCGGAATCCCGACAATGGAACCAGTTCTCGATCTTCTTGTCTCGATCTGCAGCATCGCGACGCTTGGCCAGTATGTCTGGTCGATGCGGGCGCATTTCCAACCGCAGGCCATGTCTCCAGGCGCCATGGCAATATCGGCGGCGGTCATCGCCACTGCGCTGTTCTTTCTCGCCATACTGTGGATCCAGTCGCAGCCGGTTTCGGCAAAGCTCACCGGACTTGCCGTCGAACTGGCGAGCTCTGCCCTGTTCTGGTGGGCGATTGCCACGTCGCGCAAGGCGCGGCTGCGCTTCGCCTTCGCGCCCGACGATCCGCACAGCCTGCTGACCGACGGCCCCTACGGCTATGTCCGCCACCCGTTCTATACGTCCTACATCATCTTCTGGATCGGATGGGGGATCGCGACGTGGTCGATCTGGGCGGTGGTGCCGGTCGCAGGGATCGCCATCCTTTACGTGTTTGCGGCGCTCGACGAAGAGAAGAAATTTTCGCGCACGCCGCTGGCTGGCGACTATCAGGCCTATCGAGGCCGAGCCGGCCTGTTCTGGCCGCGGCTGGGGTGGTAGGCAGGGGGGTAGGGTTTGCCGGATTGAGGATCGCCAGATGAAGATAATCTCCTGCGGCAGCGTGCCGACCATCATCGCGCCGGAGAAGTATTTCACCGGCCGCGTGTTGCAGACGCCGATCATCGAGAGGCAAGCGCCGGCGCGGCTGCGCGCCACGCTGGTCAGCTTCGAGCCCGGCGCGCGCACCCACTGGCACACGCATCCGCTCGGACAGACACTCTATGTCACCGCGGGCGCCGGCCTTGCGCAGACATGGGGCGGCCCGATCCAGGAGATCAGGGCCGGCGACGTCATCTCGTTCGAGCCCGGCGAAAAACACTGGCACGGAGCGGGTCCGAAAACGACGATGAGCCATGTCGCCATGCAGGAGGCGCTTGACGGCGTCCATGCCGATTGGATGGAAGCGGTAACCTCTGAACAATATGGCGGCTGAGCGCATGGCGAGCGAAATCGCATGCGCCAACGCTTCGCTACCGCCTATGCCGGAACTAGAGGCATGAGGCGCCAACAGAAAAACCGGCGGTGACGCCGGGTTTTTCTGTTTCAGGCTGGCCTGATCAGGTCAGCGATGCCGTAAAGCGCTGGATGCGTGTGCAGGCTTCCTCCAGCAGCGTCTCCGACGTCGCGTAGGAGATGCGGAAGTTGGGGCCGAGGCCGAAGGCCAAGCCGAACACCACCGCGACACCCTCGGCCTCGAGCAGTTCGGAGCAGAAGGCCTCGTCGGTGTCGATCACCTTGCCGGCCTTGGTCTTCTTGCCGATCAGCTGGGCGCAGGACGGATAGACGTAGAAGGCGCCTTCGGGCGACGGGCAGCTTATGCCGCGCGCCTGGTTGAGCATCGACACGACGAGATCGCGCCTCCCTTGAAAAATCGCCTTGTTCTTGGCGACGAAATCCTGCGGACCGTTGAGTGCCTCGACCGAGGCCCACTGTGCGATGGTGCAGGCGCCGGAGGTCTGCTGGCCCTGGATCATGTCCATCGCCTTGATCAGCTGGACGGGACCCGCCGCATAGCCGATGCGCCAGCCGGTCATGGCATAGGCTTTCGACACGCCATTCATGGTCAGCGTGCGCTCATAAAGCTTCGGCTCGACCTCGGCGATCGTCTTGAAGACGAAATCGCCATAGGTCAGGTGCTCATACATGTCGTCGGTCAGCGTCCAGACATGCGGATGTTTCAAGAGCACGTCGGCCAGCGCGCGCAGCTCGGCCTCCGTATAGGCGGCGCCCGACGGGTTCGACGGCGAGTTCATCAGCAGCCATTTGGTCTTCGGCGTAATCGCCTTTTCCAGCACGGCTGGCGTCAGCTTGAAACCATTGTCGATCGAGGTGTCGGCAAACACCGAGGTGCCGCCGCAGATCGCCACCATTTCGGGGTAGCTGACCCAGTAGGGGCGGGGGATGATGACCTCGTCGCCCGGGTTCAGCGTCGCCATGAAAGCGTTGAACAGGATCTGCTTGCCGCCGGTGCCGACAATGGTCTGCTCGGGCTTGTAGTCAAGATTGTTCTCGCGCTTGAACTTTTTGGCGATCGCCTCGCGCAGCGGCACGATGCCCGATACCGGCGGGTACTTGGTCTCGCCACGGCGGATCGCCTCGATCGCCGCATTCTTGATGTTGTCGGGCGTATCGAAATCCGGTTCGCCGGCGCCGAGGCCGATAATGTCACGGCCGGCATTTTTCAGCTCGCGGGCTTTCTGCGTCACCGCGATGGTGGCGGAAGGCTTCACGCGGGAAAGGGCGTCGGCAAGAAAGGCCATGACCAGATATCTCCAGAGGGGTCGGCGCAGCGGGAACAGCTGCGGCGCTTCTCATGTCGCATCAACCCGCCAAGTGCAAGCATTGTCGGATGAGCCAGGGCTCAAGGAGGTGTGAAGATCGGCTTTGGGACGCCGCCTGCGCCAAGTTTACACCCGGGTTGTGTGAAGCAATCCATGGAGCGCATCCCCGGCAAGAATAAATTCATCAACGGCCGCTAAAACCTTTGACGGCAGGATCGCCAGCCATTTCGCCTGTCTCGCGGAGCGAGGGACCCTTGTCACGCAGCATCGGGCTTGCCCATCTCATCCGTAATGATGACGGCACCTCGTCGGGTGTCTGGGGTATCTATACGCTGCAAAGCGCCTTCCAGCCGATCTTCGCCTTCAAAGAGGGCAAATTGTCGGTGGCGGCGTTCGAGGGGCTGATCCGGCCGTTTCGCGGCGGCGAGCCGCAATCGCCGATGAGTTTCTTCTCGACCTGTCCGGCCGGCGACCGCCTGCATATCGAGGCGTTGACGCGCACGCTGCATTTGCTCAACGCCGGCGCCTGCCTGCCGCAAGAGGCCTCGATCTTCGTCAATTTCGACCCGTCGGTGTTCACCGAGCGCTCCATCGTCGACAACGCGCTGCGCGACATGCGCCTGGTGCTGCACGAGGCGGGGATCGATCCGCGCCGCATCGTGTGCGAGGTGACCGAGCAGAGGTCGGCGTCGCAGGAAACGCTTTACAGCTTCGTCGAGGCGCTGCGGGCCAATGGCTTCCGCATCGCCGTTGACGACTATGGCGCCGATGAATCCGACATCAATCGCATCAAGGAACTCAAGCCGGACATCGTCAAATTCGATGCGCACTGGATTACGCAGCTGATGGAGTCAGGCGCCGGCTTCGCCCTGTTGACCACCATGGTGACGAACTTCGAACAGCAAGGCATCCGCACCGTGTTCGAGGGCATCGAGGAGGGCTGGCAACTTGAACTCGCCGAGAAATCGGGCGCCTCGATGGTGCAAGGTTTCGTGCTGGCGAAGCCGGAACTGGCGCCGACCAGTTTTCGCGTTTTCGGCAAGGATGCGCAGCCACCTGTCGCGGCGGTCGAGCCAGTCAAGGCGCCTGCCGGCCGAACCGCTTCAGCACGGCCGGGCCGGGTGTTCGGGCGCAGGACCGGGCCATGACCGGGCAGCGCGAGCGGCGGCGCGATGTCGGCGAAGCGATCTTCGCCGACGAGGTTGGCATCGAATACGGCGTCTATGGCGCGTTCCGGCTGAAGAGCGCCTACCAGCCGATCTTTGCGCCACGCGGCGGCGCTCTGGCGGCGGTCGCGGTCGAGGCCCTGGTCGAACCGCACCGAGCGGCCATGCCGGTTGCGCCGGCCGTGTTCTTCGACAGCATCGCAGCGGGCGACCGCCTGTTTGTCGAGACGATGTGCCGGATGCTGCATCTGAGAAACTTCCGCAACATCGGCGTCGATGGGCTCGACCTGTTCTTCAACTACAACCCGATGATCAACGATCATCTCGGGCGGGCGCTGGCTGAGATCCGGCTGATGACCCGGCATCTCGGCGATCTCGACCTGCATGCCGGCATGCTGGTCTGCGAAATCACCGAGCAGGCCGCCGACGATCATGTGCTGGCCCCGCTGGTGCGCGAGATACGGCGCCACGGCGTTCGCGTCGCCATCGATGATTTCGGCACCGGCCATTCGACCGCCGAGCGGATGAGCCTGCTTCAACCTAACATCGTGAAGATCGACGGCGGCTGGTTCGCCGAGTTCTGCCGCCACGCTGCCGCCGAGCGCTTCTTCCGGCCGCTCGTCTCGTCGCTGCACGATCGCGGTGCCAAGGTGCTGGTCGAAGGCATCGAGCAATCCGTGCATCTGCGCGTCGCGCTGGATGGCGGTGTCGACCTGCTGCAGGGGTATCACCTTGGCCGCCCGGCGCTGGCCGGCACGATCTTCAACCAGCAGCCGCTGTCGATCGAGGCGCTGCTGGGTGCTGACAACAAGGTGGTGCCGTTGCATCTGCGGAGGTGATTTTGTCCTCACGCTTGCCGCCGCTTCGCGGCTCGCTCCGGACGGGGCGCGCCAACGGGCGCGACGCCCGGTCGGGCTTGCGGCCTTCGGCCGGTAGCGCGAATTCAGAGAGGGCGAACTCGGCCCGCGCGAAGTTCGGCAAACGCCTGCTCGGCAAGCTTATCCAGTCTGCCAGCCTTGGCGTCGGTCTCGATCTGCATATCCCACACATCTGCCTGAAACGCCTCGAACCATGCGGCAAAGGCCTTCAATTCCTCGGGGCTTAGCGCTGCGACGGATTTTTCGATCTGTTCAAGCTTGGTCATGAGCCGAAATAGCATGGCCGACGTTGCAGAGTGAAATGGCTTAACCCCAGACAAACAAAAAGGCGGGATAAATCCCGCCTTCCCATTTTCGGTAGCCTGATCGGGAGCTTTAAGTCCGGGCTGGCAGCTATCTGCTGATCCAGCTGGTCGGGTCTTTCCACTCCAGCGCGCTTCTCGCGCGACTGTCAGTACATCCGTGACTTGCCGCGCGCCCCGAACTCTCGTCCGGCGCGCGCTATCGCAAAATCAGGCTGCCTTGCTCAGAGAACCAGCGGACGACTTGCCAGTGCGGCGGTCCTGCTCGATCTCGAAGTTGATTTTCTGGCCTTCGACCAGGGTCGACAGTCCAGCGCGCTCGACAGCGGAGATGTGGACGAAAACGTCCGCGCCGCCCGAATCAGGCTGAATGAAGCCGAAGCCCTTGGTGGCATTGAACCACTTGACCGTACCAGTTGCCATATAAATAGTCCTCGCATTTGCTTTGGTTTGACCGAACCGAGGTTCAGCCGGTGTGTATCGAGATTTTGGAGATAGACGTCAGCAAACGCGAAGATCGCGAGGCCCGGATCGATCGGCCGAAATATCAATGGACCTGATATAGGCGGGTTTTACACCAAAAACAAGATGGGTCGAAAAATGGCGCCGCCCAAAGGCCGCCCCAATCGCATGAAAGCGTTGAGCAATCGGGAAGATCGGGGCGCCCCACGGCGTTAGTCCGGTTTTGGGAGGCAACCATGAAAACCGTCGCGAAAACCATTCTGCTGGCTGTCTGCCTGACGCTGGCGGCCGCCGAAGCGCAGGCGATTTCGCGCTACGACCCCACTCGTATGAGCTGCGACAGGGTGCAGGGCACGATCGCCCGCCAGGGCGCGGTGATCCTGCGCTATCAGTCCAGGCGCGTACCGGGGCTGCCGCTCTTCGACCGCTACGTGCAGAGCCAGCAATTCTGCAATATCGGCGAGGTCAGGAAACGCGCCTATGTGCCGAGCGCCGATACCGAATCCTGCCCGGTCTATCTCTGCAAGCGGATCGAGAACGACCATTTTCATCGCCGCTTTCTGCGCCGTCATTAGGGCACGTCGATATTCAGGTGATGCGGGCCTGCAAATGGCTGATACCTGCGCTTCCGGTGCTCACGTACGAAAAGTACGCTCCGCTCCGGTTCTCGATATCAGCCATTTTCGACTCGGCCTGACCTGAATCTCAACGTACCCTGGGTGGCATGCGATGATGGTTAGCGCCTTAGAACCCGAACGAGACCTGTGCCGGGGGCGGCGGGCCGACGCGTACGCCTTCCATGGCCAGCATCTTTTCCTTGGTGGCCGAGCCGCCCGGGGCCGAGAAGCCGCCGATCTTGCCGCCCGCGGCCAGGATGCGATGGCAGGGGATGACCAGCGGCACGGGATTGGCGCCGAGCGCGGCGCCGGTTTCGCGCGGCAGGCCGGGTTGGCCGGCGCGCTTGGCCAGTTCGCCATAGGTGGTGGTTTCGCCATAACCAAGCTTTCGCGCCGCGTCGTAGATGGCGAGGCGGAAGTCGTCGACGCCGTCAAGATCGACCGGCACGCCGGAGAAATCGACGTCCTCGCCTGAGGCATAGGCCTTGATCGAGGCGATCAGTTCGACGACCCATTGCGGCTGCGCGGTATTGGCTGAGACACCGGCATGGCGCATCAGCCGGCGCTCCACCGCTTCGCGGCTCTTTTCGGGCAGGCAGAGCCGGATCAGGCCCCTTTCGCTCCAGGCGATGCCCATGAAGCCGATCACTGTTTCTAACACTGCGTGACCGGCTGTGATCGAAGATGTCGTTTCCATGATGCGCTCCTTTCCGCAAAGTGGCGAAAACCGGCATACCGACCGGTACATATGCAGAACAATATGGCATCTGGCCCCAGCTCTCGCCACCCGAAAACCACCGGATGGCCCCGATTGCTCACCAGGAATCGCTGGTGTAAGGACTTCTTAACAACCCGACAAACCGGACCCGCGCGGCTTGCCAGCAAAATTCAACTTTATTGCGATCTGCGTGATCGTCGGTGCCGCCGCACTCAGCGGCTGCCAATCGACCTCGCAGATGAAGGCTACGCCTGCGTTGACCGAAACGGCGACCGCCGCTGGCAGCGATGCCGGCTTCACCGTGCCGCTGCCCGACACGGTTTCAGTGCTGCCGCAATCCTCAGGGGTTACACCCGTTCAGGCGGCCGAAGCGGCGCCCGTAACCCCAGCGCTCGATTCCGCTACGCAGCCGACCGCCGCGACAGCGGCTTTTGCCGGCGCGACGCCGACAGTGGCAGCCATGCCCGCCGTCATGACCGCCAATGCCTGGCAGGCGCCGGCGCCTGGCAAAGCCGGGCAGCCAGTTGCCGCTGAGACGTATACGACCGCCGGGCTTGTCATGCCGGCGACTGCCGCAGGTGGCCAGAAAACCTTGCCCGGCGTGCAGCAGGTCGCCTATGTCGGGCCGCAGAATCCGGCTGCCCTGGTGCAGTTCCCCGCCGCGCCGCTCAGCCCCGCGCCGGCAGAAGCCACCGGCATGCGCGGCGACATCGACCAGCTGATCCAGAAATATGCCGCGCTCTACGAGGTGCCTGTCGATCTGGTGCGCCATGTCGTCAACCGCGAAAGCACCTACAATCCCAAGGCCTACAACAACGGCCATTGGGGGCTGATGCAGATCAAGCACACGACGGCGCGCGGCATGGGCTATGACGGCCCGGCCAAGGGCCTGTTCGATGCTGAGACCAATCTGAAATACGCGGTCAAATATCTGCGCGGCGCCTGGCTGTGTGCCGACGGCAACGCCAAGAAGGCCGACTGGCTCTACCAGACCGGCTATTATTTCGACGCCAAGCGCAAAGGCCTGCTCGAGGCCACCGGCCTCGGTGTCGACCGCAAGCGCCGCCGGCTGCAGCCCGACGCCTGAGCGCCATGCCTGAACCGCGCCCGCCGGCTCCAAACGACATCCGGCTGCGCAAGATCCTCGACGAGACGCTCGTTGCACCGCACTGGCCGGACGGCTTTGCCATGCGCTGCTTCGAACATGGTGACGCGCAACCCCTGCATGCGCTGCTGAGCGAGGTGTTCGATGACGGCACCGACGGACCCTTCGACGAATGGTGGCCGCGTATCTCAGGCGATGCCGAATTCGACCCGGCGCTGTGTTTCCTGGTCATCGACGCCAAAGGACGGCTGGCTGCGGCAGCGCTGTGCTGGACGAGGGCCTTCGTGAAGGACCTCGCCGTTCATCCCGAGGCGCGCGGCAAAGGCATTGGCGAAGCGCTGATGTGGCAGGCTTTCAACGCCTTTCGCGATCGAGGCGCGCCCCATGTCGACCTCAAGACCAACACGGTCGAGAACGCCGCAGCGCTCAGGCTCTACGAGCGGCTGGGAATGATTCAAGTCGCTTGGGAAGGCTAAGGCTTCTGTTTTGACGCAATTCCCAAGGGAAAGCGCTACGCGCTTTTCCCGGGAAAACCGGTTCCCACTTTTCCTGGAATTGCTCGCGAGCTGTTGAAATCCTTCGGATTGTGAACTGTTTCACATAGGCCGCTGCAACCGGATGCTACCTCACCATCCGTGCCTTTCGTCCGATGGCGGATCGACGACTGGCAGATGTGGAGGCGGCTGCACCGGCATGTGTTCAGCCACTCCTTGGCGGGTCCCAGGCGGGGGTTTGGGGCCCGCCAGTCGTCTGCAGCCAGCCTTCAAATATCAGGCGCATTGCCGATCTTCTTCTTGAGCTCGAGCGCCCAGGCGCGGCCCTCGTCGCCGCCCCACAATAGCCAGGCGATGGTGCCTGCCGACGGATTGTCTTCATTGCCGTAATTCTTGCCGCGCTTGTCGACCTCGTGGCGAGCGAAATAGCTGACCATGCGGCGGATGGTGGACGGCGCGAGTTTTTCGCGGTTCTTCAATTCGGTGGCGCGGGCGACGCCGATCTCGGTGCCGCCGCGCCCGAACTGCTTGCGCAGTCGCAGCCCCTTGGCTGCGTTGTCGGCGACGATCTGCGGGCAACGCAGGTCGATCTCTTCGGTGGTCTGCTCGTGCATGTGTGCTCCCCTGATCTCCAGAGATCTAGCCGACAGGAACAATACGGCAAGGCGAGCCCGTTTCCCGGATCAAAAATGTCGGAACCGATCGCCGTGAAACGTCCTCAGGCCGTAGAGCAATCCGCGCCGGGACGCCGGCGCGACGGCCAAGGAGACGACCATGATCACCTTCCCCAACGAATCCGCCAGATATCGCACCGCGCGTGAAAAACTCCTGCAGAAGGAAATCGAGTTGCGCCGCGCCATGGAGGCCGTGGCTGTCGCCAGACGCGCTTTGCCGCCAGGCGGGCTGGTGCCGCAGGATTATGTCTTCGACGGGCTTGGCCCGGACGGCAAGCCGGCGCGGATAAAACTGTCGGAACTGTTTGCGCCGGGCAAGGATTCGCTGATCCTCTACAACATGATGTTTCCGCGCCATCCGCAGGAAACGCGCGATGTGGCGGCCAGCGGCGAGACCGCGAAGCTGGCGAGGCAGGACCAGCCATGCCCGTCCTGCACGGCGCTGCTCGACCAGTTCGACGGCGCCGTCGGGCATCTCGAAGCCGCCGGCTTCAATTTCGCTGTGGTCGGCAAGACCGCGCTCGAAAACATGATCGCGCTTGGCCGCGACCGCGGCTGGAAGAACATCCGGCTCGTTTCCTCAGCCGGCAATACCTTCAAGCGCGACTACCACGCCGAGGCCGATGACGGCGCGCAATTGCCGCTGATGTCGGTGTTTCACCGCGACGGAGACGGCATCAGGCATTTCTGGTCGTCCGAGCTCGGCTTCGCGCCAACGGACCCCGGCCAGGACCCACGCGCCATCGGGACCTGCGAGATCCTGTGGAACCTGATGGATTTCACGCCGGAGGGCCGGCCGGATTGGAATGAGCAGCTGCAGTATGGGTGTTGTCACTGAGGGTGGCGCGGGGCGCTCCTGCCCCGGCATCGTTTCAGCTCACCAGGCGCCGGCGCTGCCCCTCATCTGCCTGTCGGCATCTTCTCCCCGTATTGTGACGGGGAGAAGGGGGCTGGCCGCAACGCCGGCACCCTTCCTGCAACGCTGGCAGTTGGCGAAATCTTGGACGCAAGCCTCTTTCTCCCCGTCACTATACGGGGAGAAATGCCCGGCAGGGCAATGAGGGGCAGCGCTGACATCTGTTGGCCCGCCCTGTGCGCGGGCGATTGTGACGTAGATTCGATGCGGAATCGAGGAGGAGTGAATGCCCAGGATCGACATCTCAGCCGTGCCCGTCCGCAAAGGCTCCGGCTACCCCGCGCCCTTCGACGCCCCTTGCCTCGAGCGCACGCGGCGGCGGCTCGGCGATGCCGGCGGCCTCACCGACTTTGGCGTCAACCTGATGACCCTGCCGCCCGGCGGCTGGTCGAGCCAGCGGCACTGGCACAGCCATGAGGACGAGCTCGTCTATGTGCTGGAAGGCGAGTTGGTGCTGGTCGAGGATGGCGGCGAGACGCTGCTCAGGGCAGGCGACTGCGCGACCTTTGCGAAGAACAGCGGCAACGGGCATCACATGATCAACCGCTCGTCGACGACGGCGCGCTATCTCGAAGTCGGCTCGCGCTCTCTAGACGATGTCATAACCTGCTCCGACATCGACATGATGAGCCCGAGTTCGGACGGCCGGTTCCTGCACAAGGACGGCACGCCGTATCCGGGGCAGGGGTAAGTACTGGACGGCGCTGGCGTTCCGTCCGCGCCGGGATAAGCTCCCTGCAAACAAAGGGAGATCACAGTGAAAAAAGAAATCATCGAAGTGCCGGTGCTGTCGGCGGCGGTGCGGGCGCTGGGCGTGCCGCTGTCGCTGGTGACCAAGGGCGCGGGACAGGTCTTCGTCTCCGGCATGCCACCGCTCGATCTCTCAACCGGCAGACTGGTCAAGGGCGACATCGAGGTGCAGACCGAGGCGTCGCTCAGGGCGTTGCGCCATTGCCTGGAAGCGGCGGGAAGCTCGCTGGAGAACGTGCTGATGGTGCGTATCTACGCCGCCAATGCCGGCTTCTACAACGCCATCAACCGCGTCTACGGCCGGCACTTTCCCGAAAACCCGCCATCGCGAACCTTCGTGCCGGTGGCGTCCTGGCCGATGGAGTTCGATATCGAGATCGAGTGCGTGGCGGTGGGGTGAGGAGAATCAGAATCTCTTGGCTATATCCGCGACTGCTAGAGGGCTTGCCTTGACCGTCTGGTCCCCGCTTCGAAAAAATATCTCCTCGCCAACGCTGGAGATGGCTTTCTGCGAGGGAACCGAGATTACAACAACTCCCAAATCGTAGTAATTGTTAAGATCAATATGCGCGAGAACGGCTTGCTTAAGCGGCTCTGACAGGTGCGAGTTGGCGATGGCATCCCGCCATTGTCTTAGGTAGTCCTCCCGGGATATTCCGAGTACATCTGATTCTCGAAAAACACCCACAATGGATCTTCCGCCGATTTCGCGGGGCTTAATTTTGTCGAGCTCAACGATCCGTCTCGTGTCAGCATCTTTATCGGAAACACCAATAAGTACTTTGCCAGATGAGGTTGGGCCGATGTTTGCGATGGCGCAAATCGTGTGAATGACTTGATCAAATACACTCAGGTCAACGTCTCTTTTATCATTGAGGCGAACAAAGCCTTGCTTAAGTTCGTAGTTTGGCAATTCTATGATCGAGCGCCTAACGATATTCTCAATGTCCACAACGCTATGATCGTTGTATATAATTTTCTTCAGCTCATCCCCTTTGGCGTTGACAAGGTGCTTTTCTATCATTCCAACGACCACGTCGACGTTTTCCTGCCTCTCCTTTGGAGATGTCGCTTTCCGACCTGTGTTTAACCTGTCGACGATATTAATGATTGATTTATTTATACCTTTATAGTCGGCAATTATCTTGCTTCGGTTAATAAATATATCATGGAAAGCTAAAAATATTACGGCAAATACACTAGGAAAGGCGTTAGTGTTTTTCTGAGAAAAAATGATCGATCGCAATTTTTGATCAGACGAAGCGCATACCTTTTTTATTTCGTCGATGCAGTATTTAAATTCATCGGACAGGCGCTCTTTCCCGTAGACGCCCAGCGCTGCCTCTATGGCCTTTGATTCCTCACTTTCTGAATCGTAAACTTGATCAAGTGCGTCCTTGGATCGATCAATTGGTTCGCCGTTGACGACGCAAGCTGAGATGTCGGCGACGCATTGTTCGTCTAAACTGTCTCTAAGGTCTGTGGATCGAAGAATCCCTTGATCGACCCAAAACACATCTTCAGCTTGAACCGAGTAGCCATACTTCGATTTTGGCAAATCAATACTAATTGATGGCATGTCGAATAATTCTAAGGTTTGCTTGGAAACGTCTCCACGAATTTCGCAGGAAAGCTCACGAACAAACTTTGAGAACTCGGTTTCAACCCCCGCCTGCCGTCTTTCTTGGTCGCTTAGGCGGTGGCCGTAAGTATTGATTCGATCAAAGACGTCCGTGATTTCTTTCTCCGTAGCGTTTCTCATAATTGACATAGGCAATGCATAGTCAAGTATAACTGAAACTTCCTTGGGAGATATTTTCTTTACGCCATCGAGTACGTCAAATAAATCCGAGTATCTCTTGGCTGACGCGAATTCCTGTACGTCAAAATAAGAGCCATCGATTGTAGCGTAGGCGTGCTCGATGAATGAGACGATGCTGTGGAGCCGCTGTAGCCCGTCGATAATCTCAAATTTCCCAACAGTTTCTTGGCGTTCTGCGAGTAATATTGCTGGGAGCGGATATTTTCTCAGAAGAGAGTCAATTAACTTCTGTTTCTCTTCGAGGGTCCAGACCAACTTTCTCTGGTAACGTCTATTAACCTCAAGCTTCCCTTCTCTGTACCAATTATATACCGTCTGAACTGACGTCGGCTGCGAAGCAAGATCGGCCATGATTCATCCTTGGTGTTAGGGCATCATAGTTAACCCAACGCATAACTTGGCGCTAGGTGGATGTAGAGAGATATACGTCGGCAAGCCGGCGGCTCTAACGCCTCACGGCAATTGCTAGGTCATCGATTTAACAGCCCTACTGCCCGCCATTGATCTTCCCCACGAGGGAGGAGATCAGCTAATCCGCTCAGGCAAAATACTCCTGCAGCGGCCTGACCTCCAGGCTCCCCGCCTTCAACGCCGCAATCGCCTCAGCCACCGCGGCAGCCCCCGACAGCGTGGTGTAATACGGAACCTTCTGCATCAGCGTGGCGCGGCGCAGTGACTTGGAGTCCGACACCGCCTTCTGGCCATCCGTCGTGTTGAAGACGATCTGGACCTGGCGGTTGCGGATGGCGTCTTCGATGTGGGGGCGTCCCTCGAGCACCTTGTTGATCTTCTCGGCGACCACGCCGTTTTCGGCGAGGAAGCGCTGGGTGCCGGACGTCGCGAGCACTTTGAAGCCCTGGCCGGCGAGGCGCTTGACCGCCGGCAGGATGCCCTTCTTGTCCTCGTCGCGGACCGAGACGAACAGCGTGCCGGAGCGTGGCAGGTCGACGCCGGCGCCGAGCTGGCTCTTGGCGAAGGCCAGCGCAAAGTCGCGGTCGAGGCCCATGACCTCACCGGTCGAGCGCATTTCCGGGCCGAGCAGGATGTCGACGCCGGGGAAGCGGGCGAAGGGGAAGACGGCTTCCTTGACCGCGATGTGGCCGGGGTTGCGGGGATCGGGCATGGCGCCGTAATGGGCGAAGGCGTCTTCCAGCTTCTCGCCGGCCATGATGCGGGCGGCGATCTTGGCGATGGGCCGGCCGATGGTCTTGGCGACGAAGGGCACGGTGCGCGATGCCCGCGGGTTGACCTCCAGCACATAGACCGTGCCGTCCTTGATCGCATACTGCACGTTCATCAACCCGCCGACATTCAGCGCGCGGGCAAGCGCCGCCGTCTGGCGCTCCAGCTCGTCGACTAGCTCCGAAGGCAGCGAGTGAACGGGGAGCGAGCAGGCCGAGTCGCCCGAATGGATGCCGGCCTCCTCGATATGCTCCAGGATACCCGACACGAACGTGTCCGTGCCGTCGCAGAGGCAGTCGACATCGACCTCGATGGCGCCGGAGAGATAGGTGTCGAACAAAAGCGGATTCTTGCCCAGCAGCGTGTTGATCTGGCCGGTCTTGTCGTTGGGGTATTTCTGCTTGATGTCCTCCGGCACCAGGCCAGGCACGGTGTCGAGCAGGTAGCTCTGCAACATGCCCTCGTCATGGATGATCTGCATGGCGCGGCCGCCGAGCACATAGGAGGGGCGCACCACCAGCGGGAAGCCGAGCTCGCCGGCAACGAGGCGGGCCTGCTCGACCGAATAGGCGATGCCGTTCTTCGGCTGGGTCAGGTTCAGCTTGTGAAGCAGCTTCTGGAAGCGGTCGCGGTCTTCGGCGAGATCGATCATGTCAGGTGACGTTCCGAGGATCGGGATGCCGGCCTTCTCCAGCGCGTCGGCGAGCTTCAGCGGCGTCTGGCCGCCGAACTGGACGATGACGCCGACCAGCTCGCCCGACGCCTGTTCGGCGCGCAGGATCTCAAGCACGTCCTCGGCCGTCAGCGGCTCGAAATAGAGCCGGTCGGAGGTGTCGTAATCGGTCGACACCGTCTCCGGGTTGCAGTTGATCATGATCGCTTCATAGCCGGCGTCGCGTAGCGCAAAGGCGGCATGGCAGCAGCAATAGTCGAACTCGATGCCCTGGCCGATTCGGTTCGGACCGCCGCCGAGGATGACGACCTTCTTGCGCGACGAGACCTGCGCCTCGTTGGCGAGTGCGCCGGCGAAGGGCACTTCGTAGGTGGAATACATGTAGGCGGTGGGTGAGGCGAACTCGGCGGCGCAGGTATCGATGCGCTTATAAACCGGATGAACCTCGAGCTTTTCGCGAGTCTTCGCAATCACTTCGGCGTCGGTCTTCGTCAGCGACGCGAGGCGGGCGTCGGAGAAGCCCATCGCCTTCAGCATGCGCAGATTGACGGCGTCTTGCGGAATGCCGTGCTCGCGGATGCGGGCTTCCATGGCGAGAATGCCGGCGATCTGTTCGAGGAACCACGGGTCGATCTTGCACATGGCGTGCACGTCTTCCAACGAGGTACCCATGCGGATCGCCTGCGCCACCATGCGCAGCCGGTCGGGGGTGGGGGTGCCGAGTGCAGCGCGGATGGCGTTGCGGTCGTCGACGTGGCTGGCGGGCGCAGTGCCATGACCAAGGCCGGGAATCTCGATCTCGTCGAGTCCGGTCAGGCCGGTTTCCAGGCCACGCAGCGCCTTCTGCAAAGACTCCTGAAAAGTGCGGCCGATGGCCATGACTTCGCCGACCGACTTCATGGCTGTGGTCAGCACCGGTTCGGCGCCGGGGAATTTCTCGAAGGCAAAGCGCGGAATCTTGGTGACGACGTAGTCGATCGACGGCTCGAAGGACGCGGGGGTGGCGCCGCCGGTGATGTCGTTCTCCAACTCGTCCAGCGTGTAGCCGACGGCGAGCTTGGCCGCGATCTTGGCGATGGGGAAGCCGGTCGCCTTGGAGGCCAGCGCCGACGAGCGCGAGACGCGCGGGTTCATCTCGATAACGACGAGGCGGCCGTCGGCCGGGTTGACGGCGAACTGGACGTTGGAGCCGCCGGTCTCGACGCCGATCTCGCGCAGCACCGCGATCGAGGCGTTGCGCATCATCTGATATTCTTTGTCGGTGAGCGTCAGGGCAGGGGCGACTGTGATCGAGTCGCCGGTGTGCACGCCCATCGGGTCGATGTTCTCGATCGAGCAGACGATGATGCAATTGTCCGCCTTGTCGCGGACAACCTCCATCTCATACTCCTTCCAGCCGAGCACGCTTTCCTCGATGAGCACTTCGGTGGTCGGCGAGGCGTCGAGGCCGGACTGGACGATGTCGTAGAATTCGGCCCTGTTATAGGCGATGCCGCCGCCGGTGCCGCCCATGGTGAAGGATGGGCGGATGATGGCGGGCAGGCCGACATGGTCGAGCGCCTGGGCGGCGATCGCCATGCCATGGCTGATGTAGCGCTGCTTGCGGTCGCCTTCGCCGAGATTCCAGCGTGTTTCCAGCGCGTCGAGCGCAGCATCAAGATCGGCAGGCGCCTCGGCCTTCAGCGCGGCGCGCTCGGCCTCATGCGTCTTGCGGTCGGTGTTCTTGACGTCGGTGGCGTTGGCCAGCATCGACTTCGGCGTTTCCAGGCCGATCTTCTTCATCGCCTCGCGAAACAAAGCGCGGTCCTCGGCCTTGTCGATGGCCGTGGCGTCGGCGCCGATCATCTCGACATTGTAACGGTCGAGCACGCCCATGCGGCGCAGCGACAAAGCGGTGTTGAGCGCGGTCTGGCCGCCCATGGTCGGCAGCAGCGCGTCGGGCCGCTCCTTGGCGATGATCTTGGCCACCACTTCCGGTGTGATCGGTTCGATATAGGTGGCGTCGGCCAGTTCCGGGTCGGTCATGATGGTGGCCGGATTGGAATTGACCAGGATGACGCGGAAACCTTCCTCCTTCAGCGCCTTGCAGGCCTGGGTGCCGGAATAGTCGAACTCGCAGGCCTGGCCGATGACGATGGGGCCGGCCCCGATGATCAGGATCGACTTGATGTCGGTGCGTCTTGGCATCGTTATGAGTTCCGTTCGGCGAGCGGCTTGCACGAAAAACCGGGACGGGAAGACCCGGCCGGTTGTGCTTGCGATTCTGGTATCAGGCTAGGAGGGCCTTATAGGGAAGAGTTTTGGCGGATGTAACCCCGAAAATGAGGGATTGCGCGCGGCTTCACAACCGGGCAATCGCTTCAAGTTTGAAATCGCATCTTGGCGGGCGTCGACAAATGGTCAGTCGTGGCAGAATCCATTTTGCGACGGCGCCGAACCCTAATCCCCGGTCGCCACGGCGTCGGTGATCTCGAAGCGCTCGGAGGTGCCGATGCGGATCATGTTCAAGCTGCCTTCGCGGGTGAAGCGGAATTCGTCGGCAGAGTCGGAGCCGACTGGCAAGCCGCCATGGAAGCTGATGATGCGCGCGCCGCCGTCCGGCCAGGTCACGGTCACGGCGCTGTCGCCGCCGGTATGGGCGACGCTTATTTGGCACTGGGTCATCGGCTCGCCGACATGGCGCGCGCAGGGGATGCCGGGCGCGGGCGGAGCAGGGGAGGGCTCGATCGCCGCGAATGCCATGCCATAGGCATCGTCCATCGCGGTCCTGCCGATCGCGGCGATGGATTTCGGTGCGTCTTGGTCCGTGCCGCCGAGACGCTCGGTAAGGTCGGGCGGGACCGGCGGTGGCGACGTCGTGGCGTCCGGCGTCTGACCGGCATCGTTGGTCGTGGCGACAGTGGACGCATCCGCCGGCTGGTCGGATTCAGGCACAGTCGCCGGATTGACCGGAACAAGATAGCGCGCCGGCGCCCAGCCGGTGACTTTGGGATTGTCTGACACGACCTTGCACCAGGGATGTCCGTCAATGTCGTTGCAGCCGAGGTTGCGCACGCTTGCACCGGCAGCCACCCGCGCCTCGGTCTTGCCCATCGGCGATGGCTTGGCGCGGATGTTGAGCAGATCGTCGGGGGCAAGCCCTGTGACGATGGAGATGAAGGGCACCTCTTCGGCGTGGGCCGGGACAACTGCCAGCCACGCCGCCGTCAGCAGCGGAGCGGCAATCAGCGCATGCAAACTTGTTCGGAGCGTAACGATGCGCCTCATCATTGGCCGTGCACTGATACTCTGTACCTTTGCCGCGGCAGGTCCTGCGCATGCCGAGGCGGTTTTATAAGGGACGATACGGCGCCATGTAAGTCCGAAAATGCGTCCGATGTTTGGTGCCGGGAGGGCGGCGCAGGGCACGGCTGTGCCGTCAAACGGAGCCTTGCCCAGAGGATTTTGGCATGAAGCCGGTTCTGAGCGCATGCGCCCATTCCGGCCGCCCCGCCTGTTCAGCCTGAATGGCCGCCGCTTCGTGGTCGTAGTCGACGGCGATGGTCTCGAAACGGTCGGGTCCATCGCCGAGCGTGACGATACCGTAGCGCGCATGCGGGCTGCCTTGCTCCGAAACATGCGCCGGCGGCGTGTCGTCGTCATAGGCAGGGGCGCCGACACTGCCGGGGTTGAAGAGGACGGGGCCGCCGGGGATGCGGATCAGCTCTGGGCGATGGCTGTGGCCGCACAGCACGATGCGGCAAGTGGGGTCGAGCGGCCTCAGCCGCCGCTGAATAGTCGCAAGCGGTGCGCGCACCAGTTGGCCATCGACGATCGCGTCGAGCAGATATTTCTCGTCATGGTCGGGCCTGGCATGAAAGGCGACCACGCCCGGAATGATCTCCAACATGAAAGGCAGGGCGAACAGCGCCTCGCGCCGCGCTGATGTCAGCCGCTCCTGCCCGTAGCGGTCGGAAGCCCACATCGTAGCGTCGGCCGGATCGACGGCGACGCGGCGGTCGTGATTGCCGCGCACGGTCGGCAGGTCGAGCGCTTCGAGCCGCTCGAACGTCTCGCGCGGCCAGAGCGGGCCGGAGACGCAATCGCCGAGATTAACGGTGAGATCGGCGCCACCGCGCCGCTCGAGATCGTCGAGCACGGCATCCAGCGCCAGCACGTTGCCGTGGATGTCGGCGAGGACGGCGATGCGCATGCGGCGAGCTCCCTGATGCAGCCGCGTTGGAGGCTTTGCGGCCCGTCTTCGTTATCAAGCCCGTGCCTTCGGTATCAAGCCCTTGAGATCGTTCGCGACATCCGGCAGCCCCACCCTCGGCTTTCGCGGAAGCACTCCATCTGCTACCTTTCCAAGCCGTTGGGAGGGACCAGGCGATGACCCGCGACCAGATGGTTGCCCACCTCCGCGCCGCCAATGACGTCGCGCGCGAGACTGCCGCGCACGGGCATCATCCTTTCGGCTGCGTGCTCGTCGGTCCCGACGATCGCATCCTGATGCGGCAAGGCAACATCAACACCGTGCGCCACGCCGAAACCGAACTCTCCCGGCGTGCGGCGGACGCCTATCCGCCGGAATTCCTGTGGTCCTGCACGCTGGTCACTACCGGCGAGCCCTGTGCGATGTGCACCGGAACGCTCTACTGGGCCAATATCGGCCGGCTGGTCTACGGCTATGAGGAGACCAAGCTTCTCGCGCTGACTGGCGACCACTCCGAGAATCCGACGATGAACCTATCGTCGCGAACGGTCCTCGCCTCCGGGCAGAAGCCGGTCGAGGTCCACGGTCCATTCCCCGAGATGGACGAGGAACTTCTCGCCCCGCATATCGGTTTTTGGCAGCGCTAGAGCGACAGAAACCTTGCTTCCGAACCTGCCGCCTCAGGCCGGCAGTTCGATGTCGTGGCCGCCGACCGCGGGCAGGCCAGGGTCGTCGCCAGCCGCGGCGATGACGCTGTCGAGCAGGCCGGGGAAGCGGGCGTCGAGATCGGCGCGGCGCAACGTGATCATGCGGTTGGTGCCGACCACTTCGGCGCGGGTGACGCCGGCTTCGCGCAGTTTGGCCAGATGATAGCTGAGATTGGTCTTCGAGCCGAGGTCGAGGAACTGGCTGCAGTTCAACGCCACGCCTTCCTTGCTGGCGAGATAGCGAACGATGGCGAGCCGGGTCGGGTCGCCAAGCACGCCGAGCACGATCGGCAGGCTGATCTGGTCTGTGTTGGGGTGCGGCAAGGTCATGGCCCGAAACTAAGCACAGTCACTGGCGATTTCAACGCGTCCATCTTTCCCCGGGGCATGCACAGTGTTTCTCCGTTTCGCGAATGGCCCAATGGCTGTCCTGACACAGGGCTGTCAGCAGGGTTCAGCTATTTTTGCCTGGCTTCATTGACATCATGCCCTGTTATGTCCAATTGTTCAATAAGTTTTGAACTAAGGACACCCCCAATGGACAAGCGCCTCTTCTGGCTTGCGCTCGGATCGTTCACGATCTCGACCGAAGGCTTTGTCATTTCCAGCCTGCTGCCCGATATCGCCGGCGATGCCGGCATCTCCATTCCGCTCGCCGGCACGCTGATCACCGCCTTTGCGCTCGCCTATGCCATCGGCACGCCGATCCTGGCGACGCTGACCGGCGAATGGGACCGGCGCCGCGTCATCCTGTGGACGCTGGTGTTCTTCGTCATCGGCAATCTGGTGGCAGCACTAAGCTCGTCCTTCGAATTGCTGCTCATCGCCCGCATCATCATGGCACTGTCGTCGGGCCTGTTTGCGGCAACCGCGCAAGGCACGGCGGTGGCGCTGGTCGATGACCATCACCGGGCGCGCGCCATTGCCGTCGTCGTCGGCGGCACCACCGTGGCGGTTGCGCTCGGCGCACCGCTCGGCGCGCTGGTCGCTGCCTTTGCCGGCTGGCGCGGCACCTTCTTTGCCATTGCCGGGCTCGGCGCGCTGGTCGGCGCCATCCTGTGGTACCGGCTGCCGCGTGGCATCATCGGCACCAAGCTGCCGCTGCGCCGGCGGCTGGCCGCGGCGCTGCGCCCCGGTGTCATGCCGATCCTCTTGACCACGGCGCTCGCCCTGATCGGCGCCTTCTCGGTCTTTTCCTATATCGCTCCGCTTGCCATCCAGAGCGGCGGCCTGAACCCGATTGCGCTGCCCGGCATGCTGCTCGCCTTCGGCGTCGGCGCCGTCATCGGCAACATTGCCGGCGGCCAGGCGGCTGACCGGTTCGGCGCGACGCGCACCGTCGGCTGGTCGCTGGCGCTCAGCGCGGCCATGCTGGTCATGCTTTCTGTCGTGCCGACCTTCCTGCCGCAGCACATCGCCGGGCCGGTGCTGATGGCCCTGATGGTGCCGTGGGGCATGGTAGGCTGGGCGTTCCCGCCGGCGCAGGCCAGCCGCATCATCAAGCTGGCGCCCGACGCCGCACCGATCGTACTGTCGCTCAACGCCTCGGCGCTCTATCTCGGCGTGGCGCTGGGTGCCGTGGTCGGCGGTGCGGTGCTGCGCTACGGCGTGCCGGCCGATCTCGGCCTCATCGCTGCAATCTTCCCGCTGATCGGGCTTGGTGTGGTGCTGGCCGGCCGCTGGGCGGCCCGGCCGGTCGCCGTGCCGGCGGAGTAACGCTGTTTCCAAATATGATCGCCGGCCGCTCTTTCAGCTTGAAGGGGCGGCCGGCGGTACTTCGTAATCCAGCTCCGCGACTTCATCCAGCATGGCGCGCAGATCGGCCGCCCGTTGCCTGCCGACCATGTCCTCGAAGCGCTGCTGGGCAGTGCTCCACAGTTTCGTCGCCTCTTCGAGCTTGGCGAGGCCTTGGGTTGTCAGCCGCACCCGCTTGATGCGGCGATCGTCCTTGTCGGCGAAGGTCTCGATATAGCCGTCGCGGATCAGCGGCTTCAGCGTGTGGCCGAGCGCCGACAGATCCATGACCATCTCTTCGGCAATGGTGCCCATCGCCGGCTCGCTGCCGACATAGATCTGGTAGAGCAGGCCGTATTGCGTGCCCTTCAGGCCAGAAGGCGCGATCACATCGTCATAGAAGCGGCTGAGCTTGCGCGCGGCGCGCCGCAGCGTGGCATTGTTGCAAGGGCTGAATCCCGGCATCGCAATCTTGGTCATCACGGCTCCTCGCCGGCAAAGGCGTCTGCCGGCCTGCCGCAGAAATAGTTTCTGCCGTCACCGTTGACAAGATAGTGGCATATACCTACTTCCCGGATAGTGGTATATGCCACTAATTGAAAATCAGGCGGCGAGCGGGGGACATCCCATCTCGCCGGGCAGCTAAAAAGGAACACAACAATGAGTGGACAGGACAACAAGGGCACCGCAGTCATCACCGGCGCATCGGCGGGCATAGGCGCGGTCTATGCAGACCGGCTGGCAGGGCAGGGCTATGATCTGGTGCTGGTGGCGCGGCGCGCCGACCGGCTCGAGGAATTGGCTGAAAAGCTGCGTTATGCCTACAAGCGCAAGGTCAGCGTGATTGCCGCAGATCTCGCCGACGACAATGATGTGCGCCGCGTCGAGCAGGCGATCGCGGCCGACGACAGCGTGACGCTGCTGGTCAACAATGCCGGTATTGGCGGCCAGCAGGTGGTGGCAACCGCCGACGCCGACGAGGCCGAGCGCATGATCAAGGTCAATGTCATTGCCTTGACCCGCCTGACCCGCGCCGTGCTGCCGGGGCTTTTGGCGCGCAACCGCGGCGCCATCGTCAACATCGCCTCGGTGCTCGCCTATGAGACCTCGTTCGGCGGCATCTACAGCGGCACCAAGGCCTATGTCGTCAACTTCACCGAAGGGCTGCACCGCGAGGTCGCCGGCACCAATGTGAAGGTACAGGCGGTGCTGCCGGGCGCGACCCGCACCGATTTCTGGGAGCTTGCCGGCAGCGATATCGACCAGCTGCCGAAGGAAATCATCATGAGCGCCGACGATATGGTCGATGCGGCCCTTGTGGGTCTCGCCAGGGGTGAAGCCGTCACCGTGCCGGCGCTTGCCGATGCGGCCAAGCTCGACACCTTCCTCGGCGCCCGGCAAGCCTTCTACGGCAGCCTGCACGCCGACAAGCCGGCGGCCCGCTACGCGGCTTGAGGAGGCTGGTTCGCTTTCGCGAACCAGGACCCCCACCCCGCTCACTTCGTTCGCGACCCTCCCCGCAAGGGGGAGGGTGAAGTGCGCTCCCTACCTCCCCCTTGTGGGGAGGTCGGACCGAGGGTCCGGGTGGGGGTGCTGGCGCGACTTCTACGGCTAAGCCCCTCGCCACATCGGAATGATCGAGGCCGCCAGCACCAGCGCCAGCACGATGTTGAGCGCGCGCCATTGCCATTCGGTCTTGAGCAGCCGTGCCAGCACCATGCCGGCGACGCACCAGATGGACAACATCACAGCGGCCGCCAGGCCAAAGGTCGAGCCGAGCAGCAGTGCGAGTTGTCCCGGTCCGTCGGCAAGTGCTGCGAACGATGCCGCTGCGCCCAGACCCATCGCCCAGCCCTTTGGGTTCAACCATTGGATGCCGGCGCCGCTGAGGAAACTGGTGGGCTTGGCCATCGTGACATCGAGATTGGGCGGCCCGGCGCGGCCGATCTTGATCGCCAGCCAGACGAGATAGAGCGAGCCGACAAGTTTCATCGCCAGCTGTAATGATGGCACTGCGAGCAGCAGGCCGGCGAGCCCGGCGGCCGCGGCTCCCGTCACCGTGGCAAGACCGGTGGCGCTGCCCGTCATCAGCGGGACGGAACGGCGGAAGCCGAATTGTGCACCGGAGGCCGTCGACAGTGTGGTCGCAATGCCAGGCGTGCCGGTCGCGATGATCGCAAAAACGACAAGGGGAATGATGGGCTCGAGCATACGGGCTCCCTCGGTGAGGGCTCCATCGTAGCGGCGTGCCTACTTCAGTAAATGCAATGTTTGCGATGCCCGGCATTAGCAGATATAATGCAGGCCATGATCCGAAACCTCGACACGGCGCTGATCCGCACCTTCGTCACCGTCGCCGACAAGGCCAGCATGACGGCGGCGGCGAACGCGCTGCACCTGACGCAAGGCGCCGTCAGTCAGCAGATCAAGCGGCTGGAGGAGGCGCTGGGCTGCAGCCTGTTCGAGCGCGACCGGCGCGGCTTGCGGCTGACACGGCCAGGTGAGCGATTGCTCGGCAAGGCAAAGCGGTTGCTTGGCCTCAATGACGAAATCTGGACCGAGATGGCGGGCACGGAAGTTGCCGGCCAGGTGCGGCTCGGTGTGCCCTATGACCTTGTCGGCACCTTGCTGGCGCCGGTGCTGAAGGCCTATGCCGAGGCCTATCCGCGGGTCGAGATATCGCTGCTCTGTGCTGCCTCGCCGGACCTTACTGCTGCCCTTGCGGCCGGCACCATCGATCTTGCCGTCATCGAGGAACGGGTCGGTTCGTCGGCCGGCGAATGTCTGGTCATCGACCGGCTGGTCTGGGTCGGGGCGAAGGGCGGCGTTGCCCGCGCCAAGCGACCGCTGCCGGTGTCGATCGTCGCCGACACCTGCGCCTTCCGCCCGGTGGTGCTGTCGGCGCTGAACGAACACGGGCTGGAATGGCGCACGGTGTTCGAAAACGGTAACATCGACGCCACGACCGCGACGGTGCGCTCCGACCTCGCCGTCACCGCCTGGCTCGCCTCCACCGTGCCTGCCGACCTCGACATTCTGCCTTTCGATTCAGGGCTGCCGCCGCTGCCGAATTTCGCGATCAATTTGCACCTGCCCAAGTACGGCGCAGCGCCGGCCGCGCAGGAATTCGCGCGGTATATCAGGGATGGGCTGGCACGGCGGGCGGTGGCGGCTTGAACCTCTCCGAACTCAGGTTTCCTCTCCCTCACGATGTGGGGGAGAGGAAATAGGCCCAGCTACTTCCAGTTCTTGCGCCGCTCGAGCTCGGCGTCGGACGGCTCCTGTGTGGCAAACGACCCGACCTTGATCTCGCCTGATCGTTCGTAGGTTGCCATGATGACGCCGGTGGTCGTCGCCTGCGACTTGACAAGCTTGAAGGCGGCCGGCATCGCACTATCGCCGAACAGCCGCTTGCCCTTGCCCAGCAATAACGGGAAGATCATCAGCCGGATTTCATCGATCAGCCCGTTGGCCAGCAAAGTCTGGATCAACTCGCCCGAACCCTGGATGAGCAGGTCAGGCCCATCTTCCTGCTTTAGGCGGCGCAACGCCGCGACGATGTCTTCCCCAAGCCATTGTGTGTTCTCCCAGATCAGGCTGTCCGGTCGATGTGTCGCCACATATTTGGTCGCAGGGTTGAAGGCATCTCCGATCGGATCTTTCTGGTAAGGCCAGTACGCGGCGAAGATGTCGTAGGTTCTGCGGCCGAGCAGCAGCGCGAAGGGTTTGGAGAAGAGTTCTTCCATGGCCACGCCGGCCACCTCGTCAAAATAATGGAAGGTCCAGCCGCCGAACTTGAAGCCGCCAACCGGATCCTCTTCCGGACCGCCTGGCGCTTGCATGACGCCGTCTAGGCTGACGAAGGTGGCGGCGATGATCTTCCTCATTGGATTTTTCCTTCTCTTTGGTCCGCGCCGTCGGGCCGGACTTCGATCCAAGGACGGACGGGCAGGCGGCAGTCCGACAGGCCCGGGTAAAAATCGCTGCTCGCCGATGCAAAATACCTATTGCCGCTGTCGCCTGCCGCCAAGCGCCTGCGATGAAAACCAGACGTCGCCGATGACAGCGGTGGCGGTGCGGTCCGGCGCCCTGTCTGATGTCAGCCAGATGGAGCGGCTTCGCGCCGCTTGCTGGAGGTCGGGGATTTTCGCCGCCGAGTTGGCGACCGAGGCGCCGACGCAAGGGATGAACCATGAGCGCATGAACGGGTCGCAGGCAAAGCCCTTGTCGGTGCGGGTCACCGTCACGGCAAGGCCGACGCTCTGGGCCGGGCGCCAGGGAAAGATCATGCGGCCGCCGGGCTTTAGCGCTCGCAGCCAGGCAACCGGCGGGGCGATGACGCCAGCGTTGACATAGATGATGTCGGAAGGCGGCAGACTGCTCGTGACGGCATCACCGTGAATGACGCTGACATTGTCATAGGTTTCGAGGTTCTTTGTCGCTTTGGCGGCAAGGTCGGCCTCCAGTTCGAAGGCGGTGACCAAGCCTGGCGAAACCAGCCGTGCCAGCAAGGCGGTGTAGTAGCCGGTGCCGGCGCCGACATGGGTGACGGCCTCACCCGGTCTGGGGGCGATCCGGCCGATCCACATAGCGTGCAGGGAGGGCTCGCCATTGTTGATGCCCTTGTCGGCATCGAGCGCCACCAGCACGTCCTGATAGATGTGAACCGGATCGGCGCTCGGCGTCATGATCTTGCCGTTGCCGGTGATCAGCGCCCTGCCAGCGACCACCGTCCACGGTCCGGGGCCGAGAAAGGCCTCGCGCGGCACCGTGGCGAAAGCCTGTTCGAGACGCGGATCGGCCGAGCCGGCACTGGCCGCCATCAACTGCGCATAGAATTTCCTGGCGTCTTCGACACTTGTCATGATGGCGAACAAGATAGCGCAAGTCGCCAGTTTGTCGCGGTCTGGAGCAATTCCAGGAAAAGTGTGAAGCGGTTTTCCCGGGAAAAGCGCGTAGCGCTTTCCCTTGGGGAATTGCGTTAAAACAAAGAGATAGAGCAGGTCGCGATTTCCGCGAAACGGCGAACTACTCGAGAAGAAACTCAGCCGACGCCGAAGACGGTGTCGTAGAGCAGCTTGAAGTTGAGCACCAGGATGATCGCGGCGACCACCCAGGCGAGGGCGGCCACGCCGCGCGGAATGGCAAGGTTGCCCATCTTCTTCTTGTCGGAGACGAACTGCACCAGCGGGATGACCGCGAAGGGCAGCTGCATCGACAGGATCACCTGGCTGAAGACCAGCAGCTGGCCGGTGCCCTTTTCACCGTAGAGCGCGGTGACCGCCACCACCGGGACGATGGCGATGCCGCGCGTCACCAGCCGGCGAGCCCATTGCGGAATGCGCAGGCGCAGAAAACCTTCCATGACAATCTGGCCGGCCAGTGTGGCCGTCACCGTCGAGTTGAGGCCTGAAGCCAGCAGCGCCACCGCAAACAGGATCGAGGCGATGCCGAGGCCAAGCAGCGGCGACAGCAGTTCGAAGGCCTGTCCGATTTCGGCGACATCCTGGTGGCCGGTGCCGTGGAAGGCGACAGCCGAGACGATCAGGATCGAAGCGTTGACGAACAGCGCCAGGATCAGCGCGATGGTCGAGTCGGTCGTTGCCCATTTGATGGCGTCGCGCTTGCCCTTTTCGGTCCGCTCATAAGCGCGTGTCTGCACGATCGAGGAGTGCAGATAGAGATTGTGCGGCATCACCGTGGCACCGATGATGCCGATGGCGATGTAGAGCATGGCCGGGTTGGTGACGATCTCCGTCGACGGCACGAACATCGAATGCAGGATCGAGCCGACCGGCGGCGCCGCGGCAAAGATCTGGATGGCAAAGCAGCCGAAGATGATGATCAAAAGCGCGATGACGAAGGCTTCGAGATAGCGGAAACCCTTGTTCATCAACAACAGCACGATGAAGGCGTCGAGCGCCGTCAGCATGGCGCCGCCGATGAGCGGAATGCCGAACAGAAGCTGCAGCGCAATCGCCGTGCCGATGACTTCGGCGAGGTCGCAGGCGATGATGGCGAGTTCGCAGGCGATCCACAGCACGAAACTGACCGGCCGCGGGTAGTAGGCGCGGCAAGCCTGGGCGAGGTCGCGGCCGGTGGCGATGCCAAGCCGGGCGGCGAGCGCCTGCAGCAGGATCGCCATCAGGTTGGACAGCATGATGATGAACAAAAGCGTGTAGCCGAACTGCGCGCCGCCGGCGAGGTCGGTCGCCCAGTTGCCTGGGTCCATATAGCCCACCGAAACCATGTAGCCTGGCCCCATGAAGGCGAACAGACGGCGGAACCAGACGCCGGATTGCGGCACCGCGATCGTGGAATTGACCTCGCGCAGGCTGGGCGGATTGTCCTCAGGCCTGTCAAATCGCCAGGCTGATCCCACGGTTGCGTCGGCTTCGGACATAGGGGGCTTTCCACTGGATGGATGGTTGACGTCACCCTATCTATGCCAGGGCTCAACATTATGCAATATGCTATATTTCATTGTATGTGCTTCTTATGAGGTAACCGATGGACGTGCAGGGGGTGATCGCAAACGCCGGTTGCGCCTGCCATGGAATGCAAATACACGGCTGGAACAGTTAAGCCTGTGCTATGAATGGCAAAGGCGGATTGATTTGTCGAAAGCCAAGAGGAAACACGTATTGGCGCTGAAGCACAAACCGGTTCGACGCGAAGAGCCGCTTCCGGATGCCGATGTCCATTCCGCAGGCTTCCGGCAGACGCGCGAAGCGCGCCGCAGCGCGCTGGTCGAGGACTATGTCGAGCTGATCGCCGACCTTATCGAGGACGGCAATGAGGCGCGTCAGGTCGATATCGCGGCAAGGCTTGGTGTCGCCCAGCCGACGGTGGCCAAGATGCTGACCAGGCTGTGCGCCGATGGGCTCGTCTCCAGAAAACCGTATCGCGGCGTGTTCCTGACCGATGCTGGCCGCAAGGTGGCGGAGGAAAGCCGCATCCGTCACCAAACGGTGGAGGCGTTTTTGCGCTCGCTGGGCGTCAGCGCCGAGACGGCGCGCATCGATGCCGAAGGCATCGAGCATCATGTCAGCGCCGAGACGCTGGAAGCGTTTCGCAAGGCGATGATCGCGCCACGCTAAGGCTTGCGTGCCTCGGACCAAAGTCCACCGGAACCTCTGCAGCTCAGGCTCGTTGCTCCTGACGTCGCGCGCGATTGTTGCGCGTCAAGGGAGGAAACCATGGGCGTTGAACAAGCACCGACCGCAAAGGGCAAGCAGGCTGCAAAAGGATTGAAGCAGGCTGCCGCAAAAGACGAGCGCAAGACCGAGGCCGAAACCGGCCGGCCGCTGAAGAAGGGCGCAGCGCGTTTCGAGGAACGGTCCAAAAGCTCCGATGGCAAAAGTGCGGGCGCCAAGCAGAAGAGCTGAGATCGCAAGCGGCAACGCGCGGCCTATTCTTCGCTCACATCCTGTACCCAGCTGCGCGGGTGGCCGTCGACGCGGAACTGGAAGATGAAATAGGGCGGAATGCAGGTGCCCTTGCCAGGCTTGGCCTCGGCCAGATCGTCATAGCCGGCGGTGCAGATATAGTCCTCGCGGCAGGGATGCGCCTTGTCGCAGGCGCGCAGGCCGGCGGTCTTGGTGAATTCCTTGGTACAGAATTTGTGGTCCTTGCCCGAGGCGATGCAGTCGTTGAAGCCGGTCTTGGCCAGCCGCCCGCAGCTTGCCTCGTCGGGCAGCTTTTCGCAGCTGGCCTTGCGCAGCATGCCGCCGGGAAAGCCGCCGGTCTTCTGCTCGGGATTGTCGTAGCGCTGGCGCGCCGCGCCATAGCCGGCGAGCTTGATTACCGGTTTCTTGTCGCGCGCAGGATCGATGGCGCAAGCCTTTGCGGTGGCTGGCGACAAGCGGCAATACTGGTCGCTGCCCCATTTTGACATCTTGATCTCGCCGAACTCGACGGGATCGCCGACGGCGGTGCCCTTCTCGCTGACGCAGGTGCCGAAGCCAGGATGGATGGCGCTTTCATGGACGCCGGCGCAGCGCAGGCCTTGGCCGCAGCTCCAGTCCTTGAAGCTTGGGTCTTCGCCGCTGTAGCAGATCGAGCCCCAGCCATTGTAGAGATCGGTGTCTTTCAGCGCCTCGGCATATTTGGCATCGGGACGAGCGGCGAAGCCGCGGGAGAAATCCGGATGGCCGCCGGCAGCGAAGTCTTCGACGATGGCGCGCCGGCGCGGCAGGTCGGCGAAGAACACAGCCGAGCCCGGTACGAAGACGGCGTTGCGGCGCGGCTCGCTAGCCGGATCGGCGCCGGTATAGTGGAAGCCGGCAATACCATGGGTCTGGTGGCAGCCGGTGCAGGTCATTTCGTTCAGGCGCAGATTGAAGCCGGTCACCGATTTCACGCTGTGCAGTGCGTTGCCCCTGGCGACATAGTCCTGCAGCGCCTTGTCGATATCGGAATCGTCGAGCAGCCCATAGGCGATGTTGTTCTGTGATCGGCTCATGCCGCCGGGCGCGACGGAGACGGCGCTGGTTGCCAGGAATTTGTCGTCGATGATCAGCCGGCCGCGATCGAGATCGTAGATGTTGCGGTCGGTGAGCAACCATTTGGCGAAGGCCGGCCGGTTGGCCAGCACGACCTTCCTGTCTATCTGGTTCTCCATCTTCGATTCCTGGAAGGTGGACGTCGCCGGGTCCCATTTGAAAATCTTCAGGAGATATTCGGCGTGGCCGCCGAAGTCGCGGCGGCTCGAGGCCGACAGCCGGAGAACCTGCATGTTGAGTTCGAGCCGCATGATCTGCGATGAATTCAGCATGGCGTTGGACAGCGGACCTTCATCGGAGCGCAGCCAGGCCGCCAGCTGATCGGGTGGAAGGTCTTTTTGCCCGGCGGCCAGCCAGCGCTTGGCGACATCGGCACACGACACGGCGGTGGCGCTTGGACGGTCTCTCGAAGCGCGGGCGCGAGCCTCGCCGGGCTTGGCGTCGAAGACCAGGCTCATGGTCAGCGGCAGGCGCGACGAAATGCGTTGTGCCGTCTTCCCTTTCGCCGGCTTCTCCGCCACCGAATAATGGAAACGGTAGATCAGCCTGATCTCGCCGCATTCGGTGTGGCCGAGATAGCCTCGGTCCATGCGGTTGACGACGCCGGTCAGGTCCAGCGTCGAACCGTCATCGTCGATGTATTTCGGGTTGAATTTCTGGCTGGGGTCCTTCGACTTTGCCAGCGCGGCGACATAGGGGTCGGGACTGCCGGCGGGCTCGTCGGCGATCTCCTGCTTGACGGCATTGCGGACCGGGGTCAGCGCGCGCACCGAAAACAGGCCGCGATTGTCGACCTCACGCGTGAGACCCAGCGCCGGGCCGAGCAGGCGGCTGATGGAAAGACCACCACGCTCGAGCGCCTGCAATGTGTCGGGGTCGGTGACGGCGACGCTGGAATCGAGCGTCACGGCGCGCGCCGGCCACGGGCCGAGGCACAGCAGCGCCGCCAGCAACAGAAATCGGCCGATCGTCCGCAAGCCCCTGATACCCCCGTTCGAACCGGATGCTACAGCGCGCAAGCCGCCTCGACCAGAGCGCGAAGCCGCGATGCCGGCGGCGCGAAAAATACTGTGACTTGGTGCAACCATTGGGATATTCGTTTGTTGGGTCGGACCGGGCCATATCATCGGCCTGCCGGGAATTTTGCATCACGGGGAGTTGCCATGCTCTGGAAGGGCCGCCGTCAGAGTGACAATGTCGAGGACGAGCGCAGCGACAGCGGCGGCGGTGGTTTCGGCGGCGGCAGCCCTGGCCAGTTTCGCGTCCCGATCGGCGGCCGCACCGGTGGAGGCGGCAGCATCCTGCTCGTCATCCTCGTGGTGCTGGCCGGATGGTATTTCGGCTTCGATCCATCGCAGATCCTGGGTACAGGCGACAGCGGCGGCGTGCTGCCGGGTGGCGGCGGCCAGATCACCGACAACAGCGGCGGCCAGGACGAGGGTGCCGGCACGCCTGCTTCCGACGAGATGAAGCAGTTCGTGGCGACGGTGCTGGCCGAGACCGAAGAGACCTGGACCGGCATTTTCCAGTCACAGGGCCTGAAATACGAGGATCCGAAGCTTGTGCTGTTCAGCGGGCAAATCCGCTCGGCCTGCGGCTCCGCCTCGACGGCAGCCGGCCCGTTCTACTGTCCCGGCGACCACAAGGTCTATCTCGACACCACCTTCTTCCAGCAGCTCGACCAGCAGTTCGGCGCTTCGGGCGATTTCGCCCAGGCCTATGTGATCGCGCACGAGGTCGGGCACCATGTGCAGAACCTCACCGGCATCCTGCCCAAGTTCAACCAGATGCGGCAGTCCATGGGCGAGGCGGAAGCCAACCAGATGTCGGTGCGGATCGAGTTGCAGGCCGACTGCTTCGCCGGCGTGTGGGCGCACTTCACCGGGCAGAAGGGCATTCTGGAGCAGGGCGATATCGAAGAGGCGCTGAACGCCGCCAAGCAGATCGGCGACGACACGCTGCAGAAGAAGATGCAGGGCTATGTCGTTCCGGAAAGCTTCAACCACGGCACTTCGCAACAGCGGCAGACCTGGCTGGCGCGGGGCTACAAGAGCGGCAAGCTGTCGGATTGCAATACCCTGACCGGTCCGATCTGAGGCACTCGCAAGTTTCAGCCGACAGTGGTTGAAAGCGTATCCGTCGACGGGCCGATTAATCACCGGCAACAGATGTCAGCAGGAGAACGCCTGAGGCGTTCTCCTATTGTTCCAGCGTGACGCCTCGCTTATAACGGGCGCCCGCCCAAGGGCGGTCCCAGGGAGCAGACGCCATCATGATCGACCCCAAAACCGCCAGGCGGGGCCTTGCGCTCGTCTTCACCACGCTGCTGCTCGACATTATCGGCTTCGGCATGATCATGCCGGTGCTGCCGGCTTTCTTGAGGGAACTGAGCGGCGTCGGCATCAGCGAAGCGGCGATCGAGGGCGGCTGGCTGTTCTTCGTCTATGCGGCGATGCAGTTCTTCTTCGCGCCGATCATGGGCGGCTTGAGCGATCGCTTTGGGCGGCGGCCGATCCTGCTTGCCTCCGTGCTTACCTTCTCCATCGACAATCTGATCTGCGCCATCGCCTGGTCCTATCCGATGCTGTTCATCGGCCGCGTGCTGGCTGGTATTTCGGGCGCCAGCTATTCGACGACATCGGCCTTCATTGCCGACATTTCGAACGACGAGAACCGGGCGAAGAATTTCGGCCTGCTCGGCATCGCCTTCGGCGTCGGCTTCGTCATCGGGCCGGTGCTGGGCGGGCTGCTCGGCACGTTCGGGCCGCGCGTGCCGTTCTATTTCGCCGCCGGGCTTGCCTCCGTGAATTTTTTGATCGCGCTGTTCTTCCTGCCGGAAACGCTCGATGAAAAGCACCGCCGGCGCTTCGAGTGGAAACGCGCCAACCCGGTCGGCACGCTCATGCAGATGCGTCAATACCAGGGCATCGGCTGGATCGGCCTCGCCTTCTTCCTGATGACGCTCGGCCACATGATGTATCCGGCGGTGTGGTCGTTCGTCTCCAATTACCGCTATGGCTGGAGCGAGCAGCAGATCGGCTTCTCGCTTGGCGCCTTCGGCCTGTGCGGGGCGATCGTCATGGCGACGGTGCTGCCGCGCGTGATCCCAAAACTTGGCGAATGGAGGACGGCGGTGATCGGCCTGACATTCACCGCGGCCAGCGCCTTTGGCTATGCCTTCGCCTCACAAGGCTGGATGATCTATGCGGTGATCGTTGTCGGCTGCCTCGAAGCGCTGGCCGATCCGCCGCTGAGGAGCCTCGCCGCCGCCAAGGTGCCGCCTTCGGCGCAGGGCGAATTGCAGGGCGCGATGACCTCGATCTTCTCGATCACCTCGATCATCACGCCGCTGCTCTACACGGCGATCTTTTCCTGGTTCACCGGGCCGAATGCACCGGTGACCTTTGGCGGCGCGCCCTATCTGCTAGGCGCATGTTTCCTCACGCTTGCAGTCATCGTCTTTGTCACCAAAGTTGCACGGCCGACGGCGGTGAGAAGCGCCGCCACCGGCGTCGCTGAAGATGGAGCGCAGGTATGAGCCATGACAGCCGCATAAAGCTGACCAAGGGCGGAGTGTCGCTGTCGCGGCTGCCGTCTCCCTTGGCCACCAACCAGATCGAAATGTCGGTACTGAAGACCAATGCGCTGGCCGATGGCAGCCTCGATCATGCGCAGCGCCTTGGCTATGCGCCGATGATCTGGTCACCGCTCGGCGGCGGCTCGCTGTTCACCGGCAAGGAAGGGCGCGAGGCGCGGGTCAGGGCAGCGCTTGCCAGCGTTGCGGCTGAAACCGGCGCGAGCGATCTCGCGGCAATGGCCATCGCCTGGCTGTTGCGCCACCCGGCCCGGCTGGTGCCGGTGCTGGGCACGATGAAGCCGGAGCGGCTGTCAGCCATGGTCAGGGCGCTGGAGATCAACCTCGACCGCCAGCAATGGTTCGCCATTCTGGAGGCAAGCGAAGGCCGGCCGGTGGCGTAGAGGCTCAAGCCCGCTCGGCCAGCAATTCCTCGCCACGCTTTTCGCGGATCAAATTGACGAAGCGGCGGAACAGGTAGTGCGAGTCCTGTGGGCCTGGCGAAGCCTCGGGATGATGCTGGACCGAGAACACCGGGCGTCCCGTCAACGCGATGCCGCAATTCGAGCCGTCGAACAGCGAGACATGGGTTTCCTCGACGCCTTCCGGCAGCGAGTCGGCATCGACGGCAAAGCCGTGGTTCATCGAGACGATCTCGACCTTGCCGGTGGTATGATCCTTGACCGGGTGGTTGGCGCCGTGGTGGCCCTGGTGCATCTTGGCGGTCTTGCCGCCCAGCGCCAGCGCCAGCATCTGGTGGCCGAGGCAGATGCCGAACACCGGTATGTCAGTCTTGAGCAGGTCCTGGATGACCGGCACGGCGTAGTCGCCGGTGGCTTCCGGATCGCCGGGGCCGTTGGAGAGGAAGATGCCGTCCGGCTGCATGGCCAGGATCTCTTCCGAACCGGTGCTGGCGGGCACCACGGTGACCTTGGCGCCGAGGCCCGAAAGCAGGCGCAGGATGTTGCGCTTGACGCCGTAGTCGATGGCGACGACGTGCATGGACGGTTCGGCCTGTTCGCCAAAGCCTTCGTTCCAGACCCAGGGCGTTTCGCGCCAGACCGAGGACTGGCCGGAGGTGACCTCCTTGGCGAGGTCGAGCCCGATCAGGCCCGACCAGGCGGCGGCGCGGCGCTTGAGGTCGTCGAGGTCGAAGACGCCGTCGGGCGCATGCGCGATGACGGCGTTGGGCATGCCCTTTTCGCGGATCAGCGCGGTCAGCGCGCGGGTGTCGATGCCGGACAGCGCGACGATGCCGCGCTTCTTCAGCCACTGGTCGAGATGGCCGGCTGCACGGTAGTTGGACGGGTTGGTGACATCGGCCTTGAACACCGCGCCGACTGCGCCGGCACGGGCGACTGGGTTCAAGTCCTCGATGTCTTCGTCATTGGTGCCGATATTGCCGATATGCGGGAAGGTGAAGGTGACGATCTGGCCGGCATAGGACGGGTCGGTGAGGATTTCCTGGTAGCCGGTCAGCGCGGTGTTGAAGCAGACCTCGGCAACGGCGGAGCCGGCGGCGCCAAGACCGCGACCCTCGATGACGGTGCCGTCGGCCAGCACCAGAAGGGCGGTCGGCTTTTCGGTGGCCCAAGGCGGGGTTAGTCCGGGCGTCATCTCGGCCATGGCGGCGCTCCTGTCAGGTTGCGCGCTTCGATGGTTCTGCGCAGCAAACGGCGCGGCCGATCTCTCGAGCCTGCGCGCATCATTCTTTGCCTGTTCATGTCGTTGTCCCAAAACCGCTAGGCACTTTTGGGCGACATGAACTCATTGTCTTATGCAAGGCCGAGTACATAGGGGAAGGCGCCAGAGTGGTCAATGATGCCGGGCCAAATCGGCAGGCATTTGTTTCGTTGAACGATATCAGGGGCTTGGCGCGTTTGCTTTACGAGTTCGCCGCGGTTATTGTCCGCGCCGTTCGAAGGAGAAAGCATCATGCGCGCAAAAATCGCCGAATCCCTGAAGATCGCGATGAAGGCGCAGGACAAGCACCGGCTGCCGACATTGCGGCTGATCCAGGCCGCCATCCACGACCGTGACATTGCCAATCGCGGTTCGGGCAAGGAGCCGGCCAGCGACGAGGAGATCCTGCAGATACTGGCCAAGATGGTGAAGCAGCGCGAGGAGTCGGCCAAGGCGTTCGAAGACGGCAAGCGGCCGGAACTGGCGGCGCAGGAGCGCGGCGAGATGGAGATCATCCGCGGTTTCCTGCCGACGCAGCTGGACGATGCCGCGGTGAATGCGGCAGCGCGCGAAGCGATCGCAGCCACGGGCGCGACCAGCCAGAAGGACATGGGCAAGGTGATCGCCGTGCTGAAGCAGAAATATGCCGGCCAGATGGATTTCGGCAAGGCCAGCGGCATCGTCAAAGGCCTGCTGCAGTAGCAGCCGGACTTCAAGGCGTCTTGCAGCGTCTTGCCGTGTGGCGACGCATTTTCGATCGGCAAAGATTCAGCTATGATCTGATTCCGGCGCGCCCACGCCTCCTCCCTCCAGCGGGGAAGCATTGTTCATGCGGGGCCATGCGATCATCAAAACCGACTGTTCGAGCACCAAGCATAAGGAGGGGTTGCGAAGATTGCTCGCAATAGGAGGTTTTTCGATGAGGCTGTCAGCGCCGGTCTACCATATGAAGCGTGAAGCCAAACTCTTGGCGCGCAAAGACAATATTCCCCTTCACCAGGCGCTTGACCGCATTGCAGCCAGGGAAGGTTTCGACAACTGGAGCTTGCTTGCGAGCAAAGCCTCCGCAGCGACGCCTGCCGGCAAATTGTTTGCGCAAATGACGCCCGGTGACCTGGTTCTGGTGGGGGCGCGGCCGGGCCAGGGCAAGACCCTGATGAGCCTCAAGCTCGCGTTGGAGGCCATGGGGTCGGGCAATCGCGGCGTATTCTTCACCTTGGAGTACAGCGAGCGAGACGTTTTGGACCGATTTCGCGCCATTGGGGCGGACCCGGCGCAGTTCGGCGGCCTGTTCGAATTCGACAATTCCGACTCCATCAGCGCCGACTACATCATAGGCAAACTGGGATCGGCGCCGCGGGGCACGCTGGTGGTCATAGACTATCTGCAACTGCTCGATCAGAAACGTGAAAACCCCGACCTGATGGCCCAGGTTCGGACGCTGAAGTCATTTGCCCGGGAACGAGGGCTGATCCTGGTCTTCATCTCCCAGATCGATCGATCATACGATCCGCGGATCAAGTCCTGTCCAGATATCAGCGACGTCCGCTTGCCGAACCCGCTGGATCTGTCGCTGTTCGACAAGGCATGTTTTCTCAACAAGGGCGAAGTTCGTTTCCAGGCGGCAGGCCTTGCCTAGTCTCGGTTTCGCCCTGCTTCCCGGTTCCATGCATTGAGCGTCATGATCGAAATCGTCAAACCCGCGCTCGAACATCTGCCGTCCTACAAGGCGGCGCTCGAGCGCGGCTGGTCGCCGGATAATGTACGGCTTGAGGAAGCGACGCGCGAGCAGCTTGCCGCCATCGAGGCGGATCCGGTGGCGTTCCTTGCCAGCCTCGACGATCCCGAGGCGAGGGGGCCGCCGATCGCCTTGCCCGATGGCACGACCGTGCCGCGGCTGCCCAGCTTCCGGCGCTGGATCTGGGACGGCGAGGCCGCAGGCTCGATCGGCTTGCGCTGGCAGCCTGGCACGGCCGCGCTCCCCTCGCATGTGCTCGGCCATATCGGCTATGCCGTGGTGCCGTGGAAGCGCGGCCGCGGCTATGCCACCGAAGCGCTGCGGCTGATGCTCCCCGAGGCGAGGGCAGTCGGCTTGTCATATGTCGAGCTCACCACCGACCTCGACAATCCTGCCTCGCAGAAGGTGGTGCTGGCCAATGGCGGCCGGTTGGTTGGCCCGTTCATCAAGGACGCCGTATATGGCGGCGCCGAGAGCTTGTTGTTCCGGATCGATTTGTAGGGGCGCGGGTCAGACGTTATTCGCCGGGTCTGGCCAGCCTGCCCTCTTCCGCCTTGTGGTAAAACTGACTTGCCACGAGCCAGCCTTTGAGCGGCCTCAGGGGCGGGATGCATGTGGCAAAAACGATCGGCAACGAAACGAAGACATGGAACCACATGGACGGCTCAAAGGTCACTTGTGCCCAGACGGCGAAAAGCACAGAGGGGACGCAGGCAAAGCAGATCACGAAGAAGGCAGGGCCGTCGGCCGGATCTGCGAAAGAGTAGTCTAGCCCGCAAACCTCGCATTTTGGCGCGAGCGTCAGAAATCCGTTGAACAGCCGGCCTTCTCCGCAACGCGGGCAGCGGCCGCGAATTCCGACTTGCCATGGCACAAGCGGGGGATAGTGCGCGTGATCGTGCATGATGGTCACTCCAACCGACCTCATCAAAGGGCCCTCTCATCCGGCCTTGAGGTTCGTGATACATACTAGTATCATAGTTGTATGCATACAATGCGACAAAATGTATGGATACGAGAATGAAGGCGGTAGCAGGATGATTGGCGACGGCGAGCTCGGATGGCTTTCCGTATTGGGAGAGGGGCCAGGGCCGATCTATCTCAGGATCGTCGACGCGCTTGCCGTCGCCCGCTCCAGCGGGCGCCTGCAGCCGGGCGACAGATTGCCGCCGCAGCGTGAATTGGCCCGGCTGCTGGGGGTCGATCTGACCACAGTCACCAGAGCGTTCACCGAGGCCCGCCGCCGCAATCTCATCGACGCCGCCGCGGGGCGGGGCACCTTCGTCACGCCGGGAGAGGCCGAGGAACCGATCCTGGATCTGAGCATGAACATCCCGCCGGCACCCGCAGGCCTCAGCCTGCCGGCATTGATCCGAAGCGGCATAGACGGATTGCTGCGCCGTTCGAGCGCGGAGGCGCTTTTGTCCTACCATCCCGGGCCCGGCTCGCCCGCCGAGCGCGCCGCGGGTTCCGCGTGGCTCGCCGCAACGGGTGACAGGCTGCCGGTCGATCGTGTGGTTGTCGGTTCAGGCGCGCAGGCTTTGCTCGCAGCCGTTGTTCTGTCGCAAACCCGCGAGGGTGACACCGTCGTCACCGATGCGCTGACCTATCCGGGCCTGAAAGCGCTTGCCAGGACAACGAAGCGTGAGCTGGCCGGTGTGGGATGTGACGATCAAGGAATGCGCCCGGACTATCTCGAGGAGGCGGTGCGCCGGCACGGCGCCCGAATCCTCTATCTCAATCCAACGATGCACAATCCGTCCGCGCTGGTCATGCCGGAGGGTCGACGCCGCGATCTGGCGCGGGTGGCGGGGAGGCTGGGTCTGACCATCATCGAGGACGACCCGTACAGCCCGCTGGTTGCAGCACCTCCGCCTTCCTTTCTCAGCCTGGCGCCCGAGTGGACCATTCATGTCGCGACGATGGCGAAATGTGTCTCGCCGTTCCTGCGCACCGCGTTCCTCGTCGGATCGGGCACTGACGCCATCGAGCCGATTGCCGAAGCTATCCGCGGGACCACGATGATGGCCCCGCCGTTGATGACGGGCCTCGCCTGCGAATGGATACGCAACGGCCTCGCCGGTGAGATCACCACCGCAGTGAGCGCCGAAGCGCAAGCGAGACTGGAGGCGGCGCGGATGATTCTGCCCCGAGGCTTCGCCTCGGCGCCATCCAGCCTGCATCTTTGGTATCCTCTCGAAGGGGAGCTGAGTTCCTTGGAACTCGCCGATCTCGCACGACGCCGAGGATTGGCCCTCAGTCCGGCGGAGGAGTTTACCGTTGTGCCGGATGCAGCCAAAGGCGTGCGCCTGGCGCTCGGGGCAGCATCCAGCCGGGAAAGGCTTGAACAGGGCCTGCGCAGCCTCGTCTCGATCCTTGCGGGCAGCTCCGGATACGCGCCCGCTCCGGTCTGATGCCGCCAATGGCGGCTGGTGCGCTACTCGGCCGCGGCCGGCAGCGGCGGGGCTGCCCGGCTGCGCCCTTCCCAGATGTAGGAGGCAAGCGCCACCGCGACCGCGACCAGCATCGCAGCAGCGCCCACCACCGGCAGGCTGCGATAGCCGTAACCGGCGTTGAGCATGGCGGCGCCCAGCGATGCGGCGAGCGCGATGCCGACATTGAAGCCGGACGGGATGAGCGATGAGGCGAGATTGGAGGCGTCCGCCGTCCAGGCCAGGATGCGGGTCTGGATCGGCGTGCCAATGGCGAAGTTGAGGCCACCCCAAATGACGATGGCGATGATCATCGGCAGAGGGTAGGGGCTGACGGCATAGATCACGCCAAGCATCACCGCCTGCAGGGCAAGCATGGTGATCAGCGACGGCATCAGCTTCCAGTCGGAAAGCTTGCCGCCGAGGAAGACACCGACGGTGGCGCCGACGCCGTTGAGCAGCAGCACCCAGGGGATCAGGTCTTCGTCGAGATGGGTCACTTCAAGCAGCGTCGGGGTGATGTAGGTGAACAGGCCGAACTGCCCGATCATCAGCATCAGCATCAGGATCAGCGAGGTCCAGACCTGCTGGCGCGCCAGCACGCGCACCTCGTGGCCAAGGTTGGCTGGCGGGCTCGACGCGCCCGTTTTGCGCGGCAAGAGGGCGGCCATCGCAGCAAACGCCACCACGCCAAGCGCGCACATCACCCAGAAGGTGGCGCGCCAGCCCCAGAGATTGCCGATCGCGGTGCCGGCCGGCACGCCGATGACGTTGGAAACGGTGAGGCCGGAGAGGATGACGGCGACAGCCATGCCGCGCTTGTCCTCGGGCACAAGGCCGACGGCCACCACCATGGCGACGCCGAAATAGGCTCCGTGCGCTACGGCGACCGCAATGCGCAGGAGCAGCATCGAGGCAAAGTCGGGCGCCAGCGCGCAAGCGGCCTGGCCGATGGTGAAGGCGACGGTCAGGCAAAGCAGCAGGGTTTTGCGGGAAATGCCTTTGGTGGCGAGCGCCAGCAACGGCCCGCCAACCGCGATGCCGCCGGCATAGCCGGAGACGAGATAGCCGGAGGTCGGGATCGAAACGCCGAGGCCATCGGCCACTTGCGGCAATACACCGGCGATGACGAATTCGGTGGTGCCGAAAGCGAAGGCGGCGATGAACAGGGCAATGAGCGGAAGCATGGCGCGGAAGCGATCCTGAGACGAGGTCGCCTCAAATCATGGATGGCGCTTGCCGGCAATGCAGAAATTGTCGACGCCGCTTTAGGTTTTCTTGATCCGGCGCATCCCAGCTGGCGGCACCCGCCAAGTCTAAGCGACGTTTTTCCTGCCGTAGGGGATTTTCAGCCACGCCCGCTCATGAAGGTAATACAGCAAGGATTTGGTGACGACCTCGGTGGCGCCGATGGCCGCGGCAAGCTTGATGCTGCCGGTGATGACGAGCGAGATGATCATCGTGTCGATGGTGCCGGTGGCGCGCCACGATAGCGCCTTGGCAAAGCTGCGCGAATGGGTATCCAAAGACTATCCTCCCGGTAGACTGACCTGATGCTTAGCCGAGGGAGGGCTGGGCGCGCAAAGACTAATTTCGCCGCAGCAGGCGCTTGTTCGTGCTCAGCTGGCCTTCAGCCTCGACCCACCGAGCAGGCCGCGCTCTTCCAGCACCGGGTAGGCCATCGACGCCAGCAGCGAGTTGATCTGTTTCAGGTCGCGGATGGTGTCGAGGTGGATGGAGCTGGTCTCGACGCTTTTGGCGGTGCCGTCGCGCAGGCGCACGAAATGGCTGGCGCTGGTTTCCTTCTCGCGGTCGCGCAGTCGGTCCTTTTCCAGCACCAGCTGGCGCGCGGCCTCGGGGTCGCGGGACACCAGCACATTGAAGGCGAGCCTGGCATTGGCCAGCACCGAGGCATGGAAGGCGCTGAGTTCGCGCCAGCCTTCGGGCGTGAACTCCAGCCCGCGCTCAAGCTTCTTCTTCACATGCACCAGCATGTTGCGCACGATGATGTCGCCGACCTGCTCGAGCTTGACGCAGGCACCGATCAATTCCTGGCAGCGGAGGGCCTCGTCCTCTGTGAGCGAGTTCCTGGTCAGTTTGGCCAGATAGAGCTTGATCGCCGCGTGCTTCCTGTCGACACGGTCGTCAAGTGCGGCCAGCGCCTTGATCTTGTCGGCGTCGGCGCTCTCGTAGAGTTCGATGATGCGCTTCAGCATGATCTCGACCGTTTCGCAGACCCGCACCACCTCGCGGGTGGCATTGGCCAGCGCCTGGCTCGGCACGTCCAGCGCGCTGTCGTTGAGCGCGGAAAGCTCGATGACGTCGAGAGCTGCGGCCGGTTCGGACTTGGTGCCCATCGCCACGATCTTCTCCGAAACGCGATAGACCAAACTGGCCAGCGGCAGGCCGGCGAGCAGGATCAGCACATTGAACAGAATGTGGGCGTTGACGATCTGGTCCGGTACGGTGGTGCCGAGGAAGGCGACCGGCGGCTTCAGCGTCATAAACAGGATCAGCATCACCAGCGAGCCCATGCCGCGCATCAACAGATTGCCGATCGGCACGACGCGCACGCCAGGCTCGGCGTTGCGGGTGAGCAGCGGCGCGATGATCGACGAGCCGAGATTGACGCCGAGCACCAGCACGATGCCGAGTTCCGGCGGGATGAAACCGCGGCCGGCCAGCGTCACCAAAAGCAGCACCGCGGCGATCGAGGAGTGGAACAGCCAGGTGATGAGGGCTGCAAGCAGATAGGCGGTGACGAAATCGCCTGAGAAATAGTTGACGATCAGCGGCATCAGCGTGCTCTGGCGCAGCGGCTCGGACGCCTGGCCGATCATCTCCAGCGACAGAAGCAAAAGGCCGATGCCGACCAGAATGCGGCCGGACTGGCGCCAGTCGCGCCGCTCGGTGGCCATGAACATGACGGTGCCGGCGACAAGGCAGATCGGCACCAGCAGCGTGAGATCGAAGGTCAAGAGCTTGACCACCAGCGCCGAGCCGATCTCGGCGCCGCGCACCGCAAGCTGGCCCGATATGCCGGAGACGATGCCGGCGCCGGCGAAGGAGCCGACGAGAAGCGTGACGGCGGTGGAGCTTTGCAGTGCGATCGACAGGCCACAGCCGGCCAGAACCGCCATGATCGGATTGCGCATGGTGGCGCGCAGTTTGTGGCGCAGCACGTCGCCATAGGCACGTTCCACGCCTGTTTTCACCATGCGGGTGGCAAACAGCATCAGCGCCACGGCGCCGGCCAGATGCAGGAGAACGACCGAACCGCTCATGTCGACGCCCGCATTCGACGAGCAGCGGCGACGCGAACAGCAGTGAACGTGGAGGTGCGAATCATGATCATAGCTGCAGTTGACAATAGCTCGATTAGTTTAGCCGGGTAATAAAATATTGTCGATTTCAAGGGCGCGTTGGCGCGCGACAGAGCGTGTCGGAAATGAGGGAATTGGAGGCGGCCGGTAACGGCCGCCTTTCTTTTTGCCTGTGGAAACCGGGTATGGCCGGTATTCGGGGTCGTCGGATTTCGTCGGCATGATTATATGGTGGGGAAACGAGTTCCCCGATGCGCTTTCCGCCCGCCTTTCTCGACGAGATACGCGACCGTGTGCCGATTTCATCGGTTATCGGCCAGCGCGTCGCGTGGGACAGGAAGAAGACCAACGCGTCGCGCGGCGATTACTGGGCATGCTGCCCCTTCCATGGCGAGAAGAGCCCGTCCTTTCACTGCGAGGACAAGAAGGGCCGCTACCACTGTTTCGGCTGTTCGGTGTCAGGCGATCATTTCAAATTCCTGACCGAGCTCGACGGATTGAGCTTTCCCGAAGCGGTCGAGAAGATCGCCGAGATGGCCGGCGTGCCGATGCCGGTGCGCGACGAACGGGAGGAGCAGCGCGAGAAGGAACGCGCCAGCCTCACCGACGTCATGGAGATGGCGACTGCCTTCTTTCAGGAGCGGCTGCAGGGACCGGAAGGCGCCAAGGCGCGCGCCTATCTCAGGGACCGCGGACTCACACCGGCGACGCAGCAATCGTTCCGGCTGGGCTATGCGCCGGACAGCCGCAACGCGCTGAAGGAGCATCTCGCCGCCAAGGGCGTGCCCAAGGCCGACATCGAGGCCTGCGGGCTGGTGCGCCATGGCGACGACATTCCGGTCTCCTACGACTGGTTCCGGAACCGCATCATGTTTCCGATCCCGGATTCGCGCGGCAAGATCATCGCCTTCGGCGGCCGCGCGCTGGCGCCCGATGCGCTGGCCAAATACATGAACTCGCCCGATACCGAGCTCTTTCACAAAGGCAATGTGCTCTACAATTTCGCCCGCGCCCGCAAAGCGCTGGCCAAGGGCGGCACGGTGATTGCCGTCGAAGGCTATATGGACGTCATCGCGCTGGCGCAGGCCGGTTTCGAAAATGCCGTGGCGCCGCTCGGCACCGCGCTCACCGAAAACCAGCTCGAACTTCTGTGGCGCATGGCGCCGGAGCCGATGTTGTGCTTCGACGGCGACCAGGCTGGGCTGAAGGCGGCGTGGCGCGCCGCAGATCTTGTGCTGCCGTCGGTCCAGTCGGGGCGCACGGTGCACTTTGCCCTGTTGCCCGAGGGCAAGGACCCCGACGATCTGGTCAAGGCTGAAGGGCCGGACGCCTTTCGCGCCGTGCTCGCCGAAGCGCGGCCGCTGGCCGATCTTTTGTGGATGCGCGAGACTGCAGGCGGCGTCTTCGACACGCCCGAGCGGCGAGATGGGTTGGAAAAGACTCTGCGCGACCTGACCAGCCGCATCCGCGACGAGGGGCAGCGCTACCACTACCAGCAGTGGATGCGCGAGCGCATGCTGAACTTCTTCAGCGCCCAGCGCACTGTTCGGCAGGGCCGTCAGGATTGGAAACCGGGGCAGGGCAAAACGGCCGCACCCGGCGGGCAGTTCGCGAAAGGCGGCGGCGTCGGCGCGCGCGCCGCGATCACTGAAAGCCTCGGCCGCTCCGCCATGGTCAAGCGCGGCGGCGAGATGATGTCGGTGCGCGAGGCGACGATCATCGTGGCGCTGGTCAACCATCCCGCGCTGATCGACGAGAATTTCGCCCATGTCGAGTTCCTCGATCTCGCCAACACCGATCTGCAGCGGCTGCACGCCGCCATCCTCGATGCCATGGCGCATGACATGGCCAATGACCGCGACGCGGTGATCGCCACGATCGAGCGCGCCGGCTGCAGCGATATCTGGGAGCGGGCGGTGACGCTGATCAAACGCGCCCGGCAATGGCCGGCGCTGGAAACCGCCGCCCTTGATGATGCCCGTGACGCCTTCAACCAGGCACTGCACTTGCAGCGCAGCGCGCGCACCTTACATAAGGAGCTCAAGCAGGCGGAAGCAGCGCTCGCCAGCGATCCCACAGACGAAAACTACCGGCATCTCGTCGAGATTCAGGCGCAATTTCGTGATGTGCAGGCAACGGAAGCGCTGATCGAAGGGTTCGGCGTGTCCTCGGGCAAGGCTGGACGCGTGTAGGTTGAAACCTGCGCAAGAGTGAAGTTGAAACGTGCTGCGCGTCGAATCGACGCCTCTAAGTCGGGTAATTGATTCGCTTTTTTGATGCGAATCATGCGAGAGGCGCTTGACCTTCTGGCAGAATGACGGAATCAGGACGATTCGAAACCTTAACCCGTGCCGGCGTCGATGGGAAATGCAGCGATGTGAGGTGCTGATCACTGGACAGGCTGTTAGCCTGCCACAGATATCAGGGTTAATCTGGACTTAATGCATGTCGCCCAAAAGTGAAAACCGGTTTTGGGGCACGATATGAACCAAACAAAAGAGTTGATGCGGTTGCCGGCCGGTGAAGCGCGTTTCGTCACGAGCGCATAATTTGACCGGTGCGGCAGCTTACGCGGCTTCGATGTTCGGCCGCTAGGAGAAGATAAAGACTATGGCGACAAAGGAAAAGGAAGAGGTCGAGACCGAACGTGAAGGCGCCACCGATGGCCCGCTGCTCGACCTTTCCGATGATGCTGTCAAGAAGATGATCAAGGCCGCCAAGAAGCGCGGCTATGTGACCCTTGACGAGCTGAATGCGGTGCTGCCGTCGGAAGAGACCGATCCGGATCGCATCGAAGACATCAATGCGATGCTGTCCGACATGGGCATCAACGTGGTCGAGGACGACGACCAGGGCGAGGAGCCCGAGGCCGCCGACAGCAATGCCGATGCCGAGGAAGACGCCAACGAACTGGCCGAGCAGACCGGCACCGCCGTCGCCGCCACGACCACCAAGAAAGAGCCGACCGACCGCACCGATGATCCGGTGCGCATGTATCTGCGCGAAATGGGTTCCGTCGAGCTTTTGTCGCGCGAGGGCGAAATCGCGATCGCCAAGCGCATCGAGGCCGGCCGCGAGACGATGATCGCGGGCCTCTGCGAAAGCCCTCTGACCTTCCAGGCCATCATCATCTGGCGTGACGAGCTCAACGAATCCAAGATCCTGCTGCGCGAGATCATCGACCTCGAAGCCACCTATGCCGGCCCCGAAGCCAAACAGGCGCCGGTGGTGGAGCGCATCGAGGAGGCCCCGAAGCCCGAGGAAAAGCCACGCCGCGGCAGCCGTGAAGACGAAGACGACATCACCAATGTCGGCACCGACACGCGCGGCCTGGTCGATGACGACGAGGAAGATGAGGACGAGGCCAGCCTGTCGCTGGCGGCGATGGAAGCGGAACTGCGTCCGCAGGTGATGGAGACGCTCGACGTCATCGCCGACACCTACAAGAAGCTGCGCAAGCTGCAGGACCAGCAGGTCGAGAACCGGCTGGCCGCGGCCGGCACGCTGTCGCCCAGCCAGGACCGCCGGCTGAAGGAGCTGAAGGACCAACTGATCAAGGCGGTGAAGTCGCTGTCGCTCAACACCGCGCGCATCGAGGCGCTGGTCGAGCAGCTCTACGACATCAACAAGCGCCTGGTGCAGAACGAAGGCAAGCTCTTGCGCCTCGCCGAAAGCTATGGCGTGCGCCGCGAGGAGTTCCTCAAGGAATATCAGGGTTCCGAGCTCGATCCGAACTGGACGCGCTCGATCGGCAATCTGACCTCGCGCGGTTGGAAGGAATTCACCAAGAACGAGAAGGACGCGATCAAGGAGCTGCGTTCGGAGATCCAGAACCTCGCCACCGAAACGGCGATCTCGATCCTGGAATTCCGCAAGATCGTCAACCAGGTGCAGAAAGGCGAGCGCGAAGCCGCGATCGCCAAGAAGGAAATGGTCGAGGCCAATCTGCGCCTCGTCATCTCCATCGCCAAGAAGTACACCAATCGCGGCCTGCAGTTCCTCGACCTGATCCAGGAAGGCAATATCGGCCTGATGAAGGCGGTCGACAAATTCGAATACCGCCGCGGTTACAAGTTCTCGACCTACGCGACATGGTGGATCCGGCAGGCGATCACGCGTTCGATCGCCGACCAGGCGCGCACCATCCGCATTCCGGTGCACATGATCGAAACGATCAACAAGATCGTGCGGACCTCGCGCCAGATGCTGCACGAGATCGGCCGCGAGCCGACGCCTGAGGAACTGGCCGAAAAGCTCGCAATGCCGCTCGAAAAAGTCCGCAAGGTGCTGAAGATCGCCAAGGAGCCGATCTCGCTCGAAACCCCGGTGGGCGACGAGGAGGATTCGCATCTGGGCGATTTCATCGAGGACAAGATGGCGATCCTGCCGATCGATGCGGCGATCCAGGCCAATCTGCGCGAGACCACCACGCGCGTGCTCGCCTCGCTGACGCCGCGCGAAGAGCGCGTGCTGCGCATGCGCTTCGGCATCGGCATGAACACCGATCATACGCTGGAAGAAGTCGGCCAGCAGTTCTCGGTCACCCGCGAGCGTATCCGCCAGATCGAAGCCAAGGCACTGCGCAAGCTCAAGCACCCGAGCAGGTCGCGCAAGCTGCGCAGCTTCCTCGACAGCTGACATTCGCCGATTGCAAAGAAATTAAGGGCGCCCATCGAGGCGCCCTTTTCGTTTCAGGTGGTTCATCGAATTGCTCTACAACGGCACGTTCAGCCGCGTCCCCTTGATGATGATGCCGCCGCGGTCGCCGACAGTTTTGCGGTCGTCGCTATGCCGCCGCCCTGGCGCTTGGAGAAATCGCCTTCAGGCATCAATGGGGCTGGCGCGGCAGTCCTTGCACGAAGCTCGCTGCGGGCGGATACTTCGGAGGTCGGATGCATATTCTGGGCGACAAACCGGATGCCCGCCCCGGCTGAGGTCCTCAGCCGTGCTCCCTGGCGCCGGAGGGAGGTGTTCCGTGACAACCTACATCCTGCTAATGAACTGGACCGAACAGGGCGCCAGGAACGTGCGCGAGTCGCCGAAGCGGCTTGATGCCGCCAAGAAGCAACTGGCCGACATGGGCGGATCGTTCAAGGCGTTTTACCTCACCATGGGCGAATGCGACATGGTGGCCGTGGTCGAGGCGCCCGACGATGCAGTGTTGGCGCGTTTTGCGCTGATGCTGGGGGCGGGCGGCAGCGTCAGGACGCGAACGCTCAAGGCTTTCCCCGAATTTGCGTATCGCGAGATCGTCACCTCGCTCGGGTAGTTACCGGCAACTTGAAGTGACGAGATCAGACGCATTTCCGGGTGATCAATGCGGGTGCCGCTTGACGGCACCCAAGCTGCCGATATTGAGGAGAAATGCTCCTCTCGCTCGAGAAGAACTTCATTTTCATCCACATCCCGAAGACGGCCGGGACCTCGATCACCCGTGCGCTGCGGCCATGGTGCCTGAAGCCGAAGCCGACGCCATGGCGGCGTCTGCTGTCGCGGCTGCCGGTGCCGGAGGCGCCGGAGAAGGCCAATTTCAAGCAGCATGACAGAGCCGCCTGGCTGCGGCGCAAATTGCCGGCCCAGCTCTATGACGGCGCCTACAAATTCGCCGTTGTGCGCAACCCTTTTGAGCTGGCGGTTTCCAACTACCAGCATCTGCGCCGGAAAACCTCGCGGCGCCGGCATCGCCAGGCGCAGCGCTGGGACTTCAAGGCGTTCCTACGCTATCTTGAACGCAAGAACCGACTGGCGCGCGTGGACCAGACAAGCTGGATTTCGGACAGGAATGGAAAGCTCATCGTCGACGAAGTCCTGCGCTTCGAAACACTGGCCGAACAGTTCAATGTCCTGGCCGAGCGGCTTGGGCTTCCCGGCGAGCTTCCCCGATCGAATGTCGGGGCGCCGGTCGACTATCGCGCCCTCTACGACGAGGAGGCGAAAGCGATCGTGCGGCGGCTCTATGTCAGAGACTTCGAGCGCTTCGGCTACGAGTTCTGATCAAGCGCGGCGCTTCGCCATGTTGCGGGCCGATAGCATTATCGGGATAGTCGGTTCCGTCCCTCAGGTCGCGGTCTGAAAGCCATGCCCAAGCCTGCGCTTACCGTCTGGTACAACACGCGCTGCCCCGTCTGCGATGGCGGCATCACCCGGCAGAAACGGCGGCTGCTCGAGGCGATCAAGGCCGGGCGGATCGAATTCCGTGACATCAACCTCGAACCGGCGGCGCTCGCCGGCCACGGCGCCTCGCTGGAGGACATCCGTCGCCGGCTGCATGCCACCGATGCTGAGGGCAGGCTGCTGGTCGGCGCCGACGTCGCGGTTGCCGTCTGGAGGGTGACGCCGCGCGAGGGCTGGCTGGCGACGCTGTTCGGCAATCCGGTCGGGCTGGTGCTGACGCGCTTTGTCTATGATCGCTTCGCCAATCTTCTCTATGCCTGGAACCGGCGCAAGGGCCGCTGGTAGTCGGAAAGACCCGCAGACATCTCCGAACCTAAGCCGGTGACACGCCGCTGGCGCTGCCTTTAGATACATCGTAAGATATATCTTGACTCGTTGAGCGCACGCGCTTAATTAAGATATATCGTAAGATAGAACTCAAGGAGCAATCCATGCACAGACATCATCCCTTTGGCGAGCGCGCCGAGCGCGCTTTCCTGCATATGGCCGGCAAGTTCGGTGGTCGTGGCGGCGGCTTTGGCCCATTCGGGCATGGTGGTCGTGGCGGCGGACGCGGCGGCCCGGGCGACATATTTCGCGCGGGACGCATGCTGGCCGACGGCGATCTCAAGCTGATCACGCTGTCGCTGCTGGCCGAGGCGCCGCGCCACGGCTACGACATCATCAAGGCGTTGGAAGAGCGCACCAGCGGCATCTACAGCCCGAGCCCGGGCGTCGTTTATCCGACGCTGACCTTCCTCGAAGAGGCCGGCTATGCCGCCTCGGCCGCGGACGGCAACAAGAAGGTGTTTTCGATCACCGAGGCGGGCCAGGCGCATCTCGCCGAAAACCGCGAAATGATCGACGGCGTGCTCGAGCATCTCGAGCGCTTCGGCCGCAAGATGGCCAAGGCACGCGAGTGGTTCGGCTGGAACGACGACAGCGAGGAAGGCGGACGGCGTGGCCGCGGCGGCCGTTCGGAAGCCCGCGACGAGTTCCGCGCCGTGCGCCACCGGCTGCGTGCAGCACTCGGCGAAATCGTCGATGCACCGGCCGAAAAGCAGGCCGAAGCGATCGCCATACTGGAAGGCGCGGCCGAAGCTCTTGAGGCGCTGTCGCGCGGCTGAGCTGGGTTGTGTGCATGTCGCTATCCCAAAACCGCAGGGCACTTTTGGGCGACATGCATTAGCGGCCAGCACAGCCGCGGCCCTTGCCGATTGAGCCGATGACCGCTAGTGAAAATCATCTCGCATCACCATGTGATGCGGGATGATTGCGGTTGGAGGCTGCTCATGTCTTTTCTGAAACGTCTTTTCGGCGGCGGAGGCGGCGGTGACGCAGGCGAGCCAAAGAGCGCGGCTGCGGCAAAGCAGATCGAGCACAAGGGATTCCTGATCAGCGCCACGCCTTACAAGGCTGACGGCCAGTACCAGACCTGCGGCGTGGTTTCGAAGGAAGTCGGCGGCGTGATGAAGGAGCACCGCTTCATCCGCGCCGACCGTTTCGCCGGGCTCGACGACGCTGTCGACATCTCGATCAAGAAGGGCATCCAGCTCGTCGACGAGCAGGGCGAGAAGATTTTCGGCTAGAGGCGGTTCAAAGATTGAATCGCTAGGTTGCTCTAGCCTGTTGTTTTTCAAGCAATTCCAATGGGAAAGTTGCTGCACAATGCAAAAAAGGTAGGCGCCTCGGCGCCTGCCTTTTTCAATTTAGGTGGATAAGCGCCGGCGCGTTACGCCGCCGCTGCGATCTGCCGGCTGGCGGTTGCGGCCACCACCGCGTCGACCTTGGCGGTCGCCTTGGCAAGCGCCGCAGTAACAGCATCGGCGCCCATGCCGACGCCTTCGATGCGGATGACTTCGACATCGGTCATGCCGAGGAAGCCGAGCACCGAGCGCAGATAGGGGACAGCGTGATCAAGCTGCACGGCCGCGCCTTCGGAATAGATGCCGCCGGAGGCAAGTACGATGTAGACCTTCTTGCCGGTGACGAGGCCCTTCGGGCCGCCCTCACCATAGGAGAAGCTCCTGCCGGACCGGGCGATGTGGTCGACCCACGACTTCAGCGTCGAAGAGATGTTGAAGTTGATGAAGCCGGTGGCCAGGATCACGGTGTCGGCGGCGAACAACTCGTCAAGCGCGACATCGGAAACGCCGACGACTTCGGCCTGGCGCGGGGTGCGGGCTTCGGCCGGCGTGTAGATGCCGGTCGAATAGTCGGCGTCGATGTGCGGCAGCGGGTTGGCAACGAGATCACGCACGACAAGCTCGGCCGACGGGTCGGCGGCGACAAGCTTCTGCGCGAATTCGGTGGCGATGCGGGTCGAGTGCGAAGCAGAGCCACGCGGGCTCGAGGTTACAAGAAGGATGGACATAGCGGTTCTCTCCAGTGGGAATTGAATTGTCCCGCTTGATATGGGCCTACCAACCCATTCAAAAAACTGGTATATTTTCTATATAATCCATCTATAAAGTAGATATGCCATGCAACCCAATCCGACGCTCGACCAATTGCAGATCCTGGTAGCGGTGGCCGACACCGGCAGCTTCTCTGCTGCCGGGCGCAAGCTCAACCGGGCGCAGTCCGTCATCAGCTACGGCATCGCCAATCTCGAGGCGCAGCTGGGCTTAAAACTGTTCGAGCGCGAGGGCACGCGCGAGCCGCAGCTGACCGAAATCGGCCGGGCGATGCTGGAGGATGCGCGGCGCATGGTCGGCGTGCTGCAGCGCATCCGTTCGCGTGCCGACGGCTACCATCAGGGATTGGAGGCGGAAGTCGCGCTTTCGGTCGATGCGGCACTGCCGTCGCCGGTGCTGGTGCGGGTGCTGAAGGCATTCGAGGCGCAGTTTCCAACCGTGATGCTGCGCCTGCATATCGGTTCGCTCGGCCTGATCCCCGATCATGTCGTCAGCGGACACTCCGATCTTGGCATTGGCGGCCTGCTGGGCGAGGTCGACGTGCGTCTCGTGCGTATCGGCTTCATGTCGATCGTGCTGGCTGCCGCTCCCAGCCATCCGCTGGCGCTGCTGCCGAAACCGGTGGCGATCGAAGATGCGCGCGAACACACTCAACTCGTTGTCACCGACCAGTCCGAACGCACTAAGGGACGCGACTTTGGTGTCTTTGCCTATCGTACATGGCGGCTGACGGATGTGCGCATTAAACATACGTTGATGCGCGAAGGGCTGGGCTGGGGCGGGCTGCCGCGCTGGCTTATCGCCGACGATTTGGCGAGCGGCAGACTGGTGGAACTCGATCTTAAACCCTTCAGCGAGGTACGCTCGTCGCTCTATGCCATGCACCGCGCCGACCGCAGCCCGAAACCGGCTGCGGCCTGGTTGATCGACCAGTTCAAACGCCAACTCGGCTGCTTCAACGAGTTCGAGCCGGGGCAGGTCCCTGAGGAAGGGCCGGAGACAGCCCATCAATCAGCGCCATGAGAACGGTGCGGTAGTCCTCGGCTGAGGCGCCGGCCTCGATGGCCAGTGCCGCCCGATCGAAGGCCGCGGCGAACAAGGCGGTCAGCGCGTCGACCGGCAGCCTGATCAACGACTGCTCGCGCATCGCCGCGACCAGACCCTCACGCAATGAACGGTTGCCGTGGCGGTTGTCGATCGCATCCATGGCGGCGCGGCCGAGAACGGCCGGCCCGTCGAGCAGCAACAGCCGGGTGCGGCCGGGGAGGCGCATGGCGGCCAGATAGGCGTCCGATCCGGCAATCAGTGCGTCGCGGGCAAACAGCGATGGCGGCGAGGCACGATCGATCTCAGCGGCGACAGCTTCTGCCTCCTGCTCGACCACGGCGGCAAACAGCGCCTGCTTGTCGGCGAAATGGTGGTAGAGCGCGCCGCGGGTGACGCCGGCGGCCGCTACGATCTCCGGCGTGCCGGTCTCGGCATAGGATTTTTCAATGAACAGTTTGCGCGCCGCGGCGATCAGGTCGGCGCGCGTCGCCTCGGTGCGGTCGCGATTGGAGCGGCGCGCGGTTTCTCGTTGCATACATGCAGCCTGTATGTTATTTCAATTTACATGCAGACTGTATGTTAACTGACGGGAGAAAGAAAGATGAAGACGACGAGCTATTATCCGGTATTGATGACAGGCGATGTGGCCGGCACGAAAGCCTTCTATATCAACCACTTCCGCTTCAAGCCGCTGTTTGCGAGCGACTGGTATGTGCATCTGCAGTCGGCCGAGGATCGGCGCGTCAATCTCGGCATCGTCCACGGCGACCACGAAACGATCCCGGAAGAGGGGCGCGGCCGCACGTCGGGCCTGTTGATCAATTTCGAAGTCAGGGACCCGGACGCTGTCTATGAGCGGATCGTTGCGGCTGGATTGCCGATCCTGCGCTCGCTGCGCGACGAACCCTTCGGCCAGCGCCATTTCATCACCAGGGATCCCAATGGCGTGCTGATCGACGTCATCAAGCCAATCCCGCTCAGCCCGGAGTTTCAGGCGCAATTCGTGGAGGGCGCCGCAGCCTGAACCTGTGCCCGATGGCAGCAAATGTCGGCAGCGGCTCCAGGCCATGTGGCCGGGGTCCTGCCATGCGGTCTATGCTGGATGATGCTGAAGCTGGTCCTGTTGCATGCGTGACATCTGCCTTGTTCGTGCGCCATCCAATCTCGGCCTTCGGCCCCTGCGGCCGGGCCATGTGCCCGGCACCTGGCGGGCGCCGCAGGCGCTGAGCGAAGCCGGTCTGATCGAGGTGCTGGTGCCGGCGCGGGTGGTCGATCTCGAAAGGCCCGCTTACAGCATCGAACAGCAACCGGGCACCAGCCTACGCAATGGTCCGGCGATCCGCCGCTTCAATCTCGACCTTGCCGAGATCGTCGCAAGTGCGCTCGGGCAGAGCGAATTCCCGCTGGTCATCGGCGGCGATTGTTCGATCCTGCTTGGCGCGCTGGCGGCGGCGCGACGGTTCGGCGCGGTTGCGCTGGTGCATGTCGATGGCCACAGCGATTTCCGCCATCCCGGCAATTACGACGTCGATGCCATGCCCGGTTCCGCAGCCGGTATGGATCTGGCGCTCGCCACCGGGCGCGGCGAGCCTTTGTTGAAGGAGTGGCCCGGCATTGCCGGTCCGCTTGTCGCCGACGAGACGGTGGTGCAGATCGGTGAACGCGAGGGCCGCGATGCCGATTTCGCCTGGCCCGACATCAATGCGACAGCGATCACGCGCATCGACGTCTTTGCGGTGCGGGAATGGGGCGCTGCAAAAGTGGTGGAGACGACGAGAGCGACGCTGGCGCGGGCCGATTGTCCCTACTGGCTGCATCTCGATGTCGACGTGCTCGACCAGACGGTGATGCCGGCGGTGGATTCGCCCGGCAGTCCCGGCGTAGATCCCGACGATCTCGTCGCCATCCTGTCGGCGCTGGCAGCGGATCAGCGCTGCATCGGCATGGACATGACGATTTTCGATCCCGACCTCGACCCGACCGGCGATCTGGCGCGGTTGCTGGTGTCGCTGCTCGGCCGGGTGCTCAAGCAGCGATAGGGTTCAGCTCGCCCTTGCCACCGGCGTCACCGTGACCTGGCTGACGCCGGTGCGGCGCACCACGGTGCACAGCGTCTCGCGGCCGATGCGTTCGGCGTCGAGCATGCGCACGAGGTCGTCGACGCCGGTGACTGGGCGGCCGTCTATTGCGGCGATGATGTCGCCTTCCTTCAGGCCGGCCTTTGCCGCCGGGCCGTTCTTCTCGACGCTGCGCAGCCGTACCGCGGTGTTGGTCGACACCTGTGACAGAAGCGCTGCGCGGCGCGGCAAATTGGTGGTGTCGGCGGAGATGCCGATAAAGGCGCGCCGCACCCGGCCGAAGCGGATGATCTCCGAAATGACGAAGTTCGCGGTGTTGGAGGCAACCGCGAAGGCGATGCCTTGCGCGCCATGGATCATGGCGGTGTTGACGCCGATAACCTCGCCGGCCGACGAGACCAGCGGCCCGCCGGAATTGCCGGGATTGAGCGCCGCATCGGTCTGGATGACGTCGTCGATCAGCCGCCCGGTCGAGGCGCGCATCGAACGGCCAAGCGCGGAGACGACGCCGGAGGTGACGGTCCATTCGAAGCCGAGCGGATTGCCGATGGCAATCGCAATCTGGCCGCGCCGCAGCCGCTTGGAATCGCCAAGCGGCGCGACATCGGCAAAGCTGCCGTCGGCGCGCACCAGCGCGATGTCGGTGTCGGGGTCGCGGCCAAGCACGCGGCCTTCGCTGGAGGCGCCGTCCGGCATCGAGACGCGCACCGTCCTGGCGTCGCCGACGACATGGAAATTGGTGACGACCAAGCCGTCCTGCGCGATGACGAAGCCGGAGCCGTGGCCGCCCTGGCCGCCAATGCGCTCGATGCGGCAGACGGCGGGGCCGATGCGGTCGACTGCGTCTGCCACTGTCGTCGAATAGGCGTCGAGCAGTGTGTCGTCCGGTTGGAATTTGGCGGCGGCGACGGCCATTGGCGGGCTCCGTGTTTTCAGGCTTGTTCGTGACTATATGTGCGGAGCGGCTGGAACCGCCGCGACCTGACCAGATGGCCAGTGAAACCATGAACTAGCCGTCAGGCGAGTATCTGCGAGCCGGCTGCCGAGCGATATCTGGGGCATGCAAGAAACCCAGGAGACCAAAATGAGCGACTTCAATCTCAGCGCCTTTTCCGCGGCCATCGCCGACGTCGCGGCTGCGGCAGCACCCGTGACGGCAAGTTTCACCACCCATCACCATCGCACCGCCAGCGCCTTCCATTGGCGTGACGGCTATTTCGTCACCGCCGAGGAAGCCGTCGAGGCCGGCGAAGAGATCGAACTGACATTGGCTTCGGGCGAGACGGTCAAGGCCGAACTGGTCGGCCGCGATCCCTCGACCGGCGTCGCGCTTCTGAAGCCGGCCGGTGCGGCCACGGCGCCTGCGCTTGCCAAAGCGGATGCGGTGCGGCCCGGCAATCTGGCCATTGCCATCGGCAGCAGCCAGGGCTCGGCGCTGGCCGTGTCGGGCTCAGTCGGTGAGGTCGGTCCGGCCTGGCGCTCGATGCGGGGCGGCACCATCGACCAGCGCATCAATCTTGCCGTCAATGCCGGCGGCCGTTTCGAGGGCGGGCCGGTGCTCGACGCCAAGGGCGCGCTGATTGGCATGCTGCTGTTCGGCCCGCGCGGCCGGGCTCTGGTCATGCCTTATGAGACGATCGAGCGGGCGGTGGAGACGCTGCGTGAAAAGGGCCATGTCGCGCGCGGCTATCTCGGCGCCGGCCTGCACCCGATCCGTGACGGTGCGGCGCGCGGTGCCATGGTGATGAGCCTCGACGACAATGGCCCGGCCAAGGCCGCCGGTCTTGCGCTCGGTGACATCATCGTGGCGTGGAACGGCGAGGCCGTACATGGGCCGCGCGAGCTGATCCGCAAGCTTGGGCCCGATAGCGCAGGTGCCGCAGTGAGGCTTGGCGTGGTGCGCGGCGGCGAACAGCGCGATGTGGCTGTAACCATCGGCGAGAAGCCGCTGACCTGAGAGGGTTGATGGACACGCTCGCCAACGATCGGATCATGGCTGACGGCCCCGCCTCGCGGCGGCTGGTGGTGCTGATCGCGCTTGGCGACGTTGTTCGCGCTGAGCGCTTGGCTGCTGCGCTTGCCGCGAGCGACGATCTGTTGCCGGTCGCGGCCGGCGGCGGTGCGGCCGACGTCGCCATCATCGACGGCAGCGGCGCTGATGCCGTGCCGGCCGCCACGCCGCGGGTGCTGCTGTCTGGGCGTGCGACGGGTGAACGGCCTGCCGGCGAGGTGATGGCGGTCATGCCTGCCGGCGCGGACGATCTGCTGATCGCCGCGGCGGTGCGGCTGGCGGCGGCTGGCTATCGCGTCTCGGGCGACGGCGGTGGCGGGCGCCATGGGGATTTTCATGCTGGCGATGGCGAGCCTTTCGAGGAAGACCTCTCCGATGAACATGCCTCCCGACCGGCACTGTCACCGCGCGAGGCCGAAGTGCTGGCACTGCTTGCCGAGGGCGCGCCCAACAAGGTCATCGCGCGACGCCTGAACATCTCGGTGCACACGGCAAAGTTCCACGTCGCCGCGATCCTGATCAAGCTCGGCGCGGCGAACCGCACGGATGCGATTGCCATCGCGATGCGGCAGGGGCTTGTGCTGGTTTAGATCCTACGCTGCGTAACCCGCTTGCGGGCTGCTAAGGCCTTGCGCAGTGGTGGTCTGCCGCGCAAAGGTTCGCGCCTGCTATGATGCTAGGGAGGCGCAAGGAAATGTCGCTGAAGGGAAAGACGCTGTTCATCTCCGGCGGGTCGCGCGGCATCGGGCTAGCGATTGCGCTCAGGGCGGCGCGCGACGGCGCCAACGTGACGATCGCGGCCAAGACCGCCGAGCCGCATCCGAAGCTGCCGGGCACGATCTACACGGCTGCCGCAGAAATCGAGCAGGCCGGCGGCAAGGCGCTACCGGTTCTGTGCGACATCCGCGAGGAGGCGCATGTTGCGGAGGCAGTGGCCAAGACCGTGGAAAAATTCGGCGGCATCGACATCTGCGTCAACAATGCCAGCGCCATCCAGCTCACCGGCACGCTGGAGACCGACATGAAGCGTTACGATCTGATGCACCAGATCAACACGCGCGGCACTTTCCTGGTCTCGAAAATGTGCATTCCGCACCTGAAGTTGGCAAGCAATCCTCACATTCTGAATCTGGCGCCGCCGCTCGACATGAAGGCCAAGTGGTTCAAGAACCACGTCGCCTACACGATGGCCAAGTTCGGCATGTCTATGTGCACGCTGGGCATGAGCGCCGAGTTTGCCAAGGACGGCATCGCGGTCAATTCGCTGTGGCCGATCTCAACCATCGACACGGCGGCGGTGCGCAATCTGCTCGGCGGCGCCACGGTGGCGGCCATGAGCCGTTTGCCCGATATCATGGCCGATGCCGCGCATGCCATCTTCCTGCGGCCATCGCGCGAGACGTCAGGCAATTTCTACATCGACGAAGAGGTGCTGCGCGCCGAAGGCGTGACGGACTTTTCAATCTATTCGCCCGGTACGACAGGACCGCTGGCCGGCGACTTCTTCGTGCCGGACGACGTGTTCGCCAATTCGGCGACGAACGTCAAAAGCATCTACTAGCTGACATCATCTGCTGTAGGTGTTCGTCGTTTCGAAAAGCCAAGCAATTGGCTTTTCGTCCGCTGCGCGGACCACTCCTCAACTCCCCGTATGGCGACGGCGAGGAGGGGATCGGCTCACGCTTCGCTCTTCTTGCCTTTGGCCAGGCCCATCAGCCGGTCGATATAGGCGAGCATGAATGCCGAGACGACGAAGGCGAGGTGGATGATCGTCAGCCACATCAGCTGCTCGGTTGTGTAGGAGGCCGAATTCAGGAACACCTGCAGCAGGTGGATCGAGGAGATGGCGACGATGGTCGAGGCGACCTTGACCTTCAGCGAGCCGACATCGATCGTGCCGAGCCAATGGACCTCGCCGTCATTCTCGTCGAAGCGGCTGACGAAGTTCTCGTAGCCGGAGATAATGACCATCACCAGCAGCGAGGCGACCAGTGCCGCATCGATGAGGCCGAGCATCTTCAGGATGGTGTCGGTATCGCCGAGCGTGAAGACTACCGTGATGAATTCGTAGAGCTTCTTGCCGAAGGACAGTGCATAGACGGCCAGCGCCAGGGCCAGCCCGATGTAGAAAACCACCAGCAGCCAGCGGGAGGCGAGAATGATCGATTCGATGGCGAGTTCGAGACGTTTCATGCAGCGGTTCCGGTCAGTTTTCTCGATCGAATGGGTATTTCGGTCAGCTTGCCGCGGTTTGCAAGGCCAAAGCGCGTCGCGTTCATTGCGACGCAAAAGAAACCCCGCCGGGAGGGCCGGCGGGGCTCAATGCGTCCCGCTGGAGTCGGGACGGGGCAGGGAACGCCCAGTGCTGAATCTGGGGTTTGCCGCCCCGTGATTCAATGAGCCGGCGCTAATGTCGGTGCAATTCTTGTTGAACGGGACGTGACGTCCACAGGTCTACCCATCCCGGTTTCCCGGGATGGGTCTTTCTTGCTGATCTGATTCTAGAAGCCCATTAAGCCTCTGGAAAAGCAGATCAATTGTTGCTCGCCACGGGCGCCACCAGCGAGGTGATGCGGCGGATGGCGACGCGGCGGTTCTCGCGGTTGGGCGCCGTCGTGTTCACCTTCAAATACTCCTCGCCATAGCCCTGCGTGGTCAGGTTCTCCGGCGGGATGCCGAAGGCATTGGTCAACGCTTCGGCGACCGACTCAGCGCGGCGGTCGGACAGAGCAAGGTTTGCCTCCGGCGTTCCGACCGCGTCGGTGTGGCCTTCGATGAGGAAGGTTTCGGCCGGGTTCTTCTTCAACAGCTTCTCCATGGCGCTGGCGACGCCTTCCAGTTTCTGGACTTCGGTGTCGGAGATTGAGGCTGAACCAAATTCGAAGTTCAGCGTGTCGAGGTCGACGCGCCGCGCGATGTCACGCACGCGGGCCGAACGCTTGACCTCGTCGATTGAGTAGAGGCGCTGGACGCGCTCCACCGGCGGCTGTTCGAGGAAGGTGTAGTAGTCGTCCGGGTCTTCGACATCCTCGGAGTCCAGGATATACTCCTCGCGCGGAATGGTGAGCCGCATCGGCGGCAGATCGTCGCCGGGATCGCGCCAGTCGCTGTCATCCTCATAGTGCCGCTCGTCGACATAGCTCAGCACATATTCGCGTCCATCCGGCGCAATGCGCGAACGCTGGATGACGTCGCCATAGCGGTTGCGGATGGTGACGATCTGGACACCGTTGTCACGCTCGACGATTTCCCGGGTGCGATCGCCCGACAGATCCTCATAGTAGACGTTCCTGGCGCCGCGGGTCATGCGCGGGGCGTCATTGCTCTGGACGAATGTCTGGTTGTTGAACTGCAGGATGACGCGGTCGCCGAGTTGCCTGACGACGTCGACGCCTTTCGGACGCCGGCGGTCGCGAACGTTCTCATCGGGTGCACGCTCTACGCGCGTGCCCTTTTCCTCCGTCACCGGCGCAATCTTTTCAGGCTGGATTGCCTGTTGGGCCGACTTGTCGTCGGTGGGCGGCGGTCCCTGGTCGACCGGAGCCGGCTTCGGGTTCTGCGCCTCGGTGCTGCCCTGCGCGGGCTGCTCGCCCGTCTGGCCGCCTGCATTCTGACCGGCGTTCTGGCCGCCCTGATCCTTGCGATGCTTGCGCCTGGCGTCCTTCTGGCTGTCCAGAATGGGTGCTTCGTCGGGATTGGCCACGGCTTCGCCCTGGGCCGGTTTTTCGCCCTGCGCCGGCTGCTCGGCGGTGGCGGGCTGTTCACCGGTCGCAGGCTGTTGTTCGCCAGTCGCAGGTTGCTGTTCGCCTGTCACCGGCTGTTCGCCAACAGGTTTCTTGCCATTCTTCTTGGCCTGATCCTTGGGCTGTTCGCCCTCGGCGGGAGCGGCTTGCTGATCGGCCGGGGGCTGGACCGGCTCGGCCTGCGGCACGGGTTCCCCGGCAGGTGCAACCTTGGTGGCTGGCGCCTGTTCGGCAGGTGCTGCCTCGATCTGCTGCTGGTCCTGCTTGCGCTTTTTCTTGCGCGGAGTGTTGTCGTTTGCCGGCGCTACCTGGTCTGTGGGCGCGGCTTGCTCTGCAGGCTGCTGGGCCGGCTGTTCAGCCGGCGCCGCTTCGATCTGCTGCTGCTGGTCGCGCTTCTTCTTGCGCGGCTTCAGCGGCTGTTCTTCGGTTGCGGGCGCGGCCTGTTCAGCCGGTTGATCCGCTGGTGCAGCCTCGATCTGCTGCTGGTCACGCTTCTTCTTGCGCGACCTGGGCTGCTGTTCGTCAACCGCGGGTGCTATCTGCTCGGCAGCAGGAGCTGCCTGCTCGGCCGGCGCTACCTCGATCTGCTGCTGTTGATTGCGCTTTTTCCTGCGCGGCTGCTGCTCTTCAGCCGGGGCGGCCTGTTCAGCGGGAGCCTGCTCGGTCTGCTGCTGTTCGTGCTTCTTCTTGCGCGGCTGTTGCTCCTCGACGGCCGGTGCGGCCTGCTCAACGGCTGGTGCTGCCTGTTCGGCGGGCGCCTGTTCGGCCTGCTTGTGCTTCTTCTTGCGCGGCAGTTCCTGGTCGGTCTGCTGACCATCTGCAGCAGGGTCGTCCTGGACCAGGATCAGCGGCGCGGCCGTGTGCTGCAAGGGGCCGAAAACGGCGTTGCCCTGCAGCGGGGATGCGCCCAACGGCGCGGATGCCATCAGCAGGCCGAGTGCCGTACCTGCCAGTACCCGTGGTTGGCGTTTCATCAAAAATTCTCCTTGTGGGGTCCCATCCCTGCCCAAACTTTCATCAGCCGGATTGGTTCCGGTTCGTGGACATTACCGACAACGAAGGACGATTGACCGGCCTTTTGAAGGCAACTTCATGTTTTTCGTATGGTGCGGGCGGCATTTGCGGCGGCGGTACAGCTTGACCTCACCGCCAGCGAGGGCCACATCTCAGCCCATGATGGAAACCCCGTTCTGGAAAACCAAGACGCTGGAAGAGATGACGCCGGCCGAGTGGGAATCGCTCTGCGACGGCTGCGGCAAATGCTGCCTGTCGAAACTCGAAGACGAAGATACCGGGGAAATCTACTGGACATCAGTCGGCTGCCGTCTTTTCGACGGGCAAACCTGCCGCTGTTCGGACTATGCCAACCGGCTGGCGCGCGTGCCGGACTGCGTCGGGCTGACGCCGCAGAATGTGCGCACCATCAGCTGGCTGCCAAAAACCTGCGCCTACCGGCTGGTTGCCGAGGGACACGATCTCTACTGGTGGCACAGGCTGGTGTCGGGAAGTGCCGAGACCGTGCATGAGGCCGGCATTTCCATACGCGGCCGCGTCCGCGCCAGTGAGACCGATCTTGCCGAGCCGGACGACTATTTCGACTATATGCTCGACGACGAGCCCTAGATTCAAAGTGATAGAGCATGATGTCTGGACAAACACTGTTTGTCCGAGAAAACCGCTTCGCACTTTTCGGCATCATGCTCAAGCGTCTGGAACGGATGTAGCCGCCGCCCGTTCTGGGATGACCGGACGTTTTTGACACTCCAAGTCGTTTGCAGCGGTGGAAGGGGCGGTTGCTTTCGACCTGTCCGGCAGATTAACCGAAAATGAACGGCCGGTTCGCAAAGAGTTCAGATTGCAAGGAGCATTCTCCCCCCATCGGTTCGACGAAGACGGGCGCCAGCCCTCAACAAGGAGAGAAGACAATGTTCAACACGATCAAAACGGCAGCCCTTTCGGGTCTCGTAGCCCTCGGCACGCTTGCCGCCGTGCCCGCCCATGCGGACTCGATCTATCTCGGCTTCGGCAACAGCCACGACCGTCGCGTCGGCGTCTATACCGGCGACGACGATGACGGCTTTCGCCGCGAGCGCCATTGGCGCCGCTGTTCGCCGGAGCGGGCCCTCGACAAGGCCGAGCGCATGGGCCTGCATCGCGTCCGCCTCATCGACGTCAATCGCCGCGTCGTGAAGGTCGCCGGCCGCCAGTATGGTGATCGCGTGGTGGTCGTGTTCGCCAATGAGCGCGGTTGCCCGGTTATTTATCGCTAAGGCAGGAGACTGATCTGCTGATAAAGATCAGTCTGGAGGCATGATCCTCTGCGAGGATCAGCCTGTGATAGCGGCATGACCTTCTGCGAGGGTCAGCCAGGAGCCCCCTTCCCATAGCTCGGAAGGGTGCGGCTCGAAGAAAACCCCGAAGGACCATGTCCTCCGGGGTTTTTCATATTTGGTGCCAACCAAAATACCGGCCAGTTCGGCCCGCAGCATGCTGCCGCGGGCCTTTGCCGATTTGGATAAGCCTACTTGAGCTCAAAGGTGACGGTGACCTGCACGGCATAGGCATTCTCGCCGGCCTGTACCGGCACCGCGGCGCCGGCCGCATCGAAGGCCTTGGCATTGATCGGCATCGGCGCCGGCGCGATGTTCTGATCGGTAATTTCCAGCACCTGTCCGATGCTCACACCGGCAGCCGCGGCCAGCGTCTTGGCCTTGGTCATAGCGTCGGCGACCGCCTTCTTGCGGGCCTCTGTGACGGCAGCCTTCGGATCCTCGTTGGAGAACGAGATGCCGCCGCCCTGGTTGACGCCGAGCGACACCGCCTTGTCGAGAATCTCGCCGGTCTTGTCGATGTCGCGGATGCGTACGGAGAGCGTGTTGGTCACCTGGTAGGCGACAAGTTCGGCTTCCTGGCTGCCGTCGGGCTTGTTGGTGTAGTTGTAGCGCGGGTTGATCTGGATGCCGGCGGTCTGCAGGTCACGGTCCTTGATGCCGGCCGACTTCATTGCCGCGATCACGGCGGCCATGGCGTCGTTGTTGGCGTCGAGAGCGGCGCGTGCGGTCTTAGCCTCGCGCATGACGCTGAGCGTCAGCAGCGCCAGGTCTGGCGCTACAGTCGATTGGCCTTCACCCGACACGATGATGCGGGGCGGGGGCAGCGAATCGGCAGCGGTGGCAATAGCCGGAAAAGCGATCGCCGCGGCAAGTGCGAGCGGCAAAAGATGTCTGGTCATGAAAATCTCCTCGGTCTGCGATCCAGTCGCGCCAGTCGACTAGGATGCGAATATGGGCTGATTTGGGCGATCTCGGCCAGTCCGTCCGGAAAGCCTTGTGCCGCGTAAGGAAAAACACTAATCCAGCCCGCGTGGGGCCTGTAGCTCAATGGTTAGAGCCGGCGGCTCATAACCGCTTGGTTGGGGGTTCGAGTCCCTCCGGGCCCACCATTATCGTTATTTATCAATGCTTTATGGGGTGGTTCGCCACGAGGTTCGCCAATAGGTTCGCCAAGCATCGGCTTGCGCGTCACGAGGCGCACGACTCGATCCATCCCTTGGACCGCCAGCCGAACCTGCGAGGCCTCGCGCGAATAAAGCTCGGCATGGTCGATATCGTCGTGACCGAGCACGTCCATGAGCTGTCTCGTTGAGGCCTCGGCCTCCGCCAGATAAACACCGAGCGACTTCCGCAAGCCATGCAGTGTCAACCCCTTCGGAAGATCGGCAAGCTTGCACCAATGCGCCATCATTCCAGTCAGCGACTTGGCGGAGAACGGCTCACCATAGCCGTTGACCAGAACGGTCTCGCCGCGCCTGTCGGCCGCATCCAGGATCTCGGATAGCATCGGCGTGATCGGCACGAAAAGCCGTTTGCCACCTGTTCGTCCCTTGTTCTTGGCCTGAACGATATCAAACCCGTCGAAGTGACGCTCAACACCATCGATGATGACACGGCGGGTGACCCGCTGATCCCAGCGCAAGCCTGCGACGTCGCCGCGGCGGTTGCCGAGCCAAAGGGCCAAACCGTAGCAAGTGCGTGCCGCGGTGCCGAGCTGCCAACGGTTTTCGAATTGCGCCATCGCCTCGCGCGACCATGCTTTCCAGCCGGCATAGGCAGGCCGCCACTCGACCGCTGCTGTGGGATCGATTTCGATCCAGTCTTGCCGCAGGGCGACATAGACCAGCTTGCGTATGCCCACCAGCAGATGCTTGGCTTTATGGGGGGTGGCGATGAAGCGGCCAAGAAGCTCTTCGATATGGATACGTCTAAGATTCTTAACCGCTACATCTCGCCAGATGAGCGGGTGATCAGGGACCACCCGCAGTTCCAGAAATTCTTCGATCAGCCGCGTGTTCTTGCGCTTGCTGGCTTCGTCCAGCGCCAGCCACTTGACTGAGATCTTTAACCGTTGAAAGGCCGCTCCAAATGTGCCTGGCAGGGCGGCCCCAGGCATACGGACGACGGGAGCCTTGGGGACTTTCCGGCCCTCGACCGCCGCCTGGTACGCCTCCTTGAATCCGGGTTGATTGGGCGCTGGCAGACTAACCACACGCTCCTTCGTCCGATAGCGCCAGCGAACTTTGCCATGGCGGTCGGTGTAGGAGGAGAGGCCGGGATATTTGTCAGTCATGGCCGAATGAATCTATCCCCTGCGATGATTCCCTTGCAACAGGAAGTCGACTATATTTTCGTCATCGTCTCCAGGTAGTTCGGCAAACGCCGCTTCGAGTTTAAGGCGATCCCAAATTACGCGGCCGTCAACTTTCTTCGGCTTCGGCATGCGGCGGTCAGCAACCATCTGGTCGAATTTGGTTATGCCCACGCCAACATATCGGGCGGCCTCTTCACGTGAGAAGCCGCGAGGAGGATAGGAGAGGGAGTCGCTCTTCATGATCTCGCGCCGCCGTGTGCCCTGAGTGCTCGGGCTTCCGTTCAGAGAGCAGAATCTAGATTGTGTCAGCCTCCGACAGAAGGGCGCCGATCAAGGCATGCGGTAAATTGCGGTCACGGCGTATAAATAGGATGGTTGTGTGAGTTCAGGGGTTCGAGTCGGGAGGGCGCTACCATCCCTTGTTAGTTCGAAAATTGGCCTACGCGGTGTCACCCCAACATCGGGCGCCACTTTCCCGTCGAGGAGGTATTCCGTGGAGACGACGGTCTCCATCTCCGTTCCGTTCTGTCTTTTTGGTCACCGCATCCGCATTTTGCGCGTGACGATTGGTTAGCTCGCTTGCAGGGTGGTCTCACTATGGCGCGTAAGAAAAAAGACTCTCCAGTTCGATTCTTCATGGCCGATGGCGTCGAGGTGGAAACCATTCTCGATTTGGCCGGCCCCCACAAGGATGAACTGTTGAAGCGAATCGTTGAGGCGCTGGCGCGAGACGCGGCGAGGCGGGATTTTAACGCCGAGCGCGGCCTGGTCTCGGGTCAAACCTAGCGGGCCGTCGCCGGATTAGTTCGGAATGCGGGTTTGCGTTCAACGCGCGCGACGTGTTGCCTCCGAGAGGAGGATTCATTGCTCCTCTTGGTTTATGGGTTCGGCACAGCGTGCGAGAACATACGGCGGACATGGATTGGCGAACCGGCCGCTAAAACCTTGAGTTTCTATTGAAAATCCTGTCCCTCAGCGACTAACATAATCGTTAGTTGTCAATGGGTTACGAAGCGGTTCGCCCAAATCGATTCAAGAAGCTGCTCCAGCCACTCGCTGACCGCATTTATTTTCTACCGAATGGCAGCAATGCGCCTCATGTCGGCTGTTGAGATCAAATTCGCCGTTTCCTCAAAGCAGCCGTTCGGCTTGGGCGACATGATGTCCGGGTTTGGCCCAAAGCGGACACGGGTCCACAGCGCCAGCCGTCATGCCCGCGACGATCTGCTGGTTGAAGAACAGGTAGACGATCAGCGGCGGGATGGTGATCAAAAGGATGTTCATGAAACAAGCGCTCGACTATTTCGACAAACAACACACCCCGAAGCGGTCTTTTTTTGGACGGATTTCGTGGCTTTCGAGGTTTTGAGCGTTGCCAGGGAGCTGGGTCTGCATGTGCCAGGCGACGTGGCAATAATGGGTCACCCTTTTGCGATCTGAGTATCGCCTCCATGACAAGTTTCGATCAGTCGGGGCCCGAACTTGGCGCAAACGCGGCACGGCTTCTCATCGAAAGGATCGAGGGACATACGAAAAGCGTGTTCGTGACGGTCGCACCGAAAGTCGTGGCACCTGGCAGCACAAAGATGCCTAGAGTGGAGATTGCTGCCCAACCTAAGATCACTGGGACAGAAGATACTGAGCGTTTCCCAAGGCCTCGCGACAAACATCCCTAGTCGAGTTCGATGATGCTGCAGCCATAGGCCGGGAGCGACAGCTTACCGCCGCGCACTTTGCCATCGCCGAGCAAATCCTTGCCCGCGGGGACATTGCGGATGCTTGCCAACTCGCCCAGCGTGTTGAGGATGAAGAGCAGGCGGCGGTCCTTGCTCTCGCGGATGGTCGCTTCGACACCGGCCGGCATGTCGGCAATGAGCGGCACGATACCGGCGGGCGCCAGCACCTGATCGGCCAGCACCTCGACCAGAGCATCGCTGAGGTACGTGCCGAGGTAGATCACATTGCCCTTGCCGACTTTGCGCGAAGTCATCGCGGCTTGGCCCTCGGCGAAGCGGCTGGCCCAGATGCCGATAACGTCCGTGCCGGGCGCGACGTTAAGCAGCTCATAAAGATGCGCCGCCGTCACCTGCGCATTCCCGATCTTGAGCTCGTATTGGCGGCTCGCCGACGTCGCCGGCAGCTTCTTGCGCACCGTGTTGGCGCCGAAACGGCCACCATGCTCGAACATTCCGTCGCCGCCGATCGGCGTCAGCAACCCGAACTCCTCGACCGTGATCCCGGCCAGCGCCGAGAGCCTCTTGCCCGGCGAGGTGTCGCGGATGACGTGGTTGTTAACGTCGCGTGATCCGGTGCGGCCTCCCAGGATTACCGTTCCACCCGCCTTGGCGAAGGCCTCGATCCGCGCCGTCCACGCATCGGTCCATTTCAGCCAATGCGGCACGTAGAGCGCCTTGAGCTTGCTGAGATCATCCTCGGGATGGATGAAGCCGCAGGCGATGTTGTGGCGGTAGCAATAGCGGTGCAGCAGCGTCGCATCGTCCTGGGGGCTCGGCATGCCGATTGGGCAGGAGCGGTGCATCTCCTGATTGTCGAAATCTGATCCGGCGATGCCCAAATCCATGCGCACATGCGTGCCGAGGATCTTGTCCTTGAGCGCCGTGACCTCACCCGCAAACTGCTTGGCCTCGTCATAGCGCCGCCGAGGGATGTCGTCGTGATCGATGATGCCCATCCAATAGATCTCGGCACCGAAATGCGCCGGCCGCCAGCGGAAGAACATCACGCCATCGGCGCCCCGCGCCACTGACGTATAGGCCATCCGGCGCATCTCGCCGGGTTCGGGCGTCAGCGTCGAGAAGTTCGGCTGCGCACCGAAGCCCGATTGCTGCTCGGGCACGATGAAATTGCCGGTGAAGCCGCGGCAGAGATCGAGACGCAGCGCCTGCGCCTCGCCGACGCTTCCGACCCGCTGCATCTCGTCATCGAGATGCGGGTAGATGTCGAAGCCGAGAAAATCGAGATCGGTCGAGAACTCGCCGCGGAAGTCAATGTCGTCGATCCGCCCCAAATTGTGGAAGACGAACCAGTCTGGATTGGTGGCGCGCAGGATCAGCACCTGATCGTGCTGGAACCGCGCCGTGACGAAGGCGAGGAAGCGGTGATAGTCGACCACATGGGTCGGCCCGACCGGGGCAGGAACGTAGTCGAGGGGCAGCACCACTTGATCGAAATCGTCGTAGGCGGTGGCCCAGAAATGCCCGCCCCACGCATCGTTGAGCGCGGCGATGGTCTTGTACTTGTCCTTGAGGAAGGCCTGGAACTCGGCCAGAGTCACCGGACCGTAGGACAGCGATCCAGAAGTATTGAACTCATTGTCCGTCTGCCAGCCGATGATGTGCGAATTGCCGCGATAATGCTCGGCCATCGCTTGAGTGATGCGCTTTGAATGCTCGCGGAACACGCCGCTCGCAAGATTGGCATGCTGGCGCGAGCCATGGCACATGGCGCGGCCATTGGCATCGACGCGCAACACTTCGGGATAACGCGCCGTCAGCCAGCGCGGCGGCGTCGCCGTCGGCGTGCACATGATGGTCTTGATGCCAGCCTTGCCCAGCCCATGTATGGCGCGGTCGAACAAATCGAAGTCGAACGTCCCCTCATGCGGCTCGAAGATATGCCAGGCGAATTCCGCAAGTCGCACCGCGTTGTAGCCCGCGGCTGCCATTCGGTCGGCGTCGCGCTGCCAATAGCTTTCATCGACATGCTCCGGGTAATGCGCGGAACCGACAAGGAAAGTGTCGGTTGCGATCGGCCGCCAGACAGAGAGCGGCGCGGATTTCGAGGCAGTCGTCATAGTCTGAAAACTCCAGGCGATAGTCTACTTGATGGCGCCGGCGGTGAGGCCGCCCTGCCAGAACCGCTGCAGCAGCAGGAATACCACGATGACCGGGATGATGCTGACCAGAGCGCCGGTGATGATGATCGAGAACAGCACCTGTCCTCCGCCACCGCCTTGCTGCGCTAGCTGATACCAGGTCGCCAGGCCCACCGTGATCGGCTGATACTCCGGCGAGCGCAGCACGATCAGCGGCAGGAAGTAATTGTTCCAGGTCCCGACGAACGAGAGCAGCGCCACGGTCACCATGCCCGGTGCCACCAGCCGCAGCACGATGGCGCGGAAGATCACGAACTCGCCGGCGCCATCGAGACGCGCTGCGTCGAGCAGTTCGTCGTCGACGCCCTGCTCGATATAGACGCGCATCAGATAGACGCCGATCGGCGAGATCATCGAGGGCAGGATCACGCCCAGCGGATTGTCGCTGAGTCCCGAAAGCGCCAGCAGCAGGAAGGTCGGCACGACGAGGGCCGTCTGCGGGATCATCACAGCGCCCAAGACCAGCGCAAACAGCAGATTGCGGCCGACGAATTTGAATTTGGCTAACGCATAGCCTGCCGCGGTAGCCAAGATCGCGGCACCGAGCCCGGCGACGGTCGAATAGAGTAGGCTGTTGAACATCCAGCGCATGAAGACGCCGTTGTCGCGCGCCAGAAGATCGCTCAGATTCTGCCAGAGGTTGAACTCGGTGCCGAAGCCGAAGCCGAACGTGGTGAACAGGTCGCCATTCGTCTTCGTTGCCGATAGGACCAGATAGACCAGCGGCATGAAGCTGTAGAGAAGGAACAGTGACAGCAGCAGCGTGAGCATGATCCGCGAGCGCTGCCTTTCGCCGGGCCGGCGCCTGGCAGCTTCGAAAGTGGCGATGTCGGTGGTCGCAGTCATCATTGCTCCGGCCGACGGCGGTTGGCGATCAGGGTGAAGATGTAGGAGGCACCGGCGATCACGATGCCAAGCACGAACGAAACGGCGGCCGCATAGCCATACTGCTGGTTCTTAGTCGCAAGAGAATAGGCATAGAGGTTCGGCGTGTAGCTCGAATTGATGGTGTTGCTGGCGAGCGCGCGCATCAAGTACGGCTCATTGAACAGCTGCAGTGTGCCGTTGATCGAAAAGATAATGGTGAGCAGGATCGCCGGCCACAGCAGCGGCAGCTGGATCAGCCGGGCAAATTGCCAGGGCGAGGCGCCGTCCATCCGCGCGGCCTCGGCGAGGTCCGACGGGATCGCCTTCAGCGCGGCGTAGTAGATCACCATATTGTAGCCGACATATTCCCACGTCACGATATTGGCCAATGAGAAGATCATCGCGCCCGGCGATAGGAAGTCCGGCGGCGGCAGGTTGAACGCCTTGGCCATCTGCGTGAACGGGCCGAAGGTGGGGCCGTAGAGATAACCCCAGATGATCGTCGCGATCACGCTCGGCACAGCGTAGGGGAGGAAGAAGCCGAGCCGGAAGACTCCCTTGGCATAGACCTGACCACGATCGAGCACGATGGCGAACAACAACGCCAGGGCCAGCATGATCGGCACCTGCACGATGCCGAACAGAACGAGGTTCCACACGCCGCCCCAGAATTTGGCGTCGTCCGCGACCTTGATGTAGCTGGCTGCACCCGCGAACTGCCGTCCGCCCACCAGCGTGTCGCGGTAGAGGCTCATGTAGAACGCATAAACCAGCGGCGCGACGATGAAGGCGATAAACAGCAGCATGAAGGGCGCCAGGAACAGATAGGGCGCGAGCTTTCGTGACGTAAAACCGCCCAATCGCGCTGGGCGCGTCGGTGCGGTTGGCGAATTCGACATTGCCATGGGTCCCCCGTCCGGCAAGATGAAGAGATCGGGCGCGCCGATCAAGGCGCGCCCGGCCGGTGCCCGGGAGGAGTTAGGCCACGGTGAAGCCTTGGTCCTTCGCGTAGGTAACCACGGCGTCCTGGACGCGGTCGAACGCATCCGACAGCGTGCCCTTGCCGCTGATCGAGGCGCCGAATTCATCGGACATCGACTGGTAGAGGAAGCCTTGGAACGGGCTCCACTCAAACGGCGCCACGGCACTCGCCGATTTGGCAAACACTTTGTTCACCTCCTGGCCGCCGAAGAATTCCGGCTTGGCGCTCGCCCATTCCGGGCTCGACAGCAGCGCGTTGGTGCAGGGGAAGAAGTTTTGCTTGGTGGTGTAGAGCTTTGTGGCTCCGGGATTCGTGTTCAACCAGATCGCGACTTCGGCGGCCTCGGGCAGATGCTGGGTCGCTTTCATCACGGCCAGCGATGAGCCACCCCAAGCGCCAGTCACGAACTTGCTCGCGTCCCACTGCGGCAGATCGGCGGCACGCCATTTGCCCACGCTGGTCTTGGCGACCGAGGTCAGGAACAGCGGACCCCAGCCCGCAGCGAGCCAGGTGGCATAGCGACCCGAGTCGAGGCCGGTGTACCACTCATTGTTGAAGCCCGGCTTGGTCTCGATAACACCCGCGGTGATAAGGTCCTGCCAATAGGCGGCGAAGTCCTTAGCAATCTTGTCGTTGATCCTGATCACGAGCTTGTCGCCATCGCGGCTAACCGGCTTCCAGCCCATCGGCCACAACAGACCCAAGACCCAGTCGGCGTTGGCTCCGAACGGCGCGTCGGTCATGAACACAGTCGGATCGGCCGCATGGATCTTCTTGCCCGCATCGGCAAACTCGGCCCAGGTGGTGGGCGGCGTGATCCCATGCTTGTCGAAGATGTCCTTGCGATAGAGCATCGCCATCGGACCGTAATCCTGGGGCGTGGCGTTGACCACATCGCCCATGGCGACCTGCGCCCATAGGCCTTCGGGGAACTCGCCCTTATGGGCATTGGCGTACTGGCCGATGTCTGCGAGGGCGTCGACCTGGCGGAAGCTCTCGAGGTGCTGGTATTCGATCTGGGCAACGTCCGGCAGGCCGCTGCCCGCCTGCACGCCCGCGCGGAGCGCGTTATACAACGGGTCCCCCTGGCCGGGATTCACGAGTTCGATCTGGATGCCCGGATGCGCGGCGTTGAACATGTCTACCTCAAGCTGGAGATTCGGCACCCACGACCATACAAGCACCTTGACGGGCTCGGCAGCGCGAACTGCCGCAGGCAGACCCGCTACCGCAACGCTCGCAGCCGCAACTTTCAAGAAGTCACGACGCTGCATCATCCGCCCAAGCGGATTGAAAATCTTCGTCATTGAAGTCCTCCCACGAAAGATACGCTCCCACACGACGCAGGGCGCGGTTTTTCTTTCAGTTAGAAACTTAATGCCTACAGACAGTTGCTGTCAATTGCGATCGATTGATCTTCAGTCGGCCATCACGAGGCTGTCGGCAGGATTGAGGGTCGTCGCATCGAGCACCAGACGCACCGCGCCCAGGACGATATCGCGGTGACCCAGCGCGCCTATCACGAGGCGCGGCGGGTCGTACACATTGCCCTTAAGGCGATGCCGCAGCACATCGAGCACCAGATCACCGCCGCCGACGATCCGGCCCGCAAGTACGATGATTTCGGGATTCATGAAGGCAGCAACACTGCCCACCGCCATCGTCGCATAGTCGAGCAGTTCGGTCACGACTGGCGCGATTTGGTCCGCCTGCCGGTTGGTGACGGCAGCCAGGGTGAGCTTTCCCGCCGCATACTGGGTGTTGGCCTCTTCGAGCATCTTGGTCGCCTGTTCGGGGATGCCGAAAAAGCGGAGCGATTGCTTGTCGCCCAGATGTTCGAACGGCCGCCCGGTAAGGAGTGGGTCATCGAGATACCAGCCGAGCTCGCCCGCCGCATGCGAGTGCCCGCCATAGAGCTTGCCGTCGATCACGACGCCCGCGCCGGCACCAGGCCCGATCGAGAGGCTCACGACGCTGTCGGCGCCACGCCCGGCCCCGAATCCCCATTCGCCCACGGCGGCGAGGTTGCGCCCGTTCTCGACGACGATGGGCATCTGAAAATGTTCGCTGAGCCGCGCCCGCAACGGCATGTCGCGCCACCCGAGCCCGAGCGTCAGCACTACTGCGCCCTCCGGCTGCCTGACGATCGAGGGCAGGCCAATGCCGATGCCGCGAATGGTCTGGCCGCGCGGGCGGGGGACCGCCATCAGCCGGCGGATCAGGCCGACCAGCTTCTCGAAATTGCGCTCGCCATCATCGTCGGCGGTCTCGTGCATTTCGGTCTGCACGACGCCCTCGAGATTGGCCACGGCGCCATAGAACTCGCCCTTGCCGGCCTCGATGCCGATGATCGCATGCGCCGCGCCGCGGAACTTGATGCGTGCCCGGGGACGGCCCCGGACATTAGGCTCGTCAAACCCGTCATACGCCACCAAATCCTCGGCAATCAGATCCTCGATCACCCGCATCACCGTCGGGATGCTGATGTTCAGTCGCTCGGCGAGGCTCGAAGGTGATGCCACTCCGTCGGTGCGGATCAAATCCACCACGGCCGAACGATTGAGTCGGCGTAACAGGCTCGACGTCGTGGGCTGGCGCTTCATTCATGGACCAGTTGCAAAAGGCCGGCGGACCGGCAACGAGCGTCGGAATAGACCAGAACCGTGCCAGAGTCCGCCTTTTTCTGATGACGCCGAACGTAGTTGTCGCTCCGCAGTGAAAGCTGCCGTGGTAGTCCGTTCGATGATTGCGGCGATCACCGGCGTGCGCCCGAGCCCTCCGGTGTCATTGCGCTTACTCGTGCAAATGACTGCCACCGGTTGCTTCAATCGGTTACGAGCTCGTCCGCCTTTAGCGCGGAACTGTCATCAATGACTGCTTTTGGCGCAAAGCGGTCCGCACAAAGCTGGACGCAACGGTCGGCTTTCTTGCCAGTCATCCTGAAAGCTGCCAGGCCGTTAACGGCCCAATTCAGACTACTGTGAGGCGCGCGATTTGCGGCAGAAGCAGACATCCCGGGTAGCGGCTGCGCAAAGCCGCGGGCAAGGTACTGTCAATCACGCACTTGGCATGTAACAGTGCCTGCTAATATGCGATGGGCAGTTGGGGAAGGATGCCGCGCAAGCTCTTAGCGGAATGTTCCTCGGGGGAGAAAACCAATATGCAGAGTTCAATCGAAATCGACCTTGCTGGTCGACTCGAAGCCGCCAACCAGTACATTGCCGAACTGGAAATCGCCAAAGCATCTGCGGCAACCCAACTCAGCCAACTTTCTGCCGATAACAAGCGTCTGCTTGACCTCACCGAGGACCGCGCAAAGGAACTCGCGATCCTCAACAGCGTCGGCGAAGCAATGGCGCAGACGCTGAACGTCAAGACCGTCACACGCATTGTCGGCGACAAGGTACGCGAAATATTCGGGGAGGACATTACCGAAATTCTTTTGTGTGACGAGGCCTCTGACCTCATCACAGTCCCGTATTCTTTTTACCGGGAGTACCAGGAGGTGGAGCCTTTCACTTTGGGCGCGGGACTTACCTTCAAGGTAATTTCCTCTGGAAAACCGCTGATTCTCGCGACGTTCGAGCAGTCGCTCGAGTTCGATGTGATCGCCCTCAACGAAGCGGAGGTATCGGAATCGTACATTGGTGTACCGATCATCGCCGGAGGCAGAACTCTGGGCGTTGTCAGCGTGCAGAGTTACGAGAAGAATGCCTTCAACGACGATCACGTGCGTCTTTTGCAAGGGCTCTCTTCGAGCATGGGCGTTGCCATCGCCAATGCGCGCCTTTTCGACGAAACTCAGCGACTGTTAAAAGTATCAGAGGACCGCGCTAAAGAACTCGCGATCCTTAACAGCGTCGGCGAAGCAATGGCGAAGACGCTGAACGTCAAGACCGTCACACGCATCGTCGGCGACAAGGTGCGCGAAATATTCGGAACGGACGTCACCGAAATCCTGCTACGTGATGAGAAGTCTGATCTTATAACCGTACCCTATGCGTTCTACAGGGACTATCAGGACCCCGAGCCGTTTGCGATGGGGGAAGGGCTGACCTCCAAGGTCATACTGTCAGGCAAACCATTGGTATTGGGTACGACTGAGCAACACGTTGCTCTGGGGGCACTCATACCCACAGAGGATGACAGGACCGAGTCCTATCTGGGTGTGCCGATCATTGCTGGTGACAGAATTCTGGGTGTCGTAAGCGTCCAGAGCTACGAGAAGAATGTCTTTAATGAAGATCATGTGCGTTTGTTGCAGGGACTTTCATCCAGCATGGGCGTCGCCATCTCCAACGCCCACCTGTTCGATGAGACCCAGCGCCTCTTGAAAATGATGGAGGCCCGCAACGCTGAACTGGCCTTCGTAAATGGCGTTCAGGAAGTGCTCGTCTCCAATGTGCAAATGCAGGAGATATATGACCAGATCGGCGACAAGATCCATGAGATTTTCGATGCCCAGGTGGTGGATATCGGACTTCTCAACCCGGACGACAACCTTCTGCATTTCCCTTACACGATCGAGCGGGACGTTCGCTTCCCCGATGAACCGATCCCGCTCGTCGGTTTCCGCAAACATGTCATCGAGACAGCCCAGTCATTGCTCATCAATGAGGATATGATCAGCGCGAATGAGCACTACGGCAACCCGCCCGTGCTACAGGGAGAGGCGGCGAAGTCCGTCCTGTTCGTGCCGATGATCATCGAAGGACAGGCGAAAGGGGTCATCTCGCTGCAAAACCTTGATCACGAACACGCCTTTAATGAATCGGACGTGAACCTGCTCACGACGATCGGCAATGCGACGTCAATCGCTATTGAAAAGGCGAGGCTCTTCACCGAGACGAGGCGCTTGCTGAAAGTAACAGAGGACCGCGCAGCAGAACTGGCCATTCTCAACAGCGTCGGCGAGGCCATGACGCAGTCGCTGGATCTGGACACGGTTATTCGCCTCGTCGGCGACAAGGTGCGGGAGGCCTTCGGGACCGAGGTTAGTGAAATTTTGCTGCATGACAGCGAATCCGGCCTGATCCATGTGCCTTATGCATACTTCAGGCAATATAGAGTTATTGATCCATTTCCGTTCGGCGTGGGTGTAACGTCCAAAATCATAGAGACAGGGCGACCGTTAATCTTCACGACTCTCGAGAGTGGAAAAGAGCTTGGCGCATTCTTTCCAGACGAAAAGGACAGGACCGCATCTTACATAGGTGTGCCCATCAAGTCTGGTGAAAGAACGCTGGGAGTTATCAGTGTACAAAGCTACCAGGAGAATGCCTTTGACGAAAATGACGTACGCCTTCTGCAGACGGTCGCCTCCAACATGGGCGTCGCCATAGCCAATGCCCGCCTATTTAACGAAACACAGCGTCTGCTGAGAGTGACCGAGGCCCGCGCCGCCGAACTTGGCGCCATCAGTACGGTCAGTCAGGCGCTCATCGCGGAATCCGAACTCGAAAGCACGATCCAGTTGATCGGCACTCAGATGCAGGAAATCTTCGACGCTGACATCGTCTACGTCGCTCTGCTCGACCCGGAAACCAAGCTGATCCATTTCCCCTATCAGTTTGGCGAGGCCTTCACCACGCTCACCCTCGGCGAGGGGCTGACGAGCAAGATCATACAGACCGGCGAGCCGCTGCTCATCAATCAGGATGTGGCGAAACGCGGGGCTCAGATCGGGGCCACCCCCGTCGGCAAGGATGCCTTGTCCTATCTCGGCGTTCCGATCAAAACGGCGCAAGGAACGCTTGGCGTTATCAGTGTTCAAAGCACCACGCGGGAGGGCATATTTACCGATGACTCGCTCCGCTTGCTTTCTACCATTGCCGCCAATGCCGGCTCTGCCCTGCACAACGCGCAACTATTCACTGAGCTCAAGCAGTTGTCCCTGGCGCTCCAGCAGGCAAAGGAGGCGGCCGAGGCCGCAAATGAGGCGAAGAGTTCGTTTCTGGCGACGATGAGCCACGAGATTCGCACGCCAATGAACGGCGTGATCGGAATGAGCAACTTGCTGCTTGGTACAAACCTTGACGCTGAACAACGCGAGATTAGCGAGACGATCAGCCAGAGCGGCGAGGCCCTGCTAACGATCATCAATGACATACTCGATTTTTCCAAAGTTGAGGCCGGCAAGCTGGAGCTCGATCCAAGGCCCTTTGAACTGCGGGAATGCCTTGAAAGCGCGATTGACCTGGTCGCTTCCAAGACTGCGGAGAAGGGGCTCGACCTAGCGTATCTGGTAGAGCCGGGTACGCCCGACGGGATTGTCGCAGACAGCACCAGACTGCGGCAGATTTTGCTTAATTTCCTCAACAACGCTGTGAAATTCACCGAACGGGGTGAAATTGTACTATCGGTGACGAAAGTTCCGCCCGCAGTTGAGGGCGCGGAAACACCCCACAGCGGAAGCGAAGAGGGCTTGTCCACTCTGCAGTTTGCAGTACGCGATACCGGTATCGGTATTCCCGAGGGCCGATTGGATCGCTTGTTCAAGTCTTTCAGCCAGGTCGATGCCTCGACAACGCGGCGCTACGGCGGAACCGGGTTGGGGTTGGCGATTAGCAAACGCCTGGCAGAACTGATGGGCGGGGAGGTATGGGTGGAGAGTGTGGAAGGGTCGGGTACGACATTCTTCTTCACGATCCGCGCTGCCGCGGCGCCCGCTCCCAAGCAGGCGCAAATGTCTGTGGCCAAAGTTGAACTCGCAGGCAAGCGGTTGCTGATCGTCGACGACAACGCAACCAACCGGCGCATCCTGTCTCTGCAAGCCCAATCCTGGGCCATGGTTCCACAAACAACCGGATCGCCCGTGGACGCATTGAGCAGGATTTCGAGCGGCGAAAGTTACGACGCCGTCGTGCTCGACATGAACATGCCAGAGATGGACGGCATAGAACTGGCCAAACGTTTACGTGGGCTTGGTGAAAGAGGTGATGTTCCATTGATATTGCTGAGTTCCCTGGTGCCTCTTGATGAGCGAAACAAGGCGGATATTGAGAGCATCAAATTTGCGGCGATGCTGCCTAAGCCGATCAAGCCCTCGCCACTCCTCAATGCTTTCATGTCCGTCTTTGCCGAGGCTCCCATGCGTTCGGCCAAGCCTGATCAGCCCAAGGGACCCTCCCTCGATAGCGAAATGGCGTCAAAATTGCCGCTTCGGATCCTGCTGGTTGATGACAACGTCACCAATCGGAAGATTGGCTCCAAGGTGCTTGAACGGCTTGGCTACAAGGCAGATCTGGCGGTGGATGGAGAGACGGCGATTTCGTCATTCGCCGAGGGACAACACGATGTCATCCTGATGGACATCGAGATGCCGGACATGGACGGGCTCGAAGCCACAAGGTTGATCCGCGCATCAGGCTCCGAGGATTCGCTACAGCCTTTCATCGTGGCACTTACCGCCAATGCTATGGCCGGCGACCGCGAGCGGTATCTGGAAGCTGGGATGGATGATTACCTAAGCAAGCCGTTGCGAGTGGAGGAGTTGGTCGCCTCTCTGAAACGCGCTCCCAAGCACAACTGAGGACAAAGGTTTGGTCATGGCTGTGGCACAGGAAGCTCTCGACAAGCTCCTTGACCTCATAGGCGGGGATCAAGAATCTCTGGCGGAGCTCATTGAGAGTTTTCTGGATGAATCCCCGTTGCTCGTCGAGCAGATGCGCCGGGCTGCGGAGTCTGGCGACCGTTCAGGCCTTGGCCGGGCAGCCCATACGCTGAAATCAAGCGCGCGGGACTTCGGCGCCAACCAACTTTCCGCGCTTTGCGCGGCAATGGAAACATCCTGCCGCGACGGTCTGCCCAGCGGGGCCTCGACGGAAGTGGAACTCATCGCGGGCGAGTGTGACACGGCGAACCGAGATCTAAGTTCGCGTCTTGCTGATTTGAAACGAGGGGGACAACTGAATGAGCATAGTAGCGGAGACTCAGCCACCTGAGGCTCGCGCACCAGTAGGTGCGCGCGTCCTTATAGTCGATGACTCAGGCACTGTGCGCCTGAAGCTCAGCAAAGCCATCCAATCGCTCGGCCATGAAACAACCGCTGTCGCAAGCGGCAAGCTGGCGCTTGAACAGGTTGCCCAGAATCCATTCGACCTCGTACTCCTCGATATCGTCATGCCCGAAATGGATGGCTTCGAAGTGCTCAAGGCGCTCAAGTCATCGCGGGCCACTCGCGATCTGCCGGTGATCGTCATCTCGGCCCTTGATGAAGAAATGAGCAGCGTAATTAGCGCTATCGAGCTTGGCGCGGAAGACTTTCTGCCAAAGGATTTTGAACTCGCTCTACTCAAGGCTCGTGTTGAAACCTGCATCGAGAAAAAAAGACTCCGCGACGTTGAGACGGAATATCTGCGGCAGGTGGCCAAGCTGACCAGGGCGGCCGCCACCTTGGAGACCGGGCGGTTCAATCCTTCGAAGCTTGGCATCCGCGACGTAGCAAGCCGTACAGATGGTCTCGGCAAGCTTGCCACCGTCTTCGCGACAATGGCCCAGAAGGTCTACGAGCGAGAACGAAAGATGCGGCAGAATATTCGCACGTTTCGTGGCGCTCTTCTGCTGCTGGCATGTGGTGGATTATGGGGCGTCGTCGTGCCACTTTCCAAGATGGCTTCGCTTGTTGAGGCTCATCCGGTGGGATTGGCAATCCTCATTGATATCATCGGAGCCGTGTTCTGCATTGGGATTAGTGTGAAGCGACAGACAATGCCGAGCCTCAAGGACCTAACGTCGGCGGATAGGAAATTCATCCTTCGTTTTGCGTTCATTAGCTCGGTGATCAACCAGATTCTGGTGTATTGGGTGGCAAGCAAGCTTCCAGCTTCTATCGTCTCCATTGTCATCGTGCTCGAGGGATTTGCTGTCTTCTTGTTCGCCGCTCTGATGCGGACCGAAGCTCCGAATTTGAAGCGCTTTTTAGGGCTTGGATTGGGTCTCGTCGGCATCTTCATCATCCTCCTGTACGGAGAGCCCGGGGAAATGGCCACCAGTTGGCTGTGGCTTGCCATTGCCTTGGTAATCCCCGTCACTTACGCGACCGAGGATATCTATCTCTCAGAGTCCAAGCCCGCCAACATCGATAACGTCGCCCTGTTCGGCATGACCCTCGTTGTCTCGGTTTTCATGCTGATCCCACTTGCGGCTTTTTATCGGGACTTCGTGCCATTTGATCTGTTGGCCGGTCGGCTTGGCGTCATCGTCTTGCTGATGGCTGCCGCTGGCAATTTGGCGATGCTGCTTTTCATTCAGTTGATCTCCAGCACCGGTGCCGTCTTCGCCAGCCAGAACGCCTATGCGGGAACAGCGGCCGGCATAGGCTGGAGTATGCTGTTGCTTGGAGAGGCGATACCAGTCGTCACCTGGGCCTCTCTGGCACTGGTCGTCGTCGGTCTCCTGATGGTCGAGCCCAAGCAGGAGGCTGAGGAAGAACCCCCGCTGCTTGATGACTCGCTGGAGGAATTTGTGCCGCGGCTTGATCCGCTGCCGTCACCGACGCAATGAATGATCGGACATCGATCAGTGGTGCGCCCGCAATCAAGCTGGCAAGTGGCTCATGACAGTTGCTGCAGACCAATAAGCAGATTGGGTGTGCGGGCAGCCTTCTGGGCCGGTCATCTCGAATTCAGACCTTCGTTTTTCGGCCCCGAATTCACTTCAGAATGTAAGGAATTGCGATAACGTTTCGGGCGATCCCGTAACGACCAATCCCACTATAAGCGCGATTATCGAGAAGACTTAGAGCAGGACGATGCCAATGAGCCTGGACCGGAACGGCTCCTTGCGCGTCTTGTGCCGGATCGTTTGCTGAGCGATCATAGTCCCGATGCTGCCCCCGATGAAAGCCAGGTACAGAAGCGTCGACTCGGGAATGCGTTGCGACCTGTTCTCGGCCCTAGCCTTGTCGAACACCATGGCGGCGTATGCCAACAAGTTTACCGCTACAACGTAGCCGACGACCCCGGTTGCGAACTGCCCCTTGCATGCGCTGCTCGATCTTCGGGCCAGTATAACCGAAGCCCGTTAAGCCAACGCGAATAACAGCAGGTCCATTCCAAAGGGGTTGTTTGAAGCCTCATTCGATGGTGACCGAAGGTCGGCTTTCGCCGATCGGGGCCCAAAAGCCGACCGCGTTCTCGGCCATAAACGGCCTTTCCGCACGTCGATCATCGCGCGCGGTTTAATTTTCCACACTCTCAACATGGGTCGTCCGCCGGCAAGGTGGCCTTTTGATTAAATCCCGTTCCAGTTTTGCCCGGAAGGAGCGGTGGCTTCGCGCCTCATGTCGGCCGTAGAGATCAGCTTTGCCACCGCCTGAAAGCGGACGTGGCCGGCGACAGGACCGGCCTTGCGGTCGCTGCGCGTCACTCATCAAGATTGTCAGAGCCGCTCTCGGTTCACGTTTTCAAGGCAACAACCAGAGCTTGGAACCGCTAAAGGGCCATGGCTGGGGGGATTCGGAGGTGGCTTTGGGGTCACGTGTCGGAGTGATCCGGAAAAAGAACGAGTATCATCGACTTTGAAGCCATCGGTGGGGATACTCAAAACTTCGCCCCATCCCATCCGGTATCGAGCTGTCACGCCTTACTAGGGATCCTCACATGGACAAAGCGACGACCATTATTGGAATAGACTGCAGCCCACGCACGTCCAGTAACTCAGGGCGGATGCTCGGCGTGGTTCTTCGCTCGCTCGAGAGAGATCGGCGGGTGAAGGTCGTGGAACAGGTGCGTCTGGCCGATGAGCGTATCGACTGTCTCGGGTGCGAGCAGTGTTATCAAACGTTCGGATACCACGGCGACGGGATCGATCGTGTTCTGTCACTCATAAAAGAGTCGGACGTGATTCTGATGGCTACTCCCACCTGCTTCGGAATGCCGCCGGCCCTGGGCGTCGTCTTGCTCGACAGATCGGATCCCCTGTGGCGAGACGGACAACAGCTCAAAGGAAAACTCGGAGCGGTCGTCGTCAACGGCGCCACCGATCCCGCGGACGATCCGAGTGTGGGCCTATGCGCGGACAACGTGATCAAGTTTTTCGAACAGCACGAGATGCCCTGCGTCCAGCCGGTCCATCTGGGGGGAACGCTCGCGTATCCCGAGCAACGGTTTCCGGACCCGCTCCCCGCCGGGACGACAGGCGTTCTCGAGCAATTGGCTGACGAGATCCGGCAGTGGGTCGGGAGCAGGTGATACCGGCACATCTCTTGCTTCGGAACGACGGCCTCAAGCGTAGTTCTTCGCTCAGGTCATCGAGTGGTTTCGATGATCCTCCCGAAACTGATCGAGACGATCCATTGCAATGAGCAGGAAGAAGACAAGCCAACCTTGCAGCTCTATCCGGCCTTCGTCGGAAACGTGAGGGTGAGATAGTGTTGGATCGCGTCGACTAGACGATCCGAATCGGCGCCCCATATCAGGTGGTCATCGCCCGGGAGCTCAACAAGCGTGGCACCAGCGATGCGCTCGGACAGGTAAAGCGCTTCTTCAACCTTGACCCATCGATCACCCTTCCTCTGGAGGATCAGAGTGGGCACATGGATCGCGTGGAGGATATTACGGACATCGACTTCTGCGCCCCAGCGCCACAGTGCGATCGCATCGGAAGGAGACGCCGAATTCCTCAGATAAGCTGCGAACCATTGTTGCTCGTGAGTATCGTTCACCAAGCTCGGCGCTCCTCTTCCCAAGTCCCAAGGCTCCCCCCAATTGCGCTCGATTGCGACCAATTCTTCTTCCATTTCCTCTCTTGTCTTTGCCCAAGGATAGTCCGGCGACCACAGTCCTTGAGCGTAGGCACCGTGAAGAATGAGAGCCTCGGTTCGCTCGGGATAGGTCGCCGCAAAGAGCATGCACAGGACGCCGCCTTCGGAACTGCCGAACAAGACCGTCCGTCGCGATCCGATTGCATCGAGTACCGCCCGCACATCGTCCGCCCGCTCTTGCAGCGTTGGAAAGCCCACATTGCGGTCGGAAAGCCCAGTGCCCCGCTTGTCGATGCGGACCAGCCGACAAAATGACCCAAGTCGCCGCAGCACGTGCGTTAGCCGCGGAGATTCCCAGGCATAGTCGAGGTTGGAAACCCAGCCCTGTACGTAGACGAGGTCGAACGGTCCCCCACCGGTTACCTGATAGGCAACGCTAACCCCGCCCGACCTTACGTAGTGCGTTTCCGGGCGCAGCGAGACCGGCACTGGGCTATCGACTGGGACAGACCCCTCGGCCCTTACGCTCGGTGTTGGATTCTGTTTGGATGGCACGGAACGGCTAGCACGGAGCTTGTCGTACAGCTCACGCGTCTCCTTCTCCGGTTCCAGCTGAAGGTGCTTGCGCAGTACCTCACGGCATTGCGCATATTGCTTCAGTGCCATGTTGGGTCGGCCTTGGCGGGTATAGATTTGCATCAAGGCTCGGTGGATATCCTCCCTCAGCGGTTCCAAGGCCAGCAGGCGCGTGGCCGCCCGCACGCAAGACGCAAGACTATTCGTTGCGGAGTAGTGCGCGACGAGCTTCTCCAGAACGGTGCTTGCCACCGTTCTCAATCGCTCGCGCTCCATCCTGAGCCAGTCTTCGAACGGCTCCTCCTTCAGGTCGAAGCCCTCGAGGAGGTCGCCACGATAGACAACGAGCGCCTGCTCGAGTTGCTCGGGTGTTGGGCCGGCTGCTAGCTCCTCAAACCGCGCGACATCGAAATCAAGATCATCAAGGTTAAGGGTGATGCTGCCGCCGTCGGTCAGGAATTTACCACCGTCGGTGGAGCGCATCGCCTTTCTGATCACGGATAGGGTCTGCCGCAGGTTCATCCTGGCTTGGGACTCGGTGTTACCGCCCCACAGCAGGGCGGCTAATTTCTCGCGCGACTGGGATTTCCCGGATTGCAGGGCGAGATAAGCCATCATGGCGCGCGCCTTGCGACTGAAGGCCGGGGCCGCCGCTGCATCACCGGCAAAGTCAAAACCACCTAACAGACTGAGATGAGGGCGCGCCATCCGGATCCGCCACAGCCACAATTTCCCGGTAATCCTTTCCTGTACTTGCCACTAATTCAACTGTGATCTCGCCAGCGAAGTGCTTTTCACGAATCCTTCACGCCGGTTCCAACGCGTTTCTCACGGTGCTGGAGGACATTGTCGAGACGAGACAGTCTTACCTGTGGAGGAGTACGTGGTGCGCCCGAGCTCGACTGAATGGCCCATCTGGCATGATGATCCCTTGCAAAATCCGCAGCCGCGCGACGAGGTTGTGCCCCTTCGCCACGATATTGCGCTTACGGGTTATCTTGAGAAACAGCGGGCCTGTAGGGCATCGACGATCCGCCGGTTCGATCTGTGGACTTCCGCGATTGGCCTGTGCGCGCTGGTAGCGCGTGTCGGGCGAGCTTCTTCCGGTACCCGTGTCCTCCCATCGGAGCGGCCGAGCAACGGTTATCGAGAGGACGATATGGGGTATCTGGGGCGATGATCTTCATGCGTGACGGCGACGAAGAAATCCTCAGAACTGCTTGCGAACGCGCTTTCGGTGGAAAGCCGATGAAGGATCAGTCTTGCAAGCCCAAAAACGCACACGTTCGCAAGGAGGCCACGTCATCGCCGTTAGGTTCATCGATGCAGAAAATGACCTGCATCGAAGACCTTCGGCGGGCCGCTCACCGCAAAGTTCCTCGCGCCTTCTTCGGCTACGCCGAGGCAGGCGCATATTCGGAAGAGACGCTGCGCGCCAACCGCGCTGACATGGAACGCGTAAGGCTTCGTCAGCGGGTGCTAATTGACGTTTCGGAACGCGACACGAGCACGAAAATCCTCAACGAGAAAGCCTCGCTCCCCATAGCTCTGGCACCGATCGGCATCGGCGGACTTCAATACGGCAATGGCGAGATACACGCCTGTCGTGCCGCCCAGGCCGCGGGGATTCCGTACACGCTAGGCACGATGTCGATCTGCTCGATCGAAGACGTTGCCGGTGCCGTCGAAAAGCCGTTCTGGTTCCAGCTCTATGTCATGAAGGACCGGGGCTTCGCACGCTCCCTCATCGAGCGCGCTGTCGCCGCCAAGTGTAGCGCTCTGGTGCTCACCGTTGATCTGCAGATACTCGGGCAACGCCACGCTGACATCAAGAACGGCCTTTCAGTTCCGCCGTCACTTACAATCAGAAACCTCATCGATATGGCAACCAAGCCGGCTTGGGTCTATCGCGTGCTCACTGGAAAGCGCTGGACATTCGGTAATCTCGCCGGCCACGTAAAGGGTGAGGAAGGGGTCACAGCGCTGGCGGAATGGATCGCGCATCAATTCGATCCCACCCTGAACTGGAAAGATGTCGAGTGGATTCGGAGCATCTGGCCAGGAAAACTGATCATCAAGGGCATTCTCGATGTGGAAGACGCCAAGATCGCGAGCAAAGCCGGTGTCGAAGGCATCGTCGTGTCCAATCACGGCGGCAGGCAACTGGACGGCGGTGCGTCGTCGATCTCGATACTCCCCAAAATCGCGGACGCAGTCGGCTCAGATATTGAGATCCTCTTCGACGGCGGCATTCGTTCCGGACAAGACCTGATGCGCGCGCTCGCGCTCGGCGCCAAGAGCTGCATGATTGGTCGCGCCTACATCTACGGCTTGGGCGCAGGCGGCCAGGCAGGCGTCGCCAGGGCGATCGAGATTATCCGGAAGGAACTGGATGTCACAATGGCGCTCACTGGGGTCAGGACCGTCGAAGAAATCGATCGGCGAGCCTTGGTGAGTTGAGGCAGTCTCGGAGTCAGAGCTTGTCCACTCCGGTTGGGCGCACAACCGAAAATTCTCTAGCTGCCATGGGCTCTTCGCGGCACCAAGAACCATTCGGAATATGCAATTACTGTGAGCGCAAGACCCGCTATTTGCCCAATCGGGACGTTCCGAGACGCTGGTTTGAAGGACAGCAGAGGGTCAGATCCTTACGATGCCCCACGCCGCCCATTATGTCCGCTCACGAAGATTCGCAGCCTGAAGCTGCCAGTCCGTTCTCGGCCCCCCAACCGTCTACCGGCGTTTCTCCGGTGGCCAATCATGGCCGAAGGAGAAACGAAATGGGACACTCGTGCTACGACCTCACTGCCTCCGATCGCCGGGCATGGAATGCTGACAAGAAGGTCGGAACGAAACGCCCTCTGAAACCTCGACAGATATGGGCGATACGCTTCTTTCTCGATCGGGAACGGCGTCTGCGAGACAGAGCGCTCTTCGATCTGGCGATCGACAGCAAGTTGCGCGGCTGCGATCTCGTCAAGTCAAAATCGGCAACCTTGTCGTAGGGCCGGAAATCCGAACTCGCGCGATGGTCATCCAACAGAAGACCGGCCGACCTGTTCAGTTCGAGTTGATGAGCGACGCACGCTCCAGCCTTGTCGCATGGCTGGCACGACGCGGCGGGACAATGGATGATTACGCATTTCCGAGCAGGATCGATCCAAGGGCTCACATGAGCACAAGGCAGTATGCCCGCCTCGTCGACGAATGGGTCGAGGCGATCGGGCTTCGACCCCAGGAATACGGCACTCATTCCCTGCGTCGCACCAAGGCGTCGATTATCTACAAAGCGACGGGAAATCTGCGAGCTATCCAGATTTTGCTCGGTCATACCAAAATCGAGAGCACTGTTCGCTATCTGGGAGTCGATGTAGAAGATGCTCTCGAACTTGCCGAGGCAACTGAGGTGATCAAGAGCGGCTCCGCTTCACGAGTGGAGCCGTGAACAATTTGCGCCTCATGGCAGTCGTTCATACGGTCCAGTCCGTTCACAAAAAGCGGACATCGCCCCGGCAGAGGCCGTAGCCGGCTTTGCGCCAAGAACTCACGTGAGCCCGGAGGGCGACCTAGCTGCATCGCGCTAGAATTAGGCACCTAGGGCGGAAAGCGGAGCTTCGCTGTACGTGCGAGTAGCGTTACAAGATGGGCGGTTTGTAGCCGGAGTATTCCGCTAGGTTGCGCATGGCATGGATGCATCGGAAGTCACGGGGGCAGAAGTAGCTATCCTGAAACAAATCTAAGGTGTTTGCCATGAATTACACTCCTCTAGGCCGGACCGGCATCAAGGTCAGCCGAATAGCCCTCGGCACGATGGAATTCGGCTGGCAGATCGATGAGGCGGACAGTGTCACGATCATGGACGAAGCTCTCGACGCCGGCATCGATCTCTTCGACACGGCGGATGTTTATGGAGGCCCGCAATCGCCCGAAATGGAGAAGGGCTACGGCACCTCCGAGGAGATCATCGGCCGCTGGCTCGCGCAGGGCGGCCGGCGCAACCGGATTGTATTGGCGACGAAGGTCTACCAGCCGATGGATTCTGGTCCCAACGATCGACGCTTGTCTGCCTATCACATCCGACGGGCCTGCGAAGCCAGCTTGCGGCGGCTGAAAACCGATCACATCGATCTCTACCAGATGCATCACGTCGACCGGGTCACACCGTGGGAGGAAATCTGGCAGGCGATGGAGCAACTGATCCGCGAGGGCAAGATCACCTACGTGGGCAGCAGCAACTTCGCGGGCTGGGACATCGCCACTGCCCAGTGCACGGCCGCGTCGCGCAATCTGCTGGGACTGGCTTCCGAGCAGAGCCTCTACAACCTCGCGCAGCGTACCATTGAGCTAGAGGTGATCCCGGCGCTGCGTCACTACGGGGTGGGCCTCATCCCCTATGGACCGATCGGCGCTGGGTTGCTCGGCGGCGTGCTCCGCGGGGCAGCCCAGGGGCACGGCTCGTCGACGCCGCTTCAACCGCGGGTCGCCGAACTGCGCCCGCAATTGGAAGCCTATGAAGCGCTCTGCGATGAACTGGGCGAAGCGCCGGCCCTCGTGGCCCTCGCGTGGTTGCTCCACAATCCGATTGTCAGCGCGGTGATCAGCGGTCCCCGGACGGTGGTGCAGCTCCGCGAGAACTTGAAGGCACCCTTGCTGAAGCTTTCGAATGAAACACTGATGAGGCTGGACAAGATTTGGCCAGGCCCCGGCGGTGAAGCGCCGGGGGCCTATGCCTGGTAGGTTGTGGAAGTGACTGCTGTACCTACACAGCAACCGTGCTGGAAGATTTAGAGACGGCCCGATTGCAGATGGCCCCTCGCAATTGCGAAGTCTATGATCATCTGTGTCGGAATTCCAAATCGCTCGGGCCAGGATCAAATGGGTTGGAGCGCAGGTCAGAGATCCCGAGTGCAGCCATCCGGCATTAAAGCGGAGCGTCATGGCGTCCCAGCAGCAGAGCGATGCCAAACGCCGGAAGTGTTGCCACCGCGACCGCGAAGAAGACGAATTGCAAGCCGGCCGGCGCGGCGACCATTCCGAGCGCCGGACTGCCGAAGCCAAGCGCCAAGTCGAGGAAGACGGTGTAGAATCCCATGGCCAGGCCGCGGCTGCGTGGCGGAAGACTGCTTACGGCCTCGGCACCGAGACCGGGATAGACCAGCGAATAGCCGAGGCCGGTCAGCCCCGCTCCGATGGCGGCGAGTACAGGCCCGGGCGCAAGCCAGATCAACATCAGCCCTGCGGCCTCGACCGCCACGAAGATCACGGCGACGCGCGCGCCCCCTAACCTGTCAGGCAGGTGGCCGAAGCATAGCCTTGCCGCGATCAGCGAAGCGGCATAAGCGGTGAAGGGAAGCCAGACTGGCTGCCAACCGCGCTCGACAAAGAGCAGCGCGCCGAAGGACAGGATTGCGCCATAGCCGAGGCTGCTGAAAGCGGCTCCGATGCCGGGAAGCCAGACCGCTCGCGCCACGCTCTTCCATGATTGCCGCGTAGTGCTCGCGGCGGGGCTGGCACCACGCATCGGCAGGATGGCAAGCAGCGTCGGAAGCGGTAGGACGAGCGTCGCGAGAGCGATCGCCGCGAAGCCTCCGGCCGCGTAAAGCGCAGATCCGATCGGTGCGCCGAGCGCGAGCGCCGCGAACATCGCCGTACCCACCCAGGCGATGACCTTTCCGGAGTTCTGTCCGCCCGCAAGGGCCAGGCCCCAGGCGACGCCCCCGGTGATGATAAAGCTCTCGGCCGCGCCCAGCACCGCCCGGCCGGCGAAGAGCCAAGACGCGGACACTAGCGGCCGGTCAAGCAATGCCAGCGAGCCGAGATAAATGAACCCCGCCAGCGCAGCGGCAATGAGTCCGATAATGACGGCCCGCCTGCCGCCGCGGCCATCGGCATAATTTCCGGCTCTAATGCGCGACAGCATCGAGGCGACGAACTGGCTACCCGTCACCAGCCCGACGGCGAAGGGACCGAAACCGAGCCGCTGGTGAAGATGCAGCGGCAGGACGGGCAGCGCCAGGCCGATCAGCAGGAAGCCGGCGAAGACAGCCGCCATGATCGGCAACAGTTCCGCCATCGCGTCATTTCGGCCTGAGGTCCGCGCCATCGTGGCCATCGGTAACACCTTAAGAGCCGGGCTGTTCAGATCACTCGCGCTCGTAGGTCACGCGCCAGCCCTCGGCCGGATTGTCCGGCGTGAGGACCAGCTTATTATCCGAGACTTCGAATTTGCGCTTCATGCTTTGCCCGACAAGATTGCGGACCAGGGAAGACTCGACAGTGATGACGAAGGTCTTGTCCCGGTCGTTGATGGCGACGGGTCCGTAATAGGCTTCGTAGCCATTCCTTGTGTAAGGCGTGTCGGGCGCCTTGGCCTCGGGATTCTGCGCCTGTACCGAGAGAGTGCCGGCCTCGGTGAAAATAACCTGACCGGAATACGGTACGGGCTTGAGGTTTCCACCCGCGCCGACTTCTAGCGACGTCATGCGCCACGCGCCGACGATCGGGGACTCCCCGCAAAGGGCCGGCGTGGCGGCCGAAAGCGCAAGCGCAAACGCGGCGATCTTCAATCTCATCGTCATATGTCTTTGTTCCTTATCTGATGTGAGCGCGAACGGGCTGTCGCTCCCAATCCTCGCTCACACGGAGAGCATGACCTTGATCGCGCGGCGCTCGTCCATCGCGCGGTAGCCTTCGGCGACCTCGGCCAACGGCAGCTTGAGGTCGAAGACTTTGCCGGGCTTGATGCTGCGCTTGAGCACGCGGTCCATCAGGTCTGGCAGGAAGCGGCGCACCGGCGCCGGGCCGCCCAGCATCCGCTTCTGGCCGAAGAACAGTCTTTGGCCGTCGAAGCTCACGCCATGCGGTACGCCGACATAGCCGATCGTGCCGCCGGGCCGCGCGCAGGCCAGCGCCTGGTCGAAGGATTCTCCCGTGCCGACGCATTCCAGCACGGAGTCCGCGCCGACGCCCTTGGTCAGCTCCTTGATGCGCGCAATGCCTTCCTCGCCGCGCTCGGCCACGATGTCGGTCGCGCCGAATTCGCGGGCAAGGTCCTGACGGCTCTTGTGGCGGCTCATGGCGATGATGCGCTCCGCGCCCAGCTCCCTGGCCGCCAGCACTCCCATCAGGCCGACCGCGCCGTCGCCGACGACCACCACCGTCGACCCTTCGTGGACCTCGGCCGCGTCGGCCGCATACCAGCCGGTGCCGAGCACGTCGGACACAGCCAGCAGGTCAGGAATCAGTTCGGCCGACGGCACCTCGGCAGTGTCGACCAGTGTGCCATCCGCCAACGGCACGCGGGCGTAAGGCGCCTGCGCGCCCGACATGAACTCGCGCTGCACACAGGACGACTGGAAACCGAAGCGGCAATGCGGGCAGGTGTTGTCGGAGAGGCAGAACGAGCCGACGACGAACTGGCCGGGACGCACCGTGCGCACCTCTGCACCGACCTCGACGACGATGCCGCAATATTCATGGCCCATATGCATGGGACCGTCTACGTTTTGGAGCCCTCTATAGGGCCACAGGTCCGATCCACAGATGCAGCTTGCCGAGAGCTTGATGATGGCGTCCGTCGGGCGCAGGATTTTCGGATCGGCGACTTCCTCGCAGCGGATGTCGCCAGGCTTGTAAAGAAGGGTTGCGAGCACTTTGCTTTCCTTTCGATCAATCGACGTCAGGCGCCGTAGTCGGCGTCGCTGACATGTTCCAGCCAGTCCACCACCTTACCGTACTTGACCTCCTGGAGAGCAATATGGGTCATGGCGGTCTGCGGCGACGCGCCGTGCCAGTGCTTTTCGCCGGGCGCGAACCAGACGACGTCGCCGGGCCGGACCTCCTCGATCGGGCCGCCCTCGCGCTGGACGCGGGCGAGGCCGGACGTGACGATCAGCGTCTGCCCAAGCGGATGCGTGTGCCAGGCGGTGCGGGCGCCCGGCTCGAAAGTTACCTGCGCGCCCTGGACCCGCTCTGGGTCGAAGGGGTTGAAGAGCGGGTCGATCCGCACCGTGCCGGTGAACCAGTCAGCCGGCCCCTTGCCGGAAGGCCTCGTTCCAGCGCGAACAATGTCCATGGTGATCTCCTTTGTGTCATCAAACGCGTTCGATGCGGAGCGAGAACTCGCCGCGAATGTGCAGGGCCTTTTCGCCCTCGTCGAATCGGCCGAGCCTGATCAGCCCGGGATGGCGATAGTCGGCGTAGAACATAGCCAAGTTGCCCCAGGGCATGAAATAGCAGAGGTCATAGGGCTGCTCGTTGGCGAACGGACCGCTTCCATCCTCCGTTAGCTTGCGCGGCAGATAGGCGATCTTCTCGTTATGCGCGTAGTCCTCGATCTTGAGGTCCAGCGGCAGCATGGAGAAGAAGTCGCGCGCCGACGGATTGTCGTAGAGCGTCGCGGTCATGGTGCGGCCGTTAAAAGTCATCCTTATCTTCATGTCGGTGGGCTCCTGGCTGGCTGGGGCCTTGCCCTCTTGGCTGGCGGCTGCGCGCGGCAAGGCCGCCACCGCGAGCGCGGCGCCGAGCAATGTCCGGCGGCTGAGCGTCGCATGCTCGATGATCATTGCGAGGATCTCCGGGCCATATGCGCTGCGGCGAAGGCGGCGAGCGCCGATCCGCAGAGCAACATCGAGGCAAAAGTGAACGCTCCCCACCAGCCGACCGTATCGAAGAGCGTGCCGCCGAGGGCGGCGCCCCCGGTGATGGCGAGCTGGATGACGGCGACCTGCAGCCCGCCGCCGGCCTCCGCGTCGTCCGGCAACGTGCGGCTGAGCCACGTACCCCAGCCAACGGGCGCGGCCGTGCCGAAGAAACCCCAGGCAACGAGCAGCAGCGCTGTGGGAACTGGCGAGGCACCGAAGGCAACGAGCGCAACTGCTAGCGCGGCCATGACCAGGGGGATGACTATGAGAATGCCGAACAGGCGCGTCCGCAAAAGCCGGCCGACGCACAAGGTACCGAGGACCCCCGCCAGCCCCATCGCCAGCAGGATCGCCGAAAGCGCGGCGATATCAAGCCGGGTGGCGCTCTCGAGGAAGGGGCGCAGATAGGTGAAAAGCGCGAACTGGCCCATGAACAGCATCATGATCGACGCCATGCCGATGGCGACTGGAAGACGGCCCAGCAGCGCCAGCGGATTGCCTGGACGTTTCCTCTGGCGCGGGGGCAGCGCAGGAAGGCTGATCCACTGCCAGACCAGCGCCAGCAGACCGAGCGGCACGACGAGAAAGAAAGCGCCGCGCCAGCCCACATAGGCGCCAAGAAAGCTGCCCAGCGGTGCGGCAATCGTGGCGGCAAGGGCATTGCCAGCGTTCAGCATGGCGAGGCCCTTTGGAACGATGTCCTGCGGCATCAGGCGCATGACGATCGCGGTCGACATCGACCAGAAGCCGCCGATGGCGATTCCGAGCAGCGCGCGGCCAACCATGAGGGACGCGTAATTCGGCGCAAAAGTGACAGCGAGCCCGGAGACGATGAGGAGAAGGGTAAAGCCGGTCACGACCAGCCGGCGGTCAATCCGGCGCGTGAGGCCGGCAACCAGCAGGCTGGTCACGACGGCGAAAGCACCCGAAATCGAGATCGCCTGTCCGGTGCGGCCTGCGGTGATGTCGAGATCGGCCGCGATCGGGGAGAGCAGGCTCACCGGCATGAATTCCGACGCGATAAGCACGAAGACGCAAAGCGCCATCGAAAGCACCGCACCCCATGCGGCGCGGTCTTCGATGAATCTGGTGTCGTAGGTCGTTTCCATTAGTTGGCATCCCTGCAACGCAGCTGGGGCTGATCAGTCGCCTTCCTCGTCGTCATGCCCGGAATATATCGCTGAGGAACCCATTCTATTAGTCTGAGTAATTCGCATGGACTTATCTGCTTGTGATATAAATGTCCGTTAGGAGGCGACCATGCAGCGCGATGGCATGAAAGATCTGCTCTGGTTTGTGGCTGTCGCTCGCGAGCGCAGCTTCACCAAGGCGGCGGCCAAGCTCGGTACCTCGCAGTCGACCCTAAGCTCGACAATCAAGGATCTGGAAGCTCGTCTTGGAGTCCGTCTGCTGACGCGCACGACGCGGAGTGTCGCCCCGACCGAGGCCGGCGAGCGGCTTTTCCAATCTCTTGTTCCCCGCTTCGAGGAAATCGAGGCCGACCTTGCAAGCCTGGTGGCCTTTCGCGACAAACCCTCCGGAACGGTCCGCATCACTCTGTCCGACCATGCGCTCCAGACGACTGTCTGGCCAAAGCTGCAGCCCGTGCTTAGCGACTATCCCGACGTGCGCGTCGAGCTCTACAGCGACAACGGCATGAAGAACATTGTGGAGGAGCGCTTTGACGCAGGCGTGCGGCTCGGCGAGAGCATCGACAGGGATATGATCGCAGTGCGGATCGGTCCGGATTGGAGGCTCGTGGCCGTGGCTTCGCCAGAGTACTTTGCCCACCATCCGGTGCCAACCGCACCCCAGGATCTGGTCGATCATGACTGCATAAACATGCGACAGGCGACTTTCGGCGGATTGTATGCCTGGGAATTCGCCAGGGATGGGCGCGACCTTCGCGTGCGGGTGGAAGGCCAACTCACCTTCAATTCGTCCATACCCATGATCGAGGCTGCGATACGCGGTTGCGGGATCGCCTATGTCCCGGAAAATCTCGTAAGCCACCACATCACCAGCGGACGCCTCAGGCTGGTGCTTGACGACTGGAGTAAGCCATTTGCGGGCTATCACCTCTACTACCCGAGTAGGCGGCAGCTCTCGCCTGCGATGGCGGTAGTCGTCGAGGCGCTCCGACATCGCATCTGACCCCAAGCCAATCCACTCTGACTTCTACGCTGCGGACAGCTTGCCTTGCGCTGGTTCGGTGAGGGGACGACGCGGACGTATTCTAGACTAGGGCGGGCGGAAACCCGCTCCGTTACCTGCGCTACAACTCGTGCTGCAGCTCCAGATTCGGCGACAACAGCGGAATCGGACCCGGCGAACGGCTGCTATCCCCATGAGGCTCTCCGAACCAGACAGTCTGCAGTCGGCCCAAAAGTTGTCAGTCTGAAAAGCGCCTCATGTCGGACGTTAAGATCGGCCCTGCCGCTTCCGTTAGCCGACCCCAACAATCGTGGTTGCGCCAATTGCGGACATACAAGTTGGAAATCAGGTGCGTTCGCCAAGCGAACGATCCGCTCAAGTTCGCAAGATTCCGTGGCCGCTAACCTCTCGAAATAGTCAGCCTCAAAAACCTGTGCACCAAACGTGCAGTTCATGGCCTTGGAGAGTTCGGGCTAGAGAACGCTCATTCAGCCGCAGTGGCGGGCGGCATGGTTGCTGGGCACGCGTCACGTAGCCACGCTCGCTAGAACAACTCACGCGCCGCGTGCGCATCCGGGCTATCGTCGAGCTTGCCGACCAGCTCGCCGTGAGGCGCGATCAGTTCACGCGCTTTCTCGACATCTCCACGGCTTCGAAGACAGCGAGCGAGTTCCACAGCGATACGCAGTTGGCCAATCGCGGAACGCTGCAAGGTAGCGACGTTCGCAGCCTCGTGGAGCATCTTCTCGATCTCGTCAGGTCCGCCACCGCTCTTTTCGCGGATACAGGCTTCGATCCTAAGTACTTCGGCGAGCTGGAAATAGGTTCCGTTGTAGCGGCCGAGCTCGAGGGCAGCTTCAACCGACTTGCGAGCGCTGTCCAGCCTGCCGCTGTCGCCCAGCGCTTCGGCGTAAAGGCCTATCAGATAGGGCAGCCCCATTTCAGCGCCGGTCCGGCGAATGGCAGATATAGCTTCCTCCATGCCGCGCAGGCCAGACTCCCGTTCCCCAAGCCGGAATTGCCCCCATCCAACCTGGAACGCGGCTTGGCCGATAAGGAGCGGCAACTGGAACTTCTCTGCTATCTGCAGCTCGCTTTCCGCCGCCCGAAGCGCGGCCGCAGGCTCACCCGCGAACATATGGAGGTAGCTGGTCCCCCAATACGCAAGTGCCATGCTCAGTGGATGCTCGAAACGTCCGGCGAGTCCGATTGCGTCTTCGCACCGTAGCCGGGCCTTATCCGGCTCGCCCGCCAGCCAGGCCGACAATCCTGCGAAGCAGCGGCAGCAGACACCCGGGTCATGACCGGAGTACTTGTAGGTCAGGTAATGATCGCGGTCGGGGTCGTAGAGGCCGATGGCGCGTTCCGCATGGCCATGGGCCGCCGCCGTCTCCCCAAGGAAGAAATTGTTGGTCCAGAACATGTGCTCGGTTTCGATCGCGAGACCGGGATCGCTGTCGTCCTTAACCATGCCAGCCCATCGGCAGGCCAGTTCCTGCGCCGCTGCCGGCTTACCGCTAAGCATGTAGTATTGGGCTCTCCCGCGCAGCGCCGTGAACAGACGCGCCTGGTCGCCGATCTTGCCGCAAAGTTCCTCGGCACGCTCGAATGCGGCGAGCACTTCGGTCGCACCCCAACCACGAGCCGCCATGAGGGCCACGCCCCTCGCGAGCTGGAACTCGATCTCTTGCTCATCGGCGTCGGCGACATCGTTGCTCCTCAGCAGCCTGACCCCAAGGTCCAGCTGCTCAAGTGCACTGACGTGCGCCGACCGCCTGATCGCCTTGCGAGCCGAGATCAGAAGATAGCCGACGGCTTCGTCCCAGAGGTGAGCCTGTTGCGCGTGTCTGGCCAGGCGTTCGCTGTACTCCTCAAGCCGGTCCGCGTAATGGGCCTTCAGTTCGGCAAGCGCAGTCCTGTGGAGCTCGATGAGCGCCGACGATACGATACGTCCTGACACAGAAGTTCGGATGAGGACGTGCTTGAAGCGGACGAAAGCCTCGGGAAAAACCTGAAGCTCCACCAGGAGATCGGCCTTCTTCAAATTCTGGAGGGCGGCATCGAAGCGCAGGCTCGACAGCGCTGCCATCCTTCGTAGCAAGGGCACCGGAATCTCTCCGCCGAAGATCGAGGCGACCTCGGCCACCCGCTTCGCGTCCTTGTCGAGACGTTCGAAGCGAGCGTCGACGATCGTCTGGATACTCGCCGAAACGACGATCTCGTCGACCTCGCCAGAAGGCCGGTAGCGGCCCGGCTCCCCTTCCAGCTTGCCGGTCTCGGCGAGGGCGTGGACGGTCTCTTCCAGGAACAATGCATTGCCCTTGCACGCATCCGAGACCGCGCCGCGGAGCCGCTCGAGCTCAGGGTCCCTGCCAACCAGGTAGTCAAGAAATGCTGCTGCTTCGGCCGTATTGAAGGCCGGCAGGCGGATTTCGGAAGGTCCTGCAGCGGCGAAGGCACCGCGATCGTATTCGGGCCGACAGGTCAGGATAAGCAGGCAGCGGACAGTGGGCAGTGCCTGCGCCAGCCGCACCAGGATACCCTCACTCTCGGCGTCTATCCAATGAAGGTCCTCGACCAGGAGAACGACGGGCTTCCTGCGGCCAAGGAAGAGCAGAAGCCCAACCGCTGCTTCCTGCATGCGCCGGGATCGCTCCTGGCCAGAAATGATAGCCCAGTTCGGATCCTGAACGGGCAGCTCCATGACTGCCATGATCGGATCGAGGAGCCGCTCATCGAAGCCCTGCGCGCTTTGCGCGGCCAGTACCTTTTCGATTGCGATCGGCGGCGCTTCGGTGTCGCCCACGCCGAACAGGGTTTGCAGCAGCTTCCGAATTACGACGAAGCCGCTGCGCAGGTCCGTTTCGAGCGCGCCGACCTCCAGATTCTCAGCGTCATCGTGAGGAATGGCGCCAACGAATTCATGCGTGACACGCGACTTGCCGTGACCGGGATCGCCAACTACGAAAACTGTCTGGCCTTCGCCATTGGACGCTTCATGCCAAGCCTTGTTCAGAATCTGCAGCTGCATCTCGCGGCCGATGAAAGGCGACAACTGCGTTTCGGCGCGCAGCTGCCAGCGCGAGCGACCCCACCTGATCTCGCTCACTTCAAAGAGCCGCTGGTTCTTCGGGTATTCCGACAGAAGTGGCGCTGCCAGCGCTTCCATGCTGACGAAGCCGCCAGCCGATGCCCGGGTCCTGGCGGTTGCCACCACGAGATCGCGCCCCAACGCCTGGCTCAGCGTATGGGCCACGGACACCGGCCCGCCGCGCACCTCCAAAGCCCGGTCACGTGCCGGGCTGACGATCACGATGCCTGTGTCCAGGGCAGCACGAACGCCGGTCATCCAATCGCCGTGGCGCAGCGCGAGCTCGCGCAACGCGAGTGCGGTCCGGCAGGCAAGCGCTGCATGTCCTTCGAGCGGCTCGGGCGCGCCGAACGACGCGACCAGCTCGTTTTCGGAAATCGTCAGAACCGTCCCACCATTGTTGCGCACGAGTGCGGTGGCCTGCATGAGGAAAGGATCGATCCGTTCCAGCGCGAGGTCGGCGGGCAGGCTCTCCATCACCTGTTCCGTGTATCGGAAATCAGCGCACAGGATCGTTGCCTGTCGCCGGGACCTCGGGTCGACCGCAACTACCGATCGGGCCTGAAGCACTTCGTTTGCAAATGCCGACGCCTCAACGACAAAGGTGCGGAACGCGGGTTCCTCGGCAAGCAGGATATGATTGGCGCTGTCCAGTTCGACGAACCGGGCACCGGGGATCGTTCTGGCGAGCTCCAGGCCTTCTGAGAGGGGCGCGACCCGGTCGCCGTTGGCATGCATGACAAGCGCTGGCACATGCAGCCGTTCAAGTGATCGCGATATGTCAACGTCGGCAAAGGCAAAGCTCAACCGCAACGCATTTTCGGGCGTGAGTGTCCGGCGCTGCAACTCGTTGAACCAATCCATCTGCACGCGATTGGCGCCCGGTACGAACAGGTTGGTGAACATTTGGCGGAACAGTGGGTCGTCCTGACCCCAACCCTTGCGCATCAACTCGGCGATCGCTTCGCGCCTGACTATCTCCGCTGCATTCCCGCGCGCTCGCCATCCACGAACATATCCCCCCCAAATCAAGAGGCCCGCGACCTTCTCGGGATGGCGAATGGCGTATTCGACCGAGAAAGCACAGCCTTGCGATATTCCTAGGAGGACGAAACGGTCGAGGCCCACAGCCTCTACGACGCATTCGAGATCGTCGACGAAGGTATCGAAAGAAACATCCTGGCAAACTGTGTCGGAAAGGCCGTTCAGGCGCCCGTCATAGCGCACGAGCGTGAAGCCGCTGGACAGGGCATCGATCCAATGTCCCCAAACTGGGCTCTCCCAATCGAAATCCAGATGGGACATCCAGTGGGAGGCGCGCACGATTGGCGGCCCGGACCCACTGATGGCATAGGCGATCCGGGTCCCATCGCGGGAGTTGACGTAGCGTATCTGCTGCTTGTCTGACGAAACCTTCGTCGAAGGCGGCAGGATGAGGCTGCGCGCAGGCACCGGCTCCAGAAGTTCGGCTGAAGCTCGACTACCAGGTCCAACCGTCGTGCCGGCTGTGATCGGGCGAGCAGCGGCGGTCAGACGAGCCCGCTCGTTAGTGCGGGCGATCTCGTCAGCGAGATCATCTCCTGGAAGAAGCGACTGCAGCGTGTGCAGGTGGGCAAGCGACCGCTCAGGGTCGTCGCCAAGGCGATCGATCAGGGCGCGCAGCGCTTTTAGACGCAGGATCTCGGTCTCGTTCGAGCAGTAGACGCGCCAAGTTTCGAACGCCTGGCAGCGCGGCAGGTAGAGGTCGGACAAGAACGGGCCTGAGAAAGCCGCGACGATTGCTTCCAGACGCTCGGTAGGCAGCGAACCAACCGCATCGGCCGACAGGCCCCTGATCAGGTCGTAGTCGAGCCAGATCGATCCCGGCTTCAGTTGAACCGCGTTGCGGTCGGCCACAAGCCTTGTCTGGCCGTCGGCGTTTAGAATCCGGCGCAGCCTCGAGAGGCTCCAACGCAGCGCCCCCCGAGGATCATCAGGGACGTCCCAAAACATCTCGCAAAGCCGTTCGCGGCGCTGCTGCTTTTGGTGCACGGCCAAATAGGCGAGTAGCGCCCGCGTTTTGCGCGATTGCGTTAGCGTCACAGGCTCGCCATCATAGCGCACCGTGAAGTCGCCGAGGACCCTTACTTCGAAGGCCGAGCTCAATCCGGTTGTCCTAACGTGTGGTCGGCTTCACATTAGCACCCTACGGTCGGCCTTACATTAGCTACGAAGCGCTTGGGGTCCGCAAAACACTGACCGACCGCGGGCGTGTGTTCACGCCCGCCGTTGCATACGACCTGAACTCCGTCGCCCCAGTTCGATCTCGCAAATGCGCTTGAAGTTCACCACCCGGTCCAGATGCTCCCGGACTGCGTCGAGCGGTGGTCCCTTGCGGATGTCCTCCCACGAAGTGGATGATGGGGTTGCATAAATACCGAACGAGATGTTCATAAGATGGCTCCTGGTGTTGGTCGCGGACCATTCCGCTGAGTACTTCGAACATACTGTCTGCCCGTTGGAGACAGCGTGTGGGAGAGCATGGAAACTGACGTCGCCCGGCGGCCCAACGCCGGCTAATCGAGCGGCACAGAGTAGGTCGTTGCCGTGCCGGACAGGCAAATCTCGCCTGCCGCGTTCGCGACGGTCGTTGACAGTGTGCAGATGGGTTTGTCGTCGCGCACGGTGAGCACTTGCGCGCGCGCGACGATCTCCTCGCCGATGCCGACGGCCTTGAGGAACCTCCACTCGACGCCAAGAAAGACGCTGCCGGGTCCTGGCAAGTCTTCGGCCACCAGAGCATTGAGGAGGCCCGAAGTGACACCGCCCTGGACTATGAGACGGCCGAATACGGTGCGGGCGGACAGGATTCCATCGTAGTGGAGTGGATTTCGATCGCCGGTCATGTCACTGAACGCGATGATGTCGCTGGCCCGGGTGATGCGTCTTCGCTCTGCGCTGGCCCCCACTTGCGGTTTTCCAAATCGGATTCCAGACCATCCGGATCGTATGATCGTTTGCATAAGCTTGCTCCATGGGTTGGGTGTCATATTGCCTCTACCCGCGAGGTGCGCTGCTCTTGCAGGGTAGCTGGGACCTCGTGATCGCGCGCCGCCCTGGCCGACAGCACGGCGACCTCGGATTTCATCGCCTCGCTGAAGCGCTTGTGGCGTTCAGGTAGCTCTTCGAGGGACCAGTCGAAGGCACTGATGGCGTCCGTGGCCTCAAGGATGGGCAGTGCGAGGCTGTCGCGTATTTCCTGGAACTCCCGCAATGCGGACTCGCGATATGAAAGGATTGCAGTCGCGGCCCCTTCGGCATCACGCAGGGCGTCGGAAATACCATGCGAGGTCAGCGGATCGCGGAAGAAGCCGGCATCGCCGACCAGCATCCAGCCGGGGCCGTATGCCTGCCGCAATCGGCCTGGTGTGCCGCGGAAGGCCTTCAGACCTTTGCCACCATTGCCGAGGACCCGCGATCCCAATCCGGGTGCCAGCGCTGCCAGGGCAAGCTGTGCGGCGGAAAGATCGAAACGGAACTCCGCGTCAAACCGCTCGGTCGGAACGGATGCGACGATACAGGCAAGCCCGTCATTCGTCGGGATCACGCCGCCGGATAGATTCCGGCCGAAATACCAGTGGTATCCCGAGAACGCCGGCGCGGGGGCGTAGGCGAAGACATGTGCCACCGAGCACCGCCCCTGCACCAGCGTCCGTGCCTCGACCTTGCGAGCGATAAACGAGCCGAGCCCGTCTGCTCCAACCACGATATCGGCGCTTATCGCGCGAGTTTGGCCGGCGGCATCCCTGAACGTGACGCCGCGTACACGGCCATGTGGGTCGAACACGAGATCATGGACCGCAGTGTCATGCAGAACCGTCGCGCCCGCCGCGCGTGCCGCGTCGACCAGCATGCGGTCGAGCACCGTGCGGCGTGGAGCGATCAGGCCCGGCATATTTGGCTCGGCCCGTATGGGCACCGTGACCTCCTGCTCGCCATAGTGAAAAGTGGTAGACCCGATCACTGGCGCGCCGCTTTGAATCAACGGTTGGAGCAGGCCCCAGCGCGAGAGCTGGATGACGGCTGGTCGCATCAGCGCGTGTGTAGACAGCGTGTCAGATCCATAGGACTGGCGGTCGACTGCCAGCACCCGCAATCCTGCCCGGGAGAGCAGCATTGCCGTCGAGGCTCCGGCGCAGCGCGCGCCGACAATGATGGCGTCGTAGTGAGAATGTGCGGGGACGACGTTGGAAAGCATCGGAATGTCCTTATGCTGCCTTGAGGCCGCTCTGACCGAGATAGTGTGAGACATGGTCGGCGATCGCTTGCGCGTCCGGCCCAACGCCTCCAATGAAATTGGAATCGCGCTTGCGCAGAAAGCGGAAGCCAAGCGCGTAAAGGCCGGCGATGGTTGTTATCCCGTCCTTGTGGGCCAGTTCGCCATCGGCGGTGAAGGCTGGCAGTTTCAGCCACGAAAACGAGCGGCTGTAGCCGGTCGCCCATATAATGGTGCCGATGATGCCGTCCGCGAACGACAAGCGCTTGAGGCAGCTCGTCGGCACCTCGATCGGGGCGGGGGCGCAGGCCATGGATTTGTGACCCGCGAACTGGTCGACCTGGCGAAGGAGCCGCTCCTGCTTCGCGTCCGCCGCCGTGACGCTATCTTTGAGATCATCGGCAAAGCCAATTGTCCCGTTCGAGATGCCATTCAACCGCCCGGTGAGTTCGACTCCGACGCCCTGAAGGGTCGCCAGATCGACATTGGAGCGATCCGCCCGACCGGCAAGTTGAAGTGAAGGCTGTCGTCTGGCGCTGTCGGGATCTGTCAAATCGTCCAGCCGCTGGGACATGAATCCCATATGGTAGAGCCACCAGAAGATATCCTTGTCTCGCCAGATGCGCGGCAAACGCGTGTGCTTCCCCACGGACAGGATTACGCGTCTGCCACTGCGTCGTAGCTCGTCGGCTATCTGGACGCCCGACGACGATGCGCCGACAACCAGCACGCCGCCCGACGCAAGCTGGTCGGGACTTTGGTACTGCGAAGCATGGATGCTGACCGGTTGGTCCGCGCCGGTATGCGGCGGGAAGGGCATGCTTGGCACGTCACAATGGCCGGTGGCCACAACGACGACTTTCGCCGACCAGTCGCCTGCGGTCGTCCGCAGCCAAAAGCCTTGCCCATCCTGTTCGCACGACAAGACATCGACGTGCGGGCGCACAGGCGCTTGCGATTGATGGGCATAGCCAACCAGGGTTTCCACAAACGCGTCGCGGCTCATGTAGCCGTCGGGTTCGGAGCCGCAATAGGGGGAGCCTGGCAGCGCGTTCAGCCAATTGGGCGTCAAAAGGCGGAGCGAACGCCATGTCGAGGACCGCCACCGTTCGCCAATGCGCCCGCGCTCCAGAACGACATGCGAGATCCCGCGTTTTCGAAGGCAATGGCTCAAGGCGATGCCCGCCTGGCCAGCGCCGACGATGACAACGTCAGCCTGTTCCATATTGTTTCCATCAGTTTTGGAGGACGACGGTTCAGACACCCGTCCGAACCGTCTTTCCGGGTGGATCACTGGATGGTTTTGACACCGACCGAAACGGAAACACCGTTCGTCAGCACGTCGAAGACCGCGGACCGTGCCCGTGCCTGCTCGACCAGTTGCTGGAGTTTCTCGGACGGCGCATCGCCTTCGATTTCGAACGCCACCATGATGTTCTGAAAACCGTTTCGGACCTCGTCGGAAATCCCGAGGATGCCGCGCAGATCGATGTCGCCATCGACCGAGCAGCGCACCTTGGTCAGCTTGATGCCGCGCGCCGCGGCGATGTTGGCGACGCCCGACATCAGGCAGCTCGCCAGCGCATGCAGCAGCCATTCGACCGGGGTGGGGCCGTGATCGGCGCCACACAGCACGGCCGGGTGGTCGCTGTCGGCGTAATAGGCTTTGGCATGCTTCTGTTCCTGGCCGGCGCCGTGGAAGCCGAGCATGACGCTCTTGCTGTGAGTGCCTTCGACCCACTCGTTGTGGGCGCGGAACTGGAACTTGGCCAGTTCCGGCTGGCCGGCGACAAAGTTGATCGTTGCAAGAAGGTTCGGCGTGTCGACGCCGTTCAATGGTGGTCTTGAGACTTTGGTTGTGTGTTGCATCGTCTTCTCTCCAAGTGAATAGTGCGGCGAGTTTGCCGGACCGCTCCCTTATGATGATGCAGCGTTTGAACGAGTGTGGTTGCGTTCGTGGAATTTGCTTTGATCCATCCGTTCCCACGCGGCGAAACGGACTTTGTGCGAGAAGTGCAGGCCTTGTTCAAAACACAATAAATCCCCGGCGATGGATCGCCAGGGATTGCGCGGTTGAGTAATTCTTGTGTTGAAGGACTTCGGGACAACCTCTCGCGCCCGTCGAGCCGAGCCTGTTCAGCAGGCCCGGGTCAATGCGGATCGGCATCATTTCGCGTTCAAGCGACCGCTTTGAGCGCTGTTAGCAATTGTATATCGCATGGACGTGACGTGATTGATCTCAGAGCGGCCGATGCCGATGTCCTTGAGCAGGTAGTCGGGCATCTCATGGAGCGCGGCTCGCTGGCAGCGCACCTTTAGTGCAAGAAAGGCCAGGCGGATCGCGGATTTGGCGAAGCCGATAGCGTCGAGCCTGTCTCTCGAGGCGGAATAGTTTGCGTGATCGATAGTGGTCATTTTTGTCTCCATCCTCGCGACGCGACCATTCGCGCCGTCGATGGGAGGAGATTGCGATAAGACCAGGGGAGTGAGCGTTTGAGCCTCCGTCGAATTATGGTCGAATTCGAGGGAATGGGTCCGTTAAACTGCGTACGCTACCAGGGGAATTGACAGCCACCGTCGACCCCGGCCGCTGGGCTGTGCCACCGGCGCGTCAGGTTTCAAAGCGCGAATATATGTCCCGGCATCGGATGCCTCACGCTGCGAGCTGATCCTCTCGGGCAGCGGCGATCATCACACTTGCCAGCAACGCATAGGCTGCCTCCCAGGCCTCGCGGACCGCCGGCGTGAAGGCTGCGCCGCGGCCGGCCGCCATCGTGTCGATGAGCGCTTGCCCGAGAATCGGGTAATGATGCTCCTTGACGCCGTAGGTGACGTGACGCTTGGCGAGTTCGCGCACTGTCGGGAGGATGGTGTTGGCATGGTTCAGTCCGTGCACGACGAACCCCAGGCTCGCCACCAGCTTTGCACCTTGCCTAGGCATGTCGCTCGCCAGAAACAGGCCGCGAAGGTCCGAGTCGATCCCGAACAGGCGCTCATAGAACAGAGCGGCGGCGGCCACGCGTATCGGGAGGACCTCGTGGAAACTATCCTGGACAAGTCGAATCTGGTCGGGTGTCATCGGCTACGCTCCGGGGTTTCTGGTAAGGCTCGACCATCCCCCCAAAACGTTTCGCGTGCATGTCGCGCGGCGTGTCGATGTGTTTCAGTTGTGTCTCAATTGCGGTTCAGTTTGCGCTCAGTTGTTTTCGGCTTCCTTCCGTGTCCTGACGGCGCCTGGAAACTCTCGATGTGACCAAACAGCTAGGAGACATTCCCGAATGGCCCTCTGATCACAGATCACACGCATTTTCATCGCCCGGTAGTTGACGGCCAAAGCTCATTGCGTCGCTGAATTTGCCGCAACCGGACCAATGTCCGCACCGGGTCAGTTCACGTCGATTCACGCAGGGCGCCTCAACGTCCGCTTCTGACCTTCCGATTCTTGAAACCGTCAGTCAGCTTTCGGCCCCATTGCGGTCATTTCAGATCAAGGTTTGGACGAAGCCGCTTGGTGCTTAACGGGCGGGCTTCGCCGCGATGGCCGCACTCCGTTTAATTAGCCACAATGTCAGCATAACACGCCCACCAGATTCTGTCCGGCAGCTTTGCGCCTCATGTCGGTCATTGATGGCGTCGTTACCGCCGCCCAGAAGCAGACATCCGCGCGGGCGTAGGTCGAGGTTGCCCCACTGCTGACACCAACATCACCTGAACGGCACCTTCGCCGCAAACAGACATGACTCTTTGGACGATACCGTCCAGGCAGCTTTTCGCTCCGGGTCAGCTTCCAAATGGAATGGGCGGAAGGAGGACCGCATCAGCACAGAACGCCCCTCAATTTCCGCAGCCAATCTTAGACCGTGAGGCGGTGACCAACGAGTAGGACAGGTCCGGTCCAACGTAAGCCAGCTGCGCCAGCGAGCGTTCTGGCGGATCGCTGAGCGCAGGATCGAGCATGAAGCGGACAGTGATCAACGACTCCGCCGGCAGGGCTGAGCGGTAAACTCGGCTTTGGGGATGAGGGTTCAGGGTAGCGCGATTGGCTTGTCACTGAGTGTGCGCAAGTAGGCGATCATGTTGACCCGTTCGGTCTCGTCCGGGACACCGGGAGTCTCCATCTTGACGCCCGGCGTGGTGAGCATGGGCCCGAAGAGAAATCTGTTCAGATCCTCGTACGTCCAGACACCCTCCCAGCCCAGCAAGGTGTCGGAGTAGCGCATATCTGCCATGGATGCCTTGTCGCGGCCGACGACGCTCCACAAGTTCGGTCCAATTTTGTTCCCTCCCTGTGGCTCGGCGTTGTGGCAACTGGTACACACGCGGGTGAAGTAGGTTCGGCCTTTCTCGACATCGGCAGAGGCCAACTTCATCGAGATCGGGGCTGGTGTTGGCAAGACGACGCCGTGCGACAAGAGATAGTCAGCGACTTCGCGTTGCCCCCTGCTTTTTGCCAGATGGAGCGGCGTCTTGCCGCCCGTAGTCTTCGCATTCACGTCCGCGCCGGCCTCGACCAGTGTCTTCACGCAGTCGAGACAATCGAGATTGACGGCGACATGAAGGGCGAATTCGCCGCCACTGTCGGAATTTGGATTTGCGCCCCCATCCAGCAATAGATTCAAGAGATCGATCTTGTCTTTCCCCATAGCCGCCATCAGCGGGGGACCAAAAGCCGTCTGAGCGTTGACGTCCGCACCACGTTCTATGAGCAATTTTGCTGCTTGGATGTGGCCCGTAAAGACCGCAAGATATAGCGGCGTTGCGGTTCCATCACTCTCATCTACACCGGCGCCCGCATCGAGCGCTGCCGTGATAGCCGCGACATCGCCCTCCATGGCGGCGTCGTGGATGGCGGCGGCATGCGATACAATCGGAATGTGCAAAAGCACGAACAAAATGGGAAGCAAAACGTCGCGCATTCGGCACCCCTCTGTCAAACTTGGAGGACGCGGCACGCTTCAAGAAAGGGGCGAGGCTAATACGAATACCTTGCCGCGCAAAATCAATTTCACTCGGCTTAGACCAGCGGCGACCCGGTCTCCGACGGGATGATCGCGGTTCGCGTCGGCCGGATTTCAGGATGCTGGCCGTCGGCGCGCCGACCTACTTCGAGAGCAACGGCGTTCCGATAGCCGCACCGCCGGCCGCGATCAACGCCTGGAGCAACGCCGACGCCCGCTGGCCGAGCGGCACTGGTTTGCCGTCGCGGAGCAACGTACCGCGCACGGGATCGAAGGTGAATGGACCGAACCGCGATGAGTCATCCGACATCGGGCGAACATAGTCGGCAGCCGGGTCGCGCGAAAGCCTACACTGTGTTGCCAATGCCGACGATGCTGCCGCAACCGACATCACGATCTCGGCGCTTCTAATCGAGTGTCGGCTTTTTCATGGTGTCCGCAAAAAGCTGCTGGTGCGCAACCGGCCCCAAAGCGGCTAGGAGGAATAGGCGTGGGCGGACGAGGGCGCTATTCTTAGGCTTGATTTCATCGGTCTTCGATGGACTAACGAGCTACGAAGCGTAGGGAAAAATCGCGCGCTGGAGCGCCGTATCGCGCTCTGGCGGAGAAAAGGCGGTGGCTCCCCGGGCTGAACGAAACTGCGAACTATGCTTTGCCGATCCCCCTCAAAACTACGCCAAGGTCCTCCGTGCGGGTTCGAAAGCGTGATCGCGACCGCGCCGAGCGGATCCGGCTTGCCGGTGGTTCGAAGCCGACATTGCGGGAGCGCGCCGTCTCGCTCGCTATCGAGAAGGGCGAAGTCCGGACAAAAGACCTGACCGACATCGGCGTTCCTCGCTGCTACCTCGCCCGCATGTGCGAGGAGGGTTTGCTGACGAAGGCGGGCTATGGGCGCTACCGTGCGGCGGCTCCCAAAGCGGCTTGATGGAACGATACGAGTGGTACTTGAGGATGCAAGACGCCATCGAGAGCCGGGAGGAGGAAAGGGTAGGCTGGAGTGGAAGGCGAGGTTAGAGCGTCCGGGATTGCTTTCATCCCGTCCAATTACCCGGCACCAATATCCGCCTCCGAAGCAAACGATATGATCAACGGGCGGCAAGCTATGAGTGGTAAGGCTTTGAGGCAGGCAGTGGCTTATCTTCGTACCTCGTCCGCAGCCAACGTCGGCGCCGACAAAGACAGTGAGAGGCGCCAAGGCGAGGCCGTTGAGGCGTTTGCCCGTTCAAGCGGCTATGAAATCATCGGAAGCTATTACGACGCGGCGGTGAGCGGGCAGCGGTAAAAGGATGGGGCGGGGAAAGGAGGGCGTGGTCAGAGACGGCCCCTGAGATAGCCTCTCGTCGGCAGACAACTAGCCGGTGGATAGTCAATGTCAGAACCTCGTCGACCTAACCTGCGGTGGCTCGCGATGGGTGGTCGGCAGGGCTGCCGCGACGGTCTTCGCCGCGCGGCCCTGAGAGCCGACGTCGCCAGCGTCGGCCGTAGGACGGCGGCCGAGCGCAGGCTTGTAGGCTAATGCCATCCTCCGCACTGCCGATGCATAGGCTTCACGGCCCCAATGGAACAGTCCCGGTCGCGACCCGTCCGCCACCAGATCGAAGCGAACATCGCAAGGCGGTCTGGCGCAGCATCCTGTCCGAGATGCGGGCGCTGCACATCGCCCAGCCGTACTGGCTGTCGGCTGCCATAGGCCCTCCATCCTGACAGGAAAGCGCAAACCCTCGTGTTACGCTCTGATGGTGTTGCGTCACAGATCTGATAGCCATCAAACAAATGGGAGAGGTCGCCACGTCTAGGATCAACCGCCGCGCCTTGCTTTTCCACTCCGCCAGTGCAGTCGTCGCCTCGACGGTTGCGGCAAAGGCACTCGGCAAAGAGCCGCTGGACCGAAATCCCGAACCGTCTAATAAGCTGCGAGCACTGATTGAGGCGCACAAGACAGCTTATGAGGCGTTCGGCAAAGCCCTGCACTACATAGGCGGTGGCAGCACCGACTCTGCCAGTGCCAGCCGGGAGGAGGAGACGGCGCTGCTCGAAATCTGCGGCTATGCTGCGGTTAGGGAAGGGGATCGCCTGGCCAAGGCAGGATATCTTTTAGAGATCGAGGCGCGCGGCGAACTCGACCTCGCAGCGCACATGCAGGCAATTCTCCAATCGACGATGTGGAAGGGATGATACGACCGGCGCGCGGACGGTCAGGTGCTGAATGTCTGGTATGCGCCCATTATCGGCCGTAGCGACCAGGTTCTCCGCGTCCCAAAAGCAGACATCGTCGGATGCCCACTAAAGAGGTATTGCCTTCTGCGCCACCAAATATCGGAATCGATGGCACTATGGCCTATGATATATGAGATTTTTCTAATATGATTTTAGTCGGGAGGGACCAAATCGCCAATGCCAACAACTAGCGCACGCGGCGTCGTGTCGAGAAGTCTCGTCGAACTGGGTATCTTTTCGACGGTGATGAACGCGCTCTTGCTGGTTTTACCCCTTTACATGCTGCAGGTTTACGACCGGGTGTTACCTGCGTCCAATCTGGATACGCTGATCTACCTCTCATTGATTGCTCTATCTTCGCTCTTGCTTTTCGGCATCCTTGAAGTCGTTCGCGGGATGTACGCGAGCCGTCTTGCTGCCAGACTGGATGTCTCTTTCGGCGCAACGTGTTTTCTTGCGGCGATGAGCGGCCCTCGCGCTGGCTTGGGCGACGTACAGGCGCTGCGCGATTTAACGCTCCTCCGCAATTTCATAGCATCTCGAACCCTGTTCTTTCTTTTTGACGTTCCGTTTGGGCCCATCTTTGTGGGCCTTCTCTATTTCATCCACCCTCTGCTGTTCCTTGTAACAGTTGCTGGCGCGGTGCTGATGATTTTCATCGCGTTGCTGAATCAGGCTGCAAGCTCCAGATCAGCCAAGGACGCGGCTGAGAGCCTCAATGCCTCAATGAATTCCGCTCAGGCCTTCGCCCGCAATTTCGAGACCGTTCGAGCACTCGGAATGGTCTCCCACACAGTCGAATTCTGGGGCAACCGCTTCTCGGGATCGGTGAAGGCGTCCGATCGAGTTGCTCGCGTGAACGCGTTTTACGGCGGTGTCTCCCGCACCGCGCGTTCGATTCTACAAATTGCGATCTTAGGTGTCGGCGCCGTCCTGGTTCTGCGCAATGAGATGACGGCCGGAATGATATTCGCGTCCTCGATGATCTCGGCCCGGGCGCTACAGCCCCTCGATCAAATCATCGGAAGCTGGCGGCAGATCATTGACGCGAAACTTGCGTGGAAGCGGCTGGGGGCAATCCGTTCGAGCGCAAGGCAAATGGAAATTGTCGCGTTACCGACGCCGCAAGGGGCGTTGGGTGCTGATCAGGTTATCTACTACCCTCCCGGCTCGCCTGACGGGTCGCTGCCTCTGATCAAGCGTATGAGCTTTCAGGTAGCTGCCGGCGAATCGGTGGCGATCGTCGGCCCGAGCCAGGCGGGGAAATCCACCCTGGCGCGTCTCATTGTTGGCGCTATAGAACCGCGTTCAGGCGCAATCCGAATAGACGGCGGTGACATCCGAAATTGGGACCCTGAAAAGCTCGGCCGACACGTGGGCTATCTTCCGCAGGACGTGGAGCTCTTTCCAGGCACAATTGGCCAGAATATTTCGCGCTTTGAGCCTGTGGCTCCGGATGAGAAATTGGTAGAAGCCGCACAACTGGCGCAGGTGCATGAGCTGATCCTTGGATACCGCGAGGGATACTCGACCGTGATCGGCCCAAGCGGCGTGCGTCTTTCGGGGGGGGAGCTTCAGCGGATTGGACTTGCACGCGCTTTTTACGGCGACCCCAAGGTTGTCATCCTCGACGAGCCGAATGCAAACCTCGACGCAAATGGCGAAGCCGCACTTGAGCGAGCGATCCTGCAGGCGCGCTCTCGAAAGACGACTGTCCTGGTTATAACGCATCGCCCTTCACTGGCATCCAGATGCGACCGGATGCTCGTGATGCGCAACGGCCAGATCGAGCTTTACGGGCCGACCAAGGACGTCCTGGCCCAGCTTGCCGAGCGAATGAACCAGCAGGCTCAACCAGCGACGTCGTCGCAGCCAGTCGCCAACGAAAGCGTCGTTGCTTTTCCGTCACCTTCCCGCACCGAAGTGAAGGCAGCCAATGACGGTTCCTAGTCAAACCCTCTCGGTGGTAGCCAGGACGTATCACTGGCAGGAGAAAGTCGATACCCGCACCGGTCGGGTGTCGCTGGTAGGGTTCATCAGTATGGCCATCTTTCTGGTCGCATTCGGGTACTGGGCGGCCGCCGCTCCAATAGGCGGGGCGACAATCGCCCCGGGCGTGGTCGCGGCCGCAGGCCAGAACGTCATGATCCAGCATCTCGATGGCGGGATCATTACGAGTATCCGGGTGCGAGAGGGTGATCGGGTCTCAAGAGGCCAGGCGCTGATCACTCTCGATCCAACCTTGCCACAAGCCCAGCTCAACCGCATGCTGAAGCAGTGGGTTGCTCAAAGGGCTGAAGTTGCCCGCCTGGATGCCGAGCGAGACGGGTCGAAAAAAATCGATCTGCCGAACGAGCTTAGACCTTATTCAGAGGACCCGGGTTACAGCGGTTTCATCGAGGAGCAAAACAAGGAGTTCCAAGCCCGGTTTGCTCGCTATACCGCGGACCAGGAAATTCTGAAGCAGAGAGTTACAGCCCTCCAGGAAGCCATTGTCGGACTGCGAGCTCGTAAGGCAGCAGCCGAAAAGCAGCTTGTGATTGTCAAGGAGGAGACGGAGCGAAAAAAGGCTCTGCTCGACAAAGGGCTTACAAACCGTTCCGAATACACCGACCTTCTTCGCAGCACCGCAGATCTAGTGGGCCAGGCCGGATCGTTGGAAGCACAAATCGCCAGCTTCGTGTCTCAGACTGAGGAAGCTCGGCAACAAATTGAACGGCTTACGACAGCCAGGGTCGAGGACGCCGTCACGGAATTGAGCAAGACCCGGGCGCAGGTGGCCGACCTGGAAGAGCAGATCAATGCCGCGCGATCCGTGCTGGAGCGAACAACCATTCGAACCCCGGTTGACGGCATCGTGGTCCGCTCCCTCTACAACTCGGTGGGAAGCGTCATCCGGGCCGGCGAGTCCGCAATGGAACTGCTGCCCACGATGGACCAGTTCATCGTCGAGGCCAAGATCAAGCCCGAAGACATCGACTCGATCCGAGTTGGTCAGGATGCGAGCTTGATGTTCACGGCGCTCAACGCTCGAACGACACCAAAAGTGTCTGGCAAGGTGTTCTACATTTCGGCTGACCGATTGGTCACGCCAAACACTGGGCAGCCCTACTACACCGCGCGGATCAAAATGGCTGAGCATTTGCCGCCGCAGATCAAACCCGAACAGATTTATCCGGGCATGCCAGTCGAGACGTTTATCTCAACCGGAGAACGAACATTCCTATCGTATCTTACCAAGCCGCTCATCGATTCATTCCAACGAGCATTTCGGGAGCGTTAGGCGGGCAATAGGCGTTCGTCGAAAGGCCCCAAAAGCCGACATCAACCTCGGCCACCGATCATCCGATCACACGAACGCAAAATCGCTATTTCCCAAATGATCCAGGGCGACGTTCGTCAGTGTGATCGTATTGTCCGCGTCGTAAGTTATGACGACGTCAGCGCCGACCTGCTCGGCCGCAGACTGAACCGCGGCGAAGTCGGCGAACAAACTTTGGGCAAGCTGAATAATGTCGTGGCCGACGGACGAAGTGGCGAAGTCCGTTATGACGTCATGGCCGAAACCGTTTCCAAAGACGAAAGTGTCAGCGCCGAAGCCGCCGGTCAGCATGTCGTCGCCGCCCCCCTCAGTAAGATGGTCGCTGCCGTTTGCGCCGTTCAGTACATCATTTCCGCTCGTGCCGGTAATTGTGTCGTCCCCGATCGTGCCGACAACCGAAGCACCGACAAGCGTCTGACCGCCAATGCCGCTTCCATCCGCTGGATAGGCTGGATTGAAATTAGCGGCGGTGAAGTCAGTTGCGGTGGTGTTCTGGAAACGGATTGCGGTGGCAAAGGCCTGGTTGGAGGCACCGCCGTCGAGGTCGATCTGGAAGAGGGTATCGGCGCCGTCTTGGATCAGTTGCATGAAGCCCGAGCCGAACGGGTTTGAGCTGCCGTCCCATCCGATCAGCTGGTTGAGCAAGACACTGTAGTCGAGCGTTTCTCCGC
>NZ_JBFUGC010000012.1:0-198732 GCF_056403115.1 Mesorhizobium sp. P3_A2
CCCTGAACATCACCAGCGAATTGTACGCAGGCCGCCCTGGCCCAGCCGGCGAGCGCAGCCGCGCCAGGATCTTCTCGAAGCGATACCACTTCACCAGCGACGACAGCCGGTCCAGCCGACCGCTCCGACCAAGACCCTGTGGCAGCAGAGCCTCCACAAAACTGAACTGACCGCTCGGCTTTGTCGTCATCGCAAAATCCCCGTTTCAAAAACAGGGAATCACATCCATCCAATTTTGCAACAGTCCCATCTAGGGGGAGGTAGGGGCGCATAACAACTCGGCTCACCGTCAATTTCTAGAAATTCTCAGCACCCTGTCGGGACGTGCCGACCCCGCCCGTCCTTGGATCAAAGATTTCCATGAACCAAACGCAGCGCTGAAGCGACCAACGCTCAGGCAGGGACCTATTGGCTGAACGACCATGAAAACGGCATCGAGACTTCTCCAGATACTCGCCCTCAGCGCCTGTTTCGCCGCGCAGGCCCATGGCGCCTTCTCGATGCCGGGCGTGCGGCAGGCCATGCGGACGATCGATAGCGCAAGCGCTCAAGGCGCAAAGCCGAGCGCCGCCACCATCCAAATCGCAGCCTTGCGCTAAGCTGCCAGCCCGCCGGCCTGGGTCATCAGGAATGCCTCGCCGCAGGCTTTCGCCAGATTGCGCACGCGCAGGATGTAACTCTGTCGCTCAGTCACCGAAATCACGCCGCGCGCATCGAGCAGGTTGAAGACATGGCTTGCCTTGATGCACTGGTCATAGGCCGGGAAGACCATGCGGTGCATCGGCAGATTGTCGTTCGAGGCCGGAGCGCCGGCCGCCAGCAGCGCCTTGCATTCGGCTTCGGCGTCCTCGAAATGCCGGAGCAGCATGGCGGTGTTGGCATATTCGAAATTGTGCCTGGAATATTCCTGCTCGGCCTGCAGGAAGACCTCGCCATAGGTGACTTTTTCAGCGCCTTCGCGGCCGTTGAAGTTGAGGTCGTAGACATTGTCGACGCCCTGCACGTACATGGCCAGCCGCTCCAGGCCGTAGGTCAGTTCGCCCGCCACCGGCGCGCATTCGATGCCGCAGACCTGCTGGAAGTAGGTGAATTGCGATACTTCCATGCCGTCGCACCAGCACTCCCAGCCAAGTCCCCAGGCGCCCAGCGTCGGGCTTGCCCAGTCGTCCTCGACGAAGCGGATGTCGTGCAGCAGCGGGTCGACGCCGATCGCCTTGAGCGAGCCGAGATAGAGCTCCTGCAGGTTCGGCGGATTGGGCTTCAGAATCACCTGATACTGGTAATAATGCTGCAGCCGGTTGGGGTTCTCGCCATAGCGGCCGTCCTTCGGCCGGCGCGAGGGCTGGACATAGGCGGCGTTCCAGCCGCGGGGGCCGAGCGCGCGCAGCGTGGTTGCCGGATGAAAGGTGCCGGCGCCGACCTCCATGTCGTAGGGCTGCAGGATGACGCAACCATAGGCGGCCCAGTAATTGTGCAGGGTCAGGATCAGCCCCTGGAACGAGCGGCTGGGATGCATATGGTCTGACGTCACGGCGGCCTCGCAAAGCGCGAAAAAGAAGACATTCCCTTAAAGCATGATCCCGAAAAGTGGAAACCGGTTTTCGGAAAAGATCATGCTCTAAAAAGCAACTGGATCAGGTCGACGATTCAACCGAACGTCGGCCCGATCCAGTTGCCGGGCCGGCAAGCGTCAAGGCAGCGCCTTGCGCCGCCTTGCCCGAGAGGTTGAACGCTTTGCTTCTCGCTGGCCCATTGCCGGACGGCGCCGGCGGCCCTCTGCTGAGCTCAGTTCCACCGACAAAGGTTCAGCCATGCAAGGCCAGTCCATCGTGCGCCCCATCACCCGGCAGGATTACGAGCAATGGCTACCGCTGTGGGACGGCTACAATGCCTTTTACGGCCGCTCGGGCGAGACCGCCCTGCCCGGCGACATCACTGCGATGACCTGGTCGCGCTTCTTCGATGCCTATGAGCCGATGCATGCGCTAGTCGCCGAGAGCGAGGGCAAGCTTCTCGGTCTCGTCCATTATCTTTACCACCGCACCACCACGGCGATTTCGCCGAACTGCTATCTGCAGGACCTTTTCACCACCGAAGCGTCGCGCGGCAAAGGCGTTGGCCGGGCGCTGATCGAAGGCGTGTACGAGCGGGCGCAAGCCGCAGGCTCGGGCCGCGTCTACTGGCTGACGCACGAGACCAATCACACGGCGATGAAGCTTTACGACAAGATCGGCGAGCTTTCGGGGTTTGTCGTCTATCGAAAAATGTTCTGAAAATAAAAACGGGGCTCAGCGAGCCCCGTTTAATCAGAAGTATGACTTGCCTCACCCCTTCGGCGCAGGCGCCGGTGCGACCGGCTTGACCTTCGGGGTTTCCTGCGCGGTGTTGGATTCGATCGGCGGCAGGCCCTTCATCAGCTTCTGCTGCAAGGTGGCAAGCACATCGGGATCCGGCTTCAGATCACGCGCCTGGTTCCACTGGAAGGTGGCTTCGAGCTTGCGGCCGACGCGCCAGTAGGCATCGCCGAGATGGTCGTTGAGCACCGGATCTTCCGGCTTGAGCGACACGGCGCGCTCCATTTCGCGCACGGCGTCGTCGAACCGGCCCATGCGGAAATAGGCCCAGCCCAGCGAATCGACGATGTAGCCATCGCTTGGCCTGAGGTCGACGGCCTTCTGGATCATCGCCAGGCCTTCCTTGAGGTTCATGTTCATGTCGACCCAGGAATAGCCGAGATAGTTCAGCACCTGCGGCTGGTCGGGGAACAGTTCCAGCGCCTTGCGAAAATTCGGTTCGGCCTTCGGCCATTCCTTCAGCCGCTCATAGGCGATGCCGCGCTGGTAATAGATGTTCCAGTTGGCATTGGTCGGCGTCTTCAGCACCGCGACCGCCTTGTCGTAGAGGGTGGCGGCGGAGCGGAAATCCTCCTTCGAGGCATAGACCCCGCCCAGCGCCAGATAGGCGCGCATGTCGTCGGGGTGGGCGTCGACGAAGGCCTTCAGATGGGCGATCGCCTCATCGTGACGGTTGAGATCGGCAAGGTTGAGGCCGAGCTGCAGGTCGGAAAGCTCCTTCAGCGGCGAGGAGGCCGGAATACGGCGGTAGAGCGCAATGGCGCCTTCGCCGTCCTTCAGCTGCTCCGCAACGGCGGCAAGCTGTACCAAAGCGGCGTCGCTGTCGGGCTTCAGCGCCAGCGCATATTGCAGATAAAGGCGCACGAACGGCTCGCCGCCGCCGCGATTGAGGGCGATGGCGAGGTCAAGCAGGATTTCGGAGGCGCCTTCCGACGGGCTGGAGACGAAGGGCTCGATCTTGTCGCCCTTGCTGATCCTGTCGCGAAGCGCCTGGATGTCCAGCTTGCCCGGCGCGAACGCCTCGGCCTTGTCGAGCACGTAGAGCGCCTTGTTCTTGTCGCCCTTGCGAGCCAGGAAAGACGCATAGGCCTGAGCGTTGCGCATCCATGTCTCGGGCGCAGCACCTCCGGCCGTGGTGTCGGTCAGGGTCGCGTCATAGAGCGCATCGGCCTTGTCCGACATGCCTGAGGCATCGGCGATCAACGCGCGGTGGAAGGACTTGAACAGGCCGAACCAGTCTGGCCCCTGAAGCTTGTCGATCGAGGCCATCGCCCCGGCGGCGTCGCCAGCGCCCTCCTGGGCCCAGCCGGACATGACGCCGGAAATCAGCCGGTCGAGATCGGATTCGAGCGACAGCTTGAGCCAGTACTGCGCCTTGGTGAAATCCTTCTTGTGGAAGGAGTCGACCGCCATCGCCAGCCGCGAGAAGCGCTCGACATCGGGAACTTCCTTGAGCTTGTCGGCATAGACAAGCGATTCCTCGAAGCGCCCCTGCGCGATCAGCGACAGCATCAAGCTCTGCTGCAGCGAGGTGTCGCCGGGATTGAAAGCCAGCGCCTGCTTGTAATAGGCGATGGCATTGTCGAGGTCGTTGTCGCCTTCGGCGATGCGGGCGGCGAGATAGGCGCCCGAGAAGGAGGTGATCTTGACCGGGTCGGTCGATTCCTTGGCGTGGGCGGGCAACGGAGAAATCGCCATCCCTGCCACAATTGCCAGCCCTGCGAGCCAGCGCGCACGTCCTTGCCGCATCGTATCCCTTTCAGCCAGACGCGACCCGCACACAGGCGGGACCGCCGTAGACTCGATGTTTCCGGACAAAGCATGGCCTTTTTGGGGTCAGGCTTCAATCCGGGCCGAATTCACAATCGGGTCACCCGATTAACAAACCATGGCGACGCCCACACTGCCGGTTTCGGGATAATAGCAGATCGGGGTTGGGAGCTACAGCCTGACATCGCGATATCCGCCTGCCGCGACAGCGGTGCACAGGCCGGCCCATTCGCAACCCTGGCAGGCCTCACGTGTCACGCCGGTTGAAAAGGCGGTGCGCAGCCTGCCCACGGTTGCCGCGTCAAGGCTGAAGCGGGCGCCGGCCTGGATCGGCCGGGCGAACAGTTTGCCGACATCGCGTGCCGCCAGTTCATCCCGGCCGGCGGCGCTTTCCCCCGAACAGTGGGATTCGGCCTCGCCGAGCATCGGCTGGCAGATGTCGTCTGGGCCGGAGACGATCAGAACATCCTCGCCCCGGCCAAGACGTTTCGCGATCGCGTCATAATTGGCGATGAAAGCTGCGCTGTACCCTTTGCCGACATAGGTCAGCAGGCAAAGCAGATGATGGGAGCGCAGTCTGACGGTCATCGGTCTTTATGATGCCTTCCGAGCCGGTTCGGTCTTATTGCCGGAGAAGAGCTTGAGTGTCGCGGCGCCGAGCGCCGATTTCAGCAAGCCGCCGACGAGGAAGGGCAGGAAGCCGAAGGTGATGGCCTGTTCGAGGCCGATCATGACGGCGAGCCAGGCGGTGCCGAGAATCAGGCAGGCGAGGTTGCCGAGAACCATGGCGGCGAAGGCAAGCAGCACTTGGCTGCCGTTCCAGCCACGCTCGGCCAGCCAGCCGACGAGCGCGCCGACAAGCGGGAAAGCAAAGAGATAACCGCCCGTTGGTCCGACGAAATGCGCCGCACCCGCTGCCCCTCCGGCCAGAACCGGAAAGCCTACGGCGCCCTCGACGAGCCAGGCCGCAATGGTGATGGCGCCAAGCCGCCAGCCATAGAGCGCGCCGATCAGCGTCACGGCGAAGGTCTGCATGGTTACCGGCACCGGCACCATCGGCACTTCGATGTAGGACGACAGCGCCAGAAACAGCGTGCCGAGGACGACGGCCCCGACCTGCCAGCCAAGCGAGCGGGTTTGCAGGCGCAACGGGCTGAAGGACGGCTTGGAGGGCGAAAAGGCGATGTCGGTCATGGCGGGCTTTCCCTGGCTGGTTTCAAATTATAGATAATTTTGTTGTTCGATCTATTATCGAATCCATATTTGCACGGGGATGGCAACCCCTCGCCCCTGAAAAAGGCTGGGAGCCCATCCGAAATAGCGATGATCGTAGATCCGCGTCTCGCGCGGCTAGCCGACGATGGCGAAGGCTTCACGCATCTTGCCTGACGCGGTCTTGACCGGTTTCTGGCCGATCCACTGCACGTGCCGGCCAAGGGTGGCAGCGGCCGATTCGATGTTGCCTTGCCTGAGTGCGCTGAGAATTGCGCGGTGATCCTGGTCGGTGCGGATTTCCCATTCCGAGCGCCAGGCGGCGAACAGGAAGCGCGCGCTTGCCGCATGCAAATCGTCGATGGTAGCGATGAGCCGCGGCATGCCGCAGGGCGCCAGGATCAGCCGGTGGAAAGTGCGGTTGGCCTCCTCCCAGGAGCGGACATCGCGGGATTTGTCACCGGCCTTTGTGGCTTCTTCGGCAAGGTTGAGAATGGCCGCCGTCAGGTGCGGCGCGGCATGGCGCAGCGCCAGAACTTCGAGCGCCGCCCGCATTTCGGCGACTTCCCTGACCTCGCCGAGATCGAAAGCGGCAACGCGCACGCCTCGCCTGGGCTCGCCGATCGCCAGCCCTTGCGCCTCGAGACGCCGGAAGGCCTCGCGCACCGGGACATGGCTGGTCTGGAATTCCTCGGCAATGTGATCCTGCCGCAGCCGGGCCCCCGGCTCGATCGCGCCCGATATGATGCGATCGGCGAGCACCTTGCTGATGCGCACGGCGATGGTGTCGTCTACGGTCTTTGCCATGTTTTATAGATAATTTGCGGCGTGCCGCTTTGTCGAGCCGGCCGCTGTGCGATTTCGCGGCAAAATCGCTCGGCGCGCCAGGCGCCGGTTAGTTCACCCGGCTGATGCAGAAGTCGATGACGTCGACCAGCGCCGATTTCTGCGGCGTCGCTTCCAGCGGCGCCAGCGCGTCGCGGGCGATCTCGCCGAAGTGGCGGGCTCGCCCGATCGTGTCGGCAATCGCGCCATGACGGGTCATCAGGCCGATCGCCTTTTCCAGCCCGGCATCGTCGGTGACATTGTCCTCGATGGCGCGCTTCCAGAAGGTGCGTTCGGCCTTGGTGCCGCGCCGGTAGGCGAGGATGACCGGCAGCGTCACCTTGCCCTCGCGGAAATCGTCGCCGACATTCTTGCCCAGCTCCTGGCTGGAGCCGCCATAATCGAGCGCATCGTCGATAAGCTGGAAGGCAAGGCCGAGATTCATGCCGTAGGAGCGTAATGCGGCGCGATCGTTGCGCGTCGCCAGCGCGATGACTGGGCCAACCTCGGCGGCGGCCGAGAACAGTGCGGCGGTCTTGGCTTTGATGACAGCGAAATGCTCGTCCTCGGTGGTATCGAGGTTCTTGGCGGCAGCCAGCTGCATCACCTCGCCCTCGGCGATGATGGAGGCGGCGCTGGACAGGATGTCGAGCGCTTCGAGCGAGCCGACATCGACCATCATGCGGAAAGCCTGGCCGAGCAGGAAGTCGCCGACCAGCACGCTTGCCTGGTTGCCCCAGATCATGCGGGCGGTCTTCTTGCCGCGGCGCATGCCGCTCTCGTCAACGACGTCGTCATGGAGCAGCGTGGCGGTGTGCATGAATTCGACCGAGGTGGCGAGCTTGACGTGGCCCTCGCCGGTGTAGCCGAACATCTGGGCGGCGGCGAGTGTGAGCATGGGACGCAGCCTTTTGCCACCCGACGAGATCAGATGGTTGGCGACCTCCGGAATCATCTCGACGTCGGAGCCGGCCTTGGACAGGATCAATTCGTTGACGCGGCCCATATCGGCTGATGTCAGCTCAATGAGATCCTTGATGGAAGCGGGTTCCCGCTTCCCGTTTTCGATGTTGAGAACGACACCCACCAACAAACACTCCCGTCTTGATCACGTGTGCGACGGCACCCTGGTCCCTGCAAGGACTCTAGGGCGGCACATACCGGCACGGCAAGAGGCGAATTGGCGCGGCTGCGGTGACGGCGTGTCAACCCCTGGAGCCGCTTCACACTTTTCGGCACCATGCTCCAGCGTTTACATCAACGCCGCAACCTGCGAACTTCATCCGATGATAGAACTCGTCCGCACCAACGATGCCGTGATCATCTCCTTTGTCGAATCGCTGATGCGCGATGCCGGCATTGCCTGCTTCGTCGCCGATCAGAATATGAGCATACTCGAAGGGTCGATCGGTCTTTTGCAGAAGCGCGTCATGGTCGACGCCGACCAGGCCGATCAGGCGCGGCGCATCCTGAAGGACGCCGGCATCGAGAACGAAATTCGCCAGAAATAATGGCTGAAGCGAGCGCCTTCGCCAATGACACGCCGGCCCACACGGTCGATGCCTTCCATCGCGGCCGCTTCTGGCTGGTGCAGCCCAGGACCGGGCATCGCGCCGGCATGGACGCCATGATGCTGGCGGCGGCGGTGCCGTCCGCCTTTGCCGGACGGCTTGCCGATTTCGGCGCCGGCGCGGGTGCGGCGGGCCTTGCTGTGCTGTCTCGTTGCCCAGCGTCTGAGGTCGTGCTTGTCGAACGCTCGACCGAGATGGCGGGGTTCGCCGCGACGACACTCGCCCATCCCGGCAATGCGCATCTCGGCAACCGCGCCTCGGTGCTGACAGCCGATGTCACGCTGTCGGGCCGGGCGCGCACGCAGGCCGGCCTTGCCGACAATTCCTTCGATTTCGTCATCATGAACCCGCCCTTCAACGCCTCCGAGGACCGCGCCACACCTGACCCGCTGCGCAGGCAGGCGCATGTCATGGAAGACGGATTGTTCGAAAGCTGGATCAGAAGTGCGGCTGCCGTCGCAAAACCCCGCGGTGGCCTGGCCGTCATCGCACGGCCTGAACAGCTCCGCGACCTCCTCGATGCCTTGTCGGGCCGCTTCGGCGACGCAGAGATGCTGGCCGTTCACCCACGCCCGGAAGCAGCCGCAATCCGCATTGTCGTGCGGGCAACACTCGGCGCGCGTGGAAAATTGTCGATCCGCCCGCCGCTGATGCTGCATGCCGAGACGGGCGACGGCCCGTCGGAACGGACCGAGATGATCAACAACGGACTGGCATCGCTGTTCAGCGATTGATTTGGGGCTGAGCATTCCGTTGCAGCAAAAGCAGCAGCGCGACATGCATTCGCCCCAAAACCGCGGCATTGCCGTTGGTCAGCAAATTCCTACATGCCAGAGCAAGATCCGCGCCGCCCGAGGAATTTCTTCCAAAACTGATCTATCTTGCTCTTTTGCCACTGGAGACAGCCACCTCGTGAAACGCCTTTTCAACCGCCTGCTGCCGAAATCCTGGCGATCCAGCGTCGTCACCATTCCCGTCATCAGGCTGCACGGCACGATCATGGCCGGTGGCGGCCAGTTCCGACCGAGCCTGTCGCTCGCCTCCACAGCCGCGCTCATCGAAAAGGCGTTCCTGTTCGACGCGCCCGCGGTCGCCATCTCGATCAATTCGCCCGGCGGCTCGCCGGTGCAGTCTCGGCTGATCTTCAAGCGCATCCGCGACCTGGCGATCGAGAAGAACAAGAAGGTACTGGTCTTCGTCGAGGACGTGGCGGCCTCGGGCGGCTACATGATCGCGGTTGCCGGCGACGAGATATTTGCCGATCCGTCCTCCATCGTCGGTTCGATCGGCGTGGTCTCTGCCTCGTTCGGTTTTCCCGAACTGATGAAGAAGATCGGCATCGAGCGCCGCGTCCACACCGCCGGCCAGAACAAGGCGGTGCTCGATCCGTTCAAGCCGGAGAAGAAGGAAGATGTCGAGCGCCTGAAGGCGTTGCAGCTCGAGGTGCACGACACCTTCATCGACCTGGTCAAGGAGCGCCGCGGCAGCAAGCTGAAGGACGATCCGGACCTGTTCACCGGTCTGTTCTGGACCGGCAAGAAGGGGCTGGAGCTTGGCCTCGTCGATGCGTTGAGCGACATGCGCACGGTGCTCAAGACCCGCTTCGGCGCGAAAACCCAGCTTCGGCTGGTCACCGCGCCGCGCGGGCTGTTCGGCCGCATCGGCCTGTTCGGCTCAAGCTTTTCGGCGCCCGAGATAGCCGCCGCTGCCGCAAGCGGCGTCATCGATGCGGCGGAAGAGCGCGCATTGTGGGCGCGCTTCGGGCTTTGAAAAAGCGGGGAAAGCGTCTAGCATAACAGCTTGACCGACCTGATCGGCCGCCTTTGCCGCCTTGCGAGGGAGAGTTTTGAGATGCCGCAGATCATTTTCTTCGCGATTGTCGGCGCCGCCGCCTATTTCGGCTATCGCACCTTTGTCCGCGAGGCCGAGCGCGTGACCGCCAAGGTGCGGCGTACCGAAAAGCAGGCGGCCAACGGTGCCAACGGCACGCTGGTCAAGGATCCCAAGACCGGCGAATACCGCCTGGCCAAGGACTGAAACCCATCCCGCTTACAGCCGACACTGTGGATGCCGTGAGCCGGACATGGCTTGCGCCTGCCAAGATAAATCTGGCCCTGCATGTCACCGGCAGGCGTGCCGACGGCTATCATCTGCTTGAGAGCCTGGTCGTTTTCACCCGCTTCGGCGACAGGGTCGAGATCGAACCTGCCGACAGCGACCGGTTCTCCGCAGCGGGCCGCTACGCGATTTCTGTGCCGATAGACGACAGCAATCTGGTGGTGAAGGCGCGCGAGGCGCTGCGCAGCCGGGCAAGCCAGCAGAGCACGCCGCCGGTCGCCATCCGGCTGGAAAAGAACCTGCCGATCGCCTCCGGCGTCGGCGGCGGTTCGAGTGACGCCGCGGCGGCGCTGCGCGGTCTTGTCCGGACATGGGGGCTCGATATCGGCGAAGCCGAACTGGCGCGGATTGGTCTCACCCTCGGCGCCGATGTGCCGATGTGCCTTGCGGCAAAACCACTGATCGCGCGCGGTGTCGGCGACGAGCTGTCACTGGTGGCGGATTTTCCGGCACTGGCGCTGGTGCTGGTCAATCCCGGGGTCGCCGTTTCAACGCCTGAGGTGTTCAACGCCCTCGACAAACGCGACAATGAAGCACTACCGCCGTTGCCGCGCGGTTTCGACTTCCACAGTATCCGCAACTGGCTGGAGGTCACCCGCAACGATCTTGAGGCACCGGCGCAGGCAATACAGCCTCCCATCGGCAGGGCGCTTTCCCTGTTGAACCGGGCTGGGTCGGGATTCTCGCGCATGTCGGGGTCCGGCGCGACATGCTTCGGGCTGTTCGAGACCGGCAATGTCGCCAAGCGCGCCGCGGCCGAGATCCGCAGCCGCCAACCGGACTGGTTTGTCGCCGCGACGCGAAGCATCGCTTCGGAGGGAATTGATGGCCAGACTTGACGAGAGCCGCCCGTTCATCCCGGTGCGCATCGCGGTGCTGACGGTTTCGGATACGCGCAGCCTCGCCGACGATAAATCCGGCAAGACGCTGGCCGATCGCATCACCGAGGCCGGCCATGTCCTCGCCGCGCGCGACATCGTCACCGACGATCGTGAAAAGATCCGCGATACAGTCCTGGCATGGTCCCGGAACAAGGAGATCGATGTCGTCATCACCACCGGCGGCACCGGCTTTACCGGCCGCGACGTGACGCCGGAGGCGCTGGAGCCGATCTTCGAAAAGCGCATGGACGGCTTTTCCGAAGTCTTCCACCGCATTTCCTACGACAAGATCGGCACCTCGACGGTGCAGAGCCGGGCGACCGGCGGTGTCGTCAACGCCACCTTCGTCTTCGTGCTGCCGGGCTCGCCCGGTGCCTGCAAGGACGCCTGGGACGGCATATTGAAGCCGCAGCTCGACTATCGCCACATGCCCTGCAACTTCGTCGAGATCATGCCGCGCCTGGACGAGCATTTGCGCCGCCGCAAGGCCGGCTCGTAAAGCAAGGCGGATAGCGGTTCAGCGCTGCCTTTGTCAGGCGGAATGGCAGCTACGCCTTCGAGAGGTCATTTCCTGCAAGTTGCCTAAGGCGTAGTCTGCGGCCAAGTCCTCTTTGTTTGACGCAATTCCGGACGGAAAACCGCTTCACACTTTTCCTGGAATTGCTTTGAAGGCGGAACGATACGATGAGCACGCACACGGGCGGCTGCCATTGCGGCAACATCCGCCTGACATTCGAAACCGGGATCGAGCCGTCCGAGATGGAGATCCGCGCCTGCCAATGCGCTTTCTGTGTCCGGCATGGCTCGCGCGCTGCCGCCGATCCGCAGGGGCGATTGATCGTCACGGTCGAGGACGAGGCGCGGTTGCACCGATACCGGTTCGGATTGCGCACCGCCGACTATCTCATCTGTCGCGACTGCGGCGTCTATGTCGCGGCCGTGGCCACCGATGGCTGCGACCCCAAGGCGATCGTCATCGTCAATGCGCTGGACGACCGGCTGCGGTTCAGCCGCGAGCCGGTCCCAATGGATTACGATGCCGAGAACAAAGAGGGCCGCATGGCCCGGCGGCAGGCGCGTTGGATGCCGGTCGAGATCAAGGTCAGCGGATGACCGGTTCGCCGTGGAAGCGGCGGCGCGAGGGCGGCGACACACCGAAGCCGACCTCCATCATCAGCCGCGGCGTGCGCGACGGCACGGTGCCCATGTGGAAGCCGAACGGGTCCTCGACAAAGCCGAGACCTGCGTCGCCGGTCAGCGTGACCGGGCTGTCGTCTCCATAAACCTTGAGCACCTCTTCGGCCGGATGGCCGACCAGCAGCGTCAGCTGGTGCTTGAGGCTGCGCCTGTTGTGGCTGCCCCTGACGTACACATGCGGGCCGGTGCCGGCATCGCAGGGTTTCAGGTAGAAGAAGAATTTCAGCATCCGCCAGTCGTCGAGATCGAAATGGTATTTGCCCAGGGAGGCAAGGTTCTTGTCGGCATCGGAAGCCTCGCCGGTCGGAAAGCTCCACCAGACGCGCGTCGTGATCAGCTTTGCCTGCCCGCCGAGATAGTGCTGAGCGATGTCGAGCAGAAGCGGATCGTTCTGGATGGCGAGTGCCGCCTTGCAGCCGAGGATGCGCTCGAAATAGTGGCCGCTGAGCAAGGAACGGCCGAAACGCCTCTCGGCCTCGGCATGATCCCCAGGCATGAATTCGAGCCGGCGATCGAAATTGCCGAAGCATGGCGTGCTTTGTGCAAAGCACCCAATCTCCTCATGGATTGCCGTCGGCAGGACCAGGCCTGAGAACATCCCATCGGTGCGCAGCGTTTCGACGATCGAGTTGAGCTCGACGCCCCTGAACATCGTTGCTCCGGCACTCTGCGCCGGACGGGCGGCTCTGGCGCCCAGCCAGTGCAGCTTGCGCGCCGGCATGGTGCGGGCCAGCATGAACATCGGCAGCCAGGCCGGGTTCTCACGCATATCCTTGAGATAGGTCGGGATGCGCACGGCGATGCGGCGGAGCAGGCTGCCGTTGCGGGCAATGGCTTCCAGGCTGGCGGCGCCGGATTTGTCAGGGGTCGAAAGGTTCATCGAGGTCCTCAGTATATGAATGGCAGCCGACGACGCGTCACCTGCTACCGCTCCGGCACTACCCAAACCCAATTCTCCCACATCAATGGAATGCTAACCCCGCGTCTACTTTTGTGCAATGCACAATAACGACGTGCTAAAGTAAAAAGTTCAATCCCTCGCTCCGACCAAGAGCGAGAGCGGGAGTCACTTCTTCGGCGCCACCCAGATTTCGGCGTCCAGCCGCCTGGTGGCGAGACCGCGCGCAAGAGCCTCGGCGCTGTGCGCGTTCTTCGACAGGGAAGCGGCCTGCCGCTTGCTGATGACCAGCCCTTCGGCCAGCGCCCGGTTTCCCTGGAGCACCCGTGCCAGGAACGGCGTGCGGCTGCCGCGGGCGCGGGAAAAGCGCGCCGGCATGGTCTGCCGCGCCGTGTGGGCGACAACGTCGTCGATCCAGCCTTCCGAAAGCCGCGCGCCGGGCTCCAGAAACAGCAGCCAGTCGCCTTTCGCCTGCCGGATCCCGGCGGCAATGCCGCCGGCGACGAAGTGACAGCCGGCGTGATCGGCGACACGATGCGTCTGGTCGGTCGAGCCGGTGTCGCAGACGATGACATCGCGCACCACGCCCTCGACCGCGCCGCCGATCAGCGAGGCGAGCGTGCGGGCAAGGCCCTCTTCGTCATCTCGGGTTTCGATAAGAACGCTGAGCATATTTAGCCGAATAGCGGAAAGCCTGGCGCAGCGCCAGTTTTGCATCGCACAACAAAAAAGTTCTTGCTTTGTTCTCATCGGCAAAATAGGATTATTTTCATGAACAGACCGAATCGACAGCCGGCCGACAGTCCCTGGGAGAGGGCGAAAATGGAACATATCGTGCGTGCGGACATTGCAGCCTTCGGGGCAGGAAGAGCCGAGATGGCCAATGCGATGATCGAACAGAGCGGCATGCGTGTCCGTCCGGACCGCAACCGCGGCCGTTCGGCCGGCATCAATCCGTCCGGCCGCTTCGAGCCCGTCAGCCGGCATGTGTTCGACGATGGCTGGAATTCGCTGGAGGAGCTGCCGCCGTTCAAGACCGAGGTGCAGGTCGAGAAGCCGCGCACGATCATCACCCGCAACGAATCGCCCGACATCTCCTTCGACCGTTCGATCAACCCCTATCGCGGCTGCGAGCATGGCTGCGTCTATTGCTTTGCGCGGCCGACCCATTCCTTCATGGGCCTGTCGCCGGGGCTGGATTTCGAATCGAAGCTGTTTGCCAAGCCGGATGCGGCGCGGCTGCTCGACAAGGAACTGTCTAAGGACGGCTACCAGCCGCGCACCATCGCCATCGGCACCAACACCGATCCCTACCAGCCGATCGAAAAGCAGTACCGGATCATGCGCGAGATCCTCGAAGTGCTGGAGGCGCGCGGTCATCCGGTCGGCATCGTCACCAAATCCCATCTGGTGACGCGCGACATCGACATATTGTCACGCATGGCCGAACGCGGGCTGGCCAAGGTGGCGCTGTCGGTGACGACGATGGACCGCATGCTGGCGCGCACCATGGAGCCGCGCGCGTCGACGCCGACCAAGCGGCTGGAGGCGATAAGGCAGCTTTCGGATGCAGGCATTCCGGCCTCGGTCATGGTGGCGCCGATCATCCCCGGCCTGACCGACCAGGAGATGGAGCGTATCCTCGATTCGGCCCGTGCCGCCGGCGCCCGTGAAGCCGGCTATGTCATCCTGCGCCTGCCGCTCGAGGTGGCGCCGATCTTCAAGGACTGGTTGCTGCGCCACTATCCGGATCGCTACCGGCACGTGATGTCGCTGATCCGTTCGATGCGCGACGGCAAGGATTACGATTCAGAGTGGGGCAAGCGTATGAAAGGCGCCGGACCCTATGCCTGGCAGATCGGCCGACGCTTCGAGATTACTGCCAAGCGGCTCGGCCTCAATGCCGAGCGGCGGACGCTCAGGACCGACCAGTTCGTCGCCGCCGCCAATGCGACCGAGCAGCTGATGCTGCTCTGAAGACCATCCCTGCCCCGCCATCGTTGGCTGGGCAGGCGAAGAAATCCCGTCCGGCCTGTCCCCCGGCCTGCAGACGGTGCCCCCTCCCGGTCTTGCCCCACTCGACCCTGGAGGGACTTGCGGAGAATCGGAGCCGATGCGAACCTCGCCGCAAGATGGCTCGCGCGCGTTCCGATTCTCCGCTTCTTTTCGAGATGATCGAGAAGCCCGACTTCTCCTTCGAGACGAAGGCGATGGCCGAAGGTCTGTGGCCGGTGGCAGGCATGGACGAGGCCGGCCGTGGGCCGCTGGCCGGACCGGTGGTGGCGGCAGCCGTGATCCTCGATCCCGCCAACATTCCCGACGGCCTCGACGATTCCAAACGGCTCAATCATTTGCAGCGCGAGGCACTGTTCCTGAAAATCCTGGGGTCCGCGCTCGGCGTGTCGATGGCCTCGGTGAGCGCCGAAGGCATTGACGGCAGCAACATCCTCAAGGCGAGCCTCGAGGCAATGCGCCGCGCCCTTGCCGGCCTGCCGATCCAGGCCAAGCTTGCACTGGCCGACGGCCGAGACGTGCCGCCGGGTCTCCTCTGCGAGGGCCGCGCGCTCATCAAGGGCGATCAGCGCTCGCAGTCGATCGCCGCCGCCTCGATCGTCGCCAAAGTGATGCGCGACCGCATGATGTGCGGCTGCGGCAGCCACCACGAGCGTTACGGGTTCGAAGTCCATATGGGCTACGCCACGGTCCGCCACCGCACCGCAATCGAAGCGCATGGGCCGGTGGCAAGGCTGCACCGCGCGTCGTTCGCGCCGTTCAGGCTGGGTGGGGTTGAGGTGGCTGAGGAAGAGAGTTTTGCCGGGTTGGAGTGAGGGTAATCTCCCCCCTCGAGGGGGAGATGGCCGGCAGGCCAGAGGGGGTCGCCGCGCGTGAAGCGCTGGCCACTTTTTCGCGGCAGAAAAGGCGTCGCGCCCGGTCGAACCGACCCCCTCTGTCGCCTTCGGCGACATCTCCCCCTCGAGGGGGGAGATTATCCGCGCTCAACAAAAAAGCCGCCAGGTCGCCCGGGCGGCTTCATGTCAGCGAGCTAACCCGCTCAGTTCAGCTTGGCCTTCACGTCCTGCAGCGCGGACTTGAACAGGTCGGCGCCGGCCTTGGCATCGACCTTGGCCGCAAGCAGGGCGCGGGCTGCCTCGACGGCGATGTCGACGGCGCTGGCGCGCACCTCGGCGACTGCCTCGCGCTCGGCCTGGCCGATCTTCTGCTCGGCAAGCGCGGTGCGGCGGGTGACGTAGTCCTCGGTCTTCTTGTGCGCTTCGGCGGCAAGCATGTCTGCCTCGCGCTTGGCGGCGGCGACGATTGCCGCGGCCTCCTGCTCGGCTTCCTTGCGCTTCTTCTGGTACTGGCCGAGCAGCTGCTGGGCCTCTTCGCGCAGCTTGCGGGCTTCATCAAGCTCGTTGCTGATCTTGGCGGCACGGGCGTCGAGCGCCTTGGCCATCAGCCCCGGTACCTTGATGTAGACGGCGATGCCGAGGAAAATGATAAGGGCGACGGTGGCCCAGAGCGTCGCGAGCGATGTGGCGTCCATGATGTGCTCCTCAGCGGGCCACGGATTTGACGGCCGCCGCGATCTCGGCCTTGCCGGTCTTGCCTCCGACAAGCGCTTCGACGATGGCCGAAGCAGTGTCCTCGGCGATCGTGCCGACTTCCTTCATGGCCTTGGCCTTGATGGAAGCAATGCTGGCCTCGGCCTCGCCGAGCTTCTTGTCGAGCGCGGCCTCGACCTTCTTGCGGGCAGCTTCGGCTTCGGCCTTGGCAGTGTCGTTGGCCTGCTGGCCAATTGCATTGGCCTTGGCCTTGGCTTCCGCCAGTTCCTGCTCGTAAGCAGCAACGGCAGCGTCAGCCTCGCCCTTCAGCCTGGCGGCCTGGTCGAGGTCCTGCGTGATGCGATCGCTGCGCACGTCGATAATGCCGCCGAGACGCGGCATCACCACCTTCTTCAGGAACAGGTAGAACAACCCGAACGTGATCGCCAGCCACAGAAGCTGCGACGGGAACGTCGCCGGATCAAATGGCGGGAACGTGCCGTGCGCCTCGGCAGGCACGCCGGTGCCGGAATGCGTATCGCCTTCCGTGCCGGTGTGGGCGCCTTCAGCGGCGGGTGCGGACTCTTGCGCAAAGGCAGATGTCACGAACATGGACTATCCCCTGATATCAGGCATGGCCGCAGGGTAGCGGCCGGCCTGTCCAATCTTCTCGAGTGCTCAGCCGAACAGGGCGAGAAGCGCGATCAGAAGCGAGAAAATGCCCAGAGCTTCGGTGACGGCGAAGCCGAAAATCAGGCGGCCGAACTGGCCATCGGCGGCCGACGGATTGCGCAGGGCGCCCGCCAGGTAGCTGCCGAAGATGTTGCCGAGGCCAATGCCCGCACCGCCCATGCCGAGGCAAGCGATACCAGCGCCGATGTACTTTGCTGCTTCTGCGTCCATTTTAAAACTCCTTTGGATCTGTAATTCGTTGCAATTCCATCCGGCGACCGATGCCGGAAACTCTTGGCCAGTACCCCGGGGTCAGTGCCCAGGATGCAGGGCGTCGTTCAGATACATGCAGGTCAGCACGGCAAAGACGTAGGCCTGCAGGAAGGCGACCAGCAATTCCAGGGCGGTCAGCGCGACTGCCATGGCCAGCGGCAGCACCGAACCGGCGACGCCGACGGCGCCCAGCGCGCTCAGGCTGACGACGAAGCCCGAAAAGACCTTCAGCGTGATGTGGCCGGCCAGCATGTTGGCGAACAGACGAACCGAGAGGCTGACCGGGCGCGAGACGAAGGAAATCACTTCGATCAGCACCACCAGCGGCAGCAGGAAGACTGGAACGCCATGCGGCACGAACAGCTTGAGAAAGCCCAGGCCGTGTTTCGTGAAGCCGTAGACAACGACGGTTCCGATCACCAGGGCGGCGAGGCCGAAGGTGACGATGATGTGGCTGGTGACGGTGAAGAAGTAGGGGAAAAGGCCAAGCAGGTTGGCAACAAGGACGAACATGAACAGCGAGAACACGAAGGGGAAGAACTTCATGCCTTGCGTTCCGGCAGCGTCGCGCAGCATGTTGGAAACGAACTCGTAGCCCATTTCCGAGACCGACTGCAGGCGCCCGGGAATAAGGCTGCGGCTCGAGGTCGAAAGGTAAAGAAACGCCGATGCGACGAGCACGGTCGCGACCATAAACAGAGCCGAATTGGTGAAGGACAGGTCATAGCCGCCGATGTTGATCGGAATCAGCTTGACGATATGGAACTGGTGGATCGGATCGACCTTGTCAGCAGCCATTTACATCCCCGTCAAAGCCGCGAACGGCTTTCAGTGTTCTTATGCGCCATTGGCGGCGCCAGTTCATTCTTTCGGATCGCGCGACTTATCGCTTTTTCCGAATTCCGCCACAACACCTGCCGAACGCAGGACATTGAGCACGCCGGCGCCAAAGCCCAGCAACAAGCCGACGACCAGACCCCATGGCGAGGTTCCCGCCACACGATCCAGGAACCAGCCAAGGCCCACACCCACCACTATCCCGGCGATGAACTCGCTGGACAGCTTGAGCGCCTGGCCATATCCGGCCGTCGCTTTCGCGCCGTCATTCCCCTCTAGCCGATCCGGCCGTCTTGTCGCAAGCGATGCTCCAAGCTCGCGCCGGCGGCGCTCAAGGTCTTCATCGCGGATGTCAGGTTCGTGCTTGCCGCCGCGGCCGGTTTCTCCGGTTCCGTGTGGCCCATTCTTGTCGGCCATCGAACCCCCCTGCCCGGTCAGACCGTTACCGTCCGTCCGCTTCTAAAGTCGCCGGCAACATAGTTAGAGGGTCCGCGCCCGTCAAGCCACGGGCGGGACTTCAAAGTCATGTATTTTTTCCAATGAAATCAATCTCTTGCCGAGGTGCGACATCGTGCCCGGCACTATGGGGTCGGCACATGCCCCGAATCCGTCCGGCGACCGGCGTCCGATTTCGGCACCCGGGGGCTTTTGCGGCTCGTAATAGACGGCAGCCCGAAGGGCTCAGCTCCAGCCGCCGCCATAGGTGCGGTAGAAGATATGCAGGCCGATCTTGGTCATCTTCTGCATGGTGCGCGCCCAACCCGGATGGACATAGTTGGCGTAGTAATGGGTCGATGAGCCGACTTCCGGAATGAAGATCTTGCCGGCGGTGACCGCCATGGCGACGTCCTGCGCCACCTTGTAGTTGGCGGGGCTCTCGATGCGCTTCTTGCGGCCGTCGCAGGCGAAGGAGAACTGGCAGCGGTTCAGCCAGTTGTCGTTCTGGTAGACGACGCCGCAGATCGAGTTCGGATAGGCCGGATTGCGGACGCGGTTGAGGATGACCTGCGCGACGGCGGCCTGGCCGCGCACGGATTCGCCGCGCGCCTCGAAATAGATGCCATTGGCAAGGCAGGCCTGCTCCTTCTTGGAGAAGACGCTGGCCGGTAGCGGATTCTGTATCCACGAGTGATCGCCCTTGGCCATCGGCGGAATGAAGCGCCCATCGTTCGGGTCCTCGTCCTGCAGCAGCGCCTCGAAGGGCGAGGCCTTGGCGTAGTCGGGTTCGGCCTGGGCATAGGCGGTGGCCAGCACGTCCGGCTTGTCGTTGTTGACGAGGGCCGCAAGCATCGCCGGCACGCCGGGATCGGGCTTCTTGTCCACATTGGTGTGGAACGCCTGGGCGATCTGGATTTCCTTGCCCTTGATGCCGGGCTTGGCGAAGGCCAGCTTCAGGCCGCTGTCCATGCTCGGCCGCAGCAGCGAGGAGGTGCGCTCGAAGATAGAGCCAGCATTGAAGTTCTTCGGCGGCGCCACCGGCGAGACCTGGATGATGCGGCCCTTCTTGTCGGCGCGCATGATGCGGTCCTCGTCGGGCGTGACGCCGGCGACATTGCCCTTGCCGCGAAACGAGACCTTGCCGACGCCAGGCAGGCGCACGCCCGAGCCCGAAAGCGAACCGGTGGTGACGGAATCGATGAAAGGCATTTCAGCGGCATGGACCGAACCAGCGACGGAGCGCTCGACATAGGAATTCCAGCGACTGCCCGACGCCTCAAGGCCGGAAATCAGGCTGCCCATGTCCTGGTAGGCGACGACGGTCGGAAAGCCGATCCAGATGCCGAGCCCGATGACCAATGGCGATACGAAGGAACGTTTTTTCTCACCGGCGGCGGCAGCCAGCCGCTTCAAGACACGTCGATGCACGGGGAACTCTCCAGAAACGCCACTTAGCCACTGGAGAGCCAAAGTGAAGCATTAACCTTGATGCGGGGTTAACGTTAACGATGGTGTTTTTTCAAACTGCTCCGGAATGGAACGCCGTTCGCGGGTCCGTCAAAGTGGTCAGTTCGGCCGCAGCAGGATCGGCCAGGCGATGAGCGCGCAGAGCGCGCCCACCAGCCAGACGCCAGGCCACGACCAGACGAGCAGCAAAGCCGGAATGGCTGTCGGCACCACGAAGAAGGCGACGAAGACGAAGCTGTTGGCAAGGCCGAGCGCGGTTCCGGCGCGGCTGGCGCCGGCCAGCGTGGCGAGCTCGGTGTAGGCGACGCCATGCCAGGCCGAGACCGAGATGCCGGCAACGACCAGCGGCACCACGATCGCCGGCATCAGCGCGGCGTGCGCGCCCGGCGTGGCTCCTGCCGCCAGGACCAGCAGGCCGAGGGCCGCGAAGCCAAAGGCGCTCGTCATGCTGCAGAGGCGCAGGAACCAGCGGCGGTTGCCATGGCGGTCGGTGAAGCGGCCGCTCCAGACGCGCATGATCATGGCGCCGGTCTGCACCGCGGCAAGGCTGGCGCTGATCGTCAGCGTGCCCATGCCGGCGAAATCGTGCAGGAAGACGGAAGCGAAGGTCAGCACCGCCACCTGCGGGAAGCAGAGGAGGCCGATGGCTGTGGCGATGCGCCAGACCTCGACATTGCGCAGCGGCACTGGGCCGGCCGGCTTTGTCGTCGCAATGCCTCCGGCATTGTCGATCTCCGGGTCGACCTCCGCCGGCTGATGCAGCCAGCGCCAGGCAAACAGCGCCGAGACGGCGTTCACGGCCGCCAGCAGGCCGAAGACCGCAGCAAAACCATGGGCTGAGGCCAGCGACGGCAGGACCAGCCCGCCGAGCCCGCCGCCGAGCGGCACCGCCGTCTGCCTGATGCTCATCGCAAAACCACGCTCGCCCTCGTGGAACCAGGCCATGATGGCGCGGCCGCTGGAACCGTTGACGCTGCCGCCGAGCAGGCCGGTGACGAGAAGGCATGCGGCCAGCATGGCAACGCCAGGCACATAGGTCGCCGACGGCACGATGAACAATGCCATCAGCGCGAGCCACGCCGCCGTCGTGCCGAGGCCGGTCAACAGCACGCCGCGATCGCCCCAGCGGTCGGTGAGCAGGCCCCAGGGCAGTTCGCTCAAGGCGACACCCAGGCCGAGGAGGCCGAGGACGAGGCCGAGATTGCCGTTGGAGAGCTGATAGCCCGAGCGCAGAAACACCGCTGCCGCCGGTATGCCGGCGAAGGTGGCGGAGAAACTGGCATTGGCGGCAACGCCGATGCCGAGCACCTTCCAGCGATGATTGGCGCGAAATCGTTCGGCGTTCGAAATGGCGGTGACGGCGGCGGCTCGACCAACCCGGCGTTGCTCACAATTTGCGTCGGCGATCGACATGGCGGAACTCCTGTAATGGCCCTTCCGGACCTTGACGCCTTGTCTCTACCGCCATAACTTCATCCCGAATATCGGGAAGTTTTTGACAATTATTCCCGAAAAGCAGGATTGTTGTGATGCGGCGCGTAACTTTCGACCTCGATGTCCTCAGAAGCTTCGTCACCGGCATGGAACTCGGCAGCTTCGCCAAGGCTGCCGACCGGCTCGGACGCTCGACCTCGGCCGTCAGCGCGCAACTGAAGAAGCTGGAGGAACAGGCGGCGACGCCGATCTTCCGCAAGTCGGGCCGCGGTCTGGCGCTGACCGAAGCCGGCGAGACCATGCTCGGCTACGCCAGACGGCTGCTCGAGTTGAATGACGAGGCGGCCTCAGCCATCCACGATGTCGAACTGGAGGGCTGGGTAAGGCTTGGCCTACAGGAGGATTTCGGCGAGGCGGTGTTGCCGGAGGTGCTTGGGCGCTTCGCCCGCGCGCACCCCAAGGTCAAGATCGAGGCCAGGATCGGACGCAGCTACGAACTTGCCGAGCGGATCACATCAGGCAATCTCGACATTGCGCTGGCCTGGGACAGTGGCCAGGCACTGCCCTACAGCCGGCATGTCGGCGATGCGCAGTTGCGCTGGATCGGCCCGGCAAAGCTGATCGAGACCAGGCTGCGCGAGGGCGAGGCGCTGCCGCTGGTGGCGCTGGAAGCGCCCTGCCTGCTGCGCACGGTGACGACGGAAACGCTGGACCGCGCCGGTCTGCCGTGGCGGATGGTGTTCTCCAGTCCTAGCCTTGGCGGCATATGGGCGGCGGTCGCCGCCGGGCTCGGCCTGACGATCCGCACAGATATCGGCCTGCCGGCCAATGTCAGGGCGATGGCGCCGCAGATGCTCGGTTTGCCCGCACTGCCGACCATGGCGCTGGTGCTGCACCAGAAGGACGCCGAACTGGATCCGGTTGCGGCGCGGCTGGCGGACATATTGTTGCAGGCGGCGCTGCAGGCGCTGCCGGAGGGTGCGAGGCTGAGGGAGGTCGCTTAGGGTTTCTGGGCGACGCCCTCCCAGCTTCGTCATCCTAGGGCGAAGCAGGAGCGGAGCTCCGTCGCGCAGACCCTAGGATCCATGCCGTTGCATCAGCCAAGGAGTGCAGCGGTGCAGAATTCTGGATCGCAGCAACGTTTTGACCTCACGGCATGGATCCTATGGTCTGCGCCGCGTCGCTTCGCTCCTTGCTTCGCCATAGGATGACGAAGTTAGAGGCGTTTCCGCTAATCGCCGAGAGCTAGCCGCCTCACTTGCGCTTGTTCGCCCGGCCCGCGAACGGATTATCCGAAGTCCGCAGCGCTATCCTGATCGGCACGCCCGGCATGTCGAAGGCTTCGCGCAGGCTGTTGGAGAGGTAGCGGACGTAGGATTGCGGCATCGCGTCCGGCCGCGAGCACTGGACGACAAAGCCCGGCGGCCGCGTCTTGGCCTGGGTGACATATTTGACCTTGAGCCGGCGGCCGGCGACGGCGGGCGGCGGATGATGCGCCAATATGCTTTCCAGCCAGCGGTTGAGTTTTCCGGTCGAGACGCGGCTGTTCCACACCTTGTGCGTCTTGATGACGGCATCCATCAGCTTGTCGAGGCCACGGCCGGTCTCGGCCGAAACCGTCACCGCCTGGATGCCGCGCACCTGCGGCAAGAGCCGCCCGGTCTTTTCGCGCAGTTCGGCCAGCAGTTCCTGCGGATTGTCGATCAGGTCCCATTTGTTGAAGGCGATGACCGGCGCCCTGCCCTCGCGGATGATGAGGTCGGCGATCTGCAGGTCCTGCTTCTCGAAGGGAATGGTGGCGTCGAGCACGATGATGACGATCTCGGCAAAGCGGATGGCGCGCAGGCCATCCTGCACCGACATCACTTCCAGCTTCTCGTGGATCCTGGCCTTGCGGCGCATGCCGGCAGTGTCGAACAGCTTCAGCCGCCGACCATGCCAGTCCCAGTCGACGGAGATGGAATCGCGGGTGATGCCGGCTTCCGGGCCGGTCAGCAGCCGCTCCTCGCCGATAAGCGCGTTGATCAGCGTCGACTTGCCGGCATTGGGGCGGCCGACGACGGCGATGCGCATCGGCTTGGTGTCGTCATAGGCGGGCTCCGCATCGGGATCGGTAATGTCCTCGCCGATCAGAACCTCGCTGGCGGCGACCTCTTCCTCGGCGTCGTCCTCTTCCTCGTCGAATGCGCGCTTCTCGCCAAGGGCTTCGATGACAGCGTCGCGCAAATCGGGCATGCCCTGACCGTGCTCGGCCGAGACCGGGATCGGTTCGCCGAGGCCAAGCTCCCAGGCCTCCAGCATGCCGCCCTGGGCGCCCTTGGCCTCGGCCTTGTTGGCGACCAGCACGACCGGCTTGCCGGACTTGCGCACGATCTCGGCAAAGGTGCGGTCGTCAGGCAAAAGGCCGGACTTGGCGTCGATGGTGAAGAAGATCAGGTCGGCTTCGCGGATGGCGATCTCGGTCTGCGCGCGCATGCGGCCGGGCAGAGTCGAGGCGGCCGCATCCTCGAAACCGGCGGTGTCGATGACATCGAAATGCAGGTCGTAGAGTTTGGCCGCGTGGACGCGGCGGTCGCGGGTAACACCAGGCGTGTCGTCGACAAGCGCCAGCTTCCTTCCCACCAGGCGGTTGAAAAGCGTCGATTTGCCGACATTGGGCCGGCCGATAATGGCGACTTTGAAGCTCATCCGGCCCTACAATCCGTCATCCATCGCCCAAAACCGCAGCGCATTTTGGGCGACGCGTATCATGACGCGCCCGAGCCGCGGATCAGTTCCGACATCAGGGTCGCCCGCTGGCGCGCATTGCGCGGGGCGCCGTCATCGGCGGCGATCTGGTCGAACAGTTTCAGCGCATCCTGGGTCTTGCCTTCCTTCCAGGCGGCAAGGCCGAGCGCTTCGCGCGCCGTATGGCGCAGCGTGTTGTTGTCGGCGGTCAGCGCCTCGACGCGGCTGGAGACGTCGGCGAAGGAGCCGTGGTCGACCAGCAGCAGGGCGGCCCGTAGGCGCGCCATGTCGCGAATGCCCTGGGGAATGGCAGTGTCGGCGGCGACGCCATCGAAATCCGCGACGGCGGCGGCAAAGTCGCCCTTGTCGGCCTTGACGGTTGCCGCGCGCATGCGGGCGAGCAGCGGATAGGCGCCGTAGCCATCCTTTTCCAGCTGCTGAAGCGCGGTCAGCGCATCGTCGCTCTTGCCGTCATTGGCAAGCTTCAGCGCCTGCGAGAAGGCGTCACCCGAGCGGTTGGCGCGGCTCTCGTCCCAATAGCGGTAGCCGACGAAGGCAGCGGTGCCGAGCACCACCAGGATGGCAAGGCCAAGGATCGCCGGACCGAAACGGTCCCACAGCGCCTGCGCCTGCTCGCGACGGATCTCGTCGTTGACCTCACGGATAAAACTGTCGTCGGACATCAATAAAAAACCATTGTTGCCCCGGACGGGGCGCTTCTTGAGCCCGCGTTTTAGCGAAATTTTGTCGGCATGGAAGGGGCTGGGCAGGAAAATCGGCTAATCGCGGGAGAGGGGCGGCCCGGCACCCGACCGCACCCACGCCACATTTTGCCGATAGCCGGCTTTGACTGCCTCCGGATCAAGCCCAGATTGCCGATGCCTCGTCTGTCCCGCGTTGTTGCGTTTTCCACAGCCATGCTTGCTACGGCGGGCGCTGCCTACGCCGACCCGCCGGCCGCCCCCGTCCCGGCCAAGCCGAAGCAAATCGTCATCATCTCGTTCGACAGCGCCCGCGAGATCTCGCAATGGCAGCGCAGCCGGGCACTGGCCAAGCGCACCGGCGCGCATTTCACTTACTTTCTGTCCTGCGTCTTCCTTTTGTCGCAGCAGACGCGCGCCGAGTACACGCCGCCGGGCAAGTCTGCCGGCAAATCCAACATCGGCTTTGCCGCTTCGAAACAGGAAGTCGCGGATCGGCTCAACCAGATCGGCCTCGCAGCCGTGGAAGGCCATGACATTGCCAGCCATGGCTGCGGCCATTTCGACGGCAAGGACTGGAGCAAGGCCGACTGGCTGAAGGAATTCGCCTCGTTCGAGCGCATTCTGGAGAACGCCTATTCGATCAACGGCATTACGCCCGAGCCCGCCAGCTGGCGCGATATTGCCCATGCCGTTGTCGGCTTTCGCGCGCCGTATCTCTCGACCAGCAAAGGGCTTTATGAGGCCCTGCCTGAAGCCGGCTATCACTATGATACCAGCGGTGTTTCAAAAGGCCCGGTCGAGCCCAGCGGCGGCCTCACCCGCTTTTCATTGCCGCAGATCCCGGAAGGCCCGAGCGGCAGGCCGGTGATCGCCATGGACTACAATCTCTATGTCCGCCATTCCGGCGGCTTCGAGCGGCCGAGCCAGGCGGCCGAGTTCAGCGAGCGGACCTACCAGGCGTTCCGCGCCGCCTTCGACAAGCAATACCAGGGCAAGCGCATCCCGCTGGTGCTCAGCTTCCACTTTACCTTGATGAACAACGGCGCCTACTGGAACGCGCTGGAACGCTTCGCCGACGAGACCTGCGTCAAGGCCGATGTCGAGTGCATCAGTTTTCGCGATTATGTCGCACGGCAGCGTGGCGGCGAGAGCCAGGCGGCTGTGGGCGGCTAAGCCGCCCCTCGCCCTAATTCCTTTAACATTCAGGCCGGGTCGCCTTCCTGTACCTGCCGCTCCATGAAGCGGCGGTCAATGTCGGGAAGCGGCTCGCCATGGATCGTCGCCTCGAAGGCGCGAAGACGCTTGTAGATTGAGATCAGCTCGACGATGGTTGGCCAGGAATTGACCAGATACTGAAACGAAGACCGGACCTGATCAAAGGAATTGAGAATCTGGTTCAGAGCACCGAGCTTAATCTTTCCCGCGACCATCGTGGGAACAAGGACAATATACGGGAATATATTATCAATCTGAAGATAGAATATTCTGGCGATATTGAAATATAAGTAGTGGAAGTACTTAAGAAAATAGTTGCTCCTTACATTTCTAAAAAGCTCAGCAACAGTTGGTGGCTGGGCGCGGTTTACGTCATCCTCACCATAGACAAGTTCTTTGCGGTAAGCCGCCTCGACACGCTGGGTCCGGAATTCGAGCCCTGGCAGCTTGATTCCAACCAATGCCAAGAAAGTGGTTCCGAAAAGCGACCAGAGAATTGCCACAACGACGAGGGAGTAAGGCACTGTGCCGACAATCGGCAGTTCCGTGACATTCCGGGAGAGATGCAGCAGCACAGGAAGGAACGCTATCAGGGTCATGACAGACCCGACCAAGCTTACGCCCAGATCTTCCATCGTGGTGGAGAAGCGCATCGTATCTTCTTGGACACGCTGGGATGCACCTTCGATGCGCCTCAACCTTTCCCAGTTGGTCATGTAGTATTCGTTCATCGCGGTGCGCCAACGAAATATCCAGTGACTTACAAAAAACCGATTGAGGGCCCCAACGGTCACAGCCAGAAGCGCAATCCACATAATTGTCAGCAACTGGCTATAGAAATCCCACGGCGTCGTGGAAAACGGTGTGCCCAAGGCCTTCTGAATGAGATCGTAGAAAGGGCCATACCAGTCGTTGAAAGCGACGTTTACCTGAACCTGATAGTAGATCACAAAGAGGATCAGTGAGGTACCAAGGATCGACCAATTCCGCCATGGATGAGGTCGGTACCAGGCCCAAAATCCGTGGAAAATGAAGACGATAGCGGCAAAGTATATGTAAAACCAAAGAAATGGCTTCGACCAAAAGAGCGACACGCCAATGATCTTGTCGACGCCTTCGGCTGTGGGGGGCAATCCAAAAACAGCACCTAGCTGCTCTCCACCAAAAAACCAAAACAAAATTGCCGCAAGAATCCAGACGACTGCCGAGGTGAAAAACAGCTTCGGCTGTGGGAAAAACGATACGAACACTGTGGTGAAATCCTCGGTCGATGCGCAAATCAGCGGGGTTGCCGTTCAGCGGGCATAAAGTCACACATCAGCTGGAAAGCAAATGCCCGTGCCCGATGCCCGGCATCGAGCAAGACCACAATCATGGCGATTTTGGCGCGGCCGACCAGGTGACCCCAGCAGATACCAGCAATACGGCAGCAGCTACGATCGAGGCGAGGAAGAAGTTGCCCGAGGCCTGCGCCAGCAGGCCGGCGACGACAGGGCCGACGATCTGGCCGATGCCGAAGGACGCGGTCATCAGCGCGAAGATACGGCGCGGCGCCTGCGGCACGAGCTGCCTTGCCGTCTGCAGGCCGAGCGCGGTGATGGCGATGAAGGTGCCCCCGAGCAGGACGCCTGCGAGCAGCGGCCCGATGGCGCCGCCCATGGCGACGCTGGCGGTGACGCCGACCACTTCGACCAGGCAACCCAGGGCATAGGCTGCGTAAAGCCCGATCCGTGCTGATATCTTCTGCCAGAGCCAGACCGAGGGAAAGCCGGCAAGGCCGGTGACCATCCAGACGGTCGCCTCGAAGACGCGGCCGCCGCCGCCCTGGCGCACGATGGCGACGAGGAAGGTTGCGGTCACCACATAGCCGAAGCCAAACAGGCCATAGGCGATGATGACCTTGACCAGCGAGCGGTCCTTGGGCAGCGCCGGTTCGCGACCAGCCACGCCGTTGACAGGTGCGGTGGAACCGGCGAGCAAGGCGACCAGGACCAGCCCGCCAGCGGAAATCGCCGCCGACCACAGCCAGCCCGCCGGCCAACCGGCATGGTCGGTGACCAGAACCGCCATCAGCGCCGAGGACGCCGCGATGCCGAGGCCAACGCCGCCGAAATGCAGCGCCTGCAGATCGCTTCTGTTGGCGGCAGCCAGATGACCAAAGACGATGCTGGCCATGAACACCATGACGAAGGCGCTGGCCAGACCGGCAAGGAAACGGATGACGATGAAGGCGGTCATCGCCTCGGTCAGTCCCATCAGGGCGGCGAGCACAGCACTTGCGGCAAGGCCGCCAAACATCAGCATGCGCTCGCGCCCATGTGCCCAGCCGCCGGCCGCCGCAAGCGCGCCGATGAGGTAGCCGAGATAGTTGGCCGAGGCGATCCAGCCGGCATCGGCCGGCGACAGATGCAGCTCTTCCATCATGCCGGGCAGGATCGGCGTGTAGACGAAGCGGCCAATGCCCATGGCGACCGCCAGGGCGATCATGCCGGCGAGAGCGAGACGAAGGGGTGACGGCGCGGCGTTCATTGCAGCGCACAATAAGGGTGCCCGGTGGGGAGACAATGCGCTTGAATTGGGCCAGAGCAGGTTTGGCGAAACGCCCGTTGCACAGGATTGGCGCGAAAACTTCTGCGTCAGCGCCGCCCCTCATCCGCCTGCCGGCACCTTCTCCCCGTAGAACGGGGAGAAGGGGGCTAATCGGCCGCCTCAGCGCCCTTTCCTGCAACGCCGGTGGTTGGCGAAACCTTCAGCGCAATGAGGGGCGGTGCCGGCGTCGACAGCATCGCCTCTTTCTCTCTTGGCGCGTTCGCGATTTTCAGTGGCAGCCGACCGCACCGGTCTCGTAGGCGGTGCGCCGCGCCGTCAGCCGGAACGGAATGTCGCCGAGTTCGCGCTCCGACATGGTGTCGAGCACCGGATGAGACAGCGGATCGGTCGCCCAATTGACGGCATCGCCATTTTGGCGCGGGGCCCGCCGCGCGCCCACGGCCGCAAAGATCTTGAGCAATGATAGGAGCGTCACCATCCTCGCCTCCTCGGTCTGACTGTCCCGCTAAAATCTGCCTTGTCGGGCTGCCTTTCAATTGAGATTTCAGCCGAGCCGGTTTAGAAAAACTGAAATGGCTATGCTGAACCGCGTCCACCTCAACGGCTTGCGCGCCGTCGAAACCGTTGCCCGCCTCGGCTCGCTCGCGGCTGCGGCCGGCGAACTTAACGTCTCTGTGAGCGCCGTCAGCCAGCAGATCAACCGCACCGAGAAGCAACTCGGACAGGCGCTGTTCGAACGCACGGCAAGCGGGCTGGTGCTGACCGAGTTCGGCACGGTGTTTTCCGCCAGGCTGGGCGCCGGTTTTCGCGAACTGGCGCAGGCGGTGGCGCTTGCCGACGAGGCACACCAGTGCACGCTGGTGGTTTCGGTGGCGCCCGCCTTCGCCTCGAAATGGCTGCTGCCGCGGCTGTCGCGGCATTTCGACCGGCATCCCAACGTGCTCCTGCGCATCGACGCCTCGGTCCGGCTGGCCGATCTCGAGCGCTCAGACATCGATATCGCCATCCGGCTTGGCGACGGCAAATGGCCGGGCGGACGGGCAGAGCTGCTTCTGACGCAGGAAGTGTTTCCGGTCTGCGCGCCGGCGATCGCAGAAAAATTGAAGTCGATCGGCGACCTTGCGCAGACCTGCGCCATCACCGACGAGCGGGCGATGATCACCTGGGAGAGCTGGTTTGCCGCCGCCGGAGTCGAGCCGGTGACCTTCCGCAAGGGGGCGCGCTTCACCGACCCTATGCTGTGCCTGGAATCGGCGATCGCCGGCCATGGCGTCATGCTCGGCTGGCAGTTGCTCGCCGCCGACGCGCTGGCCGACGGCCGCCTTGTCACGCCTTTCGGCGTGCGGGCACAGAGCGGACTCGGCTACTGGCTGGTGACCTCGGCGACCAAAACCGAAAGCCGCAAGGTGCGCGATTTCAAGATCTGGATCCGCGAGGAGATCGCGGCAACCGTGGCGCAGTTCAGTGCGCTGGAGAGTGCGGCGTAAAGCTCGCTGCCGCGACGGCGCTGGAAAGCGCGGCCGCGCCGCTCTATGTTGGAAGCTTCACCCCCCAAGACCAAGGCAGGCAGGATCATGACCACACATTCGCGCGGCGTTTCCGCAACCATCGACCCGGTGAAGCTCGACAGGCTGGCGGAAGTCGCCATCAAGGTCGGGCTGCAGTTGCAGCCGGGCCAGGACCTGGTGCTGACCTCGTCGATTGCGGCGCTGCCGTTGACCAGGCGAATCGTCGAACACGCCTACAAGGCCGGCGCCGGGCTGGTGACGCCGATCTTCAATGATGACGAAATCACGCTGGCGCGCTTCCGCTATGGCGCGGACGCGGGCTTCGATCGCGCTGCCGGCTGGATGTATGAAGGCATGGCGAAAGCCTTTTCCAACAATGCGGCGCGGCTTGCGGTGCGCGGCGAAGACCCGTCGCTGCTGTCGGCGCAAGATCCTTCGAAGGTGGCACGGGCCAACAAGGCGAACTCGATGGCCTACCAGCCGGCGCTGGAAAAGATCACCGGCTTCGACATCAACTGGAACATCGTCGCCTATCCCGACCTCGCCTGGGCAAAACAAGTCTTTCCTGGCGATGCCGACGATGTTGCCGTGGCAAAGCTCGCCGACGCCATCTTTTCGGCATCGCGGGTCGACGTGGAAGACCCGATCGCAAACTGGACGGCGCACAATGCAGCGCTGCGCGGCCGCACCGAGTGGCTGAACGAGCACAATTTCCATGCGCTGCATTTTACCGGGCCGGGCACCGACCTCACCGTCGGACTGGCCGACGGCCATGAATGGATGGGCGGCGCCTCGACGGCCAAGAACGGCGTAACCTGCAACCCGAACATACCGACCGAGGAAGTCTTCACCACGCCGCATGCACGGCGCGTCTCCGGACATGTCTCCTCGACCAAGCCGCTGTCCTACCAGGGCACGCTGATCGACGACATCTCGGTGCGCTTCGAGGACGGCCGGATCGTCGAGGCCAAGGCGTCGAAGGGCGAAGACGTGCTGAAGAAGGTGCTCGACACCGATGAGGGTTCGCGCCGGCTCGGCGAAGTGGCGCTGGTGCCGCATTCCTCGCCGATCTCGGCCAGCGGCTTGCTGTTCTTCAACACGTTGTTCGACGAGAACGCCGCCTGCCACATCGCGCTCGGGCAGTGCTATTCGAAATGCTTCGTCAATGGCGCTTCGCTCAGCCAGGACGAGATCGCCCAGCGCGGCGGCAACAAGAGTTTCATCCACATCGACTGGATGATCGGCTCGGACAAGATCGACATAGACGGCGTCCACAAGGATGGCCGCAAGGTGCCGGTGATGCGCAAGGGCGAATGGGCCTGAGGTCACAACGACTTCGTCATCCTCGGGCTTGACCCGAGGATCCATGCCGTGACCTCCGCTCAGGCTGCAACGGGCACAGAACCTGCACCGTTGCATCGCTCATAGGTCACGGCATGGATCCTATGGTCTGCGCCGCGTCGCTTCGCTCCTTGCTTCGCCATAGGATGACGAAGTGAGGGGCTGCGCTACTTCACTTCCGCCTCATAAACATCAGCCTTGAACCCGACCAAAATCCGATCCCCGACCTCAAGCACCGGCCGCTTTATCATGGTCGGGTTGGCCAGCATCAGCTTCTTGGCCTTCTTCTCGTCGAGGCCCTGCTTGTCCTTGTCCGGCAGCTCGCGAAACGTCGTGCTGCCCTTGTTGAGCAGCTTTTCCCAGCCGACGTTGCCGATCCAGCCGTCCAGCTTTTCAGCCTCTATCCCTTCGGCCCGGTAATCGTGGAAACGGTAAGGCACATCGTGGCCCTCCAGCCAGGTGCGCGCCTTCCTGATCGTGTCGCAGGTGGTGATGCCGTACATGGTGATCTTCAAAACGCGCTTCCCTTGGGCTGACAGTCGAATCCGCCAGACAGCCTAAAACCGCCCTCCCCGCTTTGCCAGCACCCGGCCGACATCTGTGCATTTTTAGGGCTTGCCAATACTAAGGAAATTTCCAAAGTATTTTTGCGCAGTTTTTAACGGCACCTCAGGAACCGACCATGCCAAGCCTCCACAGGGCAAATCCCACCCCCCCGCCGATCGACGGCATTTTTCGCGCGCTGGCCGACCCGACACGGCGGCGCGTTGTCGAACGGCTGAACCGCAGTCCGGCCTCGGTCAGCGAGCTGGCGCAGCCTTTCGAGATGGCGCTGCCCTCCTTCATCGAACACCTCAAAGTGCTGGAAGGCTGCGGGCTGGTGCGATCGGAAAAGATCGGCCGTATCAGGACCTATCAGCTGGCGCCCGAGCCGCTGCAGCTTGCCGAAAACTGGCTGGCCGAACAGCGCACGCTGTGGGAGCGCCGCCTCGATCAGTTCGACGCCTATGTGATGAGCCTCAAGGAGCAGGAAAAGTGAGCTATCCCTTCAAGACCGACCCCAGGCTGGACCTCGTGCTGGAGCGCAAGCTCGACGCGCCGCGCGAACTCTTGTGGCGCGCCATGACGGTGCCGGAGCATGTCAAGCAATGGTTCACCCCAAAGCCCTGGCTAATCACCGATTGCGAGATCGATCTGCGGCCGGGCGGGCTGTTTCGCACCCGCATGCAGTCGCCCGACGGCACAGAGGTCAACGACCGCCGTTGCTGCTATCTCGAGATCGTGGAGAACGAGCGGCTGGTGTGGACGGATGCGCTGCTGCCGGGCTATCGGCCGTCGGGCGAGCCCTTCATCACCGCGGTGATTTCCTTGCATCCGGACGGCAAGGGCACGCGCTACACGGCCACCGCCATCCACCGCGATGCGGCCACCCGCAACAACCATGAAGAGATGGGTTTCTTCGACGGCTGGGGCACGGTGGCCGATCAACTGGCGCAGTATGTGAAGACGATTTGAGTTTTTCGCCCGGCGGCCAGGACAGTGTCCCGGCCGCCATTCTTAAATCGCGCAAGCGAACCGGGAGCCGGCGGCATTCCGGCTTAGTAGTAAAAGCGCTCTTCGGTGATCTTGCCGTTCTTGACCGTGTACAGGCCAACCTCGTCCATAGTGACACGTTCGCCTGTCGCCTTGGGCGTTATGTCAAACTTGAAGCGCACTGCGAACTGGTCGCCGTTGACATAAGGCCCCTCGACCGAGCCGCCATGCACTTCATTGTTCGCTTGCCACCATTCGCCCTTTTGCCTGAGCGCCTCTTTGCCGCGGGCGATGGCCATTGGCCCCTCCATGGCTTCAAGGCTGACGATATCATCGGCATTGTATTTTTCACCAGCACCCAGGTGATCGCCCTGCTGGAGCATTTCGGTGAAATTCTTGGCAATATCCGTGATGGTCATTTGTGTTCCTCCTGTTCAGACTCACTCGAAGTAGGGAAGCGCTTGCCGGCCTGCCACCTTTGTCCGCACGGCAGCTGACAAGCCGTGTCAGGACGATCAATATAGCACGGCTATGTGACGACGATTTGGGGCCATCACATTGCGGGCTGGGCATCGTCCTGACCGGTCAGTTGCCACCGCCCACGCTCCTTGTAGATGCCTTTGCCGATCAGACTGTGGATCAGCACAAAATCCCGAACCGTCCAGCTGACTGGGTCAATCGATCGCTCCCGGATCTTGGGAACACGTGCTTCATCCCGAAGCAGCGTGACATGCGGTTCAATGGAGTTTGTGAGAAAGCGTTTTAACGGGCTGTCGGAAATCAGTGCGGTGAGGTTGCGCCAGAGTTCTTGCAGCGCCGGATTGCTGCCACTGCCACCGCGAAGAACAAGTGAACCTCCGCCAAAAGCCGACAAGCGATCGAAAGAAGCTTCGAACGGTTTCGCAACGATCATCGAACCTATGCGGCAGGCATCTTCTACCAGCGCTTGCGGAAATCATGGTCGCCGAGACCGACTAGCGAGATATGGATGTGGTCTTCCGGAACAAACCAGCTTTGCAATCCCAGTTCGCGATCCAAAGTGACGGCCTTCCGCGCGAGAGGACCAGCGATCGTCCTCTCGGTAAGGATAGCGAAGAATATTCGGTCCTCGAAATGTCGCTCCAAGTCTTTCCATTCGAAGAAGCGCTGGCCATTTTTGGCGGTCCCGAATGTAGGAAACTCACGCATAACCGATCTCACCCGGACAGATTGGTAAGATTGATCAATCTAGAACATAACGAGAACAAATCAAGAGGCCAGCCCATTGCCGGGGGTGACGTGACCGAAGACAGTCGGGCGCAAATAATAGCCGCGGTTGAGATGCTCCGGCCGGCCGGGGCCGCCGGTGACGAGCGTCGCGCCTTCCTTGATGCCGGCCTCGATCAGCCGCTGGATCTAGGGCCGGATTAGCTTGGCAACATAGGGCAGCTGGCGCCACGGCGCAAACTGATATGCGCCACGTCGCCGACGCTGAATTGAAAGCCCTCGGCCTGGCGCGGGGCGTCGATCACCACCGGCAGCCCCTGGCCGAGTTCAGCATGCAGGCGCAGCGTGCGGCCGTGGAAGACGATGCTGTTGACGCGCGCCGGCGCGGTGCCGGCGGCGGCGTCGGTGGTGGCCAGCAGATCCTCGGGACGGACGCCGATGGTGCGTTCGGCGCCCTCGGCGGGCGTATCGCCGGTTTCGGATGTTGCCTCCAGCGAGAGCGCGCCAGCGGCAAAGCGCAGGCGGTCGCCATCGCGGCCGAGGAAGCGCGATTGCAACAGGTTCATCGTGCCGATGAAGCTCGCGACGAATTTCGTCGCCGGCCGGTCGTAGAGCGTCGCCGGCGGCGCGATCTGCTCGATCCGGCCCTTGTTCATGACGACGATGCGGTCGGAGATCGACAAGGCTTCGGTCTGGTCGTGGGTGACCATGACGAAGGTGGTGCCGAGGCGCGACTGCAGCCGCTTCAGCTCGACCTGCATCTGTTCGCGCAGATGCGCGTCGAGTGCCGACAGCGGCTCGTCGAGCAGCAGCACGCGCGGCTCGCAGACAATGGCGCGGGCAAGCGCGACACGCTGCCGCTGGCCGCCCGACAGTTCAGAGACGCGGGCGCCGAGCTTGTCGGCAAGGCCGACCATGTCGAGCGCTTCGCGGACGCGCTTGGCCTGTTCGGCTCCGGACAGTTTGCGCAGCGACAGGCCGAAGCCGACATTTTCCGCCACGTTCATATGCGGGAACAGCGCGTAGTCCTGGAACACGGTGTTGACGGGACGGTCGAAGGGCCGGAGCGCGGTGATGTCGCGGCCGTCGAGCAGAACCTTGCCGCTGGACGGGCTTTCGAAACCGGCAATGACGCGCAGGCTGGTGGTCTTGCCGCAACCCGACGGTCCGAGCAGCGTGATGAACTCGCCGCTGATTATGTCGAGATCGACGGCATCGAGCCCGACAATGCCGCCGGGAAACACCTTCGAGACCTTGTCCAACCGTACCAGAGTATCAAGCGCCATCGCGAACCTCGGACGGCTTGGTGGTGTTGACCCAGAGGATCTGGCAGCGCTCGGTGCCGGGATTGCGGAAGGCGTGCAGAAGCGTGCTCTTGAAGGCAAAACTGTCGCCGCTCTTCAGCACATATTTTGTCGAATCCACCACCAGCTCGACCTCGCCCGACAGGACGTAGCCGAACTCGTGGCCGATATGCGCATAGGCTTCCGCTGTGCCACCATCGGCCTCTACTGTCACCAGGAGCCCGGTCAGCGTAGCGCCCGGCGGCGACAGCAGCGCCTTGGCGATGCCTTCCGACTTGACCGGGATCTGCCGCCTCTTGTCGGCGCGCACGCAATAGAGATCGTTGCCGGCATCATTGCCGTCCGTGATCAGCGCCGAGGGCTCGATGTCGAGTGCGGCAGCGAGCGGCCAGATCACCTTGACGCGCAGCGAAGACAGGCCGCGCTCGATCTGGCTCAGCGCCCCGATCGACACGCCGGCCTTGGCCGCAAGCTCGGCCAGCGACAGATTGCGCTCCAGCCGCAGCGCCCGCACACGGCGGCCGACGCGGATGTCGGCATCGTCTTTGGGCTTTTCTGTTGCGTTGTCGAGCATGTCCATGCGTGGGTCCTTGTTCTCTTCTCACATCGACGGGGCGCAGCGCCGCTAGGCTCTCCCTTCTCCCCTTGTGGGAGAAGGTGTCGCCGAAGGCGACGGATGAGGGGTGTTCCAGGGAACGCCAGCGTCTCACTCCGCTGGAGCACCCCTCATCCGTCTCGGCGCTGCGCGCCGATCCACCTTCTCCCACAAGGGGAGAAGGGGGAGCTTTACCCGCCCGCCTTCACCTTCTCGAACATCTTCGCCACATCGTCATTCTGCTTCATCGGGCCGGTGAAGATGGTGCTCTTCAGCATCACTTCGGGGTCCGCCGGCAATTGCAGCTTGTCCAGTTCGTCCTTCGCCACGCCGGCGAAGGCGGTGCTGAGCGAGCTGCCATAGCCGTAGGACTGGATCAGGTACTTACCCGAGTCGGCGTCGAGCCGGCTGTTGATGAAGTCATAGGCGAGGTCGACATTCTTGGCGTCCTTGAGCATGACGAAGCCGCAGGCCCAGGTCAGCATGCCTTCCTTCGGCTTCATGAACTCGACCGGCACACCTTGTTTCTTCAGCGAGGTGGCCGACGCGTTCCAGGTCATGGCGGCGACCAGCTGGCCGCTGGCCAGTGCCTGTTCGACCGAGGTCATGTCGGTGGTGTAGCTGGACAGCAACGGACGCTGCTCGCGCAGTTTTTCCGCCACCTTGTCCATCTCAGCCGGCGTCATGTCGAACGGATTGACCCCGGCGAGCAGTGCGGCAACGATCGGCGTGTCATGCACGGCATCGATGGTCGCCATGCGGCCGGCATATTGCTTGTCCCACAGAAGGTTCCAGCTCGCTTCCGGGTTCTTGACCAGATCGGTGCGGTAGAGGATCGAGGTGTTGCCCCAGTCCCACGGCACCATCCAGACCTTGTCGTCGCCGGCCTGGATGTCGGGCAGGTTCTTGAACACTGGGAAAATCGAATCCCAGTTCTTGATGCGCTTGGTGTCGATCGGCTGCAGCAGGCCTTCCTTGTTCCAGCGCGCCACCTTGTCGTAGCAGGGATGGGCGATATCGGGGCGGAAGCCGGCCTTGACCTTGGTGAAGGCATCGTCGTCGTCGCCGAAGATCGAGGCCTCGACGCCATCGGGATGGGCTGTTAGGAAGCTCTTGTTGAAGTCGGGCAGTTCATAGCCCGACCAGGTGAAATATTGCAGCTTGTCGGCGGCGAAGGCGACGGTCGACGACAGGACGATTGCAAGGGCTGCAAGCCCGGTGCGGGCTGTCTTTCCGGTGATCGATTTCAGGTCGAATGCCATTTCGATTCTCCTCTCTTGTTATGGTTTCAGGCTGGATTGGCAGGCGCCGGCCGCCGGGCTGCATTGAGGCCACGGTGGCGCAGCAATTCGGCTGTGCCGGCGATGATGAAAGACACGGTGAGGATCGCAGTCCCCAGCGCCATCACGGTCGGCAGCGAGCGGGGAAATCGCAGCTGGCTCCAGATGTAGAGCGGCAGCGTCGGCTCGGTGCCGGCGAGGAAGAAGACGACGATGAATTCGTCGAAGGAAATCAGAAACGCCAGCATGAAGGCCGAAATGATCGCTGGCAGGCTGAGCGGCAGCATCACCCGCCGGAACGTCGTCCAGTCGGAAGCGCCGAGATCGAGCGCCGCCTCGCGAATGGTTTTCGGGATGGCGGCAAAGCGGCTGCGCATGATCACCACCGTCGTCGGAAGCGCCACCAGTATGTGGCCGAGAACGATGGCGATGCGCGACGGGCCGAGGCCGATGAGGTTGACGAGAATAAGCAGCGATATGCCGACGATGACGCCGGGGATCAGGATCGGCAGCCTAGAGATGGCGCTGATGGTGGCGGCCAGCGGCGAGCGACCATAGAGGTCCATGTAGGAGACGGTTATGCCGCAGAGCGTCGCGCCGGCAGCGGCCACGACGCCGATGACGAGGCTGTTCAAAAGCGCGCCGGACAGCGCCGGATTGCCATAGAGCGTGGCATACCATTCGAGCGTAAAACCCTGCAGCGGAAACGCTGCCTGGATGGAATTGTTGAAGGAGAACAGCGGGATCAACAGGACCGGCAGATAGAGGAACACCAAGTAGGCGATGACGTAAACGCCTAGCCAGCGACCGCCTTCCGTGCGCGCCGCGCTCATGTCCGACTGCCGAATTTGCGGTCGGCAGACCGCGCGACCAGCACCACGCACAGGATGACCAGCATCACGCAGACCGAGAGTGCTGCGCCGAACGGCCAATCATTGGCCTTGCCGAATTGCGACTGGATCAGTGTGCCGATCATGGTGCTGGCCGGGCCGCCGACCATAGCCGGCGTGACATAGTCGCCGACCGTCGGCACAAAGACGACCAGGGCTGCCGCCAGCACGCCCGGCATCGAATTGGGCAAGACAACGCGGCGGAAGGTAGTGAAGGGTCTGGCGCCAAGATCGGACGCGGCTTCGAGCAGCGATTTCGGAATGGTGTCGAGCGCTACATAGATCGGCAGGATGGCAAACGGCGCGTAGGCGTGCGCCAAGGTGACGACGACCGCAGCGGGCGTGTTGAGGAAGGCCAGCGTCGGTTCCGACCAGATGCCGCTTTCGATCAGCGCCGAGTTCAACACGCCGTTGTATGCCAGCACGATCTTCCAGGCGAAGACGCGCAGGAGATAGCTGGTCCAGAACGGCAGGGTCACCAGGAAAAGCAGCAGTCCACGGCGGCGGCCGGCATGGAAGGCGAGATAGTAGGCGACGGGATAGGCGGTGACGACAGTTGCCAGCGTCACTAGGCCGGCAATCACCAGCGAGCGCAGCGTCACCGTCCAGTACAGCGGATCGGAGACCACGGTGATGAAATTGCCCACCGTGAAACCGGCGCCGAGCAGCGAACCGTCATTGCCGCGGAAGGCGAGGAACAGCACCAAGCCGAGGGCGAACAGGATCAGGAAGAAGGTGACCAGTCCGCCCGGCAGCAACATGGCGAAGCGGAAGCCTCGGGAAGACCCGGACCCTGCTGGCGCTTCAGACACAACGATGGTCGACATCAAAGTGTTCAACCGAATTATGAAATCGACCTAACTTTTTTCATATTCGTGAAACTGTCAAGCTGAATCCGCGGAACTAAACGGCTGGCGCACAATCAGCGCCCGAAGGCGTCCAGCATCCGGTACCAGGCGATCGTCGCGGCGACGCCGACCTGGCGGAAGGCATGGAACGGGATCGGCCGGATCGGCGACAGCGGGAACGGCAATTGCGCTACGTCACCGTTTGCAAGGTAGCCCGCCATTCGCTTTCCCAGCGCGCTCATCAGGCCGACGCCCCTGCCCTGGCAGCCGACCACGGCGAGCAGGCCCTTTTCGGGCTCATGGACATGCGGCAGATGATCCGGCGTCATCGCCACGCGGCCGAACCAGCGCTTCTCGATGGGAACATCGGAGAGCGCCGGATAGAGCCGCACCAGCGCGCGCTGCAGATGCGCCCAGTCGGCCTCGCTCTTTGGCAGGGCCATGCGGCCGCGGCCGCCAAGCACCAGCCGGCCGTCGGCGCTCCTGCGATAGTAGACGAGGATGCGCCTGGAGTCGGATACCGCCTGCCCTTCCGGCAAGATCGCCGCTGCAAGGTTGGACGACAGTGGCCCGGTCGCGATCTGGAAGGAATGCAACGGCACGATCGTCTCGGCGAGACCAGGCAGCAGCCCATCGGAATAGGCATTGGTCGCCAGCACAACCGCCTTGGCCCGCACTTCGGCGCCGTTTGCGCTCGAAACACACCAAACGCCGGCGTCCCTGGTCAGCTTCACCACCTTCTGCCGCTCGGCAATCCTGGCTCCGGCCGCGGCAGCGATGCGCGCCAGTTCCAGCGTATAAGCGAGCGGATCGATGATGCCGGCGCGGCGGTCGAGCCAGCCGCCGAGATAGCCTTGCGCGCCGGTCATCGCAGCGATCTCGCTTTGGCTGAGAAGCTGGACATCGGCGCCACGTGCCCGCCATTGCCGATCCCGGTTCGCTGCCGCTGTCAAAGCGGTTTCGGTGTGCGCAGCCTGGATCCAGCCGTTGCGCGTGAACGGCACCACCAGTTTTTCGTCACGGATGAGATCGAACACCGCATCGGCCGTCGAGGCAGCGAAATCGACCAGTGCCTGGCCACGCCCGGGGCCGAAATGCTGGAGCAGCCATTCGGGATCGTATTTCAGGCCGGGAATGACCTGGCCGCCATTGAGACCCGAGGCGCCTTGCCCGACCTCGCCGGCCTCCAGAACCTGGACGCCGAGACCGAGGCGCGCGGCATGCAAGGCGGTCGACAGGCCCATGAAACCGCCACCGACGATGGCAACATCGACCAGCGTACCATCCGGGACGAGCGACCGGAATGCGGATGCGGTCTGCGGCTTTTGCCAGATCGGAATGGAAAACGGTGCGGACAAGGCTTCACCTGGAGCAGAGGGCAAAATGAAAACGCTAGTGGGAATTTCATTTTTTTGAAAGAGCGGGCGTCATGTCAGAACCGACAATTGGCTGCACCACGGGATAGACCTTTGAGTGGAATCCGGTGAAAGTGCCGCGCCCTTCAGGCCAGTTCCCATTCGCAATCAGTCAAAGGACCGTAAGCCATGACGAACCCAACGCAGCTTCCCGCCGACGGGCTCTTCATCGGCCGCGCCAAAGCGAGCGATGCCTCGCATCCGCTGGTGGTCACGGTGCGCGACGGCACCGTTTTCGACATCACATCGAGCGCAGCGCCCACCGTGCGCGACATCTGCGAAATGACCGATCCGGTCGGACATGTCAGCTCAGCCAAGGGCAAGTCGATCGGCTCGCTCGACGCGATTGCCGCCAACAGCTTTCAGGCCACGCGCGATCCGGCAAAGCCCTATCTGCTCTCGCCCGTCGACCTGCAGGCGGTGAAGGCGTCGGGCGTGACCTTCGTCGTCAGCCTGCTCGAGCGCGTCATTGAGGAGCAGGCACGCGGTTCGGCGGAAAAGGCCGACGCCATCCGCGCCGACATTGCCGGGCTGATCGGCCACGACCTGTCAAAGCTCAAGCCCGGCTCGCCGGAGGCGATGGAGATCAAGGCCAAGCTGATCGCGCGCGGCGCCTGGTCGCAATATCTGGAAGTCGGCATCGGTCCCGACGCCGAGATTTTCACCAAATGCCAGCCGATGGCCTCGGTCGGCTTCGGCGCCGATGTCGGGCTGCATCCGGTGTCGACCTGGAACAATCCGGAGCCCGAGATTGCCATGATCGCCGCCAGCAGCGGCAGCATCGTTGGCGCCACCATCGGCAACGACGTCAATCTCAGGGATGTCGAGGGACGTTCGGCACTGCTGCTCGGCAAGGCCAAGGACAACAATGCCTCGGCTTCGCTCGGCCCATTCATCCGGCTGTTCGACGCAACATTTTCGATCGACGACGTGAAGCAGGCCATTGTGCGGCTGAAGGTCGAGGGCGAGGATGGATTTTCGCTGGAGGGCGCGAGCTCGATGGCCGAGATCAGCCGTTCGCCGGAAGAACTCGTTGCCGCCGCCATGGGGCCGCACCACCAATATCCGGACGGGTTGGCGCTTTATCTCGGCACCATGTTCGTGCCGTCGAAGGACCGCGGCGAAAAGGGCAAGGGCTTCACCCACAAGGTCGGCGACATCGTCACCATCTCCTCGGAGAAATTCGGCGCGCTGGTCAATCGCGTGCTTCTGTCGCCCGATTGTCCGCACTGGACCTACGGCGCCAGCCATCTCATGCGCGACCTCGCCAAGGCCGGCCTTATCTGATTTTTCGGGCGCTGCGCTTTTCCCGGGAAAACCGCCTCACACTTTTCCTGGATTTGCTCGAACTGATGCGATCTGATGGGATCGCTGATGGCGTGTTGCATCGCGCCACCATCCATTGGGCGGATGGAGGCTTGCCATCGGCCGGAAAAGAAGATGCTCTGAGCATCCGGGCGGCGCTGGCAGGAGGAAATGATCGGGCATGGCCCGGATCATCGCCGGACGTGGAGGTCGTTTTTCAACATGGGAGGAAAGCAAATGCTAACGAGGCTACGATTACTCGTGCTCGGCTTGATTGTGGCGCTGGCCATTCCGGCGGCGGCACAGGCCAAGACGTTCTACTGGATTTCGCATGGCGGCCCGGCCGACCCGGTCTGGACCTACTTCCTCGCCGGCGCCAAGCAATGGGCGAAAGACACCGGCAACACCGTCAACACCTCGTTCCACAATGGTGACGTCGCCTCGCAGCAGGAAGCGGTTCGCGCGGCCCTCTCCGCCAAGGCCGACGGCATCGTCACCACCAGCCCCGATCCGGGCAGCCTCGTCGAGATCGTCAAGGAGGCCCGCGCGGCAAACATCCCGATCATCAATTTCAACACGCCCGATCCCAAGGCCAATTTCAACGCCTATGTCGGCGGCGACAACGTCACCTTCGGCAAGCACTGGGCGCAGTATCTGGTCGACAAGGGGCTGGTGAAGAAGGGCGACTTCGTCTGGATGCCGGTCGAAATCCCCGGCGCCACCTATGGCGTCCAGGAAGAGGAAGGCATCAAGAGCGTCTTCGGGCCACTCGGCATCACCTATGAGATCACCGAGGCGACGCTCGACCAGGCCGAAGTGATCAACCGCATGGTCGATTACCTCACCGCCAACAAGGCCAAGGTCAAGGCGATCATCGGCCTCGGCGACCTCGTCACCGGCTCGATCAAGCGGGTCTTCGACCAGGTCGGCATCAAGCCGGGTGAAATCCCGGTCGTCGGCTGGGGCAACTCGCTCGACACCACCCAGGAAGTGCTGAACGGCTATGTCAATGCCGGCCAGTGGCAGGACCCTCAGGCGACCAGCTACGTTGCGCTTTCACTGGCCAACATGGCAGCAAGCGGCATTCCTCCGGGCTTCAACGTCATCACCGGCGCGCTCTACGAAAAGGACACCGCGCAGGTCTACGACGACATCCTGTCCGGCAAATAACCTGGATATCCAACAGTCGCGGCCGCAGCCGCGGTCGCGACTGTCTTTTTCGCCGAAGCTTTCGCACCACGTGCGGAGGTTCAGCCCTTCCCTTCCTGTCGCGGGTTATCAGTGGAAAACCGTTCGCTCATCCAACGCCTGATCGCGAGGCCGGAATTCGGGCCTTTCGTGCTGCTCATCGTCGAAATCGCGGTGTTCTGGAGCATCAACCACGATTTCCTGTCGCCGCAAAACATCTCCAACACGCTGGCCTTCACCGTCGAGCTCGGGCTGATCGCGCTGGCGATGACGCTGCTGATGACATCGGGCGAATTCGACCTGTCGGTCGGCTCGCTGTTCGGCTTCTCGCCGGTGCTGATGTGGACGCTGTTCAACAGCGGCCTGACCTCGCTGGAAGTCGGCTTCCTCGCCGCGCTGCTGGTCGCCGCTCTCATCGGTCTGGTCAATGGCTGGTTCGTCACCCAGCTCAAGATCCCGTCCTTCCTGGTCACGCTCGGCATGCTCTTGGTGGTGCGCGGCACGGCGCTGTTCGTCACCGACGGCTTTCCGCAGCGCACCTGGAGCGCGGAAGGCAGCTGGCTTGCCGAAGCGCTGGTCGGCGATTTCTTCATCGGGCCGTTCCGCATCTACATGTCGCTGTTCTGGTTCATCGCGGCGGCCGCAATACTCGGCTACGTGCTGACGCAGAGCCGCATCGGCAACTGGATCCAGGCGGCAGGCGGGAACCCGAATGCCGCCCGCGCCCGCGGCGTCAACGTCAACGGCGTCAAGATCGGTCTGTTCATCCTGTCGTCGCTGATGGCATCGCTGGCCGGTGTCATCTCCTCGCTGCGCACGTCGGCCGCCAACCCCAACAGCGGAACCGGCTACGAGCTCGAAGTCATCGCCATGGTGGTGATCGGCGGCACGGCACTGACCGGCGGGCGCGGCACCATCATCGGCACCGTGCTCGGGATCCTGATCCTGCGGGTGATGCGCAACGGCATCGTGCTGATCGGCGTGCCGGGCCTTGCCTACAACATCTTCATCGGAGCCATCATTCTCGGCATGATGGCGCTGCATTCATGGCTGGAACGCCGGCATCAGGCAGGGACGTGAACCATGGCTGAACCGCTCATCCGCATGACCAACATCAAAAAGTCCTACGGGCGCGTGCAGGCGCTCGAGGACGCCAATTTCCACGTCAACGAAAGGGAGATTGTCGGCCTGCTCGGCGACAATGGTGCCGGCAAGTCGACGCTGATCAAGGTGCTGTCGGGCGCGGTGCCACTGACCAGCGGCGACATCTTCATCCGCGGCAAGAAGGTCAATCTGCGCAGCACCAGCGATGCCATCGCGCACGGCATCGAGACGATCTACCAGGACTCCGCACTGGTCACGCAGCTGTCGATCGCGCGCAACCTGTTCCTCGGGCGCGAGCCGATCAAGCCGCCGCGCTTCTTGAACCGCATGGACCAGGAGGCGATGAACGTGGTCGCCCGCGACCTGTTGAAACAGGTCGGAATCTCCAAGAATATCCCGCCGACGACGCCGATCGGCTCGCTCTCCGGCGGCGAGCGGCAGGCCGTCGCCATCGCCCGCGCCATGCATTTCGACAGCGACCTCATCATCCTTGACGAGCCGACCAACAATCTGGGCGTCGCCGAGACGCAAGGCGTGCTGAGCTTCGTGCGCAACGCGCGCGATTCCGGCCATTCCTGCATCTTCATCGCCCACAACATCCACCACGTCTTCCAGGTGGTCGACCGCATCGTCGTCATGCGCCGGGGCAAGGTGGTGGCCGATGACATCGACCCGAAGAAGACCAACGTCGCCGAGGTCGAACGCATCATTACCGGCATGTCGGACAAGGAAATCCGCGACGCCATCGCCGAAGGCAGGCCATCGCACGGCTGAACCGTCTTCCTGCCGTCTGGCGCAGGATCGCATCAGCTCTAACTCTTTGTGGAGCATGATCTTTGGACAAAACGGTTCCCGTTTGTCCGACAAAACCGGTTCCCACTTTTCGGGATCATGCTCTATGACTGTGACCATGAAAGCCACCGTTGCTGACATAGCCAGAAGCTGCGGCCTGTCGACCGCGACGGTCGACCGGGTGCTCAACAACCGGGCCGGCGCGAGCGCCGCCAACCGGCAGCGCGTGATGGAAGCGGCCAAGCAGCTCGGCTATTTGCCGGTGGTCGACCAGGTGACGCTGCCATCGCGGCCGGCGCATCTCGAATTCTTCCTGCCGATCGGCGCCAACGGCTTCATGGTCGACCTGGCCGGCCACATCGAGGACTATGCGGCGCGCCTGCCGCTGGTCGCCTCGTGCCGCATCCACAACCTTGCCGGCATCTCGCCCGCCGCACTCCAGGCGGCGGTCGAAAATCTGTCGCTCAAGGCCAACGGCGTCGGCGTCATCGCCGTCGATCATCCCAGGACGCGCAACATTCTGCGCGACGTCGTCGAGGCCGGCATCCGCCTCGTCACCTTGGTCTCCGACGTTCCGGCGGCCCCGCGTTCGGCCTATGTCGGCATCGACAACCGGGTCGCCGGGCGCACGGCGGCGCTGTTGATGGGGCGCTTCCTCAACGGCCATAAGGGTCATCTGGCGATGGTCGTCGGCTCACGCTCCTATCGCGGGCATGAGGAGCGCGAAATGGGCTTCCGCTCGGTGCTGTCGGAAGAGTTCCCCAACCTCACAGTCTCAAGCGCCGTCGAGATCAATGACGAGCCGGAGGGCAGCTATGCTGCCACGATGCAGGCGCTGCATAACGAGCCGGACCTGCTCGGCATCTACTGCGTCGGCGCCGGACGCTCAGGTGTGGCGAGAGCGCTGCTCGAAACCAAGCCGAAGAAAAAGCCGGTGTTCATCTGCCACGACCTGACGAAGGAAACGCGCGGTTATCTCGTCGACGATCTCGCCGATGTCGTCATCGACCAGAATGCGCGGCTGATCGCCGAGCAATCGGTGATCCGCCTGCTCGGCTCGATCGCGTCCGCGGCACCCTATCTGACGAAGAAGTTCATCGAGCCGCGGCTGATCTTCAAGGAGAACGTGCCGGTGCAGTGAATTTGCGCCGTGGCGGCTTTTCCTATTTGTACGACAAGTCGGGGTAGCTGCCGCAAATCTGCACAGCAGCTATGCATCTTTTATGGTTGCCGAATCATTAAGCAACTCGTAGGTATTGGTGGTCGGCCATCTACTCCTCCCAGATGCGATGCCGGCCTTGAGTGCGGTGCACCTCCTCCCGCGCCGTATTCGAAATCAAGCCCGCTGCCACCTCCTCCCGGCAGCGGGCTTTTTCTTTTGCAAATGAATTTGAAGCTGACGTGCGAGGTCTCGGCCAACAGCCGGGGCTGCTCACCCGGATGGCCAGTGGCGATGCGAATCGCTGCTCCCCATGCGGGCGCAGCGAGCGAAACGCTGGCTGTCAGCGTGCCCTGAAAGAGCTGATCAGGCCTTCCGCCATGCGCACGAACTGTGTGCTGGGGCCCTGGCAGCCCATGGTCTGCACGCTGACACGCGCGCCTTCGAACAGCAGCGACAGCGTATCGGCGAGAAGCTCGGCCTGACCGATGCCGGCATCGCGGCATAGCGTAATAAGGCGATCGCGCTGGGCGCTCTTGAGCTCCTTGATCACGCTTCTCGCCGGATGGTTCGGCTCGGTCAGTTCGACGGCGGCGTTGGCCATGTCGCAGCCGCGACCGTCGGCGGCGAGCATGTCGGCGACCTTGCGGACCCAGGCATGCAATTGCGCCAGCTTGTCGCCGGGGTGCTCCGCCTCGAACTCATCCCATATCGCGGCGCCCTTGGCCGCCGAAGCGCGCAGGCACTGGATGATGAGTTCGTCCTTGGACTCGAAATGACGGTAGAGCGTCATCTTGTTGGTGCCGGCGGCTTCCGTAATGGCGTCGACGCCGACGCCCTTGATGCCATGTTTGTGAAACATGTCCTGCGCCGTCTCCAGGATTCGATCCCGGGGACGCACGCGATCCGTAATGCCGTCTGCCATCGCCGTCTCCTTGTCTCCCTAAATTTTCGGTCCACCTCTTGACTAGGGTGTTACCGGTCTGTAACTATCCGAATGTTACTTACTGGTAACACCTATGTAGCCTTCCGTCAATAACAAGGCCGTGAACTGGTCCTGCCAGATCACAAAGGGTGAAAATTGCGGTTCATGCGGCTCCGGCCGGTGAAGAGATGAAAACCGGTTCGCGATCATCCGATGCGAATCGCTGGAATGGAGACGCTCCGATGTCGCAGCGCAAGGATTTGACCATCGATGAAGCCATCCGGGATCCGATGATCCGGCTGGTGATGAAGGCGGACCGCGTCAACCCGCGCGCCTTCGAAGCGATGCTGAGGACCGTGGCCGATGAGCAGGGCCTCAGCGGCGCGGCGCCGTCTTCGTATTTTTTGCAGGACCCGGGTTCGGCGCGCAGTCGGCGGCTGTCCCGGTCTGCCCATTCATTTAAAGAGGCATGCGTGTCGTGGTAAACTTTTTCATCCATCGTCCGATCTTCGCCTCGGCCATCGCCATCGTCATGGTGCTCGCCGGGACGATTTGTTATTTCCTTTTGCCGGTCTCGCAGTTTCCCGACATCACACCGCCGCAGGTGGTGGTCAGCGCCCATTATCCGGGCGCCAGCGCACAGGTCGTCGCCGATACGGTGACGACACCGCTGGAGCAGCAGATCAATGGCGTCGAAGGCATGACCTACATGTCGTCGTCGAGCTCCAATGACGGCTCCTCGACCATCACCATCACCTTCGATGTCGGCTATCCGCTGAGCACCGCGGCGGTCGACGTGCAGAACCGCGTCTCGCAAGCCGCCTCGTCGCTGCCGGCGATCGTCAACCAGGGTGGTGTGACGATCAAGAAGCAGAATCCGAATTTCGTCCTCATCGTCAACCTGACCTCGCCTGACAAATCGGTCGATCCGGTGGCGCTGAGCAACCTGGCCTATCTGCAGGTTGTCGATCCGCTCAAGCGTCTGCCCGGCGTCGGCGATGTGCAGATCTTCGGCGAGCGGCGCTATTCGATGCGCGTCTGGCTCGATCCCGACAAACTCGCCAATCTCGGCATCACCGCGGTCGACGTCCAGAATGCCATTTCGGAACAGAACGTCCAGGTCGCGGCCGGCAAGATCGGCCAGTCGCCGGCGCCCGCCGGCACCGCCTTCGAAATGCAGGTCAACGCCGTCGGCCGCCTGAGCGACCCGAAGGAGTTCGGTGACATCGTCGTGCGCGCCAACACCGACACCGGCTCGCTGGTGCGCCTGCGCGACGTCGCCCGCATCGAACTCGGGGCGTTGCAATATTCGTCGTCGGCCTTCTTCGGCAAGGACCCGACCGTGGTGCTCGCCGTCTACCAGATGCCCGGTTCCAACGCGCTCGATCTGCAGCAGCGCGTCAAGGACAAGATGCAGGAGCTGTCGGCTCGTTTCCCCAAGGGCGTCTCCTATGCCATGCACTACGACACAACGCGCTTCGTGTCGGCCTCGATGCATGACGTTCTGATCACGCTCGGCGAAGCCCTGGTGCTGGTAGTGGCCGTGGTGTTCATCTTCCTGCAGAGCTGGCGCACCACGATCATCCCAACCATCGCCATTCCGGTGTCGCTGGTGGCGACGATGGTCGTCATGGAGATGCTCGGCTTCTCTCTTAACATGCTCTCTCTGCTCGGCATGGTGCTGGCCATCGGCCTCGTCGTCGACGACGCCATCGTGGTGGTGGAAAATGTCGAACGACAATTGGAGGCCGGGCTGAAACCGCTGGCGGCGACCAAGGCCGCCATGGCCGAAGTCACCGGGCCGATCATCGCCACCACCGCGGTGCTGATGGCCGTGTTCGTGCCCGTCGCCTTCATTCCCGGCGTCTCCGGCAAGCTCTACAACCAGTTCGCACTGACAGTGGCGATTTCCGTCGGCATCTCCGCCTTCAACTCGCTGACGCTCAGCCCGGCGCTGAGTGCCGCCTTCCTGCGCCATCGCGGCGAGACGCAGTTCGCGCCGTTCCGCTGGTTCAACACGGGCTTCGACAAACTCTCGCATCTCTACGCCCACGGCGTGCGCATCCTCATCCGGCTGCGCTGGATCATGCTCGGCCTGTTCGCAGCCGGACTGGTCGCCACCTACTTCGTCTGGCAGAAGCTGCCTTCGACCTTCCTTCCGGTCGAGGACCAGGGCTACTTCTTCGTCGTCATCCAGCTGCCTGACGGCGCTTCGCTGGAGCGCACCGATGCGGTGGCGCAGAAGGCGCGCGACATATTGCAAGCGACGCCCGGCGTCGACATCGTCGGCTCGATCAGCGGCCTGAACTTCCTGACCAGTGCGGCGCAGTCGAACTCGGCGGTCGAGTTCGCCATTCTGAAGCCTTGGGAGGAGCGCGGCCCCGACCAGAGCGCGTCCAAGCTCGTCGCCGACGTGCGCGGCAAGCTGATGCAGATTCCGGAAGCCTTCGCGCTGTCCTTCGATCCGCCTTCGATCCCGGGTATCGGCACCACGGGCGGCTTCGAATTCGTCGTCGAAGACCTTACCGGACGCGGCAGCGCGGCTCTCAACGATGCGACGCAAGCCGTGATCGCCGAGGCGCGCAAGCAGCCGGAAATCAATCCGCAGCAGCTGTTCTCGCCGTTCTCGACCTCGACGCCGCAGTTCAACTACGACCTCGACCGCAGCAAGGCCAAACTGCTCGGCCTCAACCTGCCCGACGTCTTCAATACGCTGCAGATCTATCTCGGCTCGCTCTACGTCAACGACTTCAACCTGTTCGGCCGCACCTTCCGGGTGACCATCCAGGCTGACAAGGATGCACGCGCGGGTGCGGCCGACATTTCGCGGCTCTATGTGCGCAATGCATCCGGTGGCATGGTGCCGCTCTCGACGCTGGGCAAGCTGGTGCCGTTCGTCGGCCCGGAAACCGTGCCGCACTACAACAACAACGCCTCGGCCACGATCAATGGCGGCGCAGCACCCGGCTTCTCGTCGGGCCAGGCGGTCGCCGCGATGGAGCGGGCCGCTGCCACCGCGCTGCCCAGGGATTTCGGTTTCGAATGGACCGGCATCACCTTCCAGGAGCTCAAGGCGGGGTCGATCGCGTCGGTCGTCTTCGGCCTCGCCATCGTCTTCGTCTTCCTGATCCTGGCGATGCAGTATGAGAGCTGGGCGATGCCGTTCATGGTGCTGCTGGCGGTGCCACTGGCCCTGTTCGGCGCCTTCGCAGCCCTGTTCCTGCGCGGCATGCAGATCGACGTCTACTCGCAGATCGGCTTCGTCATGCTGATTGGCCTGGCGGCCAAAAACGCGATCCTGATCGTCGAGTTCGCAAGGCGGCGGCGCGAGGAAGGCCTGAGCATCGTCGACGCGGCGATGGAAGCCGCGCGGCTCCGGCTGCGGCCGATCCTGATGACGGCCTTCGCCTTCATCCTCGGCGTGCTGCCGCTGATGTTTGCGACGGGTGCTGGTGCAGCAAGCCGGCAGTCGATCGGCACCACCGTCTTCGGCGGCATGGTTGCCGCGACCATCCTGTCGCTGGTGTTCGTGCCGGTCTTCTACGCAGTCATCGAACGGCTGCGCGAAGGCCGCGAGCGTAGCGACGCCCATGACCAGGATCATAGTGGCCAGGACAACAATGAACCGACTGCCGACCCAGCGCTCGTGCGACTGGCCGAAGCAGCCGAATAGAATTGGAGACCAAAATGCGTAAATGGAAAATAGCTTTGGGAACGGCCATCGCCCTGGGGGCGATCTCGGTGGCAAGCGTTCACTTCCTCGATATGGGCAATCTCAGCCTCAATGCCGGCACAGCGGCAGCGACGCCGGCGCCAGCGGCATTCGTCATGCCGGTGCCGGTGGCGAGCGTCGTCAAGAAGACGATCCCGATCTATCTCGACTACGCCGCCCGCATCGAGGCGATCCGCAGCGTCACGCTGCAGGCCCGGGTGCCCGGTTATCTTGACGAACAGACGGCTGAGGACGGCGCCGATGTGCGCAAGGGCGACCTGCTCTACAAGGTCTCGCCTGACGACTTCCAGGCGGCTCTCGACCAGGCCAAGGCCGCGGTACAACGCGACCAGGCGACGCTCGACTATGCGCGCTCCAATCTCGGTCGCGGCTCTGAGCTCGCCAAGAGCGGTTACCTAGCCAAGGACGGGTTCGACCAACGCACCAGCACCCTGCGCCAGGCCGAAGCGTCGCTTGCCGTCAACCAGGCGGCGGTACGGACGGCCGAGCTCAATTTGAGCTATGCCGAAATCCACGCCCCGTTTGCCGGCCGCGTCGGCCGCAACCAGGCTTCGGTCGGCACACTGGTGAGCGTTGCCGGCACGGTGCTGAACACGCTGGTGCAGCTCGACCCGATCTATGTCACCTTCAATCCGAGCGAGACGGACCTGGCCGAAATCGAGCAGGCCCGCGCCGCTGGCCCGATCGAGGTCGAGGTGCTGCTGCCGGGCGAGACCGAGGCCAGCCAGAAGGGCGAACTCACCTTCATCGACAACACGGTCGACCACTCGACCGGCACGATCACGGCGCGCGCCACCATCGGCAATGCGAAGTTCTCGCTGCTGCCGGGCCAGTATGTGCGCGTGCGGCTGCACATCAAGCAGCTGCCCGACGCGCTGATGGTGCCGCAGGTGGCGCTGGGTTCGAGCCAGCTCGGCAAATATGTCTATGTCGTCGGCAAGGGCAACACGGTCGACCAGCGCATCGTCACGCTTGGCGCGAACAGCGGCGATCTGGTGGCCGTGCTGACCGGCGTCGCCGAAGGCGACCAGGTGATAACGGGCAATCTGCAGAAGATCGGACCAGGAATGCCGATCTCGCCATTGCCTCAGGAAAAACCGGCCAGCTGATAACCCCCATCAGCCCCGGTTCTGTGGCGCCCTCGGCACCCACGCCGAGGGCGCCGTTTTTTATGGGGCGCCGTGCACTTTTCCTGGAATTGCTCCGAGCAGCGCGACAAGCCCGGCGATGTCGGCGCGTTCGGCTTTCGCCGGCAGCATGAAGGCGCAATAGGGTTGCCCGAGCCGGACGGAAACCGAGGAGAGCGCGATCAGGCGGCCGGCTTCGAGATCGGCATCAGCCATTGTCCTCTGGCCAAGCGCTATCCCCAGCCCCAGCCTCGCCGCCGATATCGCCAGGCTGGACAGGCCGACGCGGCGGCCATGCGAAGGGTCCGGCGAACGATTGCTGCCCACCGCCGCGAACCAGTCGGCCCAGCTTGGATGCGAGGCATAGTTCGGGCCCCAGTTGGTGTGGATGAACTGGCTCTCATGCATATCCGCCAGGATGGAGCCGCCGCTGCCATGGCGTTTCAGGAAATCGGGCGACGCGACCGGCAGCACCTCGTCATGCACGAGCCGCACCATCCGCAACGCCGGATAGTGATAGTCGCCATAGGAGATGCGCAGGTCGATGCTCTGGCGCACGACGTCGACCGGATCGTCTTCGACACGGATATCGATGGCCATCTGCGGGAAGCCGTCGAGCAGTTCCGCCAGCCGGGGCGCCAGCCACAATTCGGCCAGCGAGAACGGCACGCTGACGACGAGACGGGGCCGCACGCCGCCCTCCAGCATGCGCCGGCCTACCGCCGCTATGTCGCCCAGGGCGCGGGCCGTCTGGGGATAGATGGCATGGCCGGCATCGGTCAGCGTGATGCGGTTGCCGTTGCGCACGAAAAGCTGCTTGCCGAACCAGCTTTCGAGGTTTCGGATCTGCTGGCTGACCGCGGCTGAGGAAACGCCAAGTTCGGTGGCGGCAAGCGTGAAGGAGCCGGCGCGCGCGGCAACCTCGAAGGCTCGCACGGCATTCAAAGGTGGCAGCTTCTCCATGTCGCTTCCTCAATATTTTCTTGTGCAAGCCTAATTATTTTCCGCGTTGAGAGAAAGATTTTTTTGTCGTCTTCTGGTTTCGAAACCGGAGCTTTGACAATGAAAGACATTCTCGACCTCGACCGCTACCCGCTCGACCGTGAAGGCAGCCCTGAATGGAGGCGGCTTGTGGACACCTCTGTCACGGCGCTGGAAGCCGACGGCATGTTCAATCTCGAAGGGTTTCTACGCCCTGGCGTCGCCGAGAAGGCGGTTCAAGAAATCCAGCCGGTGATGGCGGCGCGCTCGCATGTGCACAAGCGCATGCACAACATCTACTTCAAGCCGGACCTTCCCGAACTCGCTCCGGACCATCCGGCGCTGCGCAAGGTCGAGACCATCAGCCACACGGTCTGCGCCGACCAGATTCCCGGCAGCACCGTGCTTGCCATCTACGAATACGAACCGCTGCTGCGCTTCCTCGCGGCGGCGATGGGCAAGACCAGGCTGCATGTCATGCAGGATCCGCTGGCGCGCACCAATGTCATGGCCTACCGCGCCGGCGAAGCGTTGAACTGGCATTTCGACCGTTCGGAATTCACCACCACGCTTTTGCTGCAGGCGCCTGAACGCGGCGGCGATTTCGAGTATCGCACCGATCTGCGGTCGGACGACAATCCCAACTATGACGGCGTCGCAAAACTGCTCGAAGGGCGCGATCCCGAAGCAAAAATCCTGCGTCTGAAGCCGGGCACGCTGAATGTCTTCCGCGGCAAGAACACCGCGCATCGCGTCACCACCGTCCAAGGCGCGCGCGAGCGGATGATCGCGGTGTTTTCCTATTATGAGAAGCCGGGTGTGATGTTCAGCCCAGAAGAGCGGGTCGGCTTCTACGGCCGCGCAGCATGAGGAAAGGCTGACACGCCAACCGCTACAAGAATCCGGAAAAGGCCTCTTGTAGGATTGTCGACAATCTGCTTGTCTTATTCCCGGCTCTCACTGGAGTGGCGACATGGCCAAGCTGGATTTCAGTCCGATCGCGGATACGACACGTCGGGCCGAGATCGTCGCGCTGCTGAGGCGCGCGATCCTGACCGGCCAGCTGGAACCCGGGCAAAAACTCAACGAACTCAGGATCGCCGAGCAGATGCGGGTCAGCCGCGCGCCGTTGCGCGAGGCGATGCGCGAGCTGGTGCAGGAAGGCATCCTGACCAGCATTCCCTATGCCGGCACCTTCGTCATTGATGTCACCGCCAAGGACATCGATGACGCCTATTCGCTGAACAAGGTGCTCGATGAATTCGCCATCGAGCGCACCTGGAAGTTGCGCGACCAGCGCTTCTTCGACGAACTCGACAGCCGCCACGAGGCGGTGAAGCAGGCGACGCGAGCGCTCGACACCACGCGCCAGATCGAAACCGCGCTGCAACTGCACGGGCTGATCTATGAATGGGCCGACAATTCGGTGCTGCTGGAAACCTGGCAGCGGCTGACCAGCCGGCTGCAAATGTATTTTGCCCTGCACCAGCGGGCGCGCAACGAGCCGGTGCCCGCGGAAGATGTCCACGAGACCTATGTGCGGCTGTTGAAGGGCGCCGACATGCGCGCCGCCCAGCGCCACGCCCGCGAGCATATCGACCTCGATTTCGAAGAATTGCTTGCCTATGCGCGCGGCCTCGAACAGCGGACGTCGAAGGGCTGACCCTCCTCCTCAACACCAAGCGACAACGGACGTACACAAGTGCAGATCAAAACCATCAAGGCCTATAGTGTCGTGCAGCCCTTCGTGGACGGGCCCTACCGCATGTCCAAGGGGCGGGTCGCCGACTGCTTCGACGCGGTGATCGTGGCCATCACCTCCGACAGCGGCGTGACCGGTTGGGGCGAGATGGCGCCGCTCGGCAATTTCTATTCGGCCGCCTTTCCGGCCGGCACGCGCGCCGGCGTGGTCGAGATCGCGCCGCACCTCATCGGCCAGGATCCACGCGGCCTCGCCGGTATCGGCCGGCTGATGGACACGGTGTTCAAGGGCCATCCCTACATCAAATCGGCGCTCGACATGGCGTGCTGGGACCTGGCAGCGCGCGCCGCCGACGTACCGCTGGTGACCATGCTTGGTGGCCGCGAGAGCGAGATGGCGGAGACCTACCGCGTCGTCACCCATGGCACGCTCGATCGGATGGCGGCACTGGCCAAGAGGATCATTGCCGAGGGCTGTCGCCGCCTCCAGGTCAAAGTAGGCGGCGATGTGCACGACGACATCGAGCGGGTGACGGCCGTCGCTTCGGCCGTGCCGAAAGGCACGGTGATTTTCTGCGACGCCAATGCCGGCTGGACCCCCTACCAGGCGCGGCAGTTCGCCGATGCCACGCGCGGCATCGACTACACGTTCGAGCAGCCCTGCACGACGATCGAGGAGAACATGTCGGTGCGCCGGATGCTCGACAAGCCGATGGTGCTGGATGAATCCGTAGTCTCGCTCGAGGCGATGCTGGAAATTCACCGCCTGGGTGCAGCCGACGGGCTGACGCTGAAGATCTCGCGGCTGGGCGGCGTGACCAGGACCCGCCAGATCCGCGACGTCGCCGTCGATCTCGGATTCATGATCACGGTCGAGGATACGGGCGGCGCCGAGATCGATACCGCGGCCATGGCGCATCTGTCGCTGTCGACGCCGGAAGAACGCCGGCTGCACGCCATTGCCTTCCACGAATGGGTGACGGTGCGCACAGCAAAAAACGCCCCGCCGGTGACCGGCAGTCATATAGGCATTCCCGACGGACCCGGCCTCGGCATCGATGTCGATCCGAGCCTGCTTGGCAAACCCTTCTTCGAGATCGGCTGAGATGAAGATCAAGCGCGTCAAGGCGACGCCGATCAATTACCGGCTCGAAGCCCCTTATGTCTGGGTGTTCGGCGAACTCGACGGTTTCTCGCCGACCATCGTCGAGGTCGAGACCGAGGATGGATTGGTCGGCCTCGGCGAGGCGCCGACGCCGGCCGCCGCGGCCGTCATCAACGATGTGCTGGCGCCACGACTTGTCGGCCGCGACGCCTTCAATATTGCCGGGGCTGAGGAAGTCTGTCTGCCCTTCTGGAGCGGCGTGCAATCGATCAATGACCGCACCCGAATCATGGCCTTCGGCGCCATCGAGGTGGCGCTGTGGGACCTGCGCGGCAAAGCCTGGAAGCAGCCGCTGTACCAGCTGCTCGGCGGCGCCGTGCGCAAGGACATCCCTTTCACCGACTATTTTTCGCTGCGCGGTGATGGCGCTGATGTGAAGGGTGAGAAGACGCCGGAAGAAGTCGCCGACTATTGCGTCGAACTCAACGAGCGCTTCGGCACCACCTTCTTCGAAGGCAAGTTCTCGACGCACGATCCGAAGATATCGCTTCGAATGGTCGAGCTGATCCGCAAAAAGCTCGGCGACGACGTGATGATCCGCATCGATTCCAACCAGGCCTATTCGCTGGCCACCGCCAGACAACTGGCACGGCCGCTGGAAGAGCTTGGCGTGCGCAACTGGGAGGATCCGGTGGCGAGCATCGAAGAGATGCGCGAATTGCGCCGTCACTGCTCCATCCCGTTCTCGACCCACAACATCGACATTGCGCGCGCCATGGAGGTGAAGGTGCCGGACGCCTTTGTCGGCAACCCGACGGCGCATGGCGGCATCGGCCGCATGCAGCGCTTCGTCGGCGCCTGCGAGCACGCCGGCATCGACTACTGGTGCTACAGCGGCGACACCGGCCTCGGCAGCGCCTGCTACCTGCATCTGTGCGCCGCACTCGGCTGGATCCGGGAGCCCAACCAGTCGCTGTTTCGCATGCAGTCGATGGACATAATCGAGGAAGGACCGTTTTCGCCCAGGAACAATGTCGTGCCGGTGCCGGAGGGCCACGGCCTGGGCGTCACGCTGTCTCAGGACAGGCTTGCCGCCTGCCATCGCGACTTCGTCGAAAACGGGCCGTGCAACAAATACCACGACCCGGAAAAGCCCGGCACCTATCGCCGGCTGCCTTTGAACTAGGCGGCTTTCCGCTCGCAATTGCGTCAAAACAACGAGGAGTGATCACACAAGCCGACAAGAGACAAATACAACAAGAGAAGCCTGCAGCTGGGACAAGCGCGCGGGACGAACGGGCGGAAAGCAGATGCCTCGCAAAATCCGGTCCCTCCTCATAACGGACCAGATGGACCGCGGAAAATCGCGTGCTACAGTCCGGTCGAGAGACTTCGTTGACGGCCGGGACAAGGAGAACTCCACGGAATTTCGTCAGCCACAAACACACCAACCAACGACAAAAACACAGGGGAAAGGGTAGAACCCATGATCAAGAATTACCGCCTTCTCGACCTTATCCGGCGCCAGCGCACGCCGCTCGAAAACCACCTGATCGACGGACTGGTTGACGGCCGCGTCAGCCGCCGCGAATTCATTCGCCACGGCAGCCTGCTCGGCCTGTCGCTGCCGCTGCTCGGCGGCATCACCACGGCTGCCGGCTTTGGCGGCATGCCTTCGCTTGCCCGCGCCCAAGGCGCACCGGGCGCCACCATTCGCGTGGCCAGCAGCGTGCCGGCCGCGGCGATCGACCCGGTGACCATTGCAGACGCCGGCGGCCTGCTGGTGATGCAGCAGGTGGCCGAATTCCTCTGCATCGACGGCCCCGATCTGGTGCTGCAGCCCGCACTTGCCGAAAGCTGGAAGCCCAACGCCGACGGCACGGTGTGGACCTTCACGCTGCGCAAGGGCGTAAAATTCCATTCGGGCGGCGAGATGAAGGCCGACGACGTGGTGGCCAGCATCGACCGCCTCGCCGATCCGGCGAATTCCTCCAACGCGCTGTCGGTGTTCAACGGCATCCTGCAGAAGGGCGCCTCGAAGAAGGTCGACGACTACACCGTCGAATTCCATCTCGACGCGCCGAACGGCAACTTCCCCTACATGCTGTCGTCGGACAACTACAACGCCGTCATCGTGCCGGCGAGCTACAAGGGCGACTACGAAAAGAGCTTTGACGGCACCGGGCCGTTCAAGATCGAAAAATACACGCCGAAGGTCGGCGCCTCCTTCGTCCGCAACGAGGATTATTGGGGGCCGAAGGCACTGCCGGAGCGCACCGAGTTCACCTTCTTCACCGATGTGCAGCCGATGATCCTGGCGCTGCAGGGCGGACAGGTCGACATCATCAACCAGATGCCGGTGCTGTCGGGCGTGGCGCTGCTCAACGATCCGAGCGTCGACATCATCAGCCTGAAGTCGTCCGCGCATCAGCAGCTGCATATGCGCTGCGATGACGGCCCGCTGAAGGATGCGCGCGTGCGCCGCGCCATTGCGCTCTGCCTCGATCGCGACAAGCTGGTCGCCGGCCTGATGAAGGGACGCTCGGCGCTCGGCAATGACAGCCCGTTCGCTGCAGTCTACCCATCGACCGACACGACCGTGCCGCAGCGCAAGCAGGACATAGCGCAGGCCAAGCAACTGATGGAAGCTGCCGGCGTCGCCCAGGGCTTCAAGGTGACGCTGACCACCGAGCGCTACCTCGAAATCCCCGAATACGCGCAGCTGATCCAGAACTGGGTCAAGGAGATCGGCGTCGAGCTCGAGCTCAACATCCTCGACCAGGGCGGCTATTACGGCGATGCCGTGTTCGGCAAATCGAACTGGCTGGATTCGGTGATGGGCATCACCGATTACGGCCATCGTGGCGTGCCGAACGTCTACCTCGCGGCGCCGCTGAAGAGCGAAGGCACCTGGAACGCAGCGCACTTCAAGAACAAGGACTACGATGCGCTGGCGACCAGCTACATCGCGGCCCTCGACCTCGAAGCGCAGAAGGCCGACGCCGGCAAGATCCAGAAGCTGCTGCTCGAGGAAACGCCTGTCATTTTCGGCTATTTCTACGACTATCTGACGGCGACGGCGAAGGGCGTGACCGGCGTGCAGCCGACGGCCATGTCGCAGCTGTTCCTCGAAAAGGCATCGAAGGCCTGAGCTGACTCATTGTTGGAGCATGATCTTTTCCGAAAACCGGTTCCCACTTTTCGGGATCATGCTCAGAAGAGAAAGCCAATCCTCTAACAGCCAGCTCCCACGCGGGAGCTGGCTCAGCAAGGAGTCATAGCCATTCTCTCCTTCCTCGTCCGGCGTGTGTCGCTGTCGCTCGTCACGCTGTTCCTGCTGTCGATCATGGTGTTTCTGGGCGGCCAAGTGCTGCCCGGAAATGTCGGACGCGCCATATTGGGGCCGTTCGCCGACCAGCGCGCCGTCGATGCGCTCAACCACACGCTCGGCGTCGACCGCCCGCTGCTCACCCAATATGGCAGCTGGATCTGGAACTTCATCCAGGGCGACATGGGCACGTCCTACATCTTCCGCTCATCGGTGGCGCCCTTCGTGCTGGACGCACTCGTCAACTCGATGAAGCTCGCCGCCGTCGCTTTCGTGCTGGTGGTGCCGATCGGCATTCTCGGCGGCGTGATTGCCGCGCTCAACCTCAACCGGCCGCTCGACCGCATCATCAGCCTTGGCGGCCTGTCGGTGACGGTGCTGCCGGAGTTCGTCACCGGCATCATCCTGATTCTGATCTTCGGCGTCTGGTTGCGCTGGCTGCCGATCTCGGCGGCATGGCCGAAGGATGCCGGCTTCTTCACCCAGCTCTACTATTTGATCCTGCCGTCGCTGCCGCTGTTCCTGGTGCTGTTCGGCTACATCGCCCGCATGGCACGCTCCGGCATGATCGAGGCGCTCGATTCCGATTATACGCGCACCGCCGTGCTCAAGGGTCTGCCGTGGCGCACGGTGATCTGGCGGCATGTGCTGCGCAACGCGCTGCTGCCGACCATCACGGTGATCGCGACGCAGACCGGCTATCTCATCGGCGGCCTCGTCGTCATCGAGACGCTGTTTCGCTACCAGGGCATCGGCTCGCTGATCTTCACCGCCGCGCGCGGCAAGGATTTCCCGATCCTCGAAGCCGGCATCCTGACCATCGGCATCGTCTATGCGGTGGCGACCCTTGCCGCCGACTTTCTCTATTCCGTGCTCAATCCACGCATTCGTCTGGGGCCAGATCAATGAGCGCCACCGAAACCATCCCGGCGCCCGACACTGCCGCCCGGCGCGGCCCCTGGGCAGAAATGTTCTTCTCGCTGCTGCGGTCGCCGACTTTTCTGGTCGGCCTCGCTATCGTCCTGTTCTGGGTCGCCTGCGCCCTGTTCGGCGAGCATTTCGCGCCCTACGACCCGCTTGCCGACGACATCATCAACGCGCTGGCGCCGCCTTCGGGCGAGCACTGGTTCGGCACCGACCAGATCGGCCGTGACGTCTTCTCGCGCGTCATCGTCGGCTCGCGCGATATCCTGACGGTCGCGCCGCTGGCAACGTTGCTGGCGACCGTGGCAGGCACCGCGCTCGGCCTTTTCACCGGCTATTTCCGGGGCATTGTCGACGACATCGTCAGCCGCATTCTCGAAGCCTTCATGGCGATCCCGGTGGTGATCGTGGCCCTGCTCGCTATCGTTGCGCTCGGCACCTCCAAGGCAACGGTGATTGTCGTCATCGGCCTCAGCTTCGCGCCGATCATCGCACGCACCGTGCGTTCGGCGGTGCTTGCCGAGCGCGAACTCGACTATGTCGCCGCCGCCCAACTGAGGCACGAAAGCGCTGTTTATACGATGTTCGTCGAGATCCTGCCCAACGTCATTCCGCCGATCCTGGTCGAGACCACCGTGCGGCTCGGCTATGCGATTTTTGCCGTCGCCACGCTCTCCTTCATGGGCTTCGGCATCCAGCCGCCCTCGCCCGACTGGGGCCTGTCGATCTCCTCGAATTACGGCATGATCGGCGGCGGTTTCTGGTGGACGGTGCTGTTCGACGCGCTCGCCATCGCCTCGCTGGTGATCGGGGTCAATCTGGTGGCTGATGGTGTTCAGGGAGCGCTCAATGACTGAGACCAACGCGCTCGAACTCCACGACCTCTCCGTCGCTTACCGCGTCAACGGCAGCAACCGCGCGGTGCTGCGCAATCTCAGCCTCACAATCGGCCGGGGCGAGGCCTATGGGCTGGTCGGTGAATCCGGCTGCGGCAAGTCCACCGTGGCGCTCACCGTGGTGCGCTATCTCCCGCGCAACGGCTCGATCACCGGTGGCGCAATTTCGCTCGACGGCCAGGATGTGATGAAGCTCGACGCCGAGGCGCTCAGGCGTGCCCGCGCCGACAGCGTGTCGATGGTCTATCAGGACCCCGGCAAGGCGCTGAACCCGTCGCTGCGCATCGGCCGCCAGCTGACCGAGATTTTCGAGCTCGGTGGCGTGACCGGACAAGCGGCAGAAGACCGCGCCATCGCCATGCTGAACCGGGTGCGCATTTCCGATCCGAAGAGTGTCATGCAGCGCTACCCGCACCAGCTTTCGGGCGGCATGCAGCAGCGCGTGGCGATTGCCATGGCGCTGGCCAACGATCCGACGATGCTGATCCTCGACGAGCCGACGACCGGCCTCGATGCGACGGTGGAAGCCGAGGTGCTCGACCTGATCGCGCAGCTTCGCCAGGAACTGTCGGCCTCGATCCTGTTCATCAGCCACAACCTCGCCGTCGTCTCCAACATGTGCGACCGCGTCGGCGTTCTCTATGCCGGCATGCTGGTCGAGGAAGGGCCGACGGATCGCGTGTTCAGCGATCCGCGCCATCCCTATACGGTGGCGTTGCTGCGCTGCCTGCCGCGCGGCGGCCAGCGCAAGGACCATGGCCGGCTCGACACCATTCCGGGCTTCCTGCCCGGCATCGGCGCCACCATCAAAGGCTGCGCCTTCGCCGACCGCTGCGCGCTGGCGACGGACCGCTGCCGCACCGAATTGCCGCCGCTCTACGAGGTTGACGATGGCCATGGGGGTGTCCGGCTGTCGCGCTGCCACTATCACGAGCAGGCGCAGGCGCTGCCGCGGGCTACGCCAAGCGATGTCGCCGCCCCTGCCCGCAGGCAAGCCCCGGCGGTGCTGCGCGTCGATGGATTGAACAAGACTTATGCCAGCCACGGCCATGCGCTGCGGGCAGTAAAGGATGTCTCGGTCAGCCTGCGGCCTGGCGAGACGCTGGGCCTGGTCGGCGAATCCGGCAGCGGCAAGACGACCTTCGCCAGGCTGCTGCTCGGCCTCGTACCGCCGGACGAAGGCGGCACGATCGAGCTCGAAGGCAAGACGCTGGCGCCACGGCTGCAGAACCGTAGCGACGACCAGATCAAGGCGATGCAGATCGTCTTCCAGAATCCGGATTCGGCCCTCAATCGTTCGCATTCGATCCGCCATCTGATCAGCCGCGCGCTGAAGCGGCTGGCCAGCCTGAAGGGCACTGCATTGCAGGCGCGGCTGGAAGAACTCGTGCGTTCGGTGCGGCTGACCGACCGGCACCTCACCGTCAAGCCGCGCCAGCTGTCGGGCGGTCTGAAGCAGCGCGTCGCCATTGCGCGCGCCTTTGCCGGCGAGCCGCGCATCGTTGTCTGCGACGAGCCGACCTCGGCGCTCGACGTCTCGGTGCAGGCGGCGATCCTCAATCTGCTCGCCGACCTGCAGTCGAAGGAAGATGTCAGCTACATCTTCATCTCGCACGACCTTGGCGTGGTGCGCTACCTCTCCGACAACATCGCCGTTCTCTATCTCGGCCGCATCATGGAGCTCGGGCCGTCCGAGAACGTCTTTGCCGGCCCGCATCACCCCTATACGGAAGCGCTGCTGTCGGCGGTGCCCAAGCTCGACCAGACCGAGACGGCGCGCATCCGGCTCGATGGCGAGATTCCCAGCGCCACCAACCCGCCTTCGGGCTGCGTGTTCCACACGCGCTGCCCGCGCAAGATCGGCGTCATCTGCGAAACGCAGGAACCGCCGCTGGCCGAAGCCCAGCCCGGCCACACGATCCGCTGCCACATTCCCTATGCGGAGCTGGCAAGGCTGCAGGCACCGAAGCAGCCAGTGCCTGCCTGAAGTTGGTCAGCCCCGATACGTATCGGCCATGCTGAAGACCCGGTCGCCCTCGGCAAAGCCCTGGCCCGGCGTCCAGTCGCTGGCCAGCGCGTGCAATCCGTCGAGCGCGACATTGAGTGTGTCCGACGAGATCGGGTTGGCGGGATAGGCGAGATAGATCGGCCGCTGGAACACCGGCGCATCCTCGATGCGGCGCATCTCGCCGCGCTCGATATGACCGCTGACGGCGCTGAGCGGCAGATAGGCCGCCGCCTGCTGTGACAGCACATGCAGGAGGCCGATGAACACCAGTCCGGCTGATATGGCCGGCTTGACCATGCCGGCAAAGGCGCGGTCGTGCTCGATGCGGAACTCCAGGCCCCAGTCCATGAAAATGTAATTCTCGGTCCATGGCCCGGTCTGCGCGGCATGCTGGACCAGCACGACCTGATCGACGGCCAGCGTCTCGTAGACGACCCCGGGATGCGGCCGCGGCAGATAGAGGATGCAGATGTCGAGCAGGCCTTCCGCCAGCTGGTCGATCGCCTGGTCCGGGAAACTGCCTTCCAGCCTCAGCGCCACATTCGGCCGCCTTTCGCGCATCCAGGCAATCCAGGACGAGGTGATGCGGTCCCACAGATAGGCGGGCGCGGTGAGCCGCAGCAGCGTCTCATAGCCATCGGGAACTGCGATGTCCTGCCGCGACTGCTCCCAGGTGCGGGTGATCGTGGAGGCGTGCGGCAGGAACTGCCGGCCGGCCGGTGTCAGCGTGACGCCATCGCGGTCACGCACGAAAAGCCGGCGCCCCAGCTGTTCTTCCAGACCGCGTATCCGTGCGCTCACGGTGGACTGGGCGAGGTTCAGCCGGCTGGCGGCGACGGTGAAGCTGCCGTGCGTGGCAACCTCGAGAAAGCTGCGCAGATTCTCAGTGTCCATGGGTCGGCTCCGCCATCGAAAATTTCGATGGCCGCCATCAAAAAATATCGCTTTCCGGCTGGGGTCAACAGTGAACTATTTGGTGCAGCCCCCAGAGAAAACAGGAATGCCGCCCATGCCGAAGCATTTCCAGACCATCGATGCCGCCCGCAAGACCTTAAGCGCCATCGAAAATTCCGCTGTTGACGAATTGCTGGCCGGCCGCATCGGCCGGCGCGACTTCTTGCGCCACGGCAGTATGCTTGGCCTGTCGCTGCCATTCCTAGGCAGCATCGTGGCGGCCGCCGGCTTTGGCACCCAGCCGGCGCGCGCCGAAGGCAAGCCGGGCGGCACGGTGCGCGCCGGCATAGCCACGCCGGGCGGCGCCATCGATCCCGTCACCTATTATGACAGCGGCAGCTACCAGCTGGTGTTCCAGACCGCCGAGTTTCTTTGCGTCACCCAGCCGGACCTCACGTTGAAGCCGGTGCTGGCCGAAAGCTGGGCGCCGAACGAGGACGGTAGCGTCTGGACCTTCAAGCTGCGCAAGGGCGTGAAATTCCACAATGGCGAAGAGTTCAAGGCGGACGACGTCGTCGCCACCTTCGACCGGCTTGCCGATCCCGCCGGCGCCTCCAACGCGCTGTCGGTGTTCAAGGGCTTGCTGTCGAAAGGCGGCACGCAGAAGGTCGACGACCACATCGTCGCCTTCCATCTCGACGCGCCCAACGGCAGCTTTCCCTATTCGGTGTCGATCGACAATTACAACGCCGTCATCCTGCCGGCGAGCTACAAGGGCGATTACGAAAAGACTTTCGAAGGCACCGGCCCGTTCCGGCTAGAGAGCTACACGCCGAAGGTCGGCGCCACCTTCATCCGCAACCCCGACTATTGGGGCGAGAAGGCGCTGCCCGACCGGCTCGAATTCAAGTTCTACGGCGACGTGCAACCGCGCATCCTGGCGCTGCAGGCGGGCGAAGTCGACCTGCTCGATGCCGTGCCGCTCGATGTCAGCCAGGTGGTGCTGAACAGCCCCGACATTACCGTGCTGCGCGTCGCCTCGACCGCGCATCGCCAGCTGCACATGCGCTGCGACATGGCGCCGTTCACCGACAAGCGCGTGCGCCAGGCGCTGGCGCTCAGCATCGACCGCTCCAAGCTGGTCGACGGGCTCTGCCGCGGCATGGCGGCGACCGGCAATGACAGCCCGTTCGCGCCGGCCTTCCCTGCCACCGACAAGTCGATCCCGCAGCGCGCGCAGGACATCGCCAAGGCCAAGCAGCTGATGGAAGCCGCGGGGCTTGGCGGCGGCTTCGACATCACGCTGACGACGCTGCGCTATTCCGACATTCCGGGCTATGCACAATTGTTCCAGAATTTCGCCAAGGAGATCGGCGCCCGCGTCGCGCTCAACATCGAGGACCAGGACAAATATTACGGCAAGGCGGTGTTCGGCCAGTCGGACTGGCTGGACAGCCCGCTCGGCATCACCGACTACGCCCATCGCAGCGTGCCGAATGTCTTCCTGAAGAGCCCGCTGGTCAGCGACGGGCCTTGGAATGCGGCGCACTTCAAGAACCCCGCCTATGACGGCATGGTCACTTCCTACCTGAAGGCGCTCGATATCGGCGCTCAGCGCAGTGCGGCCTCCGACATCCAGAAACTGCTGCTCGACGAGACGCCGGTCATCTTCAGCTATTTTCCCGACCTTCTGGTGCCGGTGCGCAAGAATGTCAGCGGCCTGCCGCCGATTGCCGCCGGGCTGCTGCTCGATCGCGTATCCCTGGGGTAGAGGATCCCGGACCGAAGGCGCGTGGCGAGAAGCAAAACCCGTTGCCGCGTGGACCTTCAGTCCGGAAAGCCCCGATCCAACCTAGGCTCAGGCCATGCGCCAACGTCCTGATACAAAAGACAAGAAACGGGAGACCACCATTCGCAAGCCCCATCTGCGCGGTCGCGGACCGCATTTCCCTGTGCTCGATCAGATCGTCCAGTACGAGTTCGAGCCCGGCTATGTCGCCTTCACCATGCCGTCGCTGAAAAGGATAAGGGTGCAGGTGGGTTCGATGACCGTCGCCGACACCAGCAGGGCGCTGGTGTTCTACGAATCCGACCATCTGCCGGTCTATTATTTTCCGATCGAGGATGTGCGCGAGGAGTTCCTGCTGCCCTCAAAGACCACGACCGAGGACCCCTACAAGGGCACCGCCACCTTCTACTCGCTCAACACCGGCATCACGCTGGTTGAGGATGGCGCATGGCGCTATCTGGATCCGGCCAAGGGCTGCCCGCCGATTGCGGGCTACATGTCGTTCGTGTGGAGCAAGATGGGCCACTGGTTCGAGGAGGATGAGGAGATCTTCGTCCACGCCCGCGATCCGTTCCGCCGGGTCGACTGCCTGCCCTCGTCGCGGCGGGTGCAGGTCATCCTCGACGGCGAACAGGTGGCGGATTCGCGCCGCGGCGTGTTCCTGTTCGAGACCGGCCACCCGGTGCGCCACTATTTGCCGATCTCCGACACCAGGCTCGATATGTTCGCGCCCAGCCGCTACATCTCGCGCTGCCCCTACAAGGGCATCTCCAACTATTACCACGTGACGACCGCCACCAAGCGGCACGAGAACATGGTCTGGTATTATCCCGAACCGGTGCACGAGGCCGAGCGCATCAAGGGTCTGGTCTGCTTCCACCACGAGCTGGTCGACAAGATTTTGGTCGATGGGGTGGAGATTCCCAAGGAGGCCACGGCGGCTTCGGACGGGTATTTCTGATCGGTCCTCCGTCGACGGCTAGCGCCAATCACCGAGATTGGCTGGAGCGAAGCTCCGTCGCGTAGACCCTGGGATCCATTCCGTGACACCCAGCCAAAGAATGCAGCGGTGCATATCTATCTTGCGCCGTCGCGTTCGTCGGCTGATGTCGCGGCATGGATCCTCGGGTCAAGCCCGAGGATGACGATCGCAGGGGTTGAAATATTTTTCAAATGGAAATAGGAATGTTCAAAATGATGATTTGACGCTGCGGCGCGTCATGACTGGAGGAAGCGATATGGCCCATCCGCAATTTGCAGCGGAACTTCTGCAGCGCGCTGAAGCCCAAGGGCCAATCACCATCGGTCTCGCCGGCGCCGGGCAGATGGGCACCGACATCGTCGTCCAGGTGGCATTGATGCCGGGCATGCGGATCGGTGCCATTTCCGAGGTGCGGCCGCAAGCGGCGATCGATGCCGCGCTGCTTGCCGGCCATGACCGTTCCGATATCGTGCAGGCCGCCAATGCCTCGGCCATCGACCGCGCCATCGAGGCCGGCAAGATTGCTGTCACCGAGGATTTGCATTCGCTGGCCGCCGCCGGCCGCATCGACGTCATCATCGACGCCACCGGCAATCCCAACATCGGCACGCTGTTTGCACTCGAAGTGATGAAAAACGGCAAGCACATCGTCATGCTCAATGTCGAGGCCGACATCACCATCGGCCGCTTCCTCAAGGAAGAAGCGCGCAAGGCCGGCGTCGTCTACACGGGCGCGGCCGGCGACGAGCCCGCCTGCACGCTGGAGATCATCGGCTTTGCCCGCAGTCTCGGCTTCAACATCATCGCCGCCGGCAAGGGCAAGAACAACCCGCTGAAGTTCGACGCCATGCCCGCCGACTACGCCAAGGAAGCGGCCGAGCGCAACATGAATGCGCGCATGCTGGTCGAGTTCGTCGACGGCTCCAAGACGGCGATCGAGATGGTGGCGATCGCCAACGCCACTGGGCTGGTGCCCGACGTGCCGGGCATGCACGGCCCGACGGCAACGCTGGAGGAACTCGCCAGCGTGCTTTGCCCGCGCGAGGATGGCGGCGTGCTGCACCGCAAGGGCGTGGTCGACTATTCCATCGGCAAGGGCGTGGCGCCCGGCGTGTTCTGCGTCATCGAGACCAGGCATCCGCGCGTCATGGAGCGGATGATCGACCTCAAGGTCGGCAAGGGCCCCTATTTCACGATCTTCCGCCCCTACCACCTGACCAGCCTGGAAGTGCCGCTGTCGGCGGCACGCGCCGTGGTCTACAAGCGCGCCGACATGGAGCCGCTCGATCATCCGGTGGCCGAGGCGGTGGCGGTGGCCAAGAGCGACCTCGGCGCCGGGCAATCGCTCGGCATGATCGGCGAGACGGACTATCGCGGCTTTGCCATGACCTGGGAGGACGCGCGCGCCAAGGGCGCGCTGCCGCTCGGGCTTGCCGAACGCGCCAAGGTGGTCAAGCCGATCAAGACCGGCGACTTCCTCACCTATGAAAATTGTGTACCCGACGATTCGATGGTGATAACGCAGATCCGCCGTCGTCTCGACCAGTCGGACGGACGGTTCGTGACCAACGCCGCCTGAACCTTCGGGAATAGCTGTGATGGACGATGTCGTTATCGGGATCGATGCCTCGACGACGGCGGTGAAGGCGATCGCTTTCGCGCGCGACGGCACAGAGCTTTACCAGGCGCGCGAAACCTATCCGCTTTCAAACCCGAAGCCCGGCCATTTCGAGCAGGATGCCGAACACTGGTGGGCAGCCCTTGTCGGCGCGCTGAAGCAAGTCACCGAAAAGATAGGAGCGGCGCACGTAGCAGCGATCGCCATCGCCCATCAGCGCGAGAGCTTCACGCTGATCGATCATGCCGGCAAGCCGCTCATTCCGGCGATCCTGTGGCTTGACGAACGCGCCCGGCCGCAAGTCGCCCGGCTGTCGGCCGAACTCGGCCGCGAGGCGATCCGCGACTGGAGCGGCAAGCCGCCGGATCCGACACCGGCGCTTTATGCCATCGCCTGGCTGGCCGAGCACCAGCCGCAGATTCTGGCCAAGGCGGCGGCTTTGGTTGACGTCCACGGCTTCTTCGTCCACCGGCTGACCGGACGCCTTGTCACCAGCACGGCAAGTGCCGACCCGCTCGGGCTGCTCGACGTCGCGACAGGCGAATGGCACGCTAAACTTGTCGCGGCTGCCGGGCTTCAGCCACAGCAGTTGCCGGCGCTGATCGGTCCCGGTCAAATCTGCGGCGGACTTGCCGAAAGCATTGCGCAGTTGACCGGGCTGAAGGCCGGCACGCCAATCGTCGCCGGTGCCGGCGACGGTCAGGCGATGGGCCTCGGCATGGGTGTCTATGGCGCCGGCAGGAGCTACCTCTCGCTCGGCTCCGGCGTCGTCAGCGGCTGCTATTCCGGCACGGTCACCACATCGGACGCGTTTCGCACGCTGGTCTCGCCGACCGGTTCCGGCTTCATGCTGGAGACCGTGCTGCGCTCGGGCATGCAACTGGTCGACTGGATCGTGCGCACCACCGGCGCGACCTCCGCAGCAGAACTGGAGAAGCTCGCGGTCGATGTCGCGGCCGGCAGCGACGGGCTGCTGGTCATGCCCTATTGGGCCGGCGTGATGAGCCCCTATTGGGATGGCGCGGCGCGAGGCGCTGTCGTCGGCCTGTCGCTCAACCATGAACCGAAGCATCTCTTCCGCGCCACGCTGGAAGGCATCGCTTTCGAGCAAGCCATCGCAAGCGAGGCGATGGAAGCCGAGAGCGGCGGCACACCGGCGGAAATGATTGCCGCCGGCGGCGGCACCAATTCGGCGCTGTTGATGCAAATCATGGCCAGCGTGCTCGAGCGGCCGCTTCTCGTGTCGCCGGTCAACGAGGCGGCCGCACTTGGCGCGGCCATGCTGGCGGCTTCGGCGATCGGCTGGTTCGCCTCGCCGGAAGAGGCAGCCAAGGCGATGGCGGCGGCGCCGGCCCGGCGTGTCGATCCTGAAATGGCGCTGGTGCCGGCCTATCGGGCGCGCAAGGCGATCTATCGCGATCTCTATCACGCGACACGCGACATCCATGTGCGGCTGGGTGAGGTTGGGTAGGTTGCTTCAATGGTGAAACGTTAGCGGGACAGCCCCCTCTGTCCTGCCGGACATCTCCCCCTCAAGGGGGGAGATCAGCTGTCCATCCGGTTTCGCCAATCTCCAACGTCGCAGAACTGGCGAGGCCGAGAAATTGCCAATCTTCCCCCTTGAGGGGGAGATGTCCGGCAGGACAGAGGGGGGTCGCGAAGGATCGCGACCTCTGAAATCAACGCCCGAGTAACCCCTTGGCCGCGTCCTCGTCGGTGATCAGCACCGAAATCCTGGTGTTGGCGAGTGCCGCGCGCATAACGGCGATCTTCTCCTGCCCGCCCGAAACCAGGATGATGTTTGGAATGTCGGACAGATCCTGCAGCGGATAGGCGCAGACACGGCGGTTGACCTCATGGTCGACCGGGCGGCCCTCGGCGTCGATGAAATGGCACAAGAGGTCGCCGACCGCGCCGGCGGCCTGCAACTCCTCGAGTTCGCTCGGCTTGATGAAGCCGTAATTGGCGATCGGACTGTCGTTGGAGAACGAGCCGACGCTGAGCACGGCGATGTTGGCCCGGCGCGCCCGGAAGACAACGTCCTGGACGCTGCGCTGGCTCATGAAGGCATCGCGCTGCTCGGGCTTGTCGGCATAGACCGGCACCGGCAGCAGGAAACATTCGGCACCGATCTTCTCGGCGAATTCCCAGGCGCTTTCGGTCGGGTTGAGCGGCTGTGCATGGGTGAGGCCGCCGAGCATCGAGACGACGGTGGTTCTGGCAATCGGTCGCCTCGGCAACTCATTGATGGCGAATTTCAGCGTGCGGCCCCAGCCCAGCGCAATGACATCGCCGGCATTGACGTTGTCGGCGAGATACGCGGCGGCGGCGTGGCCGATCATCAGCGGCGCGTTGCTGCGGTCGGCGGCCGACGGCACCACGACGGCCTGACTGAGTCCAAAACGCTGCTTGAGGCTTTCCTCAAGCTGGACGCATTCGACGACACTGTCGCGAATGCGGAACTGGACGATGCCCTCCTCGCGGGCGGCGGAGAGGATGCGGTGCACCTTGATGCGGCCGACGCCGAGGATCTCGGAAATGCGCTCCTGTGTCAGGCCCTCGACATAGTAATGCCAGGCAGCACGAGCCTTCAGTTCGGCATCGGGGAAGCGCGAGGCCTTCTCGTTTTCGACGGTCGCCATCTCTTGCCCTCCCACGGCCCTTCGGGGACCGCCTTATGCCATTCAGCCGTACAGCGTTGCGGCCGAACGGGCTGTAGCCGCTCGACTCACCTGGCAGCCAAGCTTCGCGACATCGACAAGACATCGTCCGCAACAAGAGATCAAACTCACAATGCTCAATACTTGCTTCGCATTGCTCGCTTGGCGTCACTTGGCCAGGCAAAATTATCTCACAGAGTTCAAAGGGATGAAAACCGTCCCACGGACAGTCACCCCAAGCCTCCCTCTGGAAAAACTGCCTCGCGACGCCAACTGGTGTTGCATGGCGTGACGGCACTTGACAATTTTCTGATGAACGGTTTAGCTGAACAAAATTGCATATCAAAGATAAATTGTTCACAAGGGAGGTGCCTGGTGAACAAGGGCGGACGGTGAGCCATCGCCATCCTGCTTGTGGAGGAGACGAAGTGGCCGTGAGCAACGATACAGGCGAATTGAAAGCCGCTACCGGCGCTCAAGGGGCTGCGGGCACGAAGCTGTCGGCGCTGTTTGCCGGAACGATGGGACCGTTGATCGGCCTAGTCCTGCTTTGCCTGGCGCTGACGCTGACCACCGACACATTCCTGACGATGCGCAACATCCTCAATGTGCTCGACCAGATCACCGTGCTCGGCATCATGGCGATCGGTATGACGCTGGTCATCCTGATCGGCGGCATCGATCTCTCGGTCGGCTCGGTGCTGGCGCTGGCCGCCATGGTGATGGGCTTCGTCGCCCACCCCGATTATCTCAATCTCGGCCTTGCGGCCGGCGTCATCGCCGGACTGGTCGTCGCCGGCCTTTGCGGACTGGTGTCCGGCCTGCTGGTGACCGTCACCCGGCTGCCGCCCTTCATCGCCACGCTGGCGATGATGTCGGTGGCGCGCGGTCTTGCCAACATGATCACCGACGGCTCGCAGATCGTCGGCTTCCCCGACTGGTTCACCAACTTGTCGATCATCCGCCATTTCGGCTTCCTGTCGGTCACCGTCGGGTTGATGATGGTGCTGGCGATCATCTTCGCCATCTTCCTCAACTACCGCGCCACCGGCCGCAGCCTTTACGCCATCGGCGGCAGCGCCGAGGTGGCGCGGCTCTCCGGCATTCCGGTGAAGTCGCTGACCAACTGGGTCTACGCGATCTGCGGCGTGCTTGCGGGTCTTGCCGGCATCGTGCTGGCGGCGCGGCTGGATTCGGTGCAACCGAGCTCCGGCCTCGGCTATGAGCTCGACACCATCGCCGCCGTGGTGATCGGAGGCGCCAGCCTGTCGGGCGGCGTCGGCTCGATCGGCGGCACCGCGGTCGGCGTGCTCATCATCGGCGTGCTGCGCAACGGGCTCAATTTGCTCGGTGTCTCGCCCTTCATCCAGCAGGTGGTGATCGGCGTGGTGATCGCGCTGGCGGTCGCCACCGATACCTGGCGTCGGCGAGCTCAATGAGGAATTCGCCCGGAGCGTCCGGGCGATAGACGGATCGGTCGATCCGAAACTGGGATGTTCCAAGGGGCGCGATGCGCTGGCGGGACAGTTAGACTATCAACGGAGGAAAACATGCTGACCAAACGTTCACTGCTGCTTGCCGCTGCCGCCATCATTCCGCTGCTTGGCCTGACCGACATGGCCTCGGCCAAGGAGGCCAAGAAGCTCGGCCTCGCCGTCGCCAATCTGCAGGCCGATTTCTTCAACCAGATCAAGCAGTCGGTCGAAGCCTACGGCAAGGAGAAGGGTATCGAGATCGTCACTGTCGACGCCAAGGGCGATTCGGCGACGCAGGTCAGCCAGGTACAGGATTTGATCACGCAGAACATCGACGCGCTGATCTATATTCCGGCCGGCGCCACCGCCGCCACCGTGCCGACCAAGACCGCCAAGGCTGCCGGCATTCCGGTGATCAATGTCGACCGCAACGCCGACGGCGCGCCCGGCGACACCTTCATCGCCACCAACAGTGTCGCCTCGGCGCAAGCGGTATGCGACTACATCGCCAAGCAGGCCGGCGGCAAAGGCGAGCTGATCATCATCCACGGCCAGAAGGGCACGACGCCGGAAGTCGACCGCTCGAAGGGATGCGGCGAAGCGCTGAAAGCCTACCCTGATATCAAAGTGGTCGGCGAATTGTGGAGCGAAGGTTGGCATCAGGACGAAGGTTTCAAGCTGACGCAGGATCTGCTGCAGTCGCATCCGGATGTCTCGATCGTCATCGGCCAGGCCGATGCGCTGGCACTGGGCGCGGCACAGGCGGTGAAGGTCGCCAATCCCGGCCACAAGGTCTGGGTTGCCGGCTTCGACGGCGACGTGGCGGCGCTGAAGGCGCTGAAGGACGGTGTGTTCGACGTCACCGCAACACAGCAGACGCAAGGCATGGGCCGGCTCGCCGTCGATGCGGCGATCAAGCTGGTGGCTGGCGAAAGCATTCCGGCCGAGCAGCTGCAGGATGCGACGCTGACCACCAAGGACAATGTCGAGCAGTTCATCGCCAAGCACCCATAACAGCTCCCACCGCGTAAGAGAGCGCCACGATGTCCACAGAGCCTCGCCACAGCGAAAGCCCGCATAACGGGCTCTTCGTCAACGGCCTCTGCAAGAGCTACGGACCGGTCCAGGTCCTGGCCGATGCGAGCTTCGAGGTGCGGCCGGGCGAGGTCGTGGCGCTGCTCGGCGAAAACGGCGCCGGCAAGTCGACGGTGTCGAACATCATCGCCGGCTCGACCAGACCCGACGCCGGCACCATCATCTGGCGGGGGAAGCCCTATTCCCCCGCCTCGCCTGCCGCGGCAATCGATGCCGGCGTCGGCATGATCCACCAGGAACTGAAGCTGCTGCCGGACCTGTCGGTGGCGGAAAACGTCTATGTCGGGCGCCTGCCGATGCGCGGCGGCCGCATCGACCGCACCGAGATGAACGCCAAGGCGTCGGCGCAGTTGAAACGGCTCGGCCTCGACGTCTCGCCCGAACGCAAGGTGCGCACGCTGCGCATCGCCGCCCAGCAGCAGGTCGAGATCGCCAAAGCGCTGACACTGAACGCCGAATTGCTGATCTTCGACGAGCCGACGGCAGCGCTTGGCGGCGAAGAGACGGAACTGTTGTTCCAGCAGATCCGCAAGTTGAAAGCCGAAGGCATGTCCTTCATCTATATCAGCCACCGTCTCGATGAGATCGCGCAGATTGCCGACCGCGTTGTGGTGATGCGCGATGGACGCATCGTCGCCCGCCACGAACGCGCCGACATCCCCGTGCGCACTGTGGTCGAGCAGATGGTCGGCCGCTCGGTCGAGCGGATGTTTCCGCATTTGTCGGCGCCGCGCGAAGAAACACTGCTCGAGGTCGAGAACCTGTCCTCGCCGGAGAAGAGCTTCAGCAATGTCTCCTTCTCGGTCAAAGCGGGCGAGATCCTCGGCATTGCCGGTCTGATCGGCGCCGGCCGCACCGAGCTGGTGCGGGCGATCGCCGGCGCCGATCCAATTTCCTCCGGCGCGGTACACGTTGCCGGGAAGCCGGTGCATCTCAGCGGACCGGCGGCGGCGATCAAAGCCGGCGTCGTGCTGGTGCCGGAAGACCGCAAGGCGCAAGGCGTGGTGCTGGACCAGACCATCGGTGAGAATCTGGCGTTCGGCAATTTCGACCATGTCGCGCCGAAGGGCTGGGTGTTTCCCAAAGCGGTGCAGAAATTCGCCGAGGCCGGCATCTCGCGGCTCGGGGTGAAGGGCAAGCCGAACCAGCCGGTCAGCAAACTGTCTGGCGGAAACCAGCAGAAGGTGATCATCGCCAAATGGGTGTCGCGGCCACCAAAGGTGTTCATCCTCGATGAGCCGACGCGCGGCATCGATGTCGGCGCGCGCGCGGCGATTTACGACGTCATCGCCGGCCTCGCCCGCTCCGGCATGGCGGTGGTGGTGGTGAGCTCCGACCTCGAGGAAGTGCTCGGCCTTTCCCACCGCGTGCTGGTGCTGAGCCGCGGCCGCCAGCGCGGCATTCTCGACCGCAGCGAAGCCAGCAATGTCGCGGTGATGGAACTCGCCACCAGTTGAGGGACAGGAATCGGAACAAAGCGCAGCAGGTGATATCCTCCCAGGCACCGGACCGCGCGGGGCGCTAACTCAAGGGTTGGCGCCCCTTCATTTCAAGGAGAGGGAGAGACATGACATTATTCGATCTCAGCGGCGACGTGGCGCTGGTGACAGGTGCGGGCAGCGGCATCGGGCAAGCCATCGCCATCGGGCTGGCGGAAGCCGGCGCCGACATTGCCTGTTTCGGCCATGCCTCCAAAGGCGGACTGGAAGAGACCGCGCACAAGATCGCCGCGCTCGGCCGCAAAGCGGTGGTGCTAGCCGGCACGGTGACGTCCGAAGACGACCTCGCGTCGGCGGTCGCGCGCACCGAGAAAGAACTCGGCGCGCTGACCATTGCCGTCAACAATGCCGGCATCGCCGGCGCCGAACCGGCGGAGACGATGCCGCTGGAAACCTGGCAGAAAATCTATCACGTCAATGTCAGCGGCGTGTTCCTGTCCTGCCAGGCCGAGGCGCGCGCCATGCTGGCGCGGCGCAAGGGCGCGATCGTCAACATCGCCTCGATGTCCGGCTCGATCGTCAATCGCGGCCTGACCCAGGCGCATTACAATTCGTCGAAGGCCGCCGTCATCCACATGTCGAAGAGCCTCGCCATGGAATGGGCCGATCGCGGCCTGCGCGTCAATGTGGTGAGCCCCGGCTACACGCTGACGCCGATGAACAAGCGGCCGGAAGTCGCCGAACAGATCAAGATCTTCGAGCGCGACACGCCAATGGGGCGCATGGCGACGCCGGAAGAGATGGTCGGCCCAACCGTGTTCCTGGCCAGCCGCGCCGCGAGTTTCGTCACCGGCATCGACCTGATCGTCGATGGCGGCTTTGTCTGCTGGTAGGAGAGAAAATGCAGAAGCAATTTGAAGGCAAGACGGCGGTTATCACCGGCGCCAGCGGCGGAATCGGTGCGGCGATGGCGAAGCGCTTTGCCGAGGAAGGTGCTGCGGTCGTGGTCAGCGCCATCGATGCCCGCGTCGAAGAGGTCGCCTCCAGCCTTAAAGCAGCGGGCGCCAAGGTGGCGTCGATGCGCATGGACGTGACCAAGAAGGATGAGGTCACCGCTCTTTACGACCTCGCCGAGAAGCAATTCGGCCGCGTCGACATTTCGGTGCAGAATGCCGGCGTCATCACCATCGCCCGGATCGAGGCGATGACCGAGGCCGAGTGGGACAAGGTGATGGCGGTCAACACCAAGGGCGTGTTCCTGTGCTGCCAGGAAGCGATCGCCCGCATCCGCAAGCATGGCGATGGCGGCCGGCTGATCAACACGGCATCAGGCCAGGCGCGGCAAGGCTTCATCTACACGCCGCATTACGCGGCGTCGAAGTTCGGCGTCGTCGGCATCACCCAAAGCCTGGCCAAGGAAGTGGCCAAGGAGAAGATCACCGTCAACGCGATCTGCCCCGGCATCATCGACACCGACATGTGGGCCTATAACGATGCCGCATGGGGCAAGCTTATGGGCGATTACAAGCCCGGAGAGTTGATGGCCGAGTGGGTGAAGAATATCCCGATGGGCCGCGCCGGCAGCGGCGAGGATGTTTCGGGCCTAGTCAGCTTCCTCGCCAGCAGCGACGCCACTTACATCACCGGCCAGACGATCAATGTCGATGGCGGCCTCATCATGTCGTAATCGGCAATCGAACAGTCTGAAATTCCGCAGTGCACGAGCCATGAGCCGTTGCGCCGCATGAACGTTGGTATATATAATTTCATCCCATGAAACAGCGATGGCGGGAATGGGGCTCGCCGGCCGAGATCATGGGACCTTGATGGCTCTGAAGTCACAGAGCGCCGCCGGAGCGGCGATCGATCCGTTGACGATTGCTCGCGCAGCAATCCATGCGATGCCATGATGCGGGCCCGTCCAGCATCATACCACCACCAGATTGAGCACCATTTCGCCTGCGCCGGCTGCGGCCGCCGCGATGGCATGGTGCGAACGCGCTTGCGTAACGACCCGCCTTTCCAACACAATCAAGAAAAGACGCAAGAAGGGAACGACTAAGAATTTCCACATGGTTTGACAGGAGAACAAGCATGTCATTTCGCAGTGTGATTTCGAGCCTATCAATGGGAGCCTTGGCACTTGCCTCGGCAAGTGTACTGACATCGGCGGCGCAAGCGGCCGCGCCTGAATCCAACGACCCGATCAAGATCGCGCTGTTCGACTGGACCAGCGTCAATCTCAACGCCAAGATCCTTGGCGGCATTTTGGAAAAGCTCGGCTACACCGTCGAATACCCGACCGCCGACTACCTCTCCAGCCTGACCACCGGCCTGACCAATGGTGACCTCGATGTCGGCCTGGAATTCTGGGACACGACCGCCGGCGAAGCCATGAAGGCGTCCGACGCGACCGGCCAGACCGAACGGCTCGGCAAGCTCGGACCGAAGGCCAAGGAAGAATGGTGGTTTCCCGAATATATGAAGGAGAAATGCCCCGGCCTGCCGAATTGGGAAGCGCTGAAGGACCCGAAATGCGCCGAGGCGTTCTCGACGGCGGAGACGGCGCCGAAGGGCCGCTATCTCGGCGGCCCGGTGACCTGGGAAGGCTTTGATGACGAGCGCGTCGAGGCGCTGAAGCTGCCCTTCACCGTTATCCATGCCGGCACCGACGCGGCGATGTTCGCCGAATTGGACTCGGCCTATCAGCGCAAGGCGCCGATCATGCTGTGGATCTATTCGCCGCACTGGGCGCCGGCCAAGTACAAGGGCGAATGGGTGCAATTCCCCGAATACACGCCGGAGTGCTACACCGACCCGAAATGGGGCACCAATCCCGACGCCAAATATGATTGCGGCAAGCCGCATGGCGAGATCTGGAAATACTCGTGGTCCGGCATGAAGGACAAATGGCCGGTCGCCTACAAGGTCGCCAAGGCCTACACCGTCGACACCGACGAGCTCAACAAGATGAGCGGCGAGATCGACCTCGGCGGCAAGACGCCTGAAGACGTCGCCGCCGCCTGGATCGCCGCCCATGAGGCCGACTGGAAAGCCTGGGCGCAGTGATCGTTCCGACTGGAGGCCAGACCCGGCCGTAGCGGCCGGGTCTATTTCCCTATTTTCCAGAAGGACCATTGGATGACGGAAGCGACTGAACCGCAGGCAGTTGGCACGCCAAAGGAGGCGCGGCCGATAAAGCTTGCCTGCCGCAATGTCTGGAAGCTGTTCGGATCGAACGCCGCGAACTTCATTCGCGAGCGCGACGGCAAGGCCAGCATGGCCGATGTCACTGCCGCCGGACTGGTCGGAGCGGTCCGCGCCGTCGATCTCGAAATACGCCAGGGCGAGATCTTCATCATCATGGGGCTGTCCGGCTCCGGGAAATCGACGCTGGTGCGCTGCATGTCGAGGCTGGTCGAGCCGACGCACGGCAAGGTCGAGTTCGAAGGCAATGATCTGCTCAAGATTTCCGATGCCGCGCTGATCGAACTGCGGCGCCATCGCATGGGCATGGTGTTCCAGAATTTCGCGCTGCTGCCGCATCTCAATGTGCTGGAGAACATCGCCTTCCCGCTCAGCATCCAGGGGCAGGATCGGCCGACACGCGAAGCACGCGCCCGCGAAGTCATCGAGCTCGTTGGCTTGCGCGGTCGCGAGCATTTCTATCCGCGCGAGCTCTCCGGCGGCCAGCAGCAACGTGTCGGCATTGCCCGCAGTCTCGCGACCAAGCCGGAGATCTGGTTCCTCGACGAGCCGTTCTCGGCGCTCGATCCGCTGATCCGCCGCGAGATGCAGGACGAATTGATGCGGCTGCAAACCATGCTGCACAAAACCATCGTCTTCATCACCCATGATTTCGATGAGGCGATCAGGCTCGCCGACCGCATCGCCATCATGAAGGATGGCGAGGTCATCCAGATCGGCACGCCGGAACAGCTGGTGGTCAATCCGGCGACCGACTATGTCGCGGAATTCACCCGCGACGTCGACCGCGCCAAGGTGATTTCCGCGCGCAGCCTGATGCGCGCCTGCGACGGCTCGGAACATGGCGGCACGGTTTCGCCCGATGCCAAGATCGCCAGTTTCTCCGCCAGCATCGTAGCGTCAGGCAAGCCGTTCGCCGTGGTCAACGGCACCGGCAAGCCGATCGGCGAAGTGACGCCGCAAGCGGTGATCGGGCTGCTGGCCGGCCTGGACAAACCGAGAGCCGGCGCATGACGGTAACGGCAAGCGCCAGCGAAACGAGGCCGCCGGTTCAGCGCTGGCTGCTGGTCTGGGCACTGGCACTTGCCGCCGTGCTGGTGGTGTTCCTGCTGCAGGACCGGCTACCCTGGGCCGTCAACTATCCGGCCGAGGCGGTTGTCCCGGTCGCCGACTGGGTCAGCGCGCTGATGCGCTGGATCAAGTCGAACTTTTCGTGGCTGACGCGCTCGATCACCGCGGTGCTCGGCGTTCCCCTCGATTTCGCGCTCAATCTGCTCGCCAAGAGCTTCAAGATCGGCCACGGCGCGGATGCCTATGTTCTGCCTCGCTTGTCCTGGGTCGGCGTCTGCGCCGCCGCGTACCTCGCCGGCCATGCCGCAGGCGGCCGCAAACTCGGCCTGCTGGTCGGCGGCTGTTTCCTCTACATCGCTCTGTTCGGCCAATGGACCAGCGCCATGCTGACGCTGGCGCTGATTTCCATCGCGGTGCCGTTCTGCATCGTCACCGGGCTGTTCGCCGGCATCTGGGCCTGGCGTAAGCCATGGGCCGAGAGGCTGATCATCTCCCCTGCCCTTGACCTGATGCAGACCATCCCGACCTTCGCTTACCTCATCCCGATGCTACTCCTGTTCGGCAACAGTCCGGTGTCGGCGATGATCGCTACCGCCATTTTTGCCACACCGCCAATGGTGCGGGCGACGATGCTGGGTCTCGCGCGCGTGCCGTCCGAGATCGATGATTTCAGCGAGATGGCCGGTTGCACGGCGCGGCAGAAATTGTGGCGAGTGCTGCTGCCCTCGGCGCGGCCGACACTGATGGTCGGCGTCAACCAGGTGATCATGCTGGCGCTGAACATGGTCATCATCGCCTCGATGATCGGCGCCGGCGGCCTCGGCTACGACGTGCTGCTCGCGCTGCGCGCGCTGAAGGTCGGCGAGGCGATGGAAGCCGGCCTTGCCATCGTGGCTTTGGCTATCGCGCTCGACCGGCTGAGCCAGGCCATCGCCCACAAGCAGGCGAAAGGCCAGACGCATCAGGCGGTGAGCCCGGTCTTCTGGCGGCGCTACCCCAACCTGACGCTGGCCGTCGCGATCCTTGCCGCCACCACGCTTCTCAGTCTCTATGTGCCGGCCTTCGCGGCGGTGCCGAAGGCGATCACCTTCACCACCGCGCCTTTGTGGAAGGCGGCGGTGAACTGGGTGACGATCAACTTCTTCGACGTGATCGAGGCGTTTCGCGTGGCACTGATCCTCAACGTGCTCAACCCGCTGCGCGCCTTCTGCGAAGGCTTTCCGTGGCTCGGCGCGGTGGCCCTGCTCGGCCTTGCCGGCTACCACTTAGGCGGCCTCCGCCTCGCCGCTTTGGTCGCGGCGTTGACCGCTTTCTGCGCCATCACCGGTCTCTGGGAAAAGACCATGGCGACGGTTTATCTCTGCGGCATCTCGGCCTTCATCGCTTGCCTGATCGGCATTCCGATTGGCCTGCTGGCCGCGCGCAGCGACCGGTTCGAAAAGATCGTCACGCCCATCATCGACACGCTGCAAGTGCTGCCGTCCTTCTGCTTCATCATTCCGGTGGTGATGCTGTTTCGGGTCGGCGACGTCACCGCCATGATCGCCACGATCGCCTTCGCCGTGGTGCCGGCGATCCGCTACACCAACCACGGCATCCGCCAGGTGCCGCCGGCATTGATCGAGGCGGCCAAGGTGTCGGGCTGCACACCGCGCCAGACTTTCTTCCGCGTGCAACTGCCGCTGGCGCTGCCGGAGATCATGCTGGGGATCAACCAGACCATCCTGATGGCGCTGGCGATGATCATCATCTGTGCCATGGTAGGCACACGCGATCTCGGCCAGGAGGTGTTCATCGCTCTGTCCAAGGCCGATTCCGGGCGCGGCATCGTCGCAGGCCTGGCCATCGCCTTCATCGGCATCGTCGCCGACCGGCTGTTCAACGCCTGGACGGCGAAGGCGCGAGCAAGGCTGGGGTAGTGTGCGGTGCGACGGCTATTCCGCCGCCACTCCTTTGACCTCGAGATAGCTCTCCATCGAATCGTCCAGTGCCTGCAGCCAGGGCGTATGATGCAGCGGCGCCATGGTGCCGGTCATCAGCGAGCGGTAGGCGTGGTCGCGGAAGCTCATAATGTCTTCTGCCTTGTGGTGCTCCCACTCCATGAACGTCTGGTTGACCGCCTCGACGTCGAAGCCGGGATAGTCGGTCTGGTCCATCAGTTCCCTGGTGTAGTCGCCCTGGAACCAGATCATATGTTCGGCGTCTTCGAGCGTCTCCTCGCGGGCGCGCCATTTTGCGCTGTGCTCGGCCATCGCTTGCGACGACGGCAGCTTGATGCGGCCCATGATGACGTCGCGGGCGAACCACGCCTGGGCGTCGAACATATTGAAGGTGTAGAACTGGTCCTGCATGCCGATATAGGAAAGCTTTGTGTTCTTCTCCCAGACGACGCCCTCATAGAGGTCGAGCGGCCACATGCGATTGGCGGTCTTGAGTTTCAGGTCGTCGGTGAGGAAGGGGAAGGAATGGAGATAGCCGGTGCACAGGATGATGGCGTCGACGTCCTTTGTCGTGCCGTCCTTGAAATGCGCCGTCTTGCCGACGACCTTCTGCAACAGCGGCACTTCTTTCCAGTTCTCCGGCCATTTGAAGCCCATCGGCTTGGAGCGGTAGCTGGAGGTGATCGATTTGGCGCCGTACTTGTAGCATTGCGAGCCGATGTCCTCGGCCGAATACGAACGGCCGATGATCAGGATATCCTTGCCCTTGAACTCCATCGCGTCGCGGAAATCATGGCTGTGCAGGATGCGGCCGTTGAAGGTGGAGAAGCCTTCGAAATAGGGAACGTTCGGCACGGAGAAGTGACCGGACGCGACAACGACATAGTCGAACTCCTCGGAATAGGTCACGTCGTTGGTGCGGTCATGCGCGGTGACGGTGAATTTCTTCGTCACGTCCGAGAAGGTCACCATGCGCACCGGGCTGTTGAAGCGCACCCATTTGCGCAGGCCGGATTTCTCGACGCGGCCCTTGATGTAATCCCACAAAACGGCGCGCGGCGGGTAGGAGCCGATCGGCCGGCCGAAATGCTCCTCGAATGTGTAGTCGGCGAACTCCAGGCATTCCTTCGGCCCGTTCGACCAGAGGTAGCGGTACATCGAGCCGTGGACAGGGTCGCCATGCTCGTCGAGGCCGGTGCGCCAGGTGTAGTTCCACAGGCCGCCCCAGTCGGACTGCTTTTCGAAGCAGACGATTTCGGGAATTGCGGCACCCTTGTCTTCAGCCGATTTGAAGGCCCTCAACTGGGCCAGGCCGGATGGCCCGGCTCCAATGACGGCAACGCGAGTGTTCATGGCAGGCCTCCCGGTCTCATTTCAACTTTGACGCAATTCCTGAGGGAAAACCGTTTCACGCTTTCCCAGGATTGCTCTTACGAAACAAATTTCACTCACAGTGACAGTAATTGCCCCTTCGATGCTGTCAACAGGGCTTGTGGCGAAACCGCGTTTCCTCCCGGAGGATTTTCCGCAAAAACCGATGACAGCGCAAATCCGGACCCGACACCATTCGACTTAAGGGGCTTGCTGTCGTGGTTGCGTTTCTGTATCGGCAGCGAATATGTTCACCTTGAGTGAAATAAATCTGCGATTCTTGGGAGCGGCGACATGGCGAAGACAGCATCCGATCTCAAGCCCGGGGCAGCTCCGGCCAAGGCAAAGCCGCTGGCGAAGGTCTCGGCGGACGGGAAGACCATTCGCACGCCGCTGACGCAGAACCCGCACGCCATCCGCGACACGCGCGAAAAGGTGCTGGAGGTGGCGATCGGCCGCGAGGTGCGCGCTTTCCGCAAGAAGCTCGGCATCACCGTCGCCGATCTGGCGGTCGCCACCGACATTTCGCTGGGCATGCTGTCCAAGATCGAGAACGGCATCACCTCGCCATCGCTGACCACGCTGCAGGCGCTGTCGCGAGCGCTCGGCGTTCCCGTCACCGCCTTCTTCCGCCGTTTCGAAGAGGAGCGCAGCGCCGTCTTCGTCAAAGCCGGCGAAGGCCTCGATGTCGAGCGCCGTGGCACGCGCGCCGGCCACCAGTACAATCTGCTCGGCCATATCGGCTCCAACACCAGCGGCGTCGTCGTCGAGCCCTATCTGATCACGCTGACCGAGGATTCGGATGTGTTTCCGACCTTCCAGCATGAGGGTATGGAGTTCCTCTATATGCTCGAGGGCGAGGTGGTTTACCGCCACGGCAGCAACCTCTATCCGATGAAGCCGGGCGACAGCCTGTTCTTCGACGCCGACGCGCCGCATGGGCCCGAGCAGCTGACGAAACTGCCGATGCGGTATTTGTCGATTATCTGTTATCCGCAGAACAGTGCGGGTTAGCCGGACCGCCGCAGCCCCCTCACCCGGATTGCCAAGACCGAATTGTAAAGAGCAATTCGGGGCAATCCGACCTCTCCCCGAGGGGAGAGGAGTCTGGCGTGCTCTAATCCGGCCCAAACCCCGGTGACGTCGCGCTCCCATCATCCAGCTTCGACAGCCATTCGACCAGCGTCGGCCGATACCGCGTCAGCCCCTTGTAAGTCGCCAGTTCCTCCGGCAGGTCGCGGATGACGCGGTGCAGGCGGCGCGCCCATTTCGGCTGCGTCACCAGCTCGTCCATCTTGATCAGATAGCAGCGGATCGGGAAGACGATACCGTTCGAGCGCGGCAGGCGCCAGAAGCTCTGCAGTTCGACGCGCAGATGCACCTTGTCGCCGACATTGTCGGGCGTCACCGTGGTCCGGTCCGGACCCCATTTGTGATAGTTCTCGGGGCTGGTGTCGAGGCGCGGATTGATGGTCATCGTCCAGTTCAGACGCCGCGCCGGCTTGCCTTGCTGGATGTTGGTGAGGAATTTCAGCGCCCGGACAAAAATCCCCTTCTCATGCGCCAACGGCACCGGCGCATGCCATTCGAAGAAGTTCATGCCGATGTCGAAATCGAGCGACCAGTCGGCCTGGGTGGTGACCATGCCGGCATCCATCCACAGATTGCCGTCGCGCTGGTCGAGAATGCAGAAATCGCCCTGGCTCTGGCGGGTGATGTACTCCATCGGCCCGTAAGGCAGCGTCGAGGTGTCGCCGAAGGTGAAGGTGTCGTCGATGCCGAGCGGCCGGTTGATCCAGCGCCAGCGATCACCGTCGCGGGTCAGCGTGAAATGCTCGGGATAGCCAAGCGCCTGCTGCTCCATCAAAAGTTCCAGCAGATCCCAGCCGGCCAGCGTCATATGCGGCAGCGACTGACAGCGCAACGGATCCTCGGCCAGCACCAAAGCGCGGTCCTGCATTTCGGCGACATAGTGCTCGTCGACATCGATCAGGTTTTCCAGAACGCTGCCCTTGGGGCCAACGACATGCGGTTCGATGTTGACCGCATACATGTAGCTGTCTTCGTGGAACGGGAACGGAAACCGCCTGATGTGCTCCGGGCTGTTCCGGAAGGTGAAATCGTCGCGGAACGTTTCCTTGCGAAAGGTGATGCCCATGATTTCCTCCTACCGCTCCAAGACCAGCGACTTACCTTCGAAGCGCGACACGCACGGCATGATCTTGCAGCCGGAACGGTGGTCTTCCTCGCTCAGCCAGTGGTCGTTGTGGATGAACTTGCCATCGTATGAGATGACGTTGGTCTCGCACTGGCCGCAGACACCGCCGCGGCAGAGATAGGGCGGATCGACGCCGGCCGCCTCGATGGCTTCGAGCAGACTCTGCTGCTCGCCGACGCGGATGGTCTTGCCGCTGACGGCAAGTGTGACGTCGAACGGCAGGCCGGGCTGGGGTGCTGCGAAATGTTCGTAGTGCACGGTCTCCGGCGGCCAGCCCAGTTCTGCCGCGCGGGCTCGTACCCAGTTTATCATGCCGGCCGGGCCGCAGACATAGAGATGCGTGCCGAGCGGCTGCGAGGACAAGAGACGGTCGAGTTCGATGCGCTCGTCCAGATCGTCGTGATAGAGCCGGATGCGGCGGCCATAGCGCTCCTGCAGCACATCGGCATAGGTGCCGAGTGAAGCGGTGCGGCAGGTGTAGTGCAGTTCGAAATTGCCGCCTGAGCCGGCAAGCTGCGCGGTCTGCGCCATGAACGGCGTGATGCCGATGCCGCCGGCCAGCATCAGATGTTTCTTTGCCCTGAGGTCGAGCGAGAACAGGTTGACGGGATAGCTGACCACCATCTCCAGGCCGGGCTTGACCGACCGGTGCATGAACAGCGAACCGCCGCGGCCGACATCGTCGCGGCGCACCGAGATGGTGTATTCGCGGGTGTCGAGCGGCGAGCCCATCAGCGAATAGGGGTTGAGCCTTGTGAGGTCGCCATCGCGCATCTCGACCACGACATGGGCGCCGCCGGAAAAGGTCGGCAACAGTTCGCCGTCGCGGCGGCGGAAATGGAAGCGGGTGACGAGGTCGTTGACCGGGACGACATCGCTGACAACGACATCGAGCTTGGTGGTGCCGGTGCTCATGGGAAGGCCTCCTCGACAGGAGGAATTTCACTGCGGTCCTCGGCGTTGATGCAAACGCCCTGGAAGGCGGCGAGACGCCTTGAATAGTGGTCGCGCACCAGAAGCAGCAGGCCGCAATGCGAACAGGTCGCCGGCTGCGTCGTCACGTTTTCCGTGATGCCCTTGCAGTGCACGCACTGCATGCGCCGCGCCAGCGAGCCGCGGTGTTCGGTCTGCATCGAGGTGTGGTCGATGCCGGCTTCGAGCGCCACCTGCATCGCCTGGCCGATCAGCCCTTCGGTGCCGGCGAGATAGAGGCGCAGGCCCATATGGGCGTTGGCCAGCGTCTGCTTCAGCCGCGGCAGCAGGCTGGCGAAGGACGGCGCGACGTGGAACTGCGCCGGCCTCAATGCTTCGAGGGCTGCGACATGCTTGCCGTCGGGACCGGGAATGAAGACGATCTCGGCCCCATCGAAGAAACCAAGCGGGGCCGTCTTTGCCATATCGACGATCGCCAGCGCGCCCTCCGCATCCGCCACGAAAAGATGATGCTTGCCGGGCTGCGGAGACAGGGTTCCGTAAATTGGCCGGCTGATGATCGTCTTGGCTGCCATACTCTCTTTGTGCCCTAAATCCCTCGCTGTCGATTGTGCCTCAACCCTTGGCGGTGCGCTTGGTCTTTTTGGGATCGTCGAAGGGCAGCGGCTGCGCCGTCGCCTTGATCGAACCGCTCTTGTTGCGGATCTCGAGCTTGGTGTCCTTGACCGCGCAGTCGACGTCGAGGCGAGCGATGCCCATCGATTTCTTGACCAGCGGCGAATACATGGCGCAGGTCACTACGCCGACCTTCTTTCCGTCGCGATAGACCGGCGCGCCCTCGTCAGCCGGCTCCTTGCCGTCGAGCAGAACGCCATAGATCTTGAAGCGTTCCTTGCCTTTCAGCCGATAATGCTCCTCCGCGCCGCGGAAGCCGGTTTTCCCTGGACTGACGGTGAAGTCGAGGCCGAGTTCCCACAGCGTGTCGCCGGGGCCTTCATTCTCGAACGGATACTTTTGGGAATTATCGTAGGGATAGAACAAAAGGTAGCTTTCGACGCGCAGCATATCCAGCGTGGTGAAGCGGCAGGGAATGATGCCGGCGCTCTTGCCCTCGTCGAGAATCCCGTCCCAGATCGTGCCGGCATCCTGGCCCCGGCAGAAGATTTCGTAGCCGCGCTCGCCGGTATAGCCGGTGCGCGAGATCATCACCGGGAAACCGAAGAGCTGCGTCTGCATGTGATGGAAGTAGTTGAGATCGCGGATGCCTGGCACGTGCTTTGAGAGATAGTCGACCGCGGTCGGCCCCTGCAGCGACAGATCGTGCAGATTGTCGTCGAAGCGCAGCGAGACGTCGCGGCCGACGGAAGCGCGCTGCAGTTCCTCATGGCCGGTGCCCGAACCGTGCACCACCATCCAGGCATTCGGGCCGGTGCGGTAGAGGATGCAGTCGTCGGTGAATTTTCCGGCCTCGTTCAGCATGCAGGCATAGGCCGACTTGCCAGGATAGATCTTTTCGACGTCGCGCGTGGTGGCGAGGTCGATGAGGTGTGAGGCATGCGGCCCGGTGATGTGAACCTTCTTCAGGCCCGACACATCCATCAGCCCGGCTTTGGTGCGGATGGCAGTGTATTCCTCGTCGGCATCCTTGTCATAGGTCCAGGCGGTACCCATGCCGCTCCAGTCTTCGAGCTTCGAGCCTAGCGCGCGATGGCGATCCGCCAAGGTCGAAAATCTCCAGGATGCCGTCATCCGCTAATCCTCCGTTCGAAAATTCTGTGCTGTTCCCTGCCCCTCGCACTGCTGCGGGCGCTTTGGGTGGAATATTGATCGCAAACGTTCGGGCGCTGCAATACCCGTAAGCAAATAATTTCATTGTCAGGCAAAATTTCCCACGCGAAATGACCAGTTAACCAAACGTAAATTCGTCTTGACAATCCCGCAAATCGGCCTGAATTTATGAAAAAAATTTCACTCTCTTGAAAGAGGGCAGCGATCGGCCGATTCGGAAGCCGGCGTTGGAAAAAGGGGAAAACCGATGTCAGACCTGCAGCAGCGCATCGAAGCGCTGTACCGTTCCGACGTGCGCGGATCCGCGCTCCTGATCATCTGCCTCTGGGCGACGATCCTCTTCGTGCTCATCATGACATGGCCCTACATCCCCGACAGCGGGATCAAGATCGTCGTCGCCATCGCGGCGGCCGCCGTGCTGATCTTCAACACGGCCGCGATCCTGGCGATGGTCAAACACTACAAGGAAGACAAGGACTTCATCTACGGTCTCGATATCAAGAACGCCGACGCGTCCCGCAACCGCAAGTCCTGAGGGGTACACTGCATGTCCCGCTACACGCCACCGGAACAGAGCAAGGCCGGGCAGATTTTCGATATCGTCGTCGTCGTGGTCGCTATTTTCGTGGCGCTGTGGCTGCCGCTGAAACTGGGCCTCGCCGGTGCTGCAAAATCCATCGACGCGCTCGACGCCAAGACCTGGGAGGCGCTCGGGCAGAACCCGACCATGGCCTCGATCTGGGAAAAGCTCGGCTATACGCCCGAGACCGCGCACGACATCATCCAGAACCGCTTCCACTACATCATCGACTGGCCGACGCTGATCATCATGGCGGCGGTGCTGATCGGCTATTTCGTCTTCCTGTTCCGCGCCTCCGACCGCGAATACCGCGACGTCATCAACGAAAAATTCGACGACAAGTAACGCCTGAGATTTTGGGGACGCACCATGTGGATGGCTCTGTCTTATGCATGCTGGGGTATCTCGGTCGTGCTTGCGCTGTGGATGCTCTACGACTGGTTCAAGATCGACACGACCTACTCCGAGGAGGTGCTGACCTCCTCGCGCGAAGGCGAGCTTGAAGCCGTTTCCGAAAAGCACCGGGTCTAGGGGAAAACAATGGCAGTCGCGGCTGAAACGATAATTACGGCAATCCACGGCGACAGGGTTTCGCTGCTCAGGGTGCTCGGCCCGGCTCATGTCTGGGCGCTCGGCGTCGGCATCGTGCTGGTCGGCGAATTCACCGGCTGGAATTTCTCGGCCGACAAGGGCGGCGCGCTGGCAGCACTCATCGTCTGCTGGGTGGTCGGGCTGCTCTACACCTCGGTCGCCATGATCGATTCCGAAGTGACATCGACGGTGGCTGCCGCCGGCGGCCAGTACGCGCAGGCCAAGCACATTGTCGGTCCGCTGATGGCGTTCAACGTCGCGCTGTTCCTGGTCTTTGCCTACACGATGCTTGAGGTCTCGGACGCCATCCTGCTCGGCGATACCATCGTCGCCAAGGCCGGCGTCGAGGGGCTCACCCACAATTCCTTCATTGCCGCCACCATCGTCGTGTTGGCGTGGCTGAACTATCGCGGCGTTCTAATGACGCTCAACGTCAACTTCGTCATCACAGCGATCGCCTATGTCTCGATCGTCATCCTGTTCTTCTCGGTCAGTCCGTGGACGCAAGGCGCGGTGCTGAAGCTCAACGAGCTGGTGACGCCGGGCAATGCGTTGCCCTATGGCTGGATCGGCGTCATCGCCGCCTTCCAGTTCGGCATCTGGTATTATCTCGGCATCGAAGGCACCACGCAGGCAGCCGAGGAAGTGCGTTCGCCCGCCCGCTCGCTGCCCTACGGCACCATGGCCGGCATGATCACGCTTCTGATCGCCGCCGCCATGACCTGGTATGTCTGCGCCTCGCTGATGCCCTGGGAATACCTCGGCATCACCTATTATCCGCTGTGGGATGCCGGCAAGCTGACCGGGAGCGCGCTGCTCGAAAACCTGCTTTTCATCGCCACGCTGCTGGCCGCGCTCGCTTCCGCCAATGGCTGCATCAACGACGCGGCACGCGCATGGTTCTCGCTCGGACGCGACCGGTATCTGCCGACCTGGTTCTCGGCGGTGCATCCGAAATACCGCACGCCTTACCGCTCGATCCTGTTCCTGCTGCCGATCGCGCTCGCCTTCGCCTTCATCGCCGACCTCAACCAGGCGATCACCTTCTCGATCCTGTCGGGCGTGCTGCAATACACCTTCATGAGCATCAACATCATGATGTTCCGGAAGAAGTGGCCTCTGGGCACCATCCGCCGCGGCTACACACACCCATTCCACCCGCTGCCCGCGATCGTGCTGTTTTGCCTGTGTGTGGTGACCTTCTTTGCGATCTTCCTCGGCTTCGGCTCGCAGCTGATCGCGATGACCATCTTCTATTTCCTGATCTCTGTGTGGTTCCACTTCTACCGCTACCGCTATGTGCGCCGCGGCGACCAGTTCACCATGCCGTGGCCGAAGCCACAGGGTTATTGACAGGAGAGGGCCTGCCGGTTTGGGCAGGCATTGCGTGACGAGTGTCTGACGTGACGACAGCATTGCTGGCCGGGGCGATAGCCTTGGCTCTCGTCGTGCACCTCGCCTGGCTTGCGCGCGCCAGCCGCAACAGGGCCATGGCTGCTCATGCCGCCGAGGAGGCCAGCATCCGCACCGTCATCGCAGATGCCGTCGACGTTTCAGATGGCACGGTTGGCGTCGTCACCTGGGTGGGTTCGTGGAACGAACGGCGCGTGCAAGTGCGCACCATCGTCGACACGCTGGCGACGCGAAAACTGCCGGCGCGCTGGCTCAGCGTTTCGGTCACCGAATCGGTTGCGGTACCGGCAACCTTCGACATGATGATGCGGCCGGGATCGCCGACCACCTTCTCCAATTTCGATCACCTTCAGCACACGCTTCCGAAAGCTCCGGGTTTTCCGGCCGAAGCCGTGTTGCGAACAGACTTAAGGGGCGCGCGCTTTCCGCAGAACCTGATCGCCAGTCATCTGGACATCTTTGCCGAAGGCCGCGCCAAGGAACTTTTGATCACGCCGAACGGCGTGCGCATCGTCTGGCTGCTGGCCGAGGCCGAACGCGCCCGCTACGGCGTGTTCCGGCAGGCTGCCTTCGGCGGCGCGAGCCTCGATCCGGCACTGGTCGAGAGGCTGCTCGCCTCGGCATCGACGCTGCGCGATGCCATCAACAGACAGGAAAGGCAGGTGGCATGAGCGCACCCGCACCGACAAATCCTTATCTGGTGCTTGGCGCCGCAATCGTCCTGCCGGCAAGCGGCCATGTCATTCTGGGCGCCCCTGTGCGCGGCCTGCAGTTCCTATTCTTCATGGTCATCCTGGCCTGGGTGACAGCCAAGATCGCGCCGGCCGACGCCAGCTTTGTCGGCCGCCATGCCGGCGGCTTCCTGATCTATGCGCTGTCGATTCTGGATGCCTACAAAATCGCCCGTGTCCGCACCGCCACATGGGTTCACAGTGCCCGCGCGGGCAGCGATAGTGCACAAAGTGGCATTGAGCCGCATACGTAACTAGAGGAAAATTTTTTTCATATGATTGAATTCGGACAGCGCATTCGATACATCATCTCTTAGCTGCAAACGCCGGGAGGCTGACATGTGTGGAATCGTCGGACTTTTTTTGAAGGACAAGTCGCTTGAGCCGCAACTCGGCTCGATGCTGTCGCAGATGCTCATCTCGCTCAGCGATCGCGGCCCCGACAGCGCCGGCATCGCCATCTACGGCGCCACTTCCAAAAACGAAGCCAAGATCACCATCCAGTCGGCCAAGCCCGAGCGCGATTTTCACGGCCTCGACGCCGAACTTGCCAAGGCCATCGGCGCACCGGTGAGCATCGCGGTGAAGTCGACGCACGCCGTCCTCAGGACCAGGCCAGGCAAGGTCGACGCCGCGCGCGAAGCGTTGCAGTCGATCCGGCCCGACGTGCGCATCATGGGCGCCGGCGAAGCTGTGGAGATATACAAGGAAGTCGGCCTGCCGGAGGCGGTGGTCGACCGCTTCGACGTCCGCTCGATGACCGGCACGCATGGCATCGGCCACACCCGCATGGCGACGGAATCGGCCGTCACCACGATGGGTGCGCATCCCTTTTCGACCGGCGCCGACCAGTGCCTGGTGCACAATGGCTCGCTGTCCAACCACAACAATGTGCGGCGCGAATTGCGGCGCGAAGGCATGACCTTCGAGACCGAGAACGACACCGAGGTGGCGGCCGCCTACCTCTCTTCGCAGATGGCGCATGGCAAGAATCTCGGCGAGGCGCTGGAAGGCACGCTGTCCGACCTCGACGGCTTCTTCACCTTCGTCGTCGGCACCAAGAACGGCTTTGGCGTGGTGCGCGACCCGATTGCCTGCAAGCCGGCCGTCATGGCCGAGACCGACCAGTATGTCGCCTTCGGCTCGGAATATCGCGCGCTGACCAAGCTGCCCGGCATAGACAATGCGAGGGTCTGGGAACCGGAACCCGCAACCGTCTATTTCTGGGAGCATTGAGCCCATGCCGGCAACCAAACTTTCGAAGGCGGCGCAAGACCACGCCTCCCGGGTCTTCGATCTCGATGTATCGTCGCTGCGAGAGCTCAACCAGGCGCTTCACAACCTGACGCCCGGTTCCAACGAAACGGCGTGGGAGGTGCTGCACCCCAAGGGCAGCCATTCGGTCGCCGTCGGCGTCGACCAGCCGGTTACTATCGATGTACGCGGCAGCGTCGGCTATTACTGCGCCGGCATGAATGATGGCGCAGCGATCACCGTGCACGGTTCGGCCGGCCCCGGCGTCGGCGAGAACATGATGTCGGGCTCGATCGTCATCAAGGGCGACGCCAGCCAGTATGCCGGCGCCACCGGCAAGGGCGGGCTGCTGGTCATCGAGGGCAATGCGTCATCGCGCTGCGGCATCTCGATGAAGGGCATCGACATCGTCGTGCACGGCAATATCGGCCACATGTCGGCCTTCATGGCGCAGTCGGGCAATCTGGTGGTGCTGGGCGATGCCGGCGATGCGCTGGGCGATTCCATCTACGAGGCGCGGCTGTTCGTGCGCGGCAAGGTCGAAAGCCTCGGCGCCGATTGCATCGCCAAGGAAATGCGGCCCGAGCACATCGAACTCCTGCAGGGCCTGCTCGACCGCGCCGGCGTGACCGGCGTCAAGCCGTCGGAGTTCAAGCGCTACGGCTCGGCGCGCACGCTCTACAATTTCAATATCGACAACGCCGACGCGTATTGAGGCATCATGACCTACAAGAACCCGCCGACGACGCCGCGCAAATCCGCGACCTTCGACGACTACACGCTCTCCGAAATCCGCCGCGCCGCGGCGACCGGCATCTATGATATCAGAGGCGCCGGCGCCAAGCGCAAACTGCCGCATTTCGACGATCTTCTGTTCCTCGGCGCCTCGATCTCGCGCTATCCGCTCGAAGGCTATCGCGAGCGCTGCGACACATCAGTGGTGTTGGGTTCGCGCCATGCCAAGAAGCCGATCGAGCTGAAGATCCCGATCACCATTGCCGGCATGAGCTTTGGCTCGTTGTCCGGCCCGGCGAAAGAAGCGCTCGGCCGTGGCGCGACACTGGCCGGCACCTCGACCACCACGGGCGATGGCGGCATGACCGAGGAAGAGCGCGGCCATTCCAAGACGCTGGTCTATCAATATTTGCCGTCGCGCTACGGCATGAACCCTAGGGATTTGCGCCGCGCCGACGCCATCGAAGTGGTCGTCGGCCAGGGCGCCAAGCCCGGCGGCGGCGGCATGCTGCTCGGCCAGAAGATCTCCGACCGCGTCGCCGAGATGCGCACACTGCCGAAAGGCATCGACCAGCGATCGGCCTCACGCCACCCCGACTGGACCGGCCCCGACGATCTCGAGATCAAGATCCTCGAACTGCGCGAAATCACCGACTGGGAAAAGCCAATCTACGTCAAGGTCGGCGGCGCGCGCCCCTATTACGATACAGCGCTTGCGGTGAAGGCCGGCGCCGATGTCGTCGTCGTCGACGGCATGCAGGGCGGCACGGCCGCCACCCAGGAAGTGTTCATCGAGAATGTCGGCCAGCCGACGCTTGCCTGCATCAGGCCGGCTGTGCAGGCGCTGCAGGACCTCGGCATGCACCGCAAGGTGCAGCTGATCGTCTCCGGCGGCATCCGCAATGGCGCCGATGTCGCCAAGGCGCTGGCGCTCGGCGTCGACGCGGTGTCGATCGGTACGGCAGCGCTTGTCGCACTTGGCGACAACGACCCGCGCTGGGAGGCGGAGTACAACGAGCTCGGCACCACCGCCGGCGCCTATGACGACTGGCACGAGGGCCGCGACCCCGCCGGCATCACCACGCAGGACCCCGAACTGATGAAGCGGGTCGATCCGATCGCCGCTGGGCGGCGTCTCGCCAACTATCTCAAGGTGATGACGCTCGAGGCGCAGACGATTGCGCGTGCCTGCGGCAAGAACAGCCTGCACAATCTCGAGCCCGAGGATCTCGTCGCGCTCACCATCGAAGCCGCCGCCATGGCCGGCGTGCCGCTGGCCGGCACCAACTGGATACCGGGGAAGAACGGCTTCTAAGACAACATCCAAAATACCATAAGCGAGGAACTATAATGGGGAACGATCTCGCCGCATTCGCCAAAGAGAACGGCGTCAAATATTTCATGATTTCCTACACCGACCTGTTCGGTGGCCAGCGCGCCAAGCTGGTGCCGGCGCAGGCGATATCAGACATGCAGAAGGACGGCGCCGGCTTTGCCGGTTTCGCCACCTGGCTCGATCTGACGCCGGCGCATCCCGATATGCTGGCGGTACCCGATCCGGCCTCGGTCATCCAATTGCCGTGGAAGCCAGACGTCGCCTGGGTCGCCGCCAATTGCATCATGGACGACAAGGAGGTCGAGCAGGCACCGCGCAACACGCTGCGGAGGCTGATCGCGGAAGCCGCCGGCGACGGCATGCATGTCAAGACCGGCGTCGAGGCCGAGTTCTTCCTGATCTCGCCGGACGGCAGCGTCATTTCCGACAAATACGATACGGCGTCGAAGCCCTGCTACGACCAGCAGGCGGTGATGCGCCGCTATGATGTGATCGCCGAGATCTGCGACCACATGCTGGCGCTGGGCTGGAGCCCGTACCAGAACGACCATGAGGACGCCAATGGCCAGTTCGAGATGAACTGGGCCTTTGACGATGTGCTGGCCACCGCGGACAAGCACTCCTTCTTCAAATTCATGGTCAGGTCGGTGGCCGAGAAGCACGGCCTGCGCGCCACCTTCATGCCAAAACCGTTCCAGGGCCTGACCGGCAATGGCTGCCACGCGCACATTTCGGTGTGGGACAAGGCCGGCAAGACCAACGTCTTTGCCGACAATGCGATGGAACTCGGTCTGTCGGCCAAGGGCAAGAATTTCCTCGGCGGCATCATGAAGCATGCCTCGGCCTTGGCCGCGATCACCAACCCGACGGTCAATTCCTACAAGCGCATCAACGCGCCGCGCACCATTTCGGGCGCCACCTGGGCGCCGAACACGGTGACCTGGACCGGCAACAACCGCACCCACATGGTGCGCGTGCCCGGCCCCGGCCGCTTCGAATTGCGCCTGCCCGACGGCGCGGCCAACCCCTATCTCTTGCAGGCCGTGATCATCGCCGCCGGCCTCGACGGCATCCGTTCCAAGGCCGATCCCGGCAAGCGCTACGACATCGACATGTACCAGCACGGCCACACGGTAAAGGGCGCGCCGAAGCTGCCGCTCAATCTGCTCGATGCGCTGCGCGAATTCGACAAGGACAAATCGCTGAAGGCGGCGCTGGGTGAGGAATTCTCGTCGGCTTACCTAAAGCTGAAGCACCAGGAATGGAATTCCTATGCGTCGCACTTCACGCAATGGGAGCGCGACCACACGCTGGACATCTAACCGTCCTAGCGGTGCGAGCGACCTCGGAATGAACGTATGAAATACTCGATCCTCTCGCTCGCCCGCGCCGCCCTTTCCGGCCACAAGAACTGGCAGCGCACCTGGCGTGATGCCAGCCCGAAGGACCACTACGACGTGGTGATCATCGGTGGCGGCGGCCACGGTCTCGCCACCGCCTGGTTCCTCGCCAGCGAATTCGGCATCAAAAATGTCGCCGTGCTGGAAAAGGGCTGGATCGGCTCCGGCAATGCCGGCCGCAACACCACGATCATCCGCTCCAATTACGGCCTGCCCGGCAATACCGGCTTCTACGAATTGTCGATGAAGCTGTGGGAGCGGATGGAGCAGGACCTCAACTACAATTCGATGGTCAGCCAGCGCGGCGTCCTCAACCTCTATCATTCCGACGCGCAGCGCGACGCTTATGCACGGCGCGGCAACACCATGCGCATCAACGGCATCGATGCCGAACTGCTCGACCAGGCGGCGCTGAAGAAGATGTTGCCGTTCCTGAATTTCGACCATGCGCGCTTTCCCGTGCAGGGCGGCCTGCTGCAGCGGCGCGGCGGCACGGCGCGCCACGACGCGGTGGTGTGGGGCTATGCCCATGCGGCGAGCGAACTCGGCGTCGACATCATCCAGAATTGCGAAGTGACCGGTTTTGTCCGGGACGGTAACGGCAAGGTGACGGGCGTCGAGACCTCGCGCGGCAAGATCGGCGCCGGCAAAGTCGGCATGGCTGTTGCTGGTTCCTCCTCGCGCGTCGCGGCGATGGCGGGCCTGCGCCTGCCGATCGAAAGCCATGTGCTGCAAGCCTTCGTTTCGGAAGCGATCAAGCCGCTCATTCCCGGCGTCATGACCTTCGGCGCCGGGCATTTCTATGTCAGCCAGTCGGACAAGGGCGGGCTGGTCTTCGGCGGCGATATCGACGGCTACAATTCCTACGCCCAGCGCGGCAATCTGCCTGTGATGGAAGATGTCTGCGAGGGCGGCATGGCGCTGATCCCGATGATCGGCCGCGTGCGGCTTTTACGCCAATGGGGCGGCATCATGGACATGTCGATGGACGGCTCGCCGATCATCGACAAGACGCCGGTCGACGGGCTCTATCTCAATGCCGGCTGGTGCTATGGCGGCTTCAAGGCGACACCCGGCTCCGGCTTCGTCTTTGCCCATCTTCTGGCGCGCGACGAGTCGCACAAGGAGGCGGCTTTGTTCCGCCTCGACCGCTTCCAGCGCGGCGCCATGATCGACGAAAAGGGCCAGGGCGCCCAGCCGAACCTGCACTGAGGACAGTTAGATGCGTATTGTCTGTCCCTTCTGCGGCGAACGTGAACTCGGAGAGTTCACCTATCTCGGCGATGCCAAGCCCGCGCGGCCGGCGGCGGATGCCGGCGAGGATGCCGTCTACGACTATGTCTATCTGCGCGACAATGTCGCCGGCGTGATGGCTGAGAATTGGTATCACGGCGGTGGCTGCCGGAGCTGGCTGAAGGTCACCCGCAACACGCTGACGCATGAGATTTCGGCGGTGGAGCCGGCGGTTGGTGCTGGTGCGAGGCAGGTGGCGAAATGAGCTATTTTGGCCACGTCGGCGCTGCCCCTCACCTGCCTGCCGGCATCCTCTCCCCGTATAGAGACGGGGAGAGGGGCGCTCTCGCCAACGGTTTCGCCAATCATCAGCGTAACAAGAAGAAGGGCGGCGTTGCGGCTAGCCCCCTTCTCCCTGTCACTATACGGGGAGAAGTGCCCGGCAGGGCGATGAGGGGCAGCGCTACCCTTCGCGATGACATCAAATCGAGAGGCTGGACATCGTGACCTCTCAATCCCATCGCCTCACCTCCGGCGGTCTCATCGACCGCTCGAAGCCACTCACCTTCCGCTTCGACGGCAAGAGCTTTTCCGGCTTCCAGGGCGACACGCTGGCGTCGGCGTTGGTCGCCAATAGCGTCAAGCTGGTCGGCCGCTCGTTCAAATACCATCGCCCGCGCGGCATTCTCACTGCCGGTTCGGAAGAACCCAACGCACTGGTGGAGCTGCGCACAGGCGCACGGCGCGAGGCCAACACCAAGGCGACGACCGCCGAGCTCTATGAAGGGCTCGAAGCCGCCAGCCAGAACCGCTGGCCATCGCTGCGCCACGATGTGATGTCGGTCAACCAGCTGTTCGCGCCGATCTTCGTCGCTGGCTTCTACTACAAGACCTTCATGTGGCCGGCGAAGTTCTGGGAGACGATCTACGAGCCGGCGATCCGCCGCGCCGCAGGCCTCGGCCGTGCTGCGGTCACCCCCGATCCCGACCACTACGACAAGGCATGGGCGCATTGCGATGTGGTGATCGCCGGCTCCGGCCCGGCAGGTCTCGCCGCCGCACTCGCAGCAGGCCGCAGTGGAGCGCGCGTCATCTTGTGCGAAGAGGATTTTGTCCCTGGCGGCCGCCTTCTGGCCGATGGCGGCACCATCGACGGCCTGCCGGCAGCGGAGTGGACGCAGCGCACGCTGGCCGAACTGGCGGCGATGCCGGACGTCCGCCTCATGACGCGCACGACATTGTTCGGCGTCTATGATGGCGGCACTTATGGTGCGATCGAGCGCGTCAACGACCACCTGCCGACGCCACCCGAGCACCAGGTGCGCCAGCGCTTGTGGCGGATCGTGGCCAAGCGCTGCGTCGTAGCTGCCGGCGCGATCGAACGGCCGATAGTCTTTGCCGGCAACGACACGCCCGGCGTGATGATGGCGTCCGCCATGCGGATCTATGTCACACGCTATGCCGCCACGCCGGCAAAACGCATCGCACTGTTCACCAACAATGAGGATGGCTGGCGCACGGTCGAGACCGCACTCGGCGCCGGATTGCAGGTCGCGGCGGTGATCGACGCACGCCCCGACGTCTCGCCTGCCCATCGCTCGCTTGCCTCCAAGAACGGCTTTAACGTGCTGCATGGCTCGGTCAGCGGTGTCGACGGCGGCAAGGATGGCGTGCGCAAGATTTCGGTGTCGCTGACCGGTGGCGCGCGCGCCGAGGTCGAGGCCGACGGGCTCGCGGTTTCCGGCGGCTGGAACCCGGCAGTCGGGCTCACGTCCTACCATCGCGGCCGGCCAAAATGGCGTGACGATATCGCCGCCTTCGTGCCGGATGGCGCGCCTCCCGGCATGGTTGCCGCAGGTGCGGCCAATGGCGATTTCGGTCTTGGCGGCTGCCTCAGCCAAGGCTTTGCCGCAGGCGCTGCAGCGGCGCGTGACGCGGGACGCAATGGCAATGCGGGCACGGCACCGGTCGCCGACGACGAGACGTTTTCGCTGACGCCGCTCTGGCATGTCACCGGCAAGGGCAAGGCCTTCGTCGACCAGCAGCATGACGTGACGGCGTCCGACATCGAACTGGCGCAGCGCGAGGGCTTTGAATCGGTCGAGCATCTCAAGCGCTACACCACGCTCGGCATGGCGACCGACCAGGGCAAGACCTCCAACGTCGCCGGCCTCGCCATCATGGCGGCGGTGTCGGGCAAATCCATTCCCGAGACCGGCACGACAATCTACCGGCCGCCTTACGTGCCCGTCGCCATCGGCGCTTTCGCCGGCCATCATCGCGACGAGAATTTTCACGCGACGCGGCTGACGCCCTCGCATCACTGGGCCGCCGAACAGGGCGCGATCTTTGTCGACACCGGCCTGTGGAAGCGCGCGCAGTGGTATCCGCGCGCCGGCGAGAAGGACTGGCTGGAATCGGTCACCCGTGAGGTCAAGGCGGTGCGCGGCGGCGTCGGCTTCTGCGATGTCTCGACGCTCGGCAAGATCGACGTGCATGGCCCGGATGCCGGCGTGTTCCTCGACCGCGTCTACATCAACACCTTTTCCAACCTCGCCGTCGGTAAGGCGCGGTACGGGCTGATGCTGCGCGAGGATGGCCTGGTCTATGATGACGGCACGACGTCGCGACTGGCCGAAGACCATTATTTCCTCACCACCACTACAGCGAAAGCCGGGCTGGTAATGCAGCACCTCGAATTCTGCCGGCAGGTGCTGTTTCCCGAACTCGACGTGCAGCTGACCTCGGTCTCCGACCAGTGGGCACAATTCTCCATCGCGGGGCCGAAGACACGCGATCTGCTGAAGGAAATCGTCGATCCGGCCGAGGATCTGTCCAACGAAGGTTTTCCGTTCATGGGCGCGCGCGAAGTCGCGTTGCGCGGCGGCACCAGGGCGCGGCTGTTTCGCATCTCTTTCTCCGGCGAGATGGCGTTCGAGATTTCGGTGCCGGCCCGCTACGGCGAGGCGATGGCGCGCAATCTGATGATTGCAGGCGCGCCGTTCGGCGTGACGCCCTACGGCACCGAGGCGCTCGGCGTCATGCGGGTCGAAAAGGGCCATGTCGCCGGACCGGAGCTGAGTGGCACGACGACCGCCGCCGATCTCGGCCTCGGCAAGATGATGTCGACCAAGAAGGATTTTATCGGCCGCGTCATGGCCGGCCGTGAGGCGCTGGTGGCGCCGAATCGACAGGTCGTCGTCGGCATCAAGCCGGTAGACAAGGCAAGGCGCCTGCGCTCCGGCGCGCACATCATTCCGAAAGGGCAGACACCCGGCCCCGACAATGATCAGGGCTACGTCACCTCGGTCTGCTTCTCGCCGACGCTCGACCAATGGATCGGCCTCGGCCTGGTCGAGCGTGGCCGCGAGCGGATCGGTGAGATCGTGCACGCGCATGATCCGCTGCGCGGCGAAGACTATGATGTAGAGCTCTGCAATCCCGTCTTCTACGATCCGGATGGAGGGCGCCAGCGTGGCTGATTTTTCCTGGGATGTTCGCAGCCCGCTCGAGCGGGCGCTCGCTCCCGGCGCCTACGGCGCGCAAGGCGATGCCGGCGTGGCGTTGATCGAGATCCGCAATTTCGACCTCGTCCAGGTGATGGCGCGACGTGGCAAAGCGGGCGAGATGACCAAGTCGGCGAAGGCACGCTTCGGTGTGGCGGCTCCGCAAACACCGAGGGCGGTCGGCACGTCGGATGCAACGCTGATCTGGTCGGGACCAGATCAGTTCTTCGTGCTGTCGAAGGGTGGCAAGCATGGGATTGGGGCGCTTGCCCCAGCCTTCGCGCAATCGGCGTCGCTCTCCGATCAATCGCATGCGCGGGTGCTGATCAGCATCTCCGGCGCCAAAGCGCGGACGATGCTGGCGAAACTGTCGTCGATCGATTTGCATCTTGATGCATTTCCGGTTGGCGCGGCGGCGGCCACCTCGATGAACCACACCAGCGTCACGCTCTGGCGCGGGAAGGATCGTGACGGACTGGCGGTGTTCAACGTTCTGGTGTTTGCGACCTTTGCCGAGAGCCTTTGGCACACGATGCTGGATTCGGCTGCGGAGTATGGCGTGGCGATTGGCCATTCCGAGGACTTGGCGTAGCGCTTGTGCGCTTCTCCCTTCTCCCCCTGTGGGAGAAGGTGGATTGCCGCGAAGCGGCAAGACGGATGAGGGGTGTTCCAGGGAACGCCAACGTCTCACTCCGCTGGAGCACCCCTGATCCGTCGCCTTCGGCGACACCTTCTGCCACAGGGGGAGAAGGGGGAGGCTTGCATCACCTTCGCCTTGCCAAACGCAACCGCGCTGCTATTCTTACAGCTAAAATAATTTCACACACAGGCAAACTTGTTTCCGAGATGAGCCAGTCGCCCTACCCCGCAGTCACAGCCGGACCCAGGCCGAGCCTCATTCTGAGGCCCGGCCAGATCGCGCTGCCGCCGGGCATGGAGCGCTACACAATCCAGGGTAATGGCGCGGTGCTGATCGAGGTCGAGGCTGGGGACACGTTCACCGTCCGCAATGTCGAGGGCGGACAGGCTTGCGAGCTTTTGGCCTGGGACAAGTCAGGCGTAATCGACCCTTCCATCTTCGGCGAAAAATCCAACAGCAATGCCGCCGGCATCAAGGCGCTATTGGCCGAGGGCGATGACAGCCTCGCTTCCGTGCGCCGCGGCCTCGAGCGCCGCCAGGTGCAGCTCGATCAACCCAAGGCGGTGCGCGTGTTCGGCGGCGCGACGCCTGCCGGCACCGAGCAAGCGTTCACTATCGCGCGCGACGGTGCGATGCTGATTGCCGCCCCCGGCGGGCCGATGCTGGTTGATGGCCATGACACGGCAACGCCGCTTGCCGTCATCGTTCGCCGCGCCACGGTGCGCCTGAAGTCGAAGTCTGAGCTGGCCGATCCGCTCGCCGATCCGGTGCTCGATCTCAGGGTGCATTCGGCAACCGCCGAATCCTACTTCGTCAAGGCCGGCGACTATCTGCAGATCATCGATGTCGACGGGCGCCAGTGCACCGACTTCCAGTGCTTTTCAGCGCGCAAGCTGGACAAGGGTCGCGACCACCCGCTCGATGTGACGACGACGCGCACGCTGATGGGATCGAGCTACCCGATGCCCGGCCTGCATTCGAAATATTACGACCAGGACATGGAGCCGCTGGTCGAGGTGGTGCAGGACACGTGCGGCCGGCACGACGCCTTCGCGCTCGCCTGCGCGGCGAAATATTACGACGACATCGGCTATCCCGGCCACACCAACTGCTCGGAGAACTTCAATCGCGCGCTGGCCGACAGGGGCGTGACGCCGCGCGCGGGCTGGATGGCGATCAACTTCTTCTTCAACACGGCGATCGACGCGCATGGTGTCATGGTGTCCGATGAGCCGTGGTCGCGTGCCGGCGACTATGTGCTGCTCAGGGCGCTCACCGACATCGTCTGTGTTTCCTCCGCCTGCCCCGACGACACCACGCCGGCCAATGGCTGGGACCTTACCGACATCCATGTGCGGACCTATTCCGGCCAGCACAAATTCTCGCGAGCGATCGCCAGACGCATGACGCCCGATTCGGAACCCAAGATGACCCGCGAGACCGCCTTCCACTCATCCTTCGCCAAGCACACCCGCAACTTCGCCGAATACAGGGGCTATTGGCTGGCCAACGCCTTCGCCAAAGAGGGGCCGATCGCCGAATACTGGGCCTGCCGGCAGGACGCGGTGATCATGGACCTGTCGCCGCTACGCAAGTTCGAGGTCACCGGTCCGGACTCCGAAGCGCTGCTCCAATACACGCTGACCCGCGACGTCAAGAAGCTCGGCGTCGGCCAGGTCGTCTATTCCGCCATGTGCTACGAGCATGGCGGCATGATCGACGACGGCACGCTGCTGCGGCTCGGCAAGGACAATTTCCGCTGGGTCGGCGGCGACGATCTGTCCGGCGAATGGCTGCGCGAGACGGCCAAGAAACTCGGCCTCAACGTGCTGGTGCGCTCCTCCACCGACCAGATGCACAATGTCGCCGTGCAGGGGCCGAAGAGCCGCGACATTTTGCGAGAGGTGATCTGGACCTCGCCGCTGCAGCCATCGATCGACGAGCTCGAATGGTTCCGTTTCGCGGTCGCGCGCATCGGCGGCGGCAACGGCATTCCGGTCGTGGTGTCGCGCACCGGCTATACCGGTGAACTCGGCTACGAAGTCTGGTGCCATCCGCGCGATGCCGAGAAAGTTTTCGACGCCATCTGGGAGGCCGGCCAGCCGCACGGGCTGAAGCCAATGGGCCTGCAGGCGCTCGACATGGTGCGCATCGAGGCCGGGCTGATCTTCGCCGGCTACGAATTTTCCGACCAGACCGACCCGTTCGAGGCCGGCATCGGCTTTACCGTGCCGCTGAAAACCAAGACCGACGACTTCATCGGCCGCGAGGCGCTGATAAGGCGCAAGGAGCACCCGCAGCACAAGCTCGTCGGCCTCGACATCGAGAGCAATGTCGCGGTCGGCCATGGCGATTGCGTGCATGTCGGGCGCGCCCAGATCGGTGTCGTTACCTCAGGCATGCGCTCGCCGGTGCTGAACAAGAACATTGCGCTGGCCAGACTCGACGTCACCCACGCCGCCATCGGCACGGAGGTTGAGATCGGCAAGCTCGACGGCCATGCCAAGCGGCTGCCGGCGCGGGTGGTGGCCTTCGCTCACTACGATCCGCAAAAGACCAAACCGCGTTCCTGACAGTGGACTTCAGGGTCGGACGGAACTGCTTCGTCGGCTGCTGTTGGCAACGGCTGAAGCCGTGTTTCGCAAGCGTGATGTGCACGACATCACAAATCGCTTGACGTGAAAGCGCGTCGGATCAATCTTCACTGTTAAGAAAAAAATACGACTGAGTGGAAACACCGGAGTCGTGAAGGTCATTTGCCGGGGAACAAGCTTCGCGCAGTCGAGGCATCGCCGGCGGGAACAGCGAAAAAGGGGAATTCACAGACATGAGCTCCATTAGCACGGCCCTCGAGCAGCCTGCCGAAAGCAAGCTGCTCAGGCATATCGACTGGCGCGGCGCCTTCTGGGTGGCGAGCGGCGTTCCGGCGCTGGTCCTGTTTTCGATCGGCGGTATTGCCGGCACGACCGGGACGCTGGCCTTCCTGATCTGGACGGTGTCCATGATCATGGGCTTCCTGCAATCCTTCACCTATGCCGAGATCGCCGGCCTGTTCCCGAACAAGTCGGGCGGCGCCTCGATCTACGGCGCCACCGCCTGGCTGCGCTACTCCAAGTTCATCGCGCCGCTGTCGGTGTGGTGCAACTGGTTCGCATGGTCGCCGGTGCTGTCGCTCGGCTGCTCGATCGCCGCCGCCTACATCCTTAACGCGCTGGCGCCGGTGCCGATCGTCACCGAGGCGTCGCCCGATGTCGTCGCCTATATCGCCGCGCATGCCGGCACCGTACCCGCCGACGCCATCGCCGCAGTGACAGCCGCCGCGACGCCGGCGATCCGCACCTGGTCGCTGTGGAGCCACACGCTCGGCCCGGTGTCCTTCACCTTCAACGCCACCTTCTTCATCGGCGCGGTGCTGATGCTGATCATCTTCTCGATCCAGCATCGCGGCATCCTCGGCACAGCCAATGTGCAGAAATATATCGGCCTGCTGGTCATCATCCCGATGCTTATCGTCGGCGTCGTGCCGATCGTCACCGGCCAGATCAACTGGGCGAATTTTTCGCCGCTGGTGCCGCTCGCCGCCGCCTACGCGCCGGAGCCCGGCTCATGGAACATCCCGGGCTGGACGTTGGTGCTGGGCGGCATGTTCATCGCCGCATGGTCGACCTACGGCTTTGAGACCGCAGTCTGCTACACCTCCGAGTTCAAGAACCCGGGCACCGACACGTTCAAGGCGATCTTCTATTCCGGCCTGCTCTGCATGCTCTTGTTCATCCTGGTGCCCTTCACCTTCCAGGGTGTGCTGGGTCTCAACGGTATGCTGGCGACACCGATCGTCGACGGCTCCGGCGTTGCGGACGCACTGGCCGGCATGGTCGGCGGCGGCGCGCTGATCCACAGCCTGCTGGTGATGCTGATGATCCTGGCGCTGGTGCTGTGCATCATGACGGCGATGGCCGGCTCCTCGCGCACGCTCTACCAGGGCTCGGTCGATGGCTGGCTGCCGCGCTACCTCAGCCACGTCAACGAGCATGGCGCGCCGACGCGGGCGATGTGGACCGACCTCGTCTTCAACCTGATCGTGCTGGCCATCGCCTCGGCCGACGCGACGAGCTTCTTCTTCATCCTTGCCGTGTCGAATTGCGGCTACATCATCTTCAACTTCCTCAACCTCAATGCCGGCTGGATCCATCGCATCGACAACGGCCACATCAACCGGCCATGGAAAGCGCCAAGCTGGCTGCTCGGCGTCGGCGCCATCTTCGCCTATGTCAATGCCATCTTCATGGGCGCCGGCGCCAAGGTGTGGAACCCGATGGCGCTGTGGGCCGGCTTGATCACCGCTGCCTTGATTATCCCGGTGTTCTGCTACCGGCACTATGTCCAGGACAAGGGCAAGTTCCCCGACCACATGCTGGCCGATCTCGGCATGGCGGGAGCCGACCTCTCGGTCAAAAAGGCCGGCATGCTGCCCTATCTGACGCTGGTCGCCGGCGTGGTGGTGATGCTGCTCGCCAACTGGTACTTCGTCATCTGAAAATGACGGTTTGAAAAGGAATGGGCGCGCTTCGGCGCGCCCATTCCTTTTTTGCACAAATGCATCGCATCCGAGAGTGTCTCGGCCAGCCTTGTCAGCCAGCCTTGCGGATGGCCGCTTCGGAGCCTTCGAAGAACCGGTTCGGCGGCCGCTTCAGACCGAGATTCTCGCGCAACGTCGTTCCCTCATATTCGCGCCGGAAGAGCCTTCGACGCTGCAGTTCCGGCACCACCTTCTCGGCGAAGTCGTCGAGCCCGGCGGGAAGGTAGGGGAACATGATGTTGAAGCCGTCGGATCCCTCGGCAAGCAGCCATTCCTCCATCGCGTCGGCGATGGTCTTCGGCGTACCGACAAAGGCAAGACCGGAGTAACCGCCGAGCCGCTGCGCCAGCTGGCGGACGGTCAGGTTCTCCCGGCGCGCCAATTCGATGACGCGCTCGCGGCTGCTCTTCGAGGCGTTGGTCTCGGGAATTTCAGGCAAGGGCGCATCGGGATCGAAGTGGGCCGCGTCATGGCCGAGCGCGATCGACAGCGAGGCGATGCCGCTCTCGTAATAAACCAGGCTGTCGAGCTTGGCGCGCTTGGCCTGCGCTTCCTCGACACTGTCGCCAACGATGACGAAAGCGCCGGGCAGGATTTTGATGTCGTCACGCGAACGGCCGAGTTTTTGCGCCCGCCCCTTCACGTCGGCAAAGAAGCGTTGCCCGGCCGCGAGATCGCTATGGGCAGCAAAAATAACCTCCGCCGTTTCGGCCGCCAATTGCCGCCCGGCCTCCGACGCGCCGGCCTGAACGATGACCGGCCAGCCCTGCACCGGGCGGGCAATGTTCAGCGGGCCGCGCACCGAGAGGTTTTCGCCCTTGTGGTCCAGCACGTGCAGCTTCGCCGGATCGAAATAGAGCCCGCTCTCGGCGTCGCGGATGAAGGCGTCGTCGGCAAAGCTGTCCCACAGGCCGGTCACGACATCGTAGAATTCCCGCGCCTTGTGGTAGCGCTCGTCATGCTCGACATGCTCGTCGAGGCCGAAGTTCAGCGCCGCATCGGGGTTGGACGTGGTGACGATGTTCCAGCCGGCGCGGCCGCCGCTGATATGGTCGAGCGAGGCGAAGCGCCGGGCGATGTGATAAGGCGCATCGAAGGTCGTCGACGCGGTGGCGACCAGGCCGATATGGTCGGTGACGGCGGCGAGCGCCGACAGCAGCGTGAACGGCTCGAACGAGGTCACCGTATGGCTGCGGCGCAGCGCCTCGATCGGCATGTTGAGCACGGCCAGGTGGTCGGCCATGAAGAAGGCGTCGAATTTCGCCGCCTCCAGCGTCTGCGCGAAGCGCTTCAGATGGGCGAAGTTGAAATTGGCGTCGGGATAAGAACCAGGATAGCGCCAGGCGCCGGTGTGAAGACTGACGGGACGCATGAAGGCGCCGAGCCGCAATTGCTTGTTGTCTGCCATGGGATGATCACCTGACGTGGACGAGCGCGATCCTTTGTTGGAGCATGATCTTTTCCAAAAACCGGTACCCACTTTTTGGGATCATGCCCGCGCTCCGATATATCGCCAAGATCTGACGGCTTTGCCGTCCTGGAAAGGAATCCTGTTTTGCAAAACCCTTGTTGCGGAGCATTTTCTAACCGGCGGCCGTTCAATCTATTTTGATGAACACGCCCTTGGTGTTGAGATACTCGCCGAGGTGCTCGGCGCCGCCCTCGCGGCCATAACCGCTCATCTTGTAGCCGCCGAAGGGCACTGCCGGGTCGATGGCGTGATAGGTGTTGACCCAGACCGAGCCGGCGCGGATTTTTCGCGACAGCTGGTGCGCGGTGGCGACGTTTTGCGTGAACACGCCGGCGGCAAGACCGTAGGGCGTGTTGTTGGCGCGCTCGACGGCTTCGCCCAGCGTTTCGAAGGGCAGCGCCGAAATGACAGGACCGAAGATTTCCTCACGCGCAATCTTCATGTCGTCGGAGACACCGGCAAAGACGGTGGGCGCGACGAAATTGCCGGCGGCGAGCGCGCCCTCCGTGCGGCGGGTACCACCTGTGACCAGCCTCGCGCCCTCAGCCGTGCCGGCTTCAAGGTAACCCGTCACCCGTTCGAGCTGTCGCAGTGAGACCAGTGGGCCGATCTCGGTTGCCGGGTCTATACCGTCGCCGATCTTCAACCCCTCCGCGTAAGCAGCGAGCCGCGCGACGAACTCGTCATGGATGGAGCGCTCGACGAACAGGCGCGAACCGGCAATGCAGATCTGGCCGGAATTGGCGAATACCGACATCGCCGCCACCGGCACGGCCTTGTCGAGATCGGCATCGGCGCAGACGATGACCGGCGACTTGCCGCCGAGCTCCAATGAGACGCGCTTCAGATTGCCGGCCGAGGCGCGGATGATAGACTGGCCGGTGACGGTCGAGCCGGTGAAGACGATCTTGTCGACGCCCATATGCTCGGCAAGCGGCGCACCCGCCTCGGCGCCGGTGCCGGTGACGATGTTGACGACACCTGCCGGCACGCCGGCCTCGTTCATTATGTCGGCGATCAGAAGCGGCGTCAGCGGCGCCTCTTCCGAGGGTTTCAAAACGATGGTGCAGCCGGTGGCGAGCGCCGGGCCGATCTTCCAGATCGAGGCCGCAGTCGGCGCGTTCCACGGGATGATGGCGCCGACGACGCCGATCGGCTCCTTAAGGGTGAAGGAGACGATCTCGCCCGGCAGCGAATTGTCGATGGTCTCGCCATGCAGCGCCGTCGCCATGCCTGCGTAGTAGCGCAGCATGCCGATAACGCGATTGCGGTTGGCGCGGGTGCGTACGATCGGCATGCCCATATCTGTGGTGTCGGAGCGGCTGATCTCTTCCCAATGCTTTTCGAAAAGATCGGCTATTTTCAGCAGCAGCACCTGCCGCTCATAGGGCTTGAAGCGACTCCACGGCCCGTCGAAGGCTTTTCGGGCCGCGGTGACGGCGAGTTCGATGTCCTGACGGTCGCCGCGCGGCACCGTGGCGATGACCGCGCCGGTCGCCGGATTGCGGGTCTCCATGGTGCGGCCCGAGGCGGCATCGACCCAGGCGCCGTCGATGAACATCTGCCGATGGCGTCCGTCGATCGGCAGGCGCAGGGCGATCGAGGTCTGGGCCAGGGTCATGATCATCCTCCACGCAACAGACGGAGCATCACGGCCGCCGGAACGCCACAACGCCGCACGTCAAACGTACGGCGTTGTAGCATTTTTCCAAGAGCGCATCCTATGCGCCAGCGGTGGTTACTCGGCGGCCAGGGCCAGTTGCGGCCTGTCATTGTCCTGCACCGCCTCGCCCGCCGGCTCCTTGGCCTTCTTCGGCTCACGGCCGAAGAACAGGGCGTAGCCTGCCGGCAGCACCAGGATGGTGAGTACGGTGGCGACGAGGATGCCACCCATCATGGCGTAGGCGAGCGGGCCCCAGAACACGGCGCGCGAGATCGGGATCAGCGCCAGCACCGCCGTCATTGCGGTCAGCACGATCGGCCGGAAACGGCGCACGGCCGAGCCGATGATGGCTTCCGATCGATCCATGCCCCTGGCGATGTCCTGGTCGATTTGGTCGACCAGGATGATCGAGTTGCGCATGATGATGCCGAGCAGCGCGATGACGCCCAAGATAGCGACGAAGCCGAAGGGCGCACCGCTGATCAGCAATGCTGCCGCCGCACCGATGATGCCGAGCGGGCCGGTGGCCAGCACCAGCATCGCCTTGCCGAAATGCTGTAGCTGGATCATCAAGAGCACGACGATGACGGCCAGCATGACCGGCGCCTTGGCGGCGATCGAAGCCTGGCTCTCGGCAGAATCCTCCGCACCGCCCTGGATCTCGATCTTGTAGCCAGGCGCCAGGCCGGCGCGCATGCCTTGCATGTCGTTGTACATCTTGGTGACGACGTCGTTCGACTGCACGCCGTCCGGCAGCGTGGCGCGCACCGAGATGGTCGGCAGGCGGTCACGCCGCCATTCGACGCCCTGCTCGAGCACCGGCACCACCTTGGCGACCTGCGACAGCGGCACGAAGCCACCGAAATCGGTCGGGATATAGACCGAGTCGACCGACGACAGCAGATTGCGGCTGGCATCCGGTTCGCGGGCGACGATGGACACCGTCTCCTCGCCGTCGCGGAAGTCATCCAGTGGCGCGCCGGACATCGACGCCTGCAGCATCTGGCGGATGCGCTGCGAGGTGACGCCGAGCGCACGGGCGCGGTCCTGGTCGATGACCAGCTTCATCGCCGGCACCGGCTCCAGCCAGTCGTCATGGACTGCGGCGAGCAGCGGATTTTCAGCGAACTTGGCCTTCACCTGGTCGGCGATGCGGCGCACTTCCTGCCGATCCGGACCCATGACGCGCATCTGCACCGGCCAGCCGGTCGGCGGACCGAGGAATAGGCGATCGACCTTGGAGCGGATCGAGGGGAAATCCTGCGCCAGGATTGAGCGCAGCTTGAGGATCAGCCGCTCGCGCGCCGGCTCGTCATTGGCCATCACCAGGAGCTGGGCAAAGTTCGGGTTGCGCAATTGCTGGTCGAGCGGCAGGAAGAAGCGCGGCGCGCCTTCGCCGATATAGGTGGCGATGAAGCGCTTGTCCTTGTCGTCCATCATCCGGGCTTCGAGCGCCTTGGCCTGCGTCTCGACCTCCTTGATCGAGGTTCCCTCGGGCAGCCAGAGATCGACCAGGATTTCGGGACGCGACGACTGCGGGAAGAAGTTCTGCGGGATGAACTGGAACGCCCACAGGCTGGTGGCGAAGGTGACCAGCGTCATCACCAGAACGATGATGCGATGGCGCACCGCCCAGCCGACCGTGGCGCGCAGCCGCCGGTAGAAGCCGGTGTCGAAGGCATCGTGGTGATTGCCGGCATGCTTGCGCTGCTTGAGGATCATGTAGCCGAGCCACGGCGTGAAATAGACCGCAACGAACCACGACACGACCAGCGCGATGCCGACGACGTAAAACAGCGTGCGGACATATTCGCCGGCCGTAGAGGCGGCGAAGCCGACGGGGATGAAGCCGGCGGTGGTGATCAGCGTGCCGGTCAGCATCGGAAAGGCGGTCGAGGAATAGGCGAAGCTCGCCGCTTCGATCTTGACCAGCCCCTCCTCCAGCTTGCGCTCCATCATCTCGACGACGATCATGGCGTCGTCGACGAGCAGGCCGAGCGCAATGATCAGCGCGCCCAGCGAAATGCGCTGCAGGTCGATGCCGAGCTCGTACATGATGGCGAAGGTGGCGGCGAGCACCAGCGGAATGGCGATGGCGATGACCAGGCCGGAGCGCCAGCCGATCGACAGCAGCGAGACGGCAAGCACAATCAGCAGCGCTTCGCCCAGTGCCTCCATGAACTCCTTCACCGCATCGCGCACAACTTCCGGCTGGTCGGAGATCTGGTCGACCGAAACGCCGTAGGGCAGCGCCTCTTCGAAGCGCTTGTAGGTTGCTTCGACGTCCTTGCCGACATCGGTGACGTTGAAGCCCTTGGCCATGACGACGCCGACCTGGACGCTTTCGTGGCCGTTGAAGCGGTATTTGCGCTGATAGGGATCCTCGAGGCCGGAGGACACGGTGGCGATGTCGCCCAGACGCGTCACCTGGCCGCCGGCGCGCAGGCGCAACTCCCTGATGTCGGCAGCCTTGGTGACGTCGCCTTCGACCGAGATGCGCACCGAGCGCAGGCCGGTGTCGACCGAGCCTGCCGGATCGACATTGTTCTGGCCCTTGATGGCGTTCTGCAAATCGGTCAGCGTCAGGCCGCGTTCGGCCAGCGCCTTGGACGAAATGTCGATATAGATCTTCTCCGGCTGGTCGCCGATGATCACAGCCTTCTCGACGCCCGGTGTCGTCAACAGCATGTCGCGCGCCTGGATGGCGAACTTCTTCAGCTCGGGATAGGAGTAGCCATCGCCGCTGATCGAATGCAGCGTGATGAAGGTGTCGCCGAACTCGTCGTTGAAATATGGGCCGAGCAGGCCTTGCGGCAGGTCGCCTGAGATGTCGCCGACCTTCTTGCGCACCTGGTAGAAGGCGTCCTTCACCTCCTCGCCATTGGTGTCGCCCTTGATCTGGACGGTGATGATGGCGCTGCCGGCGCGCGTGTAGGAGCGGACGAAATCGAGATGCGGCGTTTCCTGCAGCTTGCGCTCGATCTTGTTGACGACCTGATCCTCCATCTCCTGGATCGAGGAGCCCGGCCAGATCGCCTGGACGACCATGACGCGGAAGGTGAAATCGGGGTCTTCCTTCTGGCCCATACGCATCAGGCCGAGCCCGCCGGCAATGATGATCAGACCGAACAGGAAGCGCGCGATGGAGGGATGGCCGATGGCCCAGCGCGAAAGATTGAAAGGCCGCTTTTCACTGCTGTCGTTGGTGGTGGTCATCGGCGTCAGTCCAATTCGTTGATCGTGAGCGCATACCCTTGGCATGCGGCTTCAGGGAATTCCGATGCTGGCTTCCGGGCGGCGAGGCTTTCCGAGCGGGAGAGACTCTCATCGCGGTGGGACGCGTGGATCGATGCGGGGGAACTCGACCTTGGCGTCTTGACCATCGGGCACTCGCCGCCCGGAAACCTTGAATGCTTCGCCAGCCTTTTCGCCGAAGCGACGATCAAGCCGGCTTCATGCGCCTGCCTTCAGCGCAGCGCCTTTGCGGCGTCGCCATCCGCAGAGGCGGCCTGCACCGCATCGCCGGTCAGCTTGACCTTGAGATTCTCGGCCATGAACTGCGTGCCGGCGGCAACGACGACATCACCGGGCTTGAGCCCGTCGGCGACACTGACGCCGTCGGCGGTAAACTCCGCAACCTTGACCGGACGCTCGTGCACCGTCTCGCCGGCGCGGTCGACGGTCCAGACAATCTTGCGGCCATCCTTTTCCGCCAGCGCGCTGAGCGGGATCGACACCATCTCCTGCTTCTTGGCCACCGAAGCCTCGATGTTGGCGGTCATGCCGAGCAGCACGCGCGGATCGTCGGGCAGCGAGACACGGACGGCAAAGGTGCGCGACTGCTGGTCGGCGCTGCCGGCCACTTCGCGAACCTTGCCGGAGAGCTTCAGCGCATCGTCGGACCAGAAGCTGGCCGTGACATCCTTGCCTGGTTTGAAGGCGGCGATGTCCATTTCGGGAACCGCAATCAAGACTTCCTTTTCGCCATCGACGGCAACGGTCATCACCGGCGTCCCGGCGCCGACCACCTGGCCGACATCGGCGCTGACAGCGGTGACGATGCCGTTCTCGCTCGCCTTGAGATCGGTGTAGACGACCTGGTTCTGCGCCTGTGAAAGGGTCGAACGGGCGGCATCGCGGCTCGCCACCGCCTGGTTGTAGCTCAGCGTCGCCTGCTCGAGCTGCGACTTCGAGGTGAAATTCTTGGCATAGAGCTGCTCGGCGCGCTTGCGGGTCAGGTCGACCGTCTCGACCTGCCGCTCGGCGGCATCGAGACTGGCCTTGGCGCTCTTGACCGAAAGCTCGTAATCGGTGGAATCGATGCGGGCGAGCACGTCGCCCGTGGTCACATGCTGACCGATGTCGACAAGGCGCTGGGTGACCTTGCCCGAGATGCGAAAGCCGAGATTCATTTCGGTGCGGGCGCGCACCGAGCCGGAATAGGCGAGTTCGCGGCTGTTTTGCGCCTGGCCGATCTCGACCACCTTGACCGGGCGGATGACGTCCTGGACTTCGGCCTTTTCCTGGCTGCAGGCGGCGAGCCCGAGCGTGGCGACGATCAGGCCGGCGGCAGGCAAATTGCGGAGGATGGAACTGGACAAAGACACTTTCGTACTCCCGACTGGAGATTAAACGGTCGACACCGGCGCCCGGCGGGCGGCGGTTATTTCAGGGCTTTGATTGCGTAATCGATGAGGTCGTCGGGCATCGCCCGGTTGGTCTTGGCAAGGCACTGCGCCACCATTTGCGGGTGGCACAGAATGACGGTGGCGGCGCCGAAGCAGCGCGATGCGATGACCGGATCCTGGTCGGCAAACTCGCCGGCCTCGATGCCTTCGCGGATCACCTCGGCAAACAGGTCGTGAATGCTGTCGATATGCTTGTCGATCACACCCCAGTCGCGCTCGAGGGCGACGATGACCATCTCGTGCACCTTCTGGTCGTCGAGCATGACTTCCAGTGTCATCTTGTACTGCGCACGCACGTAGCGGCGCAGCCGTTCCTCGGCACTGATCGGCAGGTGGCAGATCGCGTAGGCCATATTGTAGCTGGCGAGGAGCATGCGGCCGCAGACGGCTTGGTGGATTTCGACTTTGGAGGCGAAGAAGCGGTAGATGTTGGCCGGCGACATGCCGAGTTCGCGGGCGATGTCGGCAACGTTGGTTTTGCCGTACCCATAGTGGCGGAACAGGCGCTCGGCGCAGTCGAGAATGCGCGTGACATTCTCCTGGCGGGCGGCGTCGACCGTTATGCTGGCGGCTTCGGACATTAGCTCTCTGTTAATTAACGAGTGACGAATTTCAATTTTCGTCAGTCGTAAATCCAAAAGAGCGAGGTGTCAATGCGGAATCGACGTACGCGTACGAATGGTGACAGATGGTGACAGTCGGCTGACGGCAGTCGCCTCGCGCCTCGTCATCCTAGGGCGGAGCAAGGAGCGAAGCGACGCGGCGTAGACCCTAGGATCCATGCCGCGACGCCTGCAAAAGAGCAAGGCAGATCAATAGGTTACGCCGACCAGCGATCTGTCATCCGACGCAGCCATTCTCGCTTCTGGCGCACGGCAAGGTGACGGCATGGATCCTAGGGTTTCCGCGACGTCGCTTCGCGACTGCTCCACCCTAGGATGACGAAGTCGCGGAGGCCCGCGACAAATTGTCGAGGTCGCAGCAAGAGTACCAATGCCGCGCCTAAGCCCCCTTCGCCATTTCCCGCAGCCGGAACTTCTGGATCTTCCCTGTCGACGTCTTCGGGATCTCGGCAAAGATCACCGCCTTTGGCACCTTGAAGCGGGCGAGCAAGGCGCGGCAGTGGTCGATGATCTCGGCCTCGCTCGCCGCCTTGCCAGGCTTCAGCTCGACATAGGCGACCGGTACCTCGCCCCATTTGTCGTCAGCCCTGGCAACGACACCGCAGGACGCTACGGAAGGGTGCTTGTAGAGCGCGTCCTCGACCTCGATCGACGATATGTTCTCGCCACCGGAGATGATGATGTCCTTGGAGCGGTCCTTGAGCTGGATGTAGCCGTCAGGGTGCATGACACCGAGGTCGCCGGAATGGAACCAGCCGCCGGCAAAGGCCTCGTCGGTTGCCTTCCTGTTTTTTAGATAGCCCTTCATGACGATGTTGCCGCGGAACATGACCTCGCCGATGGTCTCGCCGTCGGCCGGCGTCTCCTGCATTGTTTCCGGATCCATCACCGTCAGGCCTTCTAGTGCGGCATAGCGCACGCCTTGCCTGGCCTTCTTCTGCGCTTTCGACCCCTTGTCGAGATCGTCCCACGCGCCATGCCATTCGTTGACCACTGCCGGACCATAGGTCTCGGTCAGGCCATAGAGATGGGTGACGGCAAAGCCGGCATCGGCCATGCCCGACAGCACGGCTTCCGGCGGTGGCGCGGCCGCGGTGTTGAAGGTGACGGTCTGCGGGAAGTGGCGCTTGTCCTCGTCCCTGGCGTTGATCAACACCGACATGACGACCGGCGCGCCACAAAGGTGGGTGACGCCATGGTCGGCGATGGCATCGTAGATCGGCTTCGGCCGCACCCAGCGCAGGCAGACATGGGTGCCGGCCTGGACGGCCAGCGTCCACGGAAAACACCAGCCATTGCAGTGGAACATCGGCAGCGTCCAGAGATAAACGGCGTGCTTGGCCATGCCGGCATGGATTGTGTTGGTGTAGGCCATCAGGGCAGCACCGCGATGGTGGTAGACGACGCCCTTCGGATTGCCCGTCGTGCCCGACGTGTAGTTGAGCGAGATGGCGTCCCATTCGTCGTCGGGCATCGACCAGGCAAAGTCCGCATCGCCGCCGGCGACGAATTCCTCATAGTCGACCGAGCCGATGCGCTCGCCCTTCGGATACGGCGCATCGGCGGCATAATCGGGATCATCATAGTTGATGACCAGCGGCTTGACCTTTGCCAGCGCCAGCGCCTGTTTGACGACGGCGGCAAATTCGCGGTCGACGATCAGCACCTTGGTCTCGGCATGGTCGAGCTGGAAGGCGATGACGGCGGCGTCGAGGCGGGTGTTGAGCGAATGCAGCACCGCCTTGGTCATCGGCACGCTGAAATGCGCCTCCAGCATTGGCGGCGTGTTGGACAGCATGACGGTCACCGTATCGCCCTTGCCGATGCCGTGCTTCGACAGCGCCGAGGCGAGTTTGAGCGAGCGCCGCCAGAAGTCGCGATAGGTGATGCGCTGGCTGCCATGGATGATGGCGACATGGTCGGGATAGGTGCTTGCCGCCCGCTCCAGATAGGTGAGCGGCGTCAGCGGCTGGTGGTTGGCGGCGTTCTTGCCGAGATCCTGATCGTAGGGATTGCCCATCCCGTTCTCCCCGAATTTTCTTTTATTGAGAACTTCTAAACACAGGTTCCGGCCACGTCACCATCAGCGAATCCCGACCGGGCACATTTGGTGCAATGATTATCCAGATTCGGCAGGCAAAAAGGCATCGTGTACCCGTGCCAGTTTGACTTTTGTCGAGAGCCGTGAATAATGTCAGCCGAGGAGACGGCATGGCGATCCGACCGGCAGAACAGCTTATCCACAAGGCCGCATGGCTCTATTATGCCCATGGCCTGCGCCAGGACCAGGTCGCAAGCCAGCTTAACATTTCCCGCGCCTCGGTCGCCATGTATCTGCGCAAGGCGCGCGAGACCGGCATCGTCAACATCTCGACCTCGACGCAGCTGTTCACCGACGACGTACTCGCCCGCCAGCTCGAGGACGCACTCGAACTCGACGCCGTCTGGATCGCGCCGGAAAACGACTACGTCCTAGATCCGTCGACTGATATTGCGGTGCTGGCGGCGAGCGTCTTTCTCGAACTGGTCAAGAAGGGCGACCGCATCGGCGTCGCCTGGGGCCGCACCGTCTACACCATCGCCGACGTCATGTCCTATGCCGATCTGCAGGACGTCACCGTGGTGCAGCTTTGCGGCAATCTCGGCGCGCCCTACTCCTACCGCCCCGATCAGTGCACGATGGAAATCGCGCGGCGGCTCAACGCCAAGGGCCTGAATTTCTACGCGCCGCTGGTGCTGACGACGGAATTGCTGGCGCATGGGCTGCGCGCCGAGCCGGTGATCCGCGAGCAATTGGCCGATATAAGCAATTGCGATCTGGCGCTCTATTCGGTCGGCACCGTCGACGCCGACAGCCATGTCGTCAAATGCGGCGCGCTGAGCCCCGGCGAGATGGGGGTGTTGCGCGAGGCGGGTGCGGCCGGCGTCATCGCCGGCCAGATCATCGACGCCGCCGGCAAGGCGCTCGACTGCAGCTATAACAGGCGCGTCATCTCGGCCTCACTTTCTTCGCTGCGCCAAATCGAAAAGCGCCTGATGGTGGTGCAGGAAGACAGCAAGTTCGAACCGCTGCTGGCCGCGCTGGCCGGCGGGCTCTGCACGCATCTGGTGGTCGGCGCGCGCATGGCGCGGCGGCTGCTCGACCATGCCGGAGCCAGTGCGGGGGCAAAAAAGGCTTCCTGACAAACGAAATCCCTGCAGCCGGCGCATTGTCATCAAGGCGTCGCGGCATTCCTGTTCACAGCAACATCAAAGACAGCAAAGCGGACATAGCGACATGAAGAACCTTTGGAATGATGGCGAGGCGGAAAAGCTCGTTGCCGACTATGCGAAAAAGGGCGTTGCCCGCGACCTCGCGCTGCGCGTCTACACGACCCGGCTGCTCGGCGGCGAGCCGCGGCTGGTGCTACATGGTGGCGGCAACACCTCCTGCAAGACCAAGGCGACCGACCTTGTCGGCGACGAATGGGATGTGCTGTGCGTCAAGGGCAGCGGCTGGGACATGGGCGTGATCGAGCCGCAAGGACTGCCGGCGGTGAAGATGGGCGCGCTGCTGAAAGCGCGCGCGCTGGACAGCCTCGCCGACGAGGACATGGTGGCGCTGCAGCGGGCGAACCTGATCGATCCCGCCTCTCCCAATCCATCGGTCGAAACGCTGCTGCACGCCTTCCTGCCACACAAATTCGTCGACCACACCCATTCGACCGCGATCCTCGCCATCGTCGACCAGGAAGACAGCAAGGCGCTGATCAAGACGGTGTTCGGCGACAGAATGGGTTACGTGCCCTACATCAAGCCGGGCTTCGATCTCGCCAAGGTGGCGGCCGATGTCTACGACGCCGACCCGAGCGTCGAGGGCCTGATCCTCGACAAGCATGGCATCTTCACCTTCGGCGACGACGCCAGGCAGGCCTATGACCGGATGATCCACTATGTGAACGTGGCGGAAGACTACGTCACCAAGCATGGCAAACCGCAGCCGGCCAAGGCGGCGCTGCCGGCAAAGCTCGCAACGCCCGCCTCCATCGCACCGACGCTGCGCGGCGCCGTGGCGGTATCGCGCGGCGAAGGCCGCTTCGATCGCATGATCAGCGATTTCCGAACTTCGGACGCCATCGTCGATTTCATCAACTCGGCCGGCATTGCAGACTACGCCGCGCGCGGTGTGTCGACCCCCGATCTGTCGATCCGCATCAAGACCGGGCCAATGGCGGTGCCGGCGCCGGACGCCGACAAGGTTGGCGACTACAAGGCCGTCATCAAGAGCCATGTCGATGCCTTCGCCAGGGACTACCGCGCCTATTTCGAAACCAATGATGCGCTGGACGACGTCAAGCGCACCATGCTCGACCCGATGCCGCGGCTGACGTTGGTGCCGGGCCTAGGCATGTTCGGCCATGGCCGCACGCTGAAGGATGCGAAGATCGCTTCGGATGTCGGCGAGATGTGGATCGAGGCGGTGCGCGGCGCCGAGGCCGTAGGCAGCTTCCATCCGCTGTCCAAGGCCGATCTGTTCCCGCTGGAATACTGGTCGCTGGAACAAGCCAAGCTTGCCTCCAACAAGCCGAAGCCGCTGACCGGCCAGGTGGTGTTGATCACCGGCGGCGCCGGCGCGATCGGCGCCGCGACGGCCAAGCTTTTCGCCGCCAACGGCGCGCATGCGGTCGTCGTCGATCTCGACGCGGCAAAGGCTGCAGAAGCTGCCAAGGCGGCCGGCAACAATTCGATCGGCGTCGGCGCCGACATCACCGACCCAGCCCAGATGCGCGCGGCCTTCGACAAAGCGGTCGCCGTCTATGGCGGCGTCGACATTCTGGTCTCCAATGCCGGCGCCGCCTGGGAAGGCCGCATCGGTGAACTCGACGATGCCCTGCTGCGCAAGAGCTTTGAGCTCAACTTCTTTGCCCACCAGTCGGCGGCGCAGAACGCGGTGCGCATCATGCTGGAACAGGGGACAGGCGGCGTATTGCTGTTCAACACCTCCAAGCAGGCGGTCAATCCCGGCCCGAAATTCGGTGCCTACGGCGTGCCGAAGGCGGCTACGCTGTTCCTGTCCCGGCAATATGCGCTCGACTACGGCGCGCACGGCATCCGCTCCAATGCCGTCAACGCCGACCGCATCCGCTCCGGCCTGTTGACCGACGCCATGATCGCCAGCCGCTCGGGCGCGCGCGGCGTGTCGGAGAAGGAATACATGTCCGGTAATCTGCTCGGACAGGAAGTGACAGCCGACGACGTGGCGCAAGCCTTCCTGCATCACGCGCTGGCCGAGCGCACCACCGCAGATGTGACGACGGTGGACGGCGGCAACATCGCGGCGGCGCTGCGTTGAACATAGAACCGGTTCATCGTTTCACCAAAACGGCGAACCGCTCCACCTCCTGTCTTGACGGACTCCAGGCGGAAAACCGTTTTCGCACGTCGTGCTGAAAAACTGCTCGAACCGGTCAAAATCCCACTCCAATCCTTCGCTTATTGCTTGACCAGTTTCTGGGGCGCCTGGCGTTTCGCATGCAAGCCCCAACTGATCCTTGGTGGAGTAATCGATGGCAGCGAAAAGACTTCGTATCGGCGTGCTCTTCGGCGGGCGCTCCGCCGAGCATGAGGTTTCGCTGCTTTCAGCAAACAATGTCATGGCCGCGCTGGATCCGGCGAAATACGATGCCATCCCGATCTTCGTCACACGCGAAGGACAGTGGCTGCTGAGCCGCTTCAAGGACGGCGTGCTGGCGACGCCGTCCGACGGCACGCAGCTCTGTCTGGTGCCCGGCGGACATGGACGGATGCTGGCGATCCCCGCCAAGGGCGCGCCTCACGACCTGCCGGCCATCGATATATTGTTTCCGGTGCTGCATGGGCTGCATGGCGAGGACGGCGCGGTGCAAGGGCTGGCCGCGGTGGCGCGCGTGCCGCTCGCCGGCTGCGGCATCCTCGGATCCGCCGCCGCGCTCGACAAGGACGTCGCCAAGCGGTTGCTGAAAGCAGCCGGCGTGCCTGTCGCACGCTCGGTGACGATCGAGGAGGGTGCAGCGCCTTCGCTCGCCGTGCTGGAAGACCAGCTCGGCCTGCCGATTTTCATCAAGCCGGCGCGGCAGGGTTCGTCCGTCGGCGTGGCAAAGGTCAATGGCAGCCAGGAATTCGAGCGGGCGCTTTGCGAAGCCTTCCAGCACGATCGTAAGCTGCTGGCGGAGGAATTCATTCGCGGCCGCGAGATCGAATACAGCGTGCTGGAAGACGCCGCAGGCGAACTCTTCGTCTCGCGGGCGGGCGAGATCGTACCGGCAGAAAGCCACGGCTTCTACAATTACGACGCCAAATACATTGACGAGGATGGCGCGGCATTGATGGTGCCGGCCGAGTTGCCGTCGGAGGTCGAGGCCGCCATGCGCGCCATGGCGGCAAAGGCTTTCCGAGCCCTCGGTTGCGACGCGATGGCGCGCGTGGACTTTTTCCTGATGCCGGACATGACATTTGTGATCAACGAGCTCAACACCATCCCCGGCTTCACCGACATCAGCATGTACGCCAAGGCGATGGCTGCAAGCGGCGTCAGCTATCCGGAGGTGATCGACCGGCTGGTGACGCATGGGTTGGCGCGTGCCCGGCGGACATGATGAAGTTATAAGCACCTCGCCAACTCGATAGCGTGGCCAAGAACGCGCGCTAGTCTCTCAAACGTCGGCGCTGCCCCTCACCTGCCTGCCGGCATCCTCTCCCCGTATAGTGACGGGGAGAGGGGCGCTGTCATCGCGGGTTTCGCCAATCACCGGCGTTGCAAGAAAGGCGCCGGCGTCGCGGCCAGTTCCCTTCTCCCCGTCGCTATACGGGGAGAAGGTGCCGGCAGGCGGATGAGGGGCGGCGCCGACTTCGATAGTCAACAGCCTTGCTTTGCGATCCGAAAGCTTTCGCTGACCCGAACGCTACTTTGCGTTCGGGTTGGGCATCCAGGCCGGCATGGCGACATCGGCATGGGCGAATTGCGGCAGCTTGGCCGACAGGTCTTCCATGTTCTTGATGTCCTTGTCGATCAGGTCCTTCTGGGTGATCAGCGTCGGCGGCACGATGACGTTGTGGCCGGGGTCCTCACCGGCGAGCAGCTGTGCCAGCGCGCGCACCGAGACCTGGCCTACGACGGCCGGGTTGGTAGCGGCGGTGGCTGCCCAAGCACTGTCGGTTTCGCGCATGGCGGCGATATCCGTGGTCGAAATGTCGGCCGAATAGATCTTGATCTTCTTGTTCAGCCCCGCCTCGTCGACGGCGATCTTCACACCCTTGGCGAACTCGTCATAGGGCGCGAACATCACGTTGATATCGGGATGCGCCTGCAGCACCGAGCGCGCCTGGTTGGCGACCGAGTTGGCGATCGGGTTGTCGAGCGTGCCGAACATCGCGACTTCCTTGATGCCGGCATATTTCTTCTTCACGTCGACCCAGGTCTCGTTGCGGCGGTCGAGCGGCGCGATGCCGGCGACATAGACATAGCCGGCGTCCCAGCTCTCGCCATTGTCCTTGACCGCCTGCTCGAGCGCGAGGCGCGCAAGGTCTTTGTCGGACTGTTCGATCTGCGGGATCTTGGGGTTTTCGACATTCACGTCGAAGGCCACTACCTTGATACCGGCGTCGACAGCGCGCTGGGCGGCGTCCTTCATCGATTCCGTCAGGCCGTGCTGGATGATGATGCCCTGCACGCCGAGCGCGATGGCCTGGTCGACCATGTCGGATTGAAGGGCCGCGTCCTGGCGGCTGTCGAGCACGCGCAAATCGATGCCGAGCGCCTTCGACTGCGACTCGACGCCCGAGAGATAGGCCTGGAAGAAATCGCCGGTCGAGAGATAGCGCACCAGCGCGATCTTGACGCCCGGCTTGTCGAACGGCGCCGGCTTGTCTCCGGCAAGGGCCGGGACCTGCATCAGCATTGTTGCGCCGGCCAGTCCGAGCGCGACCTTCCCCAGAAGTCGTCTTGTGATGTTCACGTTTTTTCCTCCGTTTGTTGAACTCGAAATCCTGTTCCGGCCAGAACTATCTCCGACCCCTGCCCGAAAGGGCGAAGGTGAAGACAAGGGCGACGACCAGAACCACGCCCTTGACGAAATCCTGCGTGTAGTAAGGCGCGTTCATCATCGTCAGGCCTTGCAGCAAGATGCCGACGAACAGCGCGCCGACGGCGGTGCCGAAGGCGTTCGGCTTGGCGGCGCCGAGCACCGCGTAGCCGATCAGCGCCGCGGCAACCGCATCGAGCAGCAGATTATTACCCGAGGCGATGTCGCCGCGTCCAAGCCGTGCGGCGAGCAAAATACCGCCGATCGAGGCAAAAACTCCTGAAATGACGTAGGCCCAGATTTTGTATGCCTTGACAGGCGCGCCGGCGAGTTCGGCGGCACGTTCATTGGAGCCGACGGCATACATCATGCGGCCGAAACGCGTGTATTCGAGGAAGAACCAGATCATCACGGCAAGCACGATGAGCACGACCACCGAGACCGGGATGAGGTTCGGAATGAAGAAGTCGAAGCGGTGGCGGCCAAGCGCCAGGAAGGCGTCGGCAAATTTGCCGTTGGCGACGGAGCCGTCGGGCATGGTCATGCCGGTGGCGATGGAGCGGCCTTCGGTCGGGATGCGCTGCAGGCCGACGAGCAGGAACATCATGCCGAGCGTCGCCAGCAGGTCGGGCACGCGCATATAGACGATCAGCCAGCCATTGATCAGGCCGACAATGGCGCCAATGAGCAGGCAGACGACGACGGCGACGACAACGTTCTGCTCCAGCACGACCATGACATAGGCCGCCGCCATCATGGCCGATGTGGCGACCGACCCGATCGACAGGTCGAAGCCGCCGACGACAAGCGTGGCGGTAACGCCGAGCGCCAGCACGCCGGTGATGGCAACCGACTGGAAAATGAACACAGCACTTTGCGGCGAAACGAACCCGTCAGCGGCAATGGCGAAATACGCTATCAGGCCGAACAGAAGCACGATGAACCCATAGCGGATGGCGTAGTCGCGCAGCGTCATTCAGCGCCCGCCGTCAATACCCAACTCAAACCCATGCGCTTCATTCCAATTCCCGTCGTCAGTTCTTCAATCATCTTGGCTCAGGCCGCGCTGTGCAGCGGTCCGCCCGCTACTTCGGCGAGCAGGCGGTCGAGGTCGACATCGGCGTTGCGGTGTTCGCCGACGATGGTCTGCTCCGACATCACCAGGATACGGTCGGCGGTCTCCAATGCCTCGTCGAGCTCGGTGACAAACAACAGCGTGGCGCGGCCATTGGCGCTTGCCCGCAGCTTGGCAGCAATGTCGCGCCTGGCCGAGATATCGACACCCTGGAACGGCTCGTCGAGGATGAACAGTCTCGCGTCCTGCGCCATCCAGCGCGCCACCATCACCTTCTGCTGGTTGCCGCCCGACAGCGTGGTCATTTCATCCTTCTCGGAACGGCAGACGATGCCGAGGTCCTCGATCTGGCGGCGGGCCGTGGCACGCTCGAGGCCGCGCTTGAGAACGGCAAAGCGCGACATGCGCTTATGGAAGGGAAGGCTGATGTTTTCCTGGATATTGAAGCCACCGACAATGCCGTTTTCGCCGCGGTCCTTGGCGACCAGGAACACGCCCGCCGCGATGGCCTCGCCCGTTGTGTCAGGCGCGTAGGGCTTGCCGTTCAAATTCATAGTGCCGGCGAGCGGCTTGCGCAGGCCAAACAGCGTCTCGGCCAGTGCGGTCTTGCCGACGCCGACGAGGCCGGTGACGGCAACGACCTCGCCATCGCCAAGCGTCAGCGAGATCGGCCGGGCGCCCGGCGCGATGCGCAGGCCCTCGATGGTCAGGATCGGCTTGGCCGAATTCCTCGCTTCGATCCGGTCGAGATGGATTTTGCGGCCGAGCATGGCGTTGACCGCGCCTTCATAGTCGAGCGGCTTGGTATCGAAGACGCCGGAGATGACGCCATCGCGCATCGAGACGATGCGGTCGGCCAGCCGCCTGATATCCGACATGCGGTGCGAGATGTAGAGGATGGCGACGCCCTGCTCGCGCAGCCGATCGAGCAGCGAAAACAGCCTGTCGGCCTCGGCGCTGGACAGCGACGAGGTCGGCTCGTCGAGGATCAGCACTTTCGGCTGATGCGCCATGGCGCGCGCGATCGCTACCATTTGGCGGTCGGCCAGCGACAGATCGCTGACGCGGGCCCTGAGGTCGATGGCGAGCCCCATGCGGTCAGCGACCGCCCTCGCCTCCCGGCGCACGCGGCCAGGTTTGAACAGCAGCGACGCGCCTTTGCCACTCAACCGGTCGAGCGTCAGATTGGTGGCGACATCGAGATCGGCGACAACGCCGTCATTGATATTCTGGTGCACGGTGACGACACCGGCGCGGATCGCTTCGGCCGGCGTGTTCGGCGCGAAGTTATCGCCGGCAAGGCGCATGGTGCCGCCGGCATGGTCGTAGACGCCGCTGATGATTTTCACGAGGGTGGATTTGCCGGCGCCATTGGCGCCCATCAGCACGGTGATCTCACCGGCATGCAATTCGAGCGAGACGCCGCCAAGCACCTCGATATGGCCAAAGGACTTCCTCAGCCCGTCCACGCGGAACACGGCATCATTGCCCATTCGTTCCTCCCTGACGATGACGCTATGGGCTATGTCATCAATTGTCAACTCGATTGACAATTGCCAGACAGGTTCCTAGCTTGGCCCCGCCGCCATCGCTCCTCTATGATCGGAGCGACCAAGCGCGAGGGTGAGGAATGACTGGAAAATTGCCGTTCGAAGCACTGTCGGTGGAGACGCTTGCAACGCGCCTCGGCGCCAACGAAGCGCTGTGCGCCAGGATCGGCAAGGACATGAGCGCCTGGAAGGTGCGCGAGGTCGGCGACGGCAATCTGAACCTCGTCTTCATCGTCGAGGGAGCCTCGGGCGCGACCGTCGTCAAGCAGGCCCTGCCCTATGTCCGCCTGGTCGGCGACAGCTGGCCGCTGCCGCTGAAACGCTCCTTCTTCGAGTACCACGCGCTGACAAGGCAGGAAGCCCGTGCGCCGGGCTCGGTGCCGGCGATCTACCATTTCGACGAGGCCCAGGCGCTGATCATCATGGAATATCTGGCGCCGCCGCACATCATCCTGCGCCGCGCCCTGATCGACGGCCGCCAGCTGCCGAACATCGCCAGGGATATCGGCCTGTTCATGGCCCGCACCTTGTTCCGCGGCTCCGATCTCTCCATGCCGACCAAGGACCGCAAGGCCGATCTGGCGTTGTTCGCCGACAATGTCGAGCTCTGCGGCATCACCGAGGATCTGGTGTTTTCCGACCCCTATTTCGACGCCAAGCTGAACCGGCATACCTCGCCGCAGCTTGACGGCCTGGTGGCCGAACTGCGCGCCGACCGCGACCTCAAGGTCGAGGCGCAGCGGCTGAAGCATATCTTCGCCGCCAATGCGGAGACGCTGCTGCATGGCGATTTGCATTCCGGCTCGATCATGGTCACCGATACCGAGACAAGGATGATCGATCCCGAGTTCGCCTTCTACGGTCCGATGGCTTTTGACGTCGGCATGCTGCTGGCCAATTTCTGGATGTCCTTCTTCTCGCAGCGCGGCCATGAGCAGAACGGCAAGCGTGACACCATGCGCGCCTATCTGCTCGGGGTGACGGCGGAGACCTGGGCGGTGTTCCGCGCCGAGTTCTCGCATCTATGGCGCACCGAGCGCACCGGCATGCTCTATCAGAAGAGCCTGTTCGAGGATCAGGGCGACATCCTTGCCTCGGAGCAGGCGCTCGACCATGTGCTGCACCAGATCTGGACCGACCTCTTGGGCTTTGCCGGCATCGAAGTGCATCGCCGCATTCTCGGCCTCGCCCACAATGCCGACTTCGAGACCATTGAATACGAAGATTTGCGCGCCTCCTGCGAGGCCAAGGCGCTGAAGTTCGGACGCCACATTGCCGTCAATCGGCGGCAAATCTACAGCATTGACGAGGTCAACAATCTCGCCGCGCTGATCGAACGGGAGAGCAGCATTTGAACGTTGGCGAGCGCCATTACCGCACCATCTGGCTGAGCGACGACAAGCGGTCGGTCGAGATCATCGACCAGCGCTGGCTGCCGCATGAGTTCCGGGTGGAAAAGATCGGCTCGGTAGACGGCATCGCCACCGCCATTCGCGACATGTGGGTGCGCGGCGCGCCGCTGATCGGCGTCACCGCCGCCTATGGCGTCGCTATCCAGATGGCGGAGGATCCGTCGGACACAGCGCTCGACGCGGTGTGGGAGACGCTGAACAAGACGCGGCCGACGGCGATCAATCTGCGCTGGGCGCTGGACGAGATGCGGCGCTCCTTGAAGCCGCTCGCACCGGGACAGCGGGCCGAAGCCGCCTACCGGCGCGCCGCCGAGATCGCCGACGAGGATGTGGACTTAAACCGCGCCATCGGCGAGAACGGCCTGAAGATCATCAAGGAGATCGCGGCGCGCAAGAAGCCGGGCGAGCCGGTCAACATCCTCACCCATTGCAATGCCGGCTGGCTGGCGACGGTCGATTACGGCACCGCGACGTCGCCGATCTATCTGGCCGTCGAGGCCGGCATTCCGGTTCATGTCTATGTCGACGAAACCAGGCCACGCAATCAGGGCGCCCAGCTCACCGCTTGGGAGATGGCCGGCCACGGCGTGCCGCACACGCTGATCGTCGACAATGCCGGCGGCCACCTGATGCAGCATGGTGAAGTCGACATGGTGATCGTCGGCACCGACCGCACGACGGCCAATGGCGATGTCTGCAACAAGATCGGCACCTACCTCAAGGCGCTCGCTGCGGCCGACAATGACGTCCCCTTCTATGTCGCCCTGCCCTCGCCCACCATCGACTGGACGGTGGGGGACGGGCTGGCCGAAATCCCGATCGAGGAGCGCTCCGGCGACGAGGTGTCGCTGGTATGGGGCAAGACGGCGGACGGCAGAATAGCGCAGGTGCGCGTGTCGCCGGAAGCGACGCAGGCAGCCAACCCGGCGTTCGATGTGACCCCGGCGCGGCTGGTGACAGGGTTGATCACCGAGCGCGGTGTGGCCAAGGCTTCGCGCGAGGGGTTGAAGGCGATGTTCCCCGAGCGGGGATAATCTCCCCCTTGAGGGGGAGATGTCGCCGAAGGCGACAGAGGGGGTCGGTGCGTCCTGGCGCGACCTCCCAGCATCGACAGATGACGCTAGCACTCCGCGCGAGACGACCCCCTCTGGCCTGCCGGCCATCTCCCCCTCAAGGGGGGAGATCAGCGCTCCCAATTGACAGCCCCTTCCCACCCCTCCATATCTCCCCCGTTAATGTTCTCAGGACGGGGTGAAAGTCCCCACCGGCGGTGAGGGTTTCGGCCCAAGCCCGCGAGCGCCTTCCGGCAACGGGAGGGTCAGCAGATCCGGTGCGATTCCGGAGCCGACGGTTACAGTCCGGATGAAAGAGAACGATCGCAAGGGACGGCTCGCTCGCGGGCCGGTTTTTGCGTCGTGCGTCCTGATTCTGGTTCGAAACGGAAGGATGGACCCATGAATCAGCATACCCCGAAAGACTACGAAACCTACCGCGTCGCCGTCATTCGCGCGCGCTGGCACGCCGATATTGTCGACCAGTGCGTACAGGCCTTCGAGGCGGAGCTTGCCGCGCTCGGCGGTGGGCGCTTTGCCGTCGATGTCTTCGACGTGCCCGGCGCCTACGAGATCCCGCTGCATGCCAAGACACTCGCAGAGACCGGCCGCTACGCCGCGATCCTCGGCGCCGCTTTCGTCGTCAACGGCGGTATTTATCGCCACGATTTCGTGGCCGGCGCCGTGCTGGACGGCATGATGAATGTGCAGCTGTCGACCGGCGTGCCGGTGCTGTCGGCGGTGCTCACGCCGCACAATTATCACGACAGCGCCGAGCATCACCGCTTCTTCTTCGAGCACTTCACGGTCAAGGGCAAGGAAGCTGCCAATGCCTGCGTCGAGATCCTGGCGGCGCGGGCGTCGATCGCCGCCTGACCCATCAAAAATGCCCGGATTTCAGCCCTGCAACAAGAATTGCGGCCCAAGCGGCCACTGACGGTTGCGGTTCTGGCGAAATCCGGCCAGAAGCATCGGGGGCCGGCCGGCAACCGGCCGGCCCCGCGACGTTGCGCTTGAAACCAGATACGGGAGACTATTGGGTGGCTCGCATAACACTGAGACAATTGCTCGATCACGCCGCCGAATATGGCTACGGCGTACCTGCCTTCAACATGAACAATATGGAACAGGGTCTCGCCATCATGGAGGCGGCCGAGGAGACAAAGTCGCCCGTCATCCTGCAGGCAAGCCGCGGCGCCCGCGCCTATGCCAATGACGTGGTGCTGGCCAAGCTGATCGACGCGCTGGTCGAAATCCATCCCGACATTCCGGTCTGCATGCATCTCGACCACGGCAACAACGAAGCCACCTGCGTCACCGCCATTCAGTACGGCTTCACCTCGGTGATGATGGACGGTTCGCTGAAAGAGGACGGCAAGACGCCGGCCGACTACGCCTACAACTCCGGCATCACCAAGCGCGTCGTCGACATGGCGCATTGGGGCGGTGTCTCGGTCGAAGGCGAGATCGGCGTGCTCGGCTCGCTGGAAAGCGGCGGCGGCGAACAGGAGGACGGCCACGGCGTCGAAGGCGCGATCAGCCACGACCAGTTGCTGACCGATCCGGAACAGGCGGTGGAGTTCGTCAAGGACACCCATGTCGATGCGTTGGCGGTGGCCATGGGCACCAGCCACGGCGCCTACAAATTTTCGCGCAAGCCGGACGGCGCGGTGCTGGCGATGAACGTGATCGAGGAGATCCATCGCCGCCTGCCAAACATGCATCTGGTCATGCACGGCTCGTCCTCGGTGCCGGAGGATTTGCAGGAGATCATCAACAAATATGGCGGCCAGATGAAGCCGACTTGGGGCGTGCCGGTGGAAGAGATCCAGCGCGGCATCAAGCATGGTGTGCGCAAGATCAACATCGACACCGACAACCGCATGGCGCTGACCGGCGCCATCCGCAAGGTGCTGACCGAAAATCCAAGCGAGTTTGATCCGCGCAAATATCTGACACCGGCCATGGCCGCCATGCGCAAGCTCTGCAAGGAGCGCTTCGAGCAGTTCGGTACTGCCGGCAATGCGCAGAAGATCAAGCCGCTGCCGGTTGCTGAGATGGCCAAGCGGTATAAGTCGGGCAGCCTTGATCCGAAGTTTGGGTGATTGGCTAATCTCCCCCCTCGTGGGGGAGATGCCCGGCAGGGCAGAGGGGGGCGCGAAGGAACGCCAACCGTGCTCGCCCAGCACCACGCGGGAACAGCCCGAGGTTACATTTGCTCCATTGAGAAGCCGGCGGGACAGCGCCCCCCTCTGTCCTGCCGGACATCTCCCCCACAAGGGGGGAGATCAAGCTCACGCCCCTCTCAAAAACTCGATCACCATTGCCGCCGTCCAGGTGAAGCGGCCGCCACCTAATGGTTCGCCGGTGAGCGGGTCGTAATATTCGGCAAAGCCGCTCTCCCGTATCAGCTCGAGGCTGGACTGGGTGATGCTCCGGGCGACGTCGTCATGGCCGGCGGCAGCGAGGCCGTCGGCGATCATGTAATTGACGACCAGCCAGACCGGGCCGCGCCAGTAGCGCTTGGCGTCGAGGCGCGGATCGTCGGGATCGTGCGAGGGCACGACATAGCGCGCTCTGCCGGCAAGGCGCTCAACGCGCGCCGCGAGCGCAGCCACGCGACGTTCCGGAATGCCTGCGAAGGCCGGCAGGATACCGCCGACGGAGGCGCTGTCGATCAGCGTGCCGGTGGTGCGGTCGAGACAGAGATACTGGCCGTGCGCCTCGCTCCACAGCCGCTCCATCGCCGCCAGACCCTTTTGGGCACAAGCGCGGTTGGCTTCGGCGATCTCGGTTTCGCCCAGCGCCTCGGCGAGATCGGCAAGGTCGGCGCAGGCGCGGATCAGGATGGCGTTAAAGCCGGGATCGACGACCTGAAATGGCGAGGCGTCGTGCAGCCTGGCATTGTCCCAGCCGAGTGCACGAAAATGCTGCAGCAGCCAGAGATAGCGGTCGTATTGCGCCTTGGTCGGCCGATGCGCCGGATCGGCATGCAGAATGTCGCGGCGGGTGTAGGGCTCGACGCCTTCGGTCGGCACGCGCTCGAAGGCGTCGTCCCAGTCGATGGAATTGTCGCGGCCGGATTCCCAGGGATGGATGATGGCGACCAGCCCCTCGCCTTTGGGGTCGCGGTTCTCATAGAACCAGCGATGCCAGGCGTCGATCTTCGGCAGCAGCGCATGCGCCCGCTCGGCCGCCAGTTTCCTGTCCCTGGCGCGGTCGAACAGGCGGCGCACGGCAAAGCCGGCGACCGCCGGCTGGGTGATGCCGGATGTGGCGGTCGGGCGATTGGTTCGCCAGACATCGGGTCCGGGAAAATAGCCGTCGCTCCAGACATGGAAGACAATGTGCGGCACCATGCCGTCCGGCCATTGATGCGCGAACAAAGTGTCGATCTCGGTCCAGGCGCGCGCCTCGTCGTAATGGGCGAGGCCAAGTGCTGTCAGGCAGGAATCCCAGTTCCACTGGAAGGGGTAAAGGCCTTTGGTCGGTATGGTGTAGGCGCCTTGGTCGTTTTCCCTCAGCACCTCGACGGCGCGGGCGATGGTTTCGTCGACGGCTGGAGAAGTCATGGAAGGCATTCGTTCCTTAAAGGGCGTTGGTGGTTTCGGGATCGAACCAGCGGATGCGGTCGGCTTTGGGCGCCAGCCGCAGCTGCTCGCCAACCTTGACGCCGACATTCGATTCCAGGATGGCGCGGAACAGGCCGCCCTCGACATCGCAGGTGACCAGCGTGTGCGGCCCGAGCGGCTCGATGACCCGCACGGTGGCGTGCAACCCTTCGCTGCCGGCGTCGACATCCTCGGGGCGAATGGCGAATTCTATTGTCGGCCGGTCCGATTTCGGGCCAGGCAGCGTCAGCCCGGCGACGCTCCAGCTGCCGTTGCCGGCCTTGGTCGCCGGGATGAAATTCATCGGCGGGTTGCCGATGAAGGAGCCGACGAAACGGGCGGCCGGGTTGCGGTAAACCTCGACCGGCGACGCAGCCTGGACGATGCGGCCCTGATGCATCACGGCGATGCGGTCGGCGAGGCTCATCGCCTCGACCTGGTCGTGGGTGACATAGATGGTGGTGGTCTTCGACGCCGCCAGCACGCCCTTGAGCTCGGCGCGCATTTCGAGCCTGAGCAGCGCGTCGAGATTGGACAGCGGCTCGTCCATCAGGATGACATCGGGCTCCATTGCAAGCGCGCGGGCAACCGCGACGCGCTGGCGCTGGCCGCCGGACAGCTGGCCGGAATAGCGCTTCAATAGCTGCTCTATATGCATGAGCTCGGCGGTGCGGTTGACGCGGCGCTCGACGTCGGCCTGCGGCAGCTTCTTCATGCGCAGGCCGAAGGCGATGTTCTCGAACACGGTCAGATGCGGAAAGACGGCGTAGTTCTGGAACACCATGGCGATGCCGCGCTCGCGCGGCGGCAGATGGTCGACGCGGCGGCCACCGATCCAGACCTCGCCCTGGCTCGGTGTCTCCAGCCCGGCCACGATCCTGAGCAGCGTGGTCTTGCCGCAGCCGGAGGCACCGAGCAGCACCATGAATTCCTGGTCAGCGATGGCGAGATCGACCTGATGCAGCGCGGTAAAGCCGCCGAAGCGCTTGGCGACGCCCTTGATCGCGATTTCAGCCATGAGCCCTCTCCGTGTCGCGTGTCATCGGTTGGCAATCCCCCACATGGCGAACAGATATTTGCGGACGGCGAAGATGAAGATCAGAGCCGGCACGACCAGAGCCGCGCCGCCGGCGAATTTGAGATAAAGCGGCGACTCGCCGAGGCTTTGCAGAAGAAAGGCGGTCAGCGTGCGGTTCTCGATGGTGAGCACGGCTGCAGCAAACACCTCGTTCCAGGAGATGGTGAAGGCGAACACCGCCGACGCCGCGATACCAGGCAGCGCCAGCGGCAGGATTACCTTGCGAAACGCCTGCAGCCTGGTGCAGCCAAGCGTCCAGGCGGCCTCCTCCAGTTCGACCGGAATGCCTGAGAACAGTGAGAAGGTGATCAGCACCGCGAAGGGCAGCGCCAGCGTGGTGTGGACCAGCGCCAGGCCGATCGCGGTGTCGTCGAGGCCGGTGCGGATGAACATCACCGCCAGCGGCAGCGCCAAGAGCGGAAGCGGGAAAGCCCGCGTCATCAGCACCAGGAAACGGAACGTGGCCTTGCCAGGGAAATCGAAGCGCGACAGCGCGTAGCCGGCCGGAGCGCCGAAGCCGATCGACAGGATCATCGTCAGCGTGGCGACCAGAACCGAGTTCCACAGCGCCCTGGCGACGCCGGCGAAATTGATGAAGAACGACAGGCTGCCGGTATCGAAGGACGGGAAGAAGCGCTTGGGAAAGGCGGTCACTTGTTCGGGCGACGACAGCGCGTTGACGATCAGGAGATAGATCGGCAGCAGCACCCAGACGCCAAGCAGGATGACGGTGGCGACGAGCAGCCAGTCGCCGGCCTTACGGGCATCGACGCTTGCGGCGGCTGGGGTTTGCGTGACCGCACTCATATGCGCGCCTCCTTGGGCACACGCAGCACCCTGAGGAAGAACAGCGTGAAGCCGATCGAGATGGCGAGGATGAGCAGCGCCGAGGCGGCGGCGACATTGCGGTCCTGCAGCGTGAATTGCCAATTGTAGGTCTCGCCCATCAGCACTGGCAGATTGGTGCCGCCAAGGGCGGCGACCACGGCGAAGACCTCGAAGGCGAGGATGACGCGCAGGATGATCGCCGTCTGCAGGCTGGGGCGCAGCAGCGGCAGCGTGATGCGCACGAACCGCTTCCACGGCCCGGCGCCGAATACTTCCGCGGCTTCGTAATATTCCTTGGGGATCAGTCCCATGCCGGCGACGAGGATGACCATCATGATGGCGGTGGCGCGCCAGATCTCGGCCAGCGCCACGGCAATGAAGATGGTGAGCTTGCTCTGGTAGCCAAGGAACATGATCGGCCTGTCGACGACGCCAAGGCTGGAGAGCAGCGTGTTGAGGAAGCCCGACTGGTCGAAGATGGCGAGCCAGATCAGGCCGGCGGCGAGATCGGAAATGCCGAGCGGAATGGCAAAGATGTAGAGTGCTATACTGCGCCCGGTCTCCAGCCGCGACACCACCGAGGCCATCAGCAGCGCCATGGCGAGCTGGATAGGCACGACGATGGCCGCCAGCAGCAGCGTATTGCGCACCGTGACCGGAAACTTCCAGCTGCCGGCCATGGTGCGGAAATTGTCGAGGGTGAAGACGCCGTCACGGGTCACTGCCTCGAAGGCGACCAGCACGAACGGGTAGAGGAAGAAGACGCACAGGAACAAGGTCGCCGGCATCAGCAGCAGATAGGGCAGAGCCTTGCCATGCATGGTGGTGTCCTTCGACGATGCTGCGGTCAAGGGGTGCGGTTTGGGCGCCCGGAGTGCAACAAACTCCGGGCGCCCCCTCGGGAGGATCTGGTTGGTTGCTACTCCACCGGGCAAGCGCCCGTGGATGGCTTGTCCGGCGTCCAGCATGGCGCCTTTGCCTGGTCGATGAGGGCCTTGAGTGCTGCCGCCTGCTCTTCGAGCACGCCGTGCACGTCCTCGCCGCCGAGCACGATGCGCTCGAAGGAGTCGGTGTAGACCTGGTTGAACTTGCCGCCGAGGTCGCCAAGCCCCATCGGCAGCAGCGCCGGCAGCGCATCGGGCGCGCCGGTCATGGTGGCGATCGCCGGGCCGAAGGCCTTGACCGAGGCCGGCATGTCGTCGGGCAGCTTGACGTCGACGACCGGGAAGAAGTTGGTCGCCTTCAGCGTGGCGATCTGCGTCTCGGGCTTGATCATATAGGCGACCAGGGCCTTGGCCTTGTCGACATCCGGCGATGTCTTGGGGATGGCGACACCGGCAACCACCGGCATGAAGCCGCGGCCGGCCGGGCCTGCAGGTGCGGGAAAGGCGACGAACTCGTCGGGCTTCTGGTTGAAAGCATCGGCAAGCCGCGCGACATGGTCGAACGCCACCCAGACTTCACCCGACAGCAGCGGCTCCTGCATGAAGGCGTAGCTGGTCGAATTCGGGTTGGTGTACTGCCACAACTCCTTGAACTTGTTCCAGGCGGTCTCGGCCTCGGGCGAGCGGAACTTGGTCACCATCGAGCCGGTGTAGGACGGATAGAGAAAGCCCTCGAAGAAGCGGTGCTTCAACCCCTTCGGGCCAGCCGGAAAACCGAATTTCGGCGAGCCTGTTTTTTCGGCGATGTTCTTCGACCATTCGATCAGCTGGTCGTAGGTGATGGTGTTGAGGTCGGTGCCGGCCGGCAGATATTGCAGCGCCTGCTTGTTGGCGGCCATCAGATAGGTGGCCTGCATCCACGGCATGTATTTCTGCTCGCCGGTGCCGAGCATGCCGAGCTTCTTGTAGGCCTCGTTGACCTTGACGCCGCCGACATCGACCGCCGAGAGATCGATGAGGTTGGCACCGACGGTGGAGAAGTCGCCATGCAGGCCGCCAAGCAGGCCGATCGTGCCGGTGCCGGCCTGCAGTTCGGCCTGCAGGCGGGTGAGCCAGGGACCGTCCTCGGCGACCTGATAGTCGACGGCGCCGTCAAAGCCTTTCAGCACCGCATCGCGCATCTTCTGGGTTTCCTCGACCGGGCGCGCCTGCGTCGACCAGAACAGCACCTGCTGCGCCTGCGCGCCGCCAACGGCAAACGACAGTGCCAGCGCGGCGCCCGCCAGTGTCCTCAATATCTTCATCATCGTCTTCCTCCCTGGATGTGTGCGCCGTCGTTGCGGCGTCAGCTTCTTGTCTGCGGTGCAGGTCCGTGGCTCGCTCGCGGCACCAGCGTCGGCCGGATCAACCGCGTCAGCGGCGCGGCAGGCCGCTCGGCTATGACCGTGAGCAGCATGTCGGCGATCTCGCGCGCGCATTGGCGGATCGAGGCGTCGAAGGTGGTGAGGCCGGGCGGCGCATAGGCCGAGGCAACGACATTGTCGAAGCCGATGACCGAGAGATCGCGCGGCACGCTGAGGCCGGCGCGGGCCGCCTCCTCCATCACCGTCAGTGCCAGTTCGTCGAACAGAGCGATGATAGCGGTCGGCCGCTCCGGGCCTTGCAGCATGCGGCTGATCGCCTGGATGCGGGCGCCGCGATCGAAGCGCGGCGCTGTCGCCACGTCGAGGCGCACCGACGGGTCGCCGCGGCGGCCGATGGCGGCGGCAAGGCCATCTTGCCGCAGATGCCGGAAGGTCATCGGCTCGGAAATCGTCACTAGGCCGAAATGACGATGGCCGAGATCGTAGAGCATGTCGAAGGCCTCGCCGAAGGCGTGCGCGCCATCTGTGTCGAGCCAGTTGTAGGCAAAGTCGCCATCAAGCAGCCGGCCGTGGGCGACGAAGGGAAAGCCGCGCTCGCGCAGATAGGCGAGGCGTTCGTCGACCTCGGCGATGCGGGTGACGACGACGCCGTCGGCGCGTCCGGATTCGACGACATGGCGCAGCACCGACAGTTCGGACTGGCCAAGGGCTGCGGTGGCGAGGATGAGGTCGGCGCCATGCGACACCAGCCCTTCGCCAAGCCCGGTGACGAACTCGCCGAGGAAGGAATCGACCAGATTCGGGCCTCTGACCGGCAGCACCAGGCCTACGAAGCCGCTGCGGCCGGAGACAAGCGTGCGCGCCGCGGTGTTGGGGACGTAGCCAGCCTGTCGCGCTGCTTGCGCGACACGCTCGCGAGTCTTCAGCGCGATCTGCTCATGCCCGGCAAGAGCTCGCGACACCGTCGTGATCGACAGGTCGAGGCTCGCCGCTAGCTCCTTCAGCGTGGTGACGCGGGGTGGCAAACGTTCCTCCCGAACGAACTGTTTGAAACGTTTGTAATTAGCTTTGGGCAAAATGCAAACGTTTTAAATTTCTGATGAAGGGATTACCGAGTCGTTCTCGAACCGATGATGCGCGTCGAGTCGGGGTGCTGGATGGCTGGACAAGGAAAAATGGCCGGGCTCGAAAACGGCCCGGCCAAAAGAAGGTCAAAACCTTCAGAGGGGAACACCGTTCGGTGGAATGGGAGGAAACCGCCGAACGATTTTTCCTATATGGGCTTATTTGCGGCCGGTTGCGACGAATGGCTTTCTAAAAGCCGACAACAACGGGAATTTTCATCCTAGGGCGTTTCACCATTTCACGGAAACGGCGAACCGCTCACACTTTTCCTGGAATTGCTCTGGTTGCGGTCATCAGGCCGGCGAGGCGCCGGTCTCCAGGAGATCGGCATAGTGCCGGCGCGCCACGTCGGGATGCGAGCGCAGGCGGCTTTTCAGCACATTGGTGCCGACATCGCGAAACAGCGGATTGTCGGGATCGCTAGCCGGCCCGCGTGCCTCGGCCGCCAGGTCCTCGGACAGGTCGAGCAGCGGGATGGTAGCGTCGAGCCGGGCGCTGAAGAAGAAGGGAACCGAGATCCGCTCGACGCCGGCCGGCGGCGTCACCACGCGATGCACGGTCGCGCGGAGATAGCCGTTGGAGGCCAGTTCGAGCAGTTCGCCGATGTTGACCACCAGCGTATGGGGGAGCGGATCGACGTTGACCCAGCTGCCGTCATATTCGACCTGCAGCCCCTTGTTCTCGTCCTGCAGCAAAAGCGTCAGGAAACCGCCATCCTTGTGCGCGCCGACGCCCTGGTCGTCGCCGGTGGCATCGCGGCCGGGGTAGCGCACGATCTTCATGCGGTGGTTGGGCTCGGCCCGATAGATTGGATCGAAGGCGTCCTCGGCCTGGTCAAGCGACAAAGCGAAAGCCCTGAGCAGCCGGATCGCCACGGCGGTGGCCCTGGCCTGCCACGCCAGCAGCGCCGGCTTCAGCTCGGGCAATGCCGCCGGCCACTGGTTCGGCCCTTGCAACCGCGTCCAGGCGGGCACGCCGGGGCCTTGCGGGATGGCCGGGCGTTCGACGCCGATGTCGAGCTGTTCGCGCCAGTCGGCCTTGCCTTTGGTGAGCTCTCCGCCGGCGCGGGTATAGCCGCGGAACTGCGAGGACTTGACCATTTCGATCGCCAGCTTGTCGGCTTCCGGCAGAGCGAAGAACCGGCGCGCGGCGTCGAGCACCTCGGCGGTATCAGCAGCCGATATGCCGTGGCCGGTCAAGTAGAAGAAGCCGACGTCGCGCGCGGCCGTGCGCAGGTCGAACAGAAACGTTCGGTGCTCCGAGGCGCCCTGTTCGAGGCGGCTGAGATCGAGCACGGGTACGATCCTGGGCATGGTCAAGCTCCTTGTTTCCGCTTTCACGGTGGCACGCAGGCTGGTCCAATCAAAGCAATGCGCAATCCAATCTCGAGGCGAATGAAGAAAGCCGGCGCTGCCTTTTGCAGCCGACGGGCAAAGAATGTTCGCGGCCGCTCATCCGCGTCGATCCAGCTTTGCGACCAGCCGGTCACCGACCCACTGGATGCCGCAGACGAGGATGATCAGCACGATGACCACGGCGACCATGACGCTGGTCTCGAAACGCTGGTAGCCGTAGCGGATGGCGAGATCGCCAAGGCCGCCGGCGCCGATGGCGCCGGCCATGGCCGAGGCGCCGATCAGCGTCACCAGCGTCACCGTGAAACCGGCGACGATACCGGGCAGCGCCTCCGGCACCAGCACCTCGCGGATAATCGTCCAGCGATTGCCGCCCATGGCGCGCGCCGCCTCGATCAGGCCGCGATCGACCTCGCGCAGCGACACTTCGGCGATGCGGGCATAGTAGGGCGTCGCGGCGATCGACAGCGGCACGATGGCCGCCCAGGTGCCGATCGAGGTGCCGACGATCAGCCGCGTCACCGGGATCAGCGCCACCAGAAGGATGATGAAGGGCACCGAGCGGAAGCCGTTGATGACGGCGCCGAGCGCGCGGTTCACCCATATGTTTTCAGCGATGCCGCCGCGCTCGGTGGCAATCAATGCCAGGCCGAGCGGCAGGCCGAAGACCAGCGAGATGAGACCGGACGCCGCGGTCATCAGGACCGTCTCCCAGATCGAACGCAGCAGAAGCTCAAACAGAACCGGCGACATGGCCAAGCACCTCCACCCGCGCGTCGCGGGCCTTCAGGAATGCGATTACGTCAGCGAGATGGCGTGCATCGTTGCCCGCCACCGCCAGGAACAGCGTGCCGATTGGCTGCTGCTGGACATGGTCGATGCCGCCATGAACGAGACGGAACGGACCCGGCACAGCCACCGCAAGATCGGACAGCAGCGGACCGCGCGCGGCTTCGCCAGCGACATCGATCCGGAGGATAAGCTCGGCACCCTCGCCCGGCACAAGCCGGCCGGCAATCTCGGCCGGCAGCTGCGGGCGGATGCCGCCAAGCAGGCTCCTGGTGATTTCGGAATGCGGCTCGGCGAAGACCGACCACACCGGACCCTGTTCGACAATGCGCCCGGCATCGATCACCGCGACGCGGTCGGCAATCGACCGGATCACTTCCATCTCGTGGGTGATGAGCAGGATGGTCAGGCCGAGCTGCCGGTTGATGTCTTTCAGCAACGCCAGGATGGAGCGCGTTGTCTCCGGATCTAGCGCAGATGTCGCTTCATCGGATAGCAAGAGCGCCGGTCGCGCGGCCAACGCCCTGGCAATGCCGACACGCTGCTTCTGGCCACCCGACAGCGAGGACGGGTAGGCTTTCGCTTTCTCCGACAGGCCGACGAGGTCGAGCAGTTCGGCCGCGCGCGCTAGGCGCTCTGCTTTGGGGCGGCCTTCGATCTTCAGCGGCAGCGCGACATTGTCCTCGACGGTCTTGGCCGACAGCAGATTGAAATGCTGGAAGATCATGCCGATGCGCCGCCGCAGCGGCTGCAACTCACGCTCGCCAAGCCGGCCGATCTCACGGCCCTCGATGAAGACGTCGCCGGAATCCGGCCGTTCCAGCCCGTTGAGGCAGCGGATCAGCGTCGACTTGCCGGCGCCGCTGCGGCCGATAATGCCGAGAATCTCGCCCTTGCGCACCGTCAGCGAAACGCCGTCGAGCGCCGGCGTCGCGCCAAAGCGCCGCTTGAGATCGACAAGGCGAACGACATCCTCCTGCCCGACGGCAGATACGTGGACCGGATCGGCCGTTGCGGCCGCGACGTGCTGGTTCATCTCACTGTCCGTTTCAACGGTGCGCAAATGCAACGGCGGTCCGCTCAAAAGCGGACCGCCTGCTCCTGAAAGCCATGCGCCGATCAATAGGCGCTGATCCCGGTGCCCTTGTAGACCTTGTCGAACTCGGCCTTGACCGCCTCGTTCTGGTAGGACGCGACCAGCGTCTTCACCCAGGCCTCGTTTTCATTGCCGGATTTGACGGCGATGAAGTTGCGGTAGGGATTGTCGGCCACCGGCTCCTGGGCAATGCGGTTGTCCGGACCGAGGCCGCTCTTCAGCGCCCAGTCGGTGTTGACGACGGCCGCGTCGAGATCCTCGAGCGAGCGCCCGACAATGCCGGCGTCGAGCTCCTTGATGACGACCTTCTTCGGGTTCTCGGCAATGTCGGCGGTGGTGGCCAGAATGCCGGTGCCGTCCTTCAGCTTGATCACGCCTTCGTTCTGCAGAACGCGCAGCGCGCGGCCTTCATTGGACGGGTCGTTGGGCAGGCCGATGACGGCGCCTTCCGGCAGGTCGGCGACCTTGGTGTATTTCTTGGAATAGAGGCCAATCGGCCAGACGCCGGTGTAGCCGACGCGCACGATGTGATAGCCTTGAGTCTTGATCTGGTTGTCAAGATAGGGCTGGTGCTGGAAGGCGTTGGCGTCGATCTCGCCGCGCTCGAGCGCCTCATTGGGCTGGGTGTAGTCATTGAACACCACGGTCTCGACTGTCAGACCCTTTTCGGCGGCCTGGGCGACGACGACGCGCCAGACATCCTCATCTTCGCCGCTGATGATGCCGACCTTGATCGCCTTCTTGTCCTCGGCAAAGGACGGCGTCGGCTGGGCGAGGCCGACAAGTGTGACGGCCGAGGCAAAAAGTGCCGCAAGGGCAGCTCGCCGGCTGATGGCTGATAAAAGAAGAGAATTGGAAGCGTTTCCGCGTTCGGACATTGTCGATCCCTCGTAATCCTGAAGTCATATCGGTTTGGTGGAATACCAAGCCTTGATGACATCATCGGCAATGCTGTGTGCCGGATCAAAGAACCGCATTTCTTCTCAAACACGAAGCCGGGAATATTCTCTCAAAGATTTCACGTTCGCGAGAACGGCCACGCCCAATCGATCAGAATGTCTCGACCCAGGGCCGCAGTTCGACCTCGAAGCTCCAGGCGCTGCGATGCTGGCGGTGGGTCGCGAGATAGGTCTCGGCGATCGCATCGGGCGACAGGTGGCTATCCGGCCGCTCGGCCGTCCGCCCCGCTGCCGCGATCTGGCCGTCGATGATGAAATGCGCGACATGGATGTTTTTCGGACCGAGTTCGCGCGCCATGGACTGGGCCAGGCCGCGCAGGCCGAATTTCGGCATGGCAAAGCCGGCCGAGTTGGGAAACCCTTTGATGCTGGCGGATGCGCCGGTGAACAGGATCGAGCCGGAGCCGCGCACCAGCAGCCGCCGCGCCGCCTGCTGGCCGACCAGGAAGCCGCCATAGGCGCCAACCAGCAGCGCCTGCTTGACCGCATCGGCATCGACCTCGGCGATCGGACCGCGCGTGCGGCCGCTGGCATTGAAGACAGCAAGCGCCAGCGGGCCCTGCTTGTCGGCGGCCTCGAACAGGCTGGCAACGGAGGCCGCATCGGCGACGTCGGTCTCGACCGCCAGCGCGCCGGTCTCCTCGACCAGCGCCGCGAGTTTGGCCGTATTGCGGGCGGCGAGCACCACTCGATAGCCTTCCCGGGTCAGAAGGCGGGCCAGCGAGGCGCTCAGACCCGCGCCCGCGCCGGCGATCACTGCGACTTCGGATGGCATGTGGTTTCTCCCTGATGATTGATGTGTTCGTCCCATAGCTGGCGTCTTGAGCGGCGAGAGACAAGAACGGCGTTGCTCGATTTTCGCTGTTCAAAGCAAAAGCATTCGTCAGCTCCATAGGGATCTCAAGCAATCGCCCCGGATAGCCGGTCGATGTCAGCGCCGCCCCTCATTGCCCTGCCGGGCATTTCTCCCCGTATAGTGACGGGGAGCTGGCCGCAACGCCGGCGCCCTTCTTGCAGCGCCGGTGATTGGCGAAAGTCGCGACGAAAGCGCCCCTCTCCCCGTCACTATACGGGGAGAGGATGCCGGCAGGCAGGTGAGGGGCAGCGCAAACGTCGCGGGAATTCAAAATCGTGAAACGCTTGCCTTGATCACTAACGGCAAAAGACTTGCCTGCCCGACCGATCCATCCGACACCTTGATAGAACAGCGATTCGAGAAAGCGACCATGGAACCAATCTGGGCCGTCGGCCTGATGACCGGCACCGTGCTTGACGGGAATATCGACGTCGCGCTGATCAAGACAGATGGCGAGCGGATCGCCGATTTCGGCACTTATACGCTTGCCCCCTACCCGCAATCCATTCGCACCTTGCTGGAAGAGACGCTGCGCCAGGCCAGGGCGTGGAATTTCGACGGGCCGGAGCCGGCGATCTTCGGCGAGGCCGAAGAGGCGCTGACGCGGGCGCAGTCGGCGGCAGTGAAAGATCTCGTCGAGAGCTATGGCCTGACCATGGCCGATATCGGCGTGGTCGGTTTCCACGGCCAGACCGTGCTGCATCGCGCCCCACAGCCGGGACGGCGCGGCGACACGCGCCAGCTCGGCGACGGCGAGCTGATGCATTCCATTTTGGGCGCCAAGGTCGCCTATGATTTCCGCTCGGACGATGTGCGCGCCGGCGGCCAGGGTGCGCCGCTGGCGGCCGCCTATCACGCCGCGTTGCTCAGGGAAGCGGACCCCAGCGGCGACACGGCGGTGCTCAATCTCGGCGGCGTCGGCAACATCACCTGGTGGGACGGCAAGGACAACGTCGTCGCCTTCGATACCGGCCCGGCCAATGCGCCGCTCAACGATTTCATCAAGGCGAAAGGCCTCGGCGAGATGGACCGCAATGGCGCATTAGGTGCGGCCGGCACCGTCGATGAAGCGCGGCTCGCCAGATTGCTGCAGCATCCGTATCTGACCAAGCCCTACCCGAAATCGCTCGACCGCTTCGACTTCACTGCGGCGATGGCTGATGGGCTCGGCGTCGAGGACGGCGCGGCGACGCTGACGGCCTTCACCGTCTCGGCCGTCGGCAAGGCGCTCGACCTGTTGCCGCGCCGGCCGAAGCGGCTGGCAGTCAGCGGCGGCGGCCGCCACAACCCGACGATGATGGCGATGCTGGCGAACCGCGCCCGCGTCGAGGTGGTACAAGCTGAGACGCTGGGATGGAAAGGCGACGCGGTGGAGGCCGAGTGCTTTGCTTTCCTGGCGGTGCGCGTTTTGCGCGGCCTGCCGATCTCGTTCCCGAGCACCACCGGCGTACCGCGGCCGATGCAAGGCGGTAAACTCGCCGGTTAGAGTTTCTTCTGCAGAAAGATGCGGCTGCGGCCTGCGGGAAAATCTGGCAGCGTGCCGAAAGGACGGTAGCCCTGCCGCTCATAGACCTTGGCCGCAATGGGATTGAACGTGTCGATCCAGGCATTTCGGCAGCCACGCGCCAACGCTTCGCGCTCGGCGGCGTCCAGCATCTCGCCAGCCATATGCCGGCCGCGCAAGCGTTCATCGACCCAGAGCCATTGCACATAGAGCCAGCCCCAGGCGGTATAGCCCGAAATGCCGGCGACGACGGCGCGGTCGTCGTCGCGCACGAAGACGGCGAGCGCTTTGCGGCCGGAGGCGCCGACATCGCCGTCATTGAACGCCGTCAGCCGCTCGGCCAGAAAGGTGAGGTCCTGGGCCAAGGGTTCGGCGGTGGTCTCAAGTGTCGTCTTCATCTGGCTTGGCTCGCACGGTGAGCCGAACCTCTAGCGAAGGACAGGACAGGGACGCAAGCTTTGCCGCAGCCGCTTACGGCCTGATGGGCGAACGCCAAGTCCCCGCCGCGGCCGCAACCAGCATCAGCACAGCGGCGACGATGGCGCAGGCGGCGAAGCCGAATGTTGAATAAAGCGGCCCGAAGCTGGTGGTGCCGATAAAAACGGCGAGATAGGTCACCGAGCTGTTCAGGCCCATGATGGTGCCGCGGCGCGACGGATCGAGCGCGGTGAGACGCATCACCAGCACGTTCAGGCCGAAATGATTGGCAAGGCCCCATATGGCGATCATGGCCAGGATCAGCGCGAAATTGCTGCTTGCGAGCGCAATCGCGACATACACGGCGGCGACCAGCAGATAGGCGAAAGGCATGACGCGTCGCGCGCCGATGCGGTCGATGACGCCGTCGAGAAAGGCCGCCGAGCCGAAGCCGGCGCCGTAGGCGAGTGCGGCGAGCGCGTTGGCGCTGACGGGCTTGCCGAGATCCTGGTGCAGATGATCGCCGAGATAGCCGTAGACGCCGTAAAAGGCGGTCATGAAGGCGGTGCAGGCGATGAGCAGCGACACAATGCCGGGAACGGCAAGCGCCTCGAACGGGGTGGGCGCCGGGCCGCTCTTCCTGACGTCGCTGAGCGAGGTCATCGACAGAGCGGCGAGCGCAAGCCCTGAGAGCACCGCCACCGCGGCGAAGACGGCGCGCCAATGGACGAGATCGGCAAGCACGGCCGACAGCGACACGCCGGCCACCATGGAAACCGTCCAGCCGGTCAGCACGACGCCGATGGTGCCGCTTTCGCGGCCGGACGGCGCGATCGCCGCCGCACTGGAATAGATTCCCGGCATGGCGACGCCGGCGGCGATGCCGGCGACGGCCTGGGCCGCGACCAGCGCGATTACCGTCGGCGCCATCGCACTGGCGAGAAGTGCTGCCGCCAGCAACAGCAGCGCACCCTGCAGCATGCGACGGGCGCCGACGCCGTCGATATAGCGGGCGAGGAACAAAGCGCTTGCCGAGGTGCCGAGGCCGAAGGCGGCCGACGCGGCCATCACAGCCGGCACGCTGGTGCCGAAGGATGCCGCGACCGCCGGGGCGATCGGCCCCAGGACCAGCGAGTTGGAGCCGATAACGGCGATGCAGCCGGTCAGGAGATAGGCCAAGGCCGGGATCGGCGCTGTTGTTGGGAGCGTTGCGGCTTGATGTGTGTTCGTCATATCGGCATAGTGGCCGAATTAAATTCTGCGACAATAAGGAATTTCGTTATGGATGAAGAAACAGATGGTGTTCTGCAGAACAAGGCAGCCGCCCGCGAGCTCGACGCGATCGACCGAAAAATATTAGGCGTGTTGGTCGAGGATGCAACGATCAGTTACGCCGAACTTGGCGAACGCGTCTGCCTGTCGCCGCCGGCGGCGCATGAGCGGGTGAAGCGCCTGCGGCGCAGCGGCGCCATCCGTGGCACAGCCGTGATCATCGACCCCAAGGCGGTGAAGAAGCCGCTGCTTACCTTCGTGCATATCGACACCAAGGGTTGGGGCAAGACGCCGGAACTGATGGCCGTTTCTCAATATCCTGAGGTCGAGGAGATCCATTCGGTGGCCGGCGATACCTGCATGTTGCTCAAGGTCCGCACCGAGGACACCAGGGCGCTCGAAGGCTTGTTGGCGCGTCTCTACGAAACGCCCGGCGTCACCTCGACGCGAAGCTATGTCGTGCTGTCGACCTATCTCGAACGGCCGGTGCAGCCGGGCGTCACGACGGAATGGCCAACGCCCCGGCACATGGCAACGCCGCTCTATTGATCTGCGCCATCTTCGTCTTGCCGGAGCCACAACAATCCTTCACAAACGGCACCCTATACTGATTTCAGGCATGATTTGGGGTGACGAGAGGCGCGGCTTGGAATTCGACCTGAAAACCATCGAGGCGCTGGCCCCCGATCAGGCGTCGCTGAGCGCCGCCTGGAAGCTGACCAAACGCTCGAACTGGCCACGGCTGGAAAAGAACGAGCAGCAGGCCTTGATCTGGGGGGAATGCCAGGGCTCCGGCTCCAATCCCTACCGCACCGTGGTCGACACCGGCGACCACGGCTACAAATGCACCTGCCCGTCACGAAAGTTTCCGTGCAAGCATACGCTGGCGCTGATGTGGATCGCCGCCACCGCGCCGGCCAGCTTCACTGCAGCCGAATCGACGCCGGAATGGGTGAATGACTGGCTTGGCCGGCGCAAGAAGACGACAGCCCAGCCGGCGGCTGCGAAGCCGGGCGCCGGGGCCTCCGGCAAGAGCATCGGCGAGGCCTCGCAACCCGACGAAGACACCGCAATCGAGGACGCTGCCGCGGCGGAGCGCCGTGAGGCGGCGCAGCGCAAGCGTGCGGAAGACACGCGGTCTTCAGTGGCGGGAGCACTGGACGAACTCGACCAATGGATTGCCGACCAGCTGCGGCTCGGCCTCTCCGCCTTTGCCGATGCCAGCAGCGAGCGCTGCCGCCGGATTGCCGCGCGGCTGGTCGACATGAAGGCGACCGCGCTTGCCGGGCGCATCGACGAGATCCCAGCCCGGTTGATGGCGCTGCGCAGCGAGGAACGTTCGGATGCGGCGATCCGCGAACTCGGCAAGCTGGTGTTGCTGGCCAAGGCCTGGCGCTCGGCGCCCGACGATCCCGAACTGAAACGGCTGGTGTCGGCATCCGAAACCCGCGACCAGGTGCTGGCCAATCCCGAGGCCAAACAGGTCGACAGCCAGTGGGAAGTCATCGGCGAGAAAATCGAAACCCGCCGCGACGGCCTCGTCAGCCATTCGACCTGGCTGCTCGATCTCAAAAGCCCGACGCCGCAATTTGCGCTGCTGCTTGATTTCTTTCCGGCCTCGGCCGGCCGCCGCTCGGCGGCGTTCACGCCCGGCGACCGGTTCGACGCAAGGCTGGTGTTTTACCCGTCGCGCCAGCCGCTGCGGGCGCTGGTGGCGGAGCGCAAAGGCGATGTGGTGTCCGGGGCATGGCCGGATTTCGGCTTCGGCGCAATCAAGGATCCGCTCGCGGCGCATGCATCGCATCAGGACGCAACACCCTGGTCGACCGACTGTCCGCTGATGCTGCCGGCCGGCGCGATCCTGCTCGACGAGCGCGGCGCCGCCTGGTGGCAAGCTGCGCACGACCCGCAAGGGATTGCCTTGCCTGTCGCTGGAACCGTCGATCAGACCGTGCTTGGCCTCGATCTCGCGGCGACAGCAGCACTGTGGAACGGCGCGCGGCTCGATCTGCTCGCCGCGCAAAGCGGCTTCGGGAGGCTCGATTTGTCATGAACGAGCTCGAACTGACCGGCCTGGCGACGATGCGCGACTGCTGGATCACCGGCGGAACCACATTCGATCTGGCCCCCGCCGCGTGGAAGGAAATCGCCGCCGGTGCACCCCCGGACGAGCGGGAACGGCTGTTGCTGGCGATCGCCGCGCAGGCGCTCGATGTCGGCTTGCGGCCGGCAGCGCCAAAGACGCTGAAGCGGCGCCCGCCGCTGCCAAGGCTTGGGCTGCCGCTGCTGCCGGAACGGTTGCGGCCACTGTTGCGGGCGGCCCTGAAGAACGCCGCCGATGCGCGTCGCAAGGCGCGCGTGGCGACGCTTGTCGCCAGCCGCGGCTATGTGCTGCATCCGATGGACTGGATGCCGCCGGCATCGGATCACAACAGCCCTGACATCTATGCCCCCTGGATCGACTGGCAGGCCAGCTTGGAGGGGCTGAAGATTGCCCCGCAGGAACAGCTGACGGCACAGAATTGGGACGACTTCTATCCCGCCGCGCGTCGCATCGCGCTGGGCGAGATGCGCCGCCGCGACCCGGCCACGGCCCGCAGCCTGATCGAAGCCAAAGCGCCGGGCGAGCCGGCTGAAGTCCGGCTGGCACTGATCGAACTCATGCATTTCGGCCTGACGCCCGCGGACGCGCCGTTCCTGAAGAGCCTCGCCACCGACCGCTCCGGCAAGGTGCAGGAACTGGCGGGACGGCTGCTGGCAAGGCTGGGCGAGCACGGCCGCACCGGCGATGGCGGCGCCGACGATCCCGTTGCCGAACTCGCCGCTTTCATTGCCGAAGGCAAATCCGGCTTCATCCGCCGCCGCACCACCTACACGCCGGTAAAGCTGAAATCGCCGGCGCAGGAAAAGCGCCGCGCTGAATTGTTCGAGACCTGCAACCTGGTCGACCTCGCGACACGCTTCGGCGTCAGCGAGGCCGATTTCATCGCAGCCTGGCAGTTCGGCAGCGACAGCACCGCGGACATCTACATCGCACGAATGGTCGCCGCTTCCGGGAGTGATGCAGCGGTGGCGCAGATGGCCGATACGCTGGTCGCCGAGGGCGGCAAGACGGCGCCTTTCGTCCTTCATCTCATGCCGCGCCTGGACAGAAGCAGGAAGCGTGCCTTGGTCAGGCTGATCCTGAAAGACACGAAATATCTTGGCGCGCTCAACCTTGCGGAAGGCGTCGAGGCGAGCTGGCTGGAATGGCCCGATTTGGCGAACAGCCAGACCTTGCCGGCATTGCGCTCCGCTGTCGCCGGCAATGACGACGCCATGAAGCGGACCATCGACGACATGTTGGAAACGATGGGCTTTCTCGGCACCGCGGCGACGGCCGAAAAATTGATCGGCGACATTGTCGCGGCCGGCATGCCGCCGGCGGCAGCTTCGCTCGCTTTTCTGCGGCTCAATGCAGCCCTGACCGGGCCAGGACCCAACACATGAGCAATCGGAGAACAGCACCATGAACGCAGCCATTCGTCTTCCGGTCGAGCAGGCCTATGCATCCGAACTGCAGGCGCTGGCACGCGGCGACGACCGCCAGAAGCCGGCGGGATGGAGCCTCTCGCCGAAGGCCGTGCTGACCTATCTGCTCGGCGGCAAGGCCAGCGACGGCACGGTGATTTCGCCGAAATATGTCGGCCGCCGCCGGCTGATGGAAACCGCGGTGGCGACGCTCGCCACCGACCGCGCGCTGCTGTTGCTCGGCGTTCCCGGCACCGCGAAATCCTGGGTGTCGGAACATCTCGCCGCCGCCATCATGGGCGACTCGACATTGATCGTGCAGTGCACGGCCGGCACCGACGAGAACCAGATCCGCTATGGCTGGAACTATGCGCAGCTCTTGGCCAAGGGACCGAGCCAGGAAGCGCTGGTGCCGACGCCGCTCTACCGCGCCATGGAGAGCGGCAAGCTCTGCCGGCTGGAGGAACTGACGCGCATGGGGTCGGACGTGCAGGACACGCTGATCACCGTGCTGTCGGAAAAGATGATGCCGATCCCGGAGCTCAACACCTCGATCTACGCCCAGCGCGGCTTCAACATCATCGCCACCGCCAACAACCGCGACAAGGGCGTCAACGAACTGTCCTCGGCGCTCAAGCGCCGCTTCAACGTGGTCGTGCTGCCGCTGCCCGAAGACATGGCCGAAGAGGTGGCGATCGTTTCCAAGCGGGTCGACGAGATGGCCGGCGGGCTCGACCTGCCGGTGCCAAAAAATGTCGGCGAGGAGATCGCCCGCGTGCTGACCATCTTCCGCGAGCTGCGCTCGGGCGCGACCGCTGACGGCAAGGTGACGCTGAAGACGCCCTCGGGTTCCCTGTCGACCGCCGAGGCGATCGCCACCATGGTCGGCGGCCTCAGCCAGGCGGCATGGTTCGACAGCGGCAAGCTCGGCGCCGAAGGCCTGGCCGCCAGCCTTGTCGGCGCCATCATCAAGGACCCGGTGCAGGACAAGGTGGTGCTGGAGGAATATCTGGAAACGGTGCTCAAGAAGCGGCCCGATTATGCCGGCTACTACGCGGCGCTGAACGCAGCGATCTGAGGTCATGAACGACGTCGCCTATTTCGGCATCCGCCATCACGGGCCTGGCTCCGCCGCCAGCCTGGTGCAGGCGCTGCGCGACCTGCGGCCGGTCGCCGTGCTGATCGAAGGACCGAGCGATGCGTCCGCCCTGCTGCCGCTGCTGGCGCGTCCGGAAATGCAGCCGCCGGTGGCGCTGCTTTGCTATCCCGAGGACGATCCGGCCGCGACCAGCTTCTGGCCATTCGCCGAGTTTTCGCCGGAATACCAGGCGGCGGTGTGGGCGGTGGAGAACAAGGCGGCGTTGCGGTTCATCGACCTGCCGTCGTCGGCGCGGTTCGCCGAACGAACAACCGACGACGACAAAACTGAAAAGGGCGACGAGACCAAGCCCAACGACGAAGCCGCCGAGGATGGCGAGGCGGCTTCGCATCGCGATCCGATCGGCACGCTGGCTGCGGCCGCCGGCTATGAGGACGGCGAGAGCTGGTGGGCCGACATCATCGAGCAGAACCCGCAGCCGGGTCCGATCTTCGCGGCCATCGCCGATGCGATGACGACGCTGCGCGACGGCGAAGGCACGATCGCGCCGTTCGAGGCCAAACGTGAAGCGCATATGCGGCAGGAAATCGCCGCCGCGCGCAAGGAGTTCGACGGACCGATCGCCGTCGTCTGCGGCGCGTGGCACGTGCCGGCCCTGCAGGCCGCGCACACGCAGAAGAACGACCAGGCGCTGATCAAGGGAATTGCCCGGCGCAAAAGCATCATGACATGGGCGCCGTGGACGGGACCGCGCCTGGCGCTGGGCTATGGCTATGGCGCCGGCGTTGTTGCGCCCGGCTGGTGCAAACATCTTTGGCGCACGCGTGACCGGCGCGATGCCGCGACTTTGTGGCTGGCGATGATCGCGGCGGTGCTGCGGGCGAAGGGCCACCTGGTCTCGACGGCATCGCTGATCGAAGCCGAACGGCTTGCGCGCACGCTGGCCGCCATTCGCGACCGGCCGAAACCCGGTTTCGAGGAATTGCGCGACGCCGCGATCGCAGCGCTGTTCAACGGCGAGGCACTGCTGTGGTCCCTCGTTGAAGCCGAGCTGCTTTTGGGCGCGGATGTCGGCGAGATCCCACCCGACACGCCGCTGGCACCGTTGATCGAGGACCTGCAGCGCAACCAGAAAGCGGCACGGTTGAAGCCGGAGGCGCTGGAGCGCGAACTGTCCGTCGATTTGCGCAGCGAAAGCGGGTTGTTTCGCTCGACATTGCTGCACCGGCTGAACGTGCTCGGTGTGCAATGGGGCAGGCTGGCCGACGCCGGCCGCAGCCGCGGCACGTTTCGCGAAAAGTGGACGCTGGCCTGGGAGCCGGAATATGCCGTGCGCCTGGTCGAGAACCTGATCTATGGCCCGACCATCGAAAAGGCGGCCAATGGCCGCCTAATCCAGATGCTCGGCGCCGCGGTCAGCCTCGACACGCTTGCAGCCCTTGTCCAGAGCGCCATCACGGCTGACCTGTCCGAGGCCTCGAGCGCCGGCCTTGCGGCGCTGGAAGCGCGCGCGGCGCACAGCAGCGAATGCCTGGAAATCCTGGCCTCGGTGCCGCCGCTTGCCGACATCATCCGCTACGGCGAGGCGCGCAGGACCGAAACCAACCGGTTGTCCGGTTTGTTGGAACGGCTGATCGTTGAAGGCGCAATCGCCTTGCCTTATGCGGTGCGCGATCTGGACGAACAGGCCGCCGCGACGCTGGTCGGCGCGGTGCGCAAGGCCGACGCGGCGATCCGCCTGGTCGAGCCCGGCGAAGGCGTTCTCGATGCCTGGCGCAATGGGCTGACCGGCGTACTGGAAGGTCCGCGCTCGACGGCGCTGCTCGCCGGCTGCGCCGCGCATCTGCTCTACGAAGCCGGACAACTGTCGGCCGAGGACGCCGCCGGACTGCTCGGGCGCAGGCTGTCGCCGGGAACGCCGGTTGCACAGGCGGCGGGTTTCTTTGAAGGTTTCTTCAGCACCGCCGGTCAGCGGCTGATCTATGACGAGGGCCTGCGCGGCGCGGTCGATGCGTGGCTGAAATCGCTCGACGAGGACGCCTTCGTCGCGCATCTGCCGCTGCTGCGCCGTGTCTTCTCCAATCTGGACAGCATGGAGCGCCGCCGGCTGATCGAGGCCGTGCTCGGGCGCACCGCGCGGCTGCCGGCCGGACTGACGCCGGCGCCGGATGGCGGCGAGGGCTGGCGCCGGCACCTGGAGAAGCTTGGGCCCCTGCTGGCGGGCGGAGCGTGACGATGGAAGACGAAACAAACATGGATACCTCCGCCGCGCCTTCTGGCGACGGCGGGCGCGAGCGCCGCTGGCGGCTGGCGATCGGCGCCGACGATGAGGCTTCTTCAGCCCTATCCAGCGACGACAAGAAACTGTCGTCGGCGCTCGATGCGCTTTACGGCGACGGCGCCAATGCCGATGCCGACCCACGCAAGCGGCGCGGCGGGCTCGGCCGCTCGGCGCCGCGCGTGGCGCAATGGATGGGCGATATCCGCTCGTTCTTTCCGGCGCAGGTGGTCCAGATCGTGCAGAAGGATGCCTTCGAGCGGCTGAACCTGAAGCAGATGCTGATGGAGCCGGAATTCCTCAAGGCGATCGAGGCCGACGTCAACCTCGTCGCCGACCTGATTTCGCTGCGCTCGGTGATGCCGGCCAAGACCAAGGACATCGCCCGCACCATCATCGCCGACATCGTCGCCAAGCTGATGCAACGGCTGGAGCAGAAGACCGCCGAGGCGATCCGCGGCGCGCTCGACAAATCGCGACGCACCAACCGCCCGCGCCAGCGCGACATAGACTGGCCGCGCACCATCTCGGCCAATCTTCGCCATTACCAGCCCGAGCACAAAACCATCGTACCGGAAAAACTGGTCGGCTTCATGCGCAAGCAGCGCCGGCTGGTCGATCTCGACGAGGTGGTGCTGTGCGTCGACCAGTCCGGCTCGATGGCGAGCTCGGTGATCTATGCCTCGATCTTCGCTGCTGTCATGGCCTCGCTGCCGGTGGTGCGCACCAAGCTGGTCTGTTTCGACACGGCAATCGTCGATCTGACCGAAGAGCTCAGCGACCCGGTCGAAGTGCTGTTCGGCGTGCAACTCGGCGGCGGCACCGACATCAACCAGGCGGTCGCCTACTGCGCCGACCGCATCGAGCGGCCGACCAAATCCCACTTCGTGCTGATCACCGACCTCTATGAGGGCGGCAACGGTCAGGACTTGCTGCGGCGGCTGGCGGCGCTGGTGCGGTCCGGCGTCAATGTCGTGGTGCTTCTGGCGCTGACCGATCAGGGCCGGCCGGGCTACGATCCGGCGATGTCGGCCTCGGTCGCTGCGCTTGGCATTCCGGTCTTTGCCTGCACGCCGGACCTGTTTCCCGACATGATGGCGGCGGCGTTGCGGCGCGAGGATATCGGCGCCTGGGCGGCGGGCGCAGACATCAAGCTGATCCGCGCCGAGACGGAGGCGAGCAGTCACGTCTGACTATTCGAACGAATAGGCAAACCCGTCAGCGGAAGCGCTGACGGTGACCTTGGTCATCTTCTCGCCGTCAAGCGACCGGTTGAGCACGCCGCGGCTGAGTTCCGGCAGCAGCGTGTTGGTCAGGATGGCGTCGATCATGCGGCCGCCGGACTCGATCTCCGTGCAGCGCGCCTTGACCAGCGCCATGACGCCGTCGCCGATGACCAGTTCGGCGTCGTGGCTGGCGCGCAGACGCTTTGCGATCTTGGAGAACTGGTGGCGGGTGATGGCCTCGATCATCGAATCCGACAGCGGATAGTAGGGTATGGTCACCACGCGGCCGAGGAAGGCCGCCGGAAACACTTTCAGCAGCGGGGCTCGCAAGGCAGCATCCAAACCGTCGAGCCCTGCCCTCACCGTGCCGTTCTGGGTCCGCTCCATGATGACTTCGGAGCCGACATTGGACGTCAGCAGGATCAGCGTGTTCTTGAAGTCTATGCGCCTTCCCTCGCTGTCATCCATCATGCCCTTGTCGAAGACCTGGAAGAAGATTTCGTGCACGTCGGGATGCGCCTTCTCGACCTCGTCGAGCAGGATCACCGAATAGGGTTTTCTGCGCACGGCCTCGGTCAGGATACCGCCCTTGCCGTAGCCGACATAGCCGGGCGGTGCGCCCTTGAGAGTCGAGACGGTGTGCGCCTCCTGGAATTCGGACATGTTGATCGAGATCAGGTTCTGCTCGCCACCGTAAAGCGTTTCGGCCAGCGCCAATGCCGTCTCGGTCTTGCCGACACCTGACGGGCCGCAGAGCAGGAACACGCCGACCGGCTTTTCCGGCGCGCCGAGCCCGGCGCGGCTGGTCTGCACCCGCTTGGCGATCATCTCCATCGCATGGTCCTGGCCGACGACACGCTCGGACAAAGTCTCTGCGAGCTTGAGCGCCTTCTCGGTCTGGCTGGACAGCATTCTGCCCGTCGGAATGCCGGTCCAGTCCTGGACCACGGCAGCGACCGCATTGCGGTCGACGGAGGGCAGGATCAGCGGCGTCTCGCCTTGCGCCGTGGCAAGCTCGGCCATGAGTTCACGCAGCCGCGCAAGATCGGCGGCCGGGTCGGCTGGAGGCGTGTCGGCATCCGCCGCAGCCGTTCCAGCCTTGGCCTTGGATTTTTTGCTCTTGGCCGTTTCAGCCTTTGCCGTTTCAGCCTTGGGCGGCTCGGCCCTCGGCACCTTGGTCTTTTCCGCGTCGGGCGCTGCCGTTTCGGCGTCAGCCTCGGCGGTTGCTACCTCATCGAGCGGCACGCCCTCGCCGCGCAGCCGCGCGCGCAATTCGAGGATCTCGGCTACCAGCGCCTTTTCGCGCTCCCAGCGCTCCTGCGCAGTAGCGAGCGTGGTCTCAGTCTCGGCGAGCCCGGCTTCGACCCGCGCCTGCCGGTCGGCCACTTCGATGCCGATCGCGGCTTCGCGGCCGATGATGCCGCTTTCAACCTCCAACGCCTGGCGGCGGCGCAAAATGTCCTCGACCTCGGCCGGCGTCGCATGCTGCGAGACCGCGACCCTGGCGCAAGCGGTGTCGAGCAGGCTCACCGCCTTGTCGGGCAATTGGCGCGCCGGGATGTAGCGATGCGACAGGCTGACCGCCGCCTCGATCGCCTCGTCGAGGATCTGCACCTCGTGGTGCTGTTCGAGCACGCCGGCGACGCCGCGCAGCATGAGCACAGCCACCGCTTCCGACGGCTCGTCGATCTTGACCACCTGGAAGCGGCGGGTGAGCGCCGGGTCCTTTTCGATGTGCTGCTTGTATTCGGCCCAGGTGGTTGCCGCGATGGTGCGCAGCTCGCCGCGCGCCAGCGCCGGCTTCAGCAGATTGGCGGCGTCGCCGGTTCCGGCGGCACCGCCGGCGCCGATCAGCGTGTGCGCCTCGTCGATGAACAGGATGACCGGCGTCTCCGAAGACTGGACCTCGTCGATCACTGCCTTCAAGCGCTTTTCGAACTCGCCCTTGACGCTGGCGCCGGCCTGCATCAGGCCGACATCGAGCATGCGCACGCTGATGCCTTGCAGCGGCGGCGGTACGTCGCCCTGGGCGATGCGCAAGGCAAAGCCCTCGACCACCGCGGTCTTGCCGACGCCGGCCTCGCCGGTCAGGATGGGGTTGTTCTGCCGGCGCCGCATCAGGATATCGATGATCTGCCGGATTTCCGGATCGCGGCCGACGACCGGATCGATCTTGCCGTCATGGGCGCGCTGGGTGAGGTCGGTGGCGTATTTCGCCAGTGCAGAGTCTCCACCCGGAGCGCGCCGAGGCGCTTCAGCGGTGGGAGGAGCCGCAGCCGCAGCGCCGGCTTCGAGTGAACCCTCCACCACCTCGGCGAAGCGGGCGATGACCGCGTCGGCGTCGATCTTGTCGAACTCGGCGCTGATCTTCGACACCAGGCCTTCCAGCACCGGCGTCTTCAGGCAGGCGAGGACGATATGGGCGCTGCGCACCTCCTCCATGCCGAATTCCAGCGTCGCCAGGTTCCAGGCTTCCTGGATGGCGTGGAAGATGTGGTCGGAAAATTCCTCGATCGAGGTGGCGCCGTAAGGCAGTTTGTCAACCGCGCGCGTCATGTCGCTGGTCAGCCGGCTGGCATCGATGCCGGCATCGGCAATGATCATCTGCACATCCGATCGCTCGGACAGCACCAGTTGCTCGATGAAATGGACAAGCTCGACGTAAGGATTGCCGCGCAGCTTGGCGCTGTCGGCGGCCGCCTTGAAGGCGCGCAGGCAGACCGGATTGAGCTTGCCCACCAGTTCCTTGCGTTTGAAACCCTGCGATGACCGGCGCTGTTCCATCGAACGTGCTCCTGCAATCTGCCCGTCGACAGCCTGCCACATAAGCAGCCGCTTGACAAAGCGCGTCATTCAGCCGGCCGCTTCCCTTTGTGGAAAGTCCCGCGCCACCAAATGCAGACAACCACGATTTTTTCCAATTCTATGCGATGCGCTTCACATACGGGGGCTGGGCAAGCAGGCCATAGATTGCGCCATTCGAGATGCAGTTGCACTGGCTCGCATTAGCGCCCGTTAACTTTTGAGCGGTTTGCCGAATTGTGGTAGGGTGCAACCGTGTGCTAACGTTGGGTCACGTACGGTTTTAGAGCCGGTCGCTGGGGGTAGCTGTGATCGATCTCGCACTCTGGCTTGCTCCGTTGGACGGTGAAAATCCGTCAGGCGGAGACTTGCGCAACGATCCGGTCTTTCACGAGCTCGAGCGCCTCACCGAGCCGCAGGTCAAGGTCGTCCATGACGGGCGCAACAAGCCTGCCGCGCAATCGACGATTCCCGTCGATTGGCCTGCCGTTCTCAGCAAGGCCGAGGAATTGCGTTCGCATGGCCGCGACCTGCGCCTGCTTGTCATCGTCGCCCGGGCACTCGCCAATGAAGAAGGGCTCGCCGGGCTGGCACAAGGCCTGACGCTGATCGCGCGGACTTTCGAGGCGCATTGGGAGACGATGCACCCCGCGCTGCGGCCCGGCGGCCAGCCGCGCGACGCCGCCTTGCGCCGCCTCAACGCGCTGGCCGACCTGCAGAATAACCAGGACGGGCTACTGGCGAACCTCAGGCAAATGGTTTTCTTCGCCCCACGACCCATGGGGCCGATCACTGGACGCGATCTGGAACAGGGCGCGCTCGACGACCGCGTCATGCTTCAGGAAGCGGCGTCGGGATTGAATGCCGCCGAAAAGGCAGCGCTGGTCAGCGCGCATGGGCAGCTTCTGAACCGGGTGGGCAGCGGATGCGCCGCGCATCTGGATCAGGCCGGCGAACAGATGACGGCACTGATAGCCGATACTCACGCCGCGATCGGAGCGCTCGACGCGGTCGACACGGCGCTGAACGCCCGGCTTGAGGGCAGCGGCGCGGCGGTTCCGGACCTGAAGCGGTTTTTGCAGCGCATGCTGACGACGCTGGAACGCAACACCGCGGTGGAAACGACGGCCTCGGCGGCGACGAATGGCGCAGCCAGCCCGGCGCCCGCCACGGCAAGCCCGGCAATGCCGGCCAGAAACGGTCATGGAGCCGAGACGATGGCAAGCTACGCAGAGCCAAGTGCGGGGCTCCCCGACAGGATTTCCTCGCGCGACGATGTGGTGAAGTGCCTCGACCTTGTGGTGGCCTTCTACGACCGCACCGAGCCGTCGAGCCCGATCCCGCATCTCGCCCGCCGGGTGCGCCGCATGGTGCACATGGATTTCGTTGAACTGATGGAAGATCTCGCCCCGTCGGGGCTGAAGGAATTCCGGCTGCTCGCCGGCGTTCCTGACGCCAAGAAGACTGCCCAGAAGGATGAAAGGTAGCAACACATGCCAGCCGAAAGCAAAGCGAAGGTCATCGAGCGAAATCGCGCCCCGCGCGTGCAGATCGCCTACGATGTCGAAACCTACGGCAGCCCGACGACGATCGAACTGCCGTTCGTCATGGGCGTGATGGCCGACCTGTCGGGCGCATCGCAGACCAGGGAAGCGGCAAAGACGGTGCTTGAGCGTTCCTTTGTCGAGACCGATGCCAACCGCTTCCCCAAATTCATGGAAGCGCTGGGACCCAGGGTCAAGGCGCGGGTGAAGAACACCCTGCCGCAGGCCGAAGGCCAGGAGCGCGACGAAGAGCTCGCGCTCGACCTGACCTTCACCAAGATGGGCGATTTCGCCCCAGACAAAATCGCCGAACAGGTTCCGCAACTGGCCGAGATCCTCAAGATGCGGCGCCAGCTCGAGGAACTGCTCGGCTTCATGGACGGTCGCGTCGATGCCGAAAAGCGCATCGCCCAGCTGCTGAACAATCAGCCGCTGCTGGCACAGATCGCCAGCCAGGCGATGTCCGACGACGACAAGGGCGAGGAATAAATCATGGCCGAACAGCAAAAGACCGCAGCATCCGTCGCCGAAGCCGAGGCCGTCGATCTCGGCGAATTCAGCCAGCTGCTGGAGAAGGACTTCAAGGTCAAGAAGGACGACAGCGAGAAGCTGCAGCAACTGGTGCGCAACCTGGCGCTGGCGGCGCAGTCGCGCTCCGAGACGACGACGATTTCGTCGAACTCGATCAAGTCGATCAAGTCGCTGATCGCCGGCATCGACAAGATGCTGACGACGCAGGTCAACGAAATCCTTCACGCCCCGGAAGTGCGGGAGATGGAAGGCACATGGCGCGGCCTTTGGTATCTCATCAACAACACCGAGACGGATGCGAAGCATCTCAAGATCCGGGTGATGAACATCTCCAAGGAGCAACTGGCGGACACGCTTGAAGACTATGAAGGCCAGATGTGGGACCAGAGCCCGATCTTCAAGAAAGTCTATACGGACGAGTATTCGATGCTCGGCGGCGAGCCGATCGGCTGCATCGTTGGCGCCTACGAGTTTTCGAACCATCCGCGCGACGTCGGCCTGCTGCGCAACATATCCGGCATCTGCGCCTCGGCGCACACGCCGTTCATCGCCGCCGCTTCACCGCGGCTGTTCCGTATGGACAGCTGGCAGGAACTGCCCAACCCGCAGGACCTGCAGATGATCGTGAACAATCCGGCCTATGCCTCGTGGCAGTCGCTGCGCGAAAGCGAGGACGCCCGCTATATTGGGCTGACCATGCCGCGTGTGCTGGCGCGGCTGCCCTACGGCTCCGAGACCGTTCCGGTCAAGGGCTTCTCCTTCGAGGAGGAGGTGCATGGCGACCACAACAAATATGTCTGGATGAACGCCGCCTTCCCGATGGGCGTCAACATCAACCGCAGCCACAAATTGTTCGGCTGGGGCACGCAGATCCGCGGCGTCGAGAACGGCGGCACGGTGCTCAACCTGCCGGTGCACGCTTTCCCGACGGATGACGGCTCGATCGCGATGAAATGCCCGACGGAAGTCGCCATCGATGACCGGCGTGAGGCGGAACTGGCCAAGCTCGGCCTGATGCCGATCCTGCACCGCAAGAACACCGATCTGGCCGCCTTCATCGGCGCCCACTCGCTGCAGGATGACGAGACGCGTGCCGGACGCCTTGTCGATCCCGACGCCCAGTCCAATGAACGGCTCTCCGCCAACCTGCCGTATCTGTTCCCGGTTTCCCGTTTCGCGCACTACCTCAAGGCCATTGCGCGCGACAAGATCGGCTCGTTCAAGGAACGCTCCGACATGCAGATCTGGTTGACCGAATGGATCAACCGGTACGTGCTGGCCAACCCGGCCTTCGCCGACGACAAGGCGCGCGCCAAGCGTCCGCTTGCCGCCGCCGAGGTGCAGGTCGACAGCGTGGAGGGCCGGCCGGGCTACTACAACGCCCGCTTCTATCTGCGCCCGCACTACCAGCTGGAAGGCATCAACGCCTCGCTCAGGCTGGTGTCGGAACTGCCGTCTGTGAAGACTTGATTGCAGCAACCAAACCTTTTCGTTTGAAAGCGGTGGAGAAAGAAAATGCCGACCATGAAAATCGATGGTTTTTTGAAAGTTCCGGACATTAAAGGCCCCAGCACCCGCGACGGCCACGACGACGAGATCGAGATCCATGGCGTCGACTACAAGATGGTGGCGCCCTATGACCCGAATTCGCTCTCGCGCCGCGGCCGTGTGTCGATGGGCATGATCAAGTTCACCAAGCACTATGACAAATCTTCGCCCTATCTCGCGAAGGCCCTGTTCGAGAACAAGGCGCTGGACGAGGTCAAGTTCTCCGCACGGCGGACCATCGACGGCGAGAGCAAGGACTATCTGGTCGTCACCCTGACCGATGCCTCGATCATGGAATACGACATGTCGCAGGCCGACGATGAAGCCGACCTGATCCAGGAGGAGGTCTCCTTCGCCTACAAGAAGATCAAGTTCGTCTATGACGACAATGACGAAGCCGAAATGGATGTCTATGTCGGCAAGTGAGGGGCGTGCAAAGCGCCCTGCCGCGGACAAGGCACAGGCGGGCGGTTCACGGGCCAAGCGCGAGGCAGTACAGCCTTCGCTCTGGGACCGCCTCGTCAACGATTTGCCCGGCCTGAGTTCCGAAATAGACGGGCTCAGGCAGGCTCTACACGACGAACTCGGCGAGGAGCGCCTCGACGAGCTGCTGGCGGATGGACCGAGGCGCATCGACGCCGATGAGGCGCTGAACCCCGATCAAAAACGCCGGCTGCACAGGCTGGCGTTTCAGAACCGGCACCGCGGCGAGCTCGAAAGCCGCGGCATCGTGGTGTCGCCCGACGTGCTGCGCGAGGCAGTGCGGCGCGACATCGAGGCGTTGTTCAACACCGAACGCTTCGAGTCGACGCCCATGCTTTCCGATCTCGAAGCGGAGCAGATGACCGACAGTCCGACGGCGCTGGACGACTTTCCGGAGGTGCGCCGCAGCGTGGTCAATTATGGCGTGCCGTCCTTCTCCGGCCGTTCGTCGCGCGACTTCGACCGCGATGTGCTGGCGCGCGAGATCCGCGCGGTGCTCGCCACCTTCGAGCCGCGGCTCAAGGAGAGCGCGACGAAGGTCTCGGTCAATCTTGGCGACAAGACCGGCCTGAAAATAGAGATCGATGCGGTGCTGATCATGACGCCGACGCCGGAGCGCATGCGCCTGCGCACGACGATCAATCTCGACAACGGCCTGGCGCGCACCGAGTTCAGGGAAGCCTGAGATGGACCGGGTCTTCGTAGAATATTACGAGGAAGAACTGTCCCACATACGCGGGCTGGCGGCGGAGTTCGCCGACATGCATCCAGCCGTCGCCCGCAATCTGTCGCTGGATACAGTGCCGTGTCCCGATCCCTATGTCGAGCGGCTGCTCGACGGCGTCGCCTTCCTCGCCGCACGCACGCGGTTGAAGGTGGACGCCGAACGCTCGCGGTTTTCGCGCGCCATCCTCGACGTGCTTTATCCCGATCTCGTCACGCCGGCGCCGGCAACCGCCATGGTGGTGCTGAAGCCCGGCCAGCAGGTGCAGACCATGCTTGCCGGCCATGTCGTCAAGCGCGGCACGCGGCTGGTCTCCAGCCTGCAGGCCGGCCTGTCGACACGCTGCACTTTCACCACCGCGCAGGACATGACGCTGTTTCCGATAGCGATCAGTTCGGTCGGCTATTTCCAGGACCGCAGTGCGCTTGCCGCCGCCGGTATTGGCCCGATCGGCGGCCAGGGCGGCGAAGCCGCGCTGCGCATCACGCTTGCCCCGATTGGAAAGGTCAAACTGGGCGAACTGGCGCTCGACCGGCTTGACCTCTACTTCGCCAACCGCACCAAGGCGCCGCTGACGTTCGACGCGATCTTCGGCGTCTGCGCGAGCGTCGGTGCAAGACCTGAAGGCAAGACCAATCCGCTGTCGCCTCTGCCGGCGCCGGAGATGGTGGGCATCGCCGATGCCGAGGCGATGATGCCGCGCACGCGGCCGACCTTCGAAGGCTACCGCTTGCTGCGCGAATATTTCATGATGCCCGAGCGCTTCCACTATGCGCGCGTAACCGGCTTGCAGCCGGTGGTGCGCAAATGCCAGGCGGGGCTTGAGATCGTCTTTTTGTTCAGGCGTCCGGTGCCCGAACTCGCCGATCTGACGCCGGCGGATTTCGAACTTTTCGCGACGCCGATCATCAATCTCTTCGAGCGCGAGTGCAACGTCATCGAGCTTGATCACCGCAAGACGCGCCAGGTGCTGCACGCCGACCGCACGCGCGCGCGGGATTTTGAGATCTACCGCGTGATCCGCGTCGAAGATGCCGACGCCGAAGGTCCCGATGCGGAAATACCGGAGCTCTTCAGCCTCGGACAAAACCGTGGCAGCGGCTGGGTCTATTCGACCGAGCGGCGGCCGCGTCGGCCAACCGAGGACGAGCGCAGCCAGGGCGTGACGCGCACCTCCTATGCCGGCGACGACGTCTTCCTGGCGATCTCGCGCCCGGTCCACAGTCAGGCCAACCGGCCGCTCAAGCGCGTCGACATCGTGGCGCTTTGTACCAACCGCGACCTCCCCATCCTCGACGACACGCCGACCCTGACGCTGGAAGCCGGCGACCCGGTGGAGACGGTCCGGCTGCTCGGCGCGCTGCGTTCGCCGCAGCCGGCCATCCCCGCGGCGCTGCCGGCCGGCGCCGACGGCGAGTCGCGCGCCGACGATCTGGCCTGGCGGCTGGTGTCGCAGCTGGCGCTCAACTTCCTCAGCCTGGCCAAGGAAGGCCGCGGCGTCGATCCGCTGCACGCGCTGCTCGATCTCTATGCCGAACGTGGCGATCCCGGGCTTGCCCGCAATGTGCGCTCGATCGTGCGCATCGACTCGCGCGCGGTGATCGAAAGGCTGGCGATCGAAGGTCCGATGTGTTTCGGCCGCGGCACTGAGGTGACGCTGCATGTCGACCAGTCAGTGCTGGCAGGACAAAGCACCTTGCTGCTGTCAGGTCTGCTGTCGCGGCTGTTTGCCCGTCATGCCGGCATTAATGGGTTCGTGCGCACCCGCACGCGATTGCTCCAGAAACAGGAGGATGTGCCATGGCCGATGACGCCCGGCAATCGCTACCTGATCTAGAGCGAGCCGCAACCCTGTCCGAGAGTTTCGACTTCTTCGAACTGCTGCGCCGGCTGGAACGGCAAGGCGGCCTGTTCGGTCATTCCGGCCGGCCGGACCGGGAGCCGGCTAGGCTCGGCCAGAATGTGCGGCTGTCCTTCGCGGTGCAGGACGTGGTGGATTTCCGCGAGCCGACGGACACGTTGCCGGCGCGCGTCACGGTCAACAATCTCGGCCTGCTCGGGCCTGAAGGGCCGATGCCGCTGCATCTGACGCGCTGGGTGCTCGATCGCCTGTCGCAACGCTGGTACGCGGGTGCGGAGGCACGGCAGACCAGCGACACCACCTTCGTCGATTTCGTCAACATCCTGCAGCACCGGATGATCGCGCTCTACTACCGCGCCTGGGCGGATGCCCATCCGGCGGTGCAGGTCGAACGCGGGGTCGGCGGCCGCGTCCGTTCCATGCTCGAAGCAATGGCCGGCATCGGGCTGCCGGGCACGCAGGATGCCGAACTCGATGCCGTAAAACTGCGCCAGGCCGCCTCGCTCGCTTCCCAGGTCGACGGCCCCGAGCGGCTGACCCTGTTCATTGCCGAAGCCTTCAAGGTGCCGGTGGTGCTGAAGGAGTTCGTCGCCGCCTGGCTGACCATCCCCAAGGGGCTGCAGAGCCGGCTTGGCGGCAGCTATGCCACGCTCGGGCGCAGCGCCACCATCGGCCCGCGCTCGTTCAGCCGGCAGAGCCGCATCGAGCTGCGCATCGGCGCACTGAGCTACAAGGATTACAAGGCCTTCCTGCCGGGCGGCGAGCGGCTGAAGCTGTTGAAGCAGGCGGTGCGCGACCTGATTGGCGAAACCATCGATGTCGATCTGAGGATCGTGCTTGCGGCAAAGGCAGTGCCGCCGGCGAAGCTCGGAACCGTCCAGCTTGCCCGCACCACCTGGTTGAAACGGCCCGTCGAAAAGGGAGATGCCGACGACATGCGGCTGCGCACCATTGTCGGCTGGCGGGAAGAGGTGGCGGCATGAGCCTGCTGCTGACGCTCGAACAGGGACCACGCGCACAGGTCACGCGGCAGGCGCGGCTGGACGAGGGTGAGCTGGTGATCGGCCGCAGCGCCGATGCCGACTGGCAGATCAACGATCCCGACATGTTCGTCTCGCGCGCCCACTGCAAGATCACCAGCCAGCAGGGCGGCTATTTCGTCACCGACACCTCCAGCAGCGGGTTGTTCATCGACGATGCCGCCAGCCCACTCGGCGCGGGAAACACGGCGCGCCTGCAAAGCGGCATGCGGCTGCGGCTGGGCGACTATGTGGTGTGGGTCGATCTGCAGACGGCGAAGACCGAAGCGCCGGCCTCCAGACCCTCAGCGCCCGCCAGTAAGCCGGCGGCGTCGCGGGCACCGGTCAGTCTCGGCGGCGACGATTTCTTTTCGTCCACGACGGAAGAAGAGCCGAGACGGCCGCGACCCGCCGACCTGCCCGATCCGTTCGAGAAGCCGGTGCCCGGCGCATTCGCGCGCGCGCTCTCCGACGAACGCAGCTCGCAGGCGTTCGACGATCCATTCAGCCTCGACCCGGTGGCGACGCCAGCGCCGGAGGCCGCCACCGACAAAGGCGGCGGCAAGCCGCTGTTCGATGACCCCTTCGGCCTCGACTCCGCGCCGCTGTCAAGAGAGCCGATCAGATCCAGTTCCGAGAAGCCGCCGGCCTTCGATGACGGGTTTGGTTTTGGCCCTGCCGAGTCCACCAGCCTCGACGCAGGGGTGACGGATGGCGGCGGAACCGATGCGCCCTCGCCTGCCCCTTCTCCTGCGCCTTGGGACCTGCCAGTCCGCGCGGCCGAGCCCCCGCTACGGCAGCCACCACCAGCCCCGTCTCCACCGCCGCCGCGCACTCCTGTCCGGCAAGCTGCGGCGCGGCCGTCGGCCGGACAGTCGGACGCGGAATTGCGCGCCGCTTTCCTGCGCGGCATGGGAATGGACGAGGCCGATTTTCCCGGCCGCGACCCGGTGGCCGATATGGAGAAGTTCGGCCGCGAATACCGGCTGATGATGGAAGGGCTGATGCAGCTTTTGCGCAAGCGCGCCGAAGAGAAGGGCAATGCCCGCGTCGCCCAGACCGTGGTCGGTGCGTCCGAAGTCAATCCGCTCAAATTCCTGCCCTCGGTCGACGATGCGCTGGTGACCATCCTGGCCGAGCGCAGCCCCGGTTTCCTCGGCGCCGAGGCGGCGATCAAGGATGCAGTACGCGACCTCGCGCAGCACCACGTTCGCGCCTGGCGCGGCGTGCAAGGCGCGCTCAAGCGCATGATCGATCGCTTCGATCCAGCGGCGATCGAGCAGGAACTGAAGTCGAGTTCGGCGATCGGCAATCTGCTGACCGGCGGGCGCGGCGCCAAGCTCTGGGAATTGTACCAGAAACGCCACCGTGAAATCGCTCACAGCGCCGAGACGCGCTTTCTGGGCGAAATCGGCGCTGATTTTCGAGACGCTTATGAGGAGGACTAGGACATGATCGACAGACGCGAATTCATTCTTGCCTTGGGCGCGACAGGATTGCTGACGGCTTGCCAGAGCGGCCCGCCGAAACCCTCCGTCATAACGGTCAACCTCGCCGGCGGCGCCGGCATGAACCCAGGACCGGGCGGCGGCGACAGGCCGGTGACCGTCATGATCCTGCGCCTGAAGAGCACTGGCGCCTTCAATTCGGCCGACTACTTCGCCCTGCAGGGCGGTGCCGGCGCGGCACTTGGCGGCGATCTGATCGGCTCCGACACGATTTCGGTTGGGCCGGGCAAGACCGCGTCGAAGACGATCACGGTCGAACCCGAGGTGGCGGCCCTGGGCTTCGTCGCGCTGATCAGGGACCCCACCGGACGCAACTGGCGCACGACCAAGTCGGTGTCGCCGGGATCGAAGTTCACCGTCAATGTGACGCTCGGCAGCGGCGGCATTTCCGCCTAGCGGGGGCAATTCCGCAAAGCCGCGACAGGTGATGGGCAGGAAGCAGAGAGTGCCGGCATGAGCGATGCAAACAGGGTGTTGTGGTCCGAGGGGCTTTTCCTTCGCACCCAGCATTTCCAGCAACAGGACCGCTTCTTCGAGGCGACGGTGCGCGGCGCCTTGCAGGCCGGACATCTGCATACGTTCGGCTTTCGAACGCTGACGCTCGATCAGGCACAGCTCGATGCCGGCCAGATCTCGGTGCTTTCGGCGCGCGGCATCTTTCCCGACGGGACGCCGTTTGCGATTCCCGAGACGATGGATGCGCCGCGGCCGCTGGCGGTGACGCCGGAGATGGGCGCGGGACCGGTGCTGATCGCGCTGCCGCTCGAACCGCCCGGCGGCGTCGGTTTCGACCCGGCGCACGCCGAGCCGTCCGGCGCGCGCTATCGTGGCCGGATCGTGTCGGTGCGCGACGCCGTGCATGGCGGCTCCGATCCCGAGGAAATCGAGATCGCGCGACCGCAGGCGCTGTTGCTGGCGCCGGGCACGGCGGTGGGCGGCTACACGGCCCTGCCGGTGGCCGAGCTCAAGGGGGTGCGCGCCGATGGCGGCGTGGCGCTCGACGACACATTCCTGCCGCCGACCTTGGTCATCGGCGCGGCGTCCTGGTACAGCCGCCTGCTGCAGGAAGTGGTCACCGGCCTCGACCAGATCGCCGAGGCGCATGGCAAGATGGTGCTGGGCGGACCGGGGCGCAGCGTCGAGGATCTGTTGATCCTCAACCTGGTCAACGCTGCGCGGCCGCGGCTGGCGCACATGCTGGCGCAGGACGTGTTCCATCCGGCCGAGGTCTATATGGAGTTGGCCGGCCTCGCCGGCTCGATGGCCACCTACGGCTCGAGCGCGCGGCGGTTGGGTGAACTGCCTGTCTACGACCACATGGCGCCAGGCCCGGCCTATTCGGCACTGGCCGACGCGTTGCGCTCGCTGATCCTCAGCCTGCGCTACATCGAGCCGAAGTCGCGCGCGCTGCCGGTCATGCGGCATGCCACCAATGTGTGGAAGATCCGCATCGACAACCCGAAACTTCTGGTGGCGAGCCGGATCGTTGTGCGGATCGGCTCCGAACTGTCGGAGGATGCCTTGCGCAAGATTTTCGTCAATCAGGCGACGGTCGGCTCGGCCAGCGAATTCGAAGGGCTGTGGAAGTCACGCCTGCCCGGCATTCCGCTGAAGCCGCTGCATTCGCAGCCGCGCGAAATTCCCTATGACGGCGACCGACTGTGCCTCGAACTCGACCAGAAAAGCGAGCACTGGGCCTCGCTTCTCGAAGCACCAGGCTTTGTGATCGGCGTTTCGGGCGTATTGCCCAGCGAACCGCAGGTCGACTGCTACTCGGTCAACAGGTGAGATGATGAGCAGGGACGATCCATTCGGACTGTCCGAGGATCGGGAGCGCACGCGCATCCGTCTGAGTGGAGCGCCGACGCCGCGCGCCATGCCCCTGCCGGCGTCGGGCGTGACAGCGAAGCGCTCATCGCGTGCGCATCCGAACGTTCTTGTCAACGCGTTCTCACCCTTGCTGGAATTTGCGCCCGAACTGGAAAACGCGCTGCCGCCGGAAAATCCGGAAGCGCTGCGCACGAGGCTGCTCGACGAACTCGTGCGCTGCCGCGACGCCACCATGGCGCAAGGCTCGTCGCTTGAGCGCGCCGACCAGGCGGCGTGGCTGGTGGCGGCGCTGCTCGACGATCTGGCGCTGAACACGCCGTGGGGCGGCGCCAGCGCATGGCCGCGCCAACCGCTGGTGGTGATGCTGCGCGGCGACGTCGATGCCGGCGCGCAATTCTTCGCTCGTCTCGAAGACCTCGAGCGCCATCCCAACCGCGACCGCGAAATGCTGGAGCTGCAATATCACTGCATGGCGCTGGGCTTTCGCGGCAAATACCGCGTGCCCGGCCGCTCCGGCGACCGTTCGCTCAATGCCGTGCGCGTGGCGGCGGCGCGTTTCCTGCGCGACAACGACGCCGAAGGCGCACCGTTGTCGCCCAACTGGAGGGGCGTGATTGCCTCCGACGAACCGCAGCGCTTCATCGTGCCGATCTGGGTGATGGCGGTGGCCGCCGCGGTGATCGCGACAGCCATCCATGTCGGCCTGTCGATGGGCCTGAGCAGCCAGGCGGTCGAGCTTTCGGCGCTGGTGCGCGCTTTGCCGCCGCCGACGCGGGCTGACGTCACTCGCGCGGCACCCAAGGCTGACGCTCCGCCACCTCTGCCGGTTGCCGTCGACTACGCGCTGCTACCGGAATTCCAGAAGGCAGCGCCGGCGGAAACGAGCAGGGCGCTGAGCGGCACGGAGAGCGTCTCGCTGGCCAAGCTGGTTATCCAGGCTTCCAGCCCCGAACTTTTCCAATCGTCGCGTCCGACACTCACCCAGGGCTATGAGCCTTTGATTGAGTCCATCGCCAAGGTGATCCTGGACAATAAGGACCTGATCGGAAAGATCACCGTGGTTGGTCATACCGACAATGTGCGCCTGCAAAGATCCAACCCGCTTGCCAGCAACCAACGCCTGTCGGAAGCCCGCGCCGAAACCATAGCGGAGCTTCTGGTGCAGGCCGGCGTGCCGAAGGAAATCATATCGTCCGAAGGCCGCGCCGAAAGCGATCCGGTGGCCGACAACTCCACGCGGGAAGGCCGTGCGCTCAACCGCCGCGTCGAAGTGCTGGTCGAGAAGAGGCTGTGACATGTTCATCCTGCGCTTCCTCTGGGCGGTCCTGACCTCGCGTTTCCTGTGGACGCTGATCGGGCTGGCGCTGCTGTCGCTGATCATCTGGGTGTTCGGCCCGATCGTGCGGGTCGGCGACTATGTGCCGATGGCGTCGGAGACGGTGCGCATCGTCATCATCGCGCTTCTGGTGATCTTCTGGCTGATCTGGCTGATCGTCGCGCAGCGCCGGGCGATCCGCGCCAACCGCATGTTCGTCGCCGAGATTTCTGCACCCGTCGAGGAAAAGCGGCTCAGCCCCGGCGAGGAAAATGTTGCCGCGGTCGGCGCCAAATTCCAGGACGTGATGGTCGAGCTGAAGCGGCGCAAGCTCGGCAACCGCAAGTTCCTGCGCGAGATGCCATGGTATGTGATCGTCGGCCCGCCGGCGACCGGCAAGACGACGGCCTTGCGCCAGTCCGGCCTCAACTTTCCGATCGACCTGACCGATGATCTGCAAGGGATTGGCGGCACCCGCAACTGCGACTGGTTCTTCTCCGAAAACGCGGTGATGATCGACACCGCCGGCCGCTACGTCCAGCAGGAAAGCCAGCCCGATGTCGACGCTGCCGAATGGCTGGGCTTCCTCGACCTGTTGAAGAAGCATCGCGGCCGGCGTGCGCTGAACGGCGTCATCGTCGCGCTCGGGATCGATGCGCTGTCGGAAGGCGACGAAGCCGTCAAGGCGCATGGCCGCAAGATCCGCAGGCGACTGGCCGAGCTTGAGGAACGCCTGGAAATCCGCTTGCCGGTCTATCTGATGCTGACCAAGGCCGATCTGATCAGAGGCTTCGAGCCCTTCTTCGGCGGCCTGTCGACGCAGGCGCGCGAACAGGTTTGGGGCACGACCTTCCCGCTCAACGCGCGCGTCGACGCCAAGACGATCGCGGGCGAAATCTCGACGCTGTCGAGGGAGTTGGAAAAGCGGCTGGTGCCGCGGCTGGAAGACGAAGACAAGCTCGCCGAACGCGCCGAGATATTCCGCTTCCCGGCGCAGCTGCAAAGCCTGTCCGAGCCGATCCAGGTGCTGGTCGAAGCGATGTTCGGCGAAAGCCGCTACGAGGAGGCGGCGTGGCTGCGCGGCGTCTATCTCACCTCGGCCACCCAGGAAGGCGCGCCGATCGACCGGCTCACCGCTGCACTCGCCTCTTCCTTCGGCCTGCCGGCGCGACGCTCGATGCCGACGCAGCGCTTTGAAAAGCGCAGCTTCTTCCTCAAGAACCTTTTGACCGAAGTGATCTTCAAGGAGGCCGGGCTCGGCACGTTCGATCCGCTGGCACAGCGCCGTCGCAGCTGGATCTGGCGCGGTGCCGCAGCAGCCTGCGCGGCTGCCGCCATCCTGGCCGGCTCGCTGTTCACCTGGTCCTACTACGACAACCGCAATGCGATCGCCGCGCAGGCCGGCCAGTTCGAGGCATTGCAGGCGCCGCTGACCTCGGCCGCCGCGACGCCCGCCTCGGTGCAGCAGCCGGCGATGGACGTTGCCCTCAACGCCATGGATGAGGTCGCCAGTGCCAGGACTGCGCCGCCCGACAAGGCGCAGGATCTGCTCGGGCCATCAGCTTCCGCCGAACTGATGCGGGCGCAGACCGACACCTACGACCATGCTTTGCGCAACGTGCTCGAGCCGCGCATGGTGGCGCTGCTGGAGGCAACGATGTGGCGGCAGATCCGCGATCCGGATTTCATGCTGGGCGCGCTCAAGACCTACCGCATGATGACCGGCCTGTCGCAGATGGATTCGGATTTCGTTGAGAATTGGTGGGTGAACGACCTGCCCGAATTCGCACCGGCCGCACCCTTCCCGACCGCCGATGCGGAAGAACACCAGCTGGCCGCGATCCGCCGCATGGCGGTCGACGACAGCTACATCGCACCCGACCAGGCGCTGGTCGCCGAAGCGTTGAAGACGGTGTGCACGATCTCGCTGCCGGCGCGCGCCTACAAGCAGTTGCTGGCCGACCCGGCGGTGGCCGGATTGAAGGAATGGATCCCCGCCAATTTCGCCGGCCCGAACGGCGCCAAGGTGTTTTCGCGACGCTCCGACAAGACGCTCCGGGTCGGCATATCAGGCGCCTTCACCTATGACGGTTTCCACGATGCGATCCTCGACCGGGTCGAGGATGTCGCCGCCCAGGCGGCGCTCGACCGCGCGGTGTTTGCCGGTGGCTGCTCGGAGAATTCCGAAACGTCCGTGTCGGCGCTGTCGGAAGACATTCTGAAGCTCTACTATGACGACTACATCGCGCAGTGGGACAGCTTCCTGCGTGACATGCGGCTGGCGCCGCTCAGCGACCTCAACATTGCCAGCGAGAATCTGAAGGACCTTTCCAGCGCCGATTCCGCGCTTAAGCGGCTGTTGACGGCGGTGGTCCAGGAGGTCGACCTTACCCGCTCCGACGAGGCGCCGGCGACCGACGACAAGGCGGCGGCGAAGGGCGGCTCCAAACTGCTGGGCAAACTCGGCAAGCTGGGCAAGATCGTCAAGACCGGCGCCAAGCTGTTGCCGCGCGCCGGCTCGGCCAGCGAAGTCGACCTGACCGGCACGCTGGTGGCCGAGCACTTCAAGCCGCTCAAGAGCACGATTGCCGAGGTCGATGGCCAGCCGCCGGCGCTCGATGCCGCGGTGGTGGCGCTGACGGCGCTGTCCAATGTGCTGCAGACGGTCACCGCCAATCCCGACCCGCAGGACGCGATCAAGAAACAGGGCGGCCTGGCCGAGCTGACCGGCGCAGTGGCCCGGCAGGCGCAGATCCTGCCCGACCCCGTCAACACTTGGCTGAGCGGCATTGCCGGCGACACCAGCGGGCTGACGCAGAAGGCCGTGGCCTCCGAGCTCAACGCAATATGGCGTGCCGACATCCTGCCCTTCTGCCAGGCCGCGCTCAACGACCGCTATCCGTTCAGCCCCGACAGCGCCGTCGACGTCAACGTGCGCGACTTCGCCCGCCTGTTCGGACCGGCAGGCATGATCGACGGCTTCATCAACGACCATCTGATCAGCTATGTCGACACCTCGGCGCAGCCGTGGAAATGGCGCGCCGATTTCGGCCTCGACCCGTCAGCACTTGCCGCCTTCGAACAGGCGCGGCGCATCCGCGACGATCTCTTCCCGGGTGGTCAAGGTCCGGTGATGGCGTTCACGCTGGAGCCGACGGACCTGTCGCCCAACGTCACCCGCGTCACCCTCAATCTCGACGGCCAGAGCCTCGTCTACTTCAACAATGCGACGCGGCCGCAGCCAATGACCTGGCCCGGCAAGGACGGCACCGGCGTCATCTCGCTCGCCTTCCAGCCAATCGACGGCTCGCCCGAGATCATGCTCAACGAGACCGGCAGCTGGGCCTGGCTGAGGATGCTGCGCGGCGGTCGCTTTACCGGCACCTCGCTGTCCGATGTCTACAGCCTGCGGCTGGGTACGAAAGGCATGTATGCCGACTTCAAGCTCAAGGCGGCAAGCGTCGAAAATCCCTACAACCTCCAGATGTTCAAGAAATTCTCATGTCCGCCGCAGATCTGATCCTGCCCGGCTTCTACGGCAAAATGCCCGCCACCGGCGACTTCGTCACCCGGCGGCTGACGGGCGAGTTCGTGCGCCTGTGGGACCGCTGGCTGGCGCAGCATCTGGTGCCGCTGTTTGGCCAGGACATCTGGGCCACTGGCACGGCGCTGCGCTTTCTGGCCGGCGCGAATTCCTTCGGCGCGTCGGCGGGCATCATCCTGCAAAGCGCCGACAAGGTCGGCCGGAAATTCCCCTTGAGCGTCGTTGCCCTGCTACCCGAAGCGCCTGTCGCGCTGACGCATGCCGAGGCATGGTTTGCCGGAATCGAGGAGGCCGCCACCGCCGCCCAGCGGGGCGAGCTGACAGCCGACGAACTGGACGCAGCGCTCGGCGGACTGCCTGTGCCGTCGGTCGAGCCGGGCGAAGAGCTGATTGCCGACATGGTGATGTGGACGGCGCACTCCGACATTTTCGACATCGACCCGCACTCGCCGCAAGCGACGCTGGAGACGATCCTCGCCGGCAGTTGGGAGACCAGCTGATGGGGCCAAATTCGACGATGTGTAAAACCCGGCACAGACGCAGACCCTATCGATAGTTATTTCCAGGGCAGTCAAGGCCCGCTGTTTCATCATCGCGTAAGGATGCGTGATTTCGAATGTGGAATCTCTGGAACGAGACGCCATTTGCCGCCCAGGAAGCTTGGACCCGCGACGAACGCGGTCATGAATGGTGGCTGATCGCGATCAAAGCATCATTCGAACTTGACCCCGACGGCAAGCAGCAACTTCTAAAGGATCAGGTCCCTGTTAATATGGCTCCTATCCACAGCGCTGACGCCTTGGAATTGCTTGATGACGACGATCTCGTCATCGAGAAGAAGCACACCGATGTCCTTGTTGAAGGCCACGTATATGCGCCCGATCAGCAACCGAATATCGAGTCGATAGCGCGTATCGCGATAGACGGCGTATTGGACAAGAGCGTGCGTGCGATTGGCAACCGTGTTTTCATGCCGGGGCCGGTATCGGTGCGCATGAGCCGACCAGAGCCCTTCATTCAGATTCCAATCTCTTGGCGGCGAACTTTTGGCGGCACGGACAATCAGGCCTCCAAACCCGATTGGGACCGGCGAAACCCGGTGGGAACCGGCTTCGCTGTCGATCCACAACATTTGATCGGCAAAACCGGCCCTAACTTCGAATATCCTGACTCACCCTACCGCGACCACCGAAGCGGCCGGCCTGCAGGTTTCGGTCCAGTGGCGCGGCACTGGATGCCGCGCGCCAAATATGCTGGCACCTATGGCGATGAATGGCAGAAGACGCGCGATCCGCTGCTGCCTTTGGATTTTAGTCGAACCTACTACCAATGCGCGCCGGAAGATCAGCGAACCAGGACGCCACTTGTCGGCTATGAAATCGTGCGGCTGGGCAACTTCACTGGTGATGGTTTTTTCCAGTTCGTTCTGCCTCGTATCGCCTTCGACATACATACGGAGTTCTATAACCGACCTTCCCGGCAACATGAGGAGCCGGCGATCCATACGCTACGGATCAATCCAGACAAGCGTCAGTTCTCCATTACGTGGATGACCACGCTGTACGTGCCTTATGACGAGGAACGGCTGAAGAGCACGACCATAAGCATACGTCATCAAACTGTTGCGGCCGCCGCCACGCGCATGGGTGTCTGGACGGAGAAATTCGCCGATGGCTAGCGACGATGTCATCGTCATCGTCGGCATCGGCGCGCGAACGCCGTTGGGGTTCGACGCCGCTTCCAGTGCAGCGGCAGTTCGCGCCGGTATTTCCGCGATCCAGCAACACCCCACCATGATCGACCGCTTCGGCGAGCAAATGAAGGTCACCCGCGACATGGGTATCGACCTCCATCTGCAGGGCCCGGATCGTGCTGTCGCAATCGCTGTCGATCCGGCAGTGCAGGCATTGCGGCCGGTGCTTGGCACCATCAGCAACGCTCCGGTATCGTTGATCGTGGCGACAGGAGAACCGCGGCCCGGCCAGGATGGCGATTTCGCTGTCCAAGTGCATGCTCGACTGCGCAATCGTTTGTTGCAGTACGCTGAGTTCCCAGGCGGCAGTTCCATTGCCGGAGGCCATGCCGGCGGCATGATCGCCATGCTGCAAGCGGCCAAAAGCCTGCGCGAAGGCAGCGCGACATTCTGCCTGGCTGGCGGCGTCGATACCTATCTGCAAACCGAGACACTCTTGTGGCTGGACGAAAATGAGCAGCTCCATTCCGAGGGCAATATCTATGGGTTCTGCCCTGGGGAGGCGGCAGGACTCTGCCTGATGACAACCCTGCGAACCGCCCGCAAGTACGCTATCCCGCCACTGCTCCAGTTGATCGGCATTGAAGGTGCGCACGAGGAAAACCGCATCCGAACCGAGACCGTCGTGCTTGGCGAAGGACTTGGAGCGGCGTTCCATACCTTGTTCGAAAAAGCCGGAACCGATCCGGTCGATCGGATCATCTGCGATATGAACGGCGAACGCTATCGAGCCAACGAGTACGGCTTCGCAACCATCCGCAATCCAGGGCGGTTCAGGAATGCGGCCGATTTCGAGACTCCTGCCGATTGCTGGGGCGATGTGGGTGCCGCGAGCGGACCGCTGTTTGTCAGCCTCGTGACCGAAGCCGAAGCCCGCAATTATCAGACCGGGCGCCTGTCGCTGATCTGGGCCAGTTCCGAGAACGGCATTCGCGCAGCCGCTTTGCTCGGCGGTATGCGAAAGGCTGCCTGATGCCGACGCATATCACCGTCAACGGCCTCGGCCTGACCCACAAATCGTCCACCGGATTCTCCAAGGCGACGATTCCCGATGTCTGCAAGACTCCCAGTCCGGGCGGACCGGTTCCCTTGCCTTATCCTAACTTCGCAATGAGCAGCACATTGCAGAATGGCACAACAACCGTCTTCGCCAAGGGCGGCGCCATGATTGCCAACAAAGGCTCACAATACGGCATGAGTACGGGTGACGAACCGGGAACGGTTGGCGGCGTCAAATCCAATACGTTCAAACAAGCAACGGATTGGATACTCTACTCGTTCAACGTCAAGATGGACGGCAAGAACGCCTGCCGCCACACCGACAAGAAGTATCACAACAACAAAAATACGGTCGATCTGCAGGGGAATGCAAATCCGGCCCCGCTGCCTACGGTCGTATTCGATTCGGCAACCTTTCCTAATAAGGTAGCCAACATGAAGAAGCGGATGGGACCCGGCAAGAAGAAGCTGACGCGTCAGACAAGCCGAAGCGCAATTCGCAAAAACCGGCGGGCCGCGCTCAAAGGTGAGAAAAAAGGCAAGAAAAACACGTCGCTCGACGAATTTCCGTTCGCCTCTTCGACCCAGGGGGGCAAACCTCCAGGTAAGCCGAAAGCCGCGGTCGCAGCGATTCCGGTCTCGGAGCAGAACGCCCAAGGCGGCAAACTTTCGTCGTTCTATCAGAATAACGGGATTGGCGACGGCGATTCATACTGGGTGGAAATTACTTAAAGTCAGGCTCCTACAATGATCGAAGAACTGGACCGGATCGTTCAATTTCTGACGCGTCTGGGACGCGCAACACCAGCTCTGCTCCAGCCCGGGCTGTCCAGCGTGGACATCCGCGCCTGGGAGGCGCGCTTGCCGTTCTTGCTTCCTCTGGAGCTGGAGCAACTATATCGCTGGCGCAACGGAACCAGGGTGAACGAAGGTGACCAGTTGGACACCGTTTATTTCTTTCCCGGTTTCTATCTGCTGTCTCTGGAAGAAGCCGTCGAAATTTTTATGGAACGCCGGGACGCGCCGCAGTGGCGCGAAGGGTGGTTTCCGGTGTTTGCCGACGGAGGCGGGGATTTCTACCCCGCCTTGTGCAGCGACGAGAAGAAGGAAACCGCAGAGATAATCGGCTTCATCCACGGCGAGCCTCAACAGCCTGTGGAGTATGAGAGCCTGACGGCAATGATCAAGACGATTGACGCGTGTTATGCTGAAGGTGCTTTTTTTGTCAGCGAAGACAACACCCTCGAAATCGATGACGACCTTCATCGCGAAATTGCCCACAGATTTAACCCGGAGATTCCCGAATGGCAAAGTTGACGCAGCTTGAGGCGGCACAAAGGAAGGCCCTGGGCGGCGACATCGGAGAAGCGGAACAGGCACTCGCGGTCCTGGTGGACAAGGGCACGGCCCGGGCCGCCGCGGCTCTCGCGGAGATCGCGGCGTACCGCGGCCGATGGGACGACGTGCTCGGACATGTCGAGACGTCCGTCGCCGTACTCGACCAATTCGAGACGTTCGACGTTCAGATTGATCAGGTCACGCTCTGCGCGCTCGCGGCGCGCAAAACCGAAAGCTGGGATCGGGCCGCAAAGATCGCCGAGATCGGCCGCCGCAGCCTAGGGAAGAAAGGGGACGCCGACCTTCTGAAGGTACTCGCAAGCCTGGCTGCGTTCGCCGCGTCGCGCGGCTCGGAGGACTTTCGCTTGCCGCAGGGTGCGCAACTTGGTGGCGCAGTTCGCTTCGCGGAGGCAGTGGCGAAGATTGAGGGCAGCAAGAAAAAGTTTTCGGATTCGCAGGCACGGGCCGATCATATGATCGCACTGGCGCGAGTCTATGAGTACCATGAGGGTGCGGTGCAGGTATTTGAAAACGACAACACCCTGCCCGGTATTTTCGACAACGTCGTGTTCCTCGCCGCCGCGCTGGCCAAAGCCGCGCGGCCAGACGAGGCATGGGCAGCCATAAGGGGCGGGATCGGCGATTGGTGGCCGGTGGAGGAAACCCAGATTGCGCCAGTTGTGCTTCTGACCGACGCATCATTGGCGCCGATCATGACGGCGGACCGCTGCGCCGAAATTCTCGATACCCCACGGGGTTCCTGATCGATCGGCTCATCGCTCAAGTCGCGCAGCTGGCGCGCTTCTTGGTTGTTTCTGGAGCACGCTGTCGCTCCACGTCCTGACGTTCTCCGCCACGGGCACCTTCACTGCAAAATCACCGAAGTGTTTCTCGAAATCGGGCCCAAGCGTGGTCGGATCGAGCGTGAACAAGCCGTCGATGCCGCGTGCTTCCGGGAAGGCCTCGAGCAGTGCCCCGCCAGCGGCCGCCGCGAGCGCTGGAGTGCGCATCTGCTGCACCAGCCAAGGCAGAATTGAGCGATCGCCCAACATGCCGGCGCCGCGCACGGCTAGCGGCGCCGTGCCGGGCGACTTCAGCAAGCCACCCATGAAGGCGCGGACGTCGTCCTGTGGTCCTGCCTTGATCAAGGCCCGCAAGGCTGTCGGCGCATTCGGCCCATTTGCGGCCACAACCTTTTGCAACTCCGCCCGCGCCAAGTCCCCGCGACCAAGTTCGTTGAGTGCCCAGGCTGCCCACAGTCGCACTCTTCCGTCATCGGAGTCCAGCGCGCTAACAACGTCGTGCGTTAGATCGGCGCGCTTCAGCACCCCCGCCAGAAGCAGGCTGTTTGCACGTACGCGTCCGTCGGGATCACGCAACAAGTTCGTCAAAAGGGCTTTCGGGTCAACGCCGTGTTCGCGGCAAGCCGCGACGGCGAGGTAGCGCAGGAACGCGTCTTGCGCGCTGATCCAACGCCGCACCAGGGGACTGATCGTTTCGGCCTTGTGCCAAGCCAATGCTCCGACCAGGCCCCGTGCATCATCATCCGACGCGCGGCCGAGTTCAACGGCTTGCCGGACCTTGCTGTCGTCGCCTTGCTCAATTGCCAGCCATGCGAAGAGGAATAGCTCTCCCTTTTCGGGGAAATCCTCATAGGCGGCCTCAATGAACGGCCACGCGGCTGTCCCGGAAATGCGCAGCCCGTCAAGGTTCGGCTCAAGCCGCCTGTCGACGCCGGCGACCACGTTTCCGTCAGGTGGATCCTCGGCGGCCAACGTGTCGCGCTGCGCCCAGAAGAAAGCCGCCTGTTCGGCATGCTGACGTACAACATCCTGCACGATGCGACGTTCAATGGCGCCGTCGGATTGTTGGCTTCCGGCAACCATCATCAATTCAAGTCGATCGAGCCGCCGCGGATACGGTTGGCGGCACTGGCGTGACTGGTGACGAACGTACCTCTGATAGTGATGCGACCGTCCTTCTCCATCAGGATTGTTGCCTTACCACAGCGTAATTCAATCCGCTCTTCGGCGTGAACCCGCACACGCTCGCCATCGCGAATGACTTCAGGTGCCACAGGCTTGCGTGCCAGTTCCACGATGCGCCCGACGATGAGGGGCCGCCGGGCATCTCCGCATTCGAACAACAGCGCGATCTCCTGCCCGATCATATCGGACGACAGTTCGGCGAGGCTGCGCGCCGTCAATGCGGTTTCCTTCGAATTGCCCGGAAACACCACCAGGGGACCGTCTTCGCCGAAACCGAGAAACTGGCCGATTACGACGCCATCGACGCGATCACGAACTTTTGCCATGTTCTAGTTCTCCCCGATTTTCGAGCCCTTCATCGTGATGTCGCTCGAGGCCTTGATGGATATCTTGCCGGACCCCTTCACCGAAATGTCCTTGCCGTCGATGACGATGGTCCCGTCACTCTTCATCAGGATTGAGGCCGAACCGGATTTTAGAAGAATCTCATCAGCTGCATCGAGCACGAATTTCTTGCCGACCTTGATTGTCTCGCCTCCGGTAACCGATATGTTGCTGTCCTTGCCGACGGACAACGAAAAGCCGCCGGACACCGAATTCGAATCGTCCGCGCCGATCGTGGCACTGCGACCGCCACCAACGCTCGAACTTTGATCGCCGCCTATCGACTCGCTATGGCCTCCACCGATGCTGACGCTTTGAGCCGCAGCAATAGACCAGCTATCCGACGCCCCAATGCTGTGGCTCTGCCCCGCCCCCACCGTGACTGACCGCGACGCGCCGATGGTGTTCGTCTGTACCGCACCCACGCTTCGGGTTTCGGCGGCACCGACAGAATCGACTCGCGCCGCGCCAACGGTCACCGTCTGGACGAGCGCGACGGTCTGTGTGTGGCTGGCGCCGATCGTCTCGGTCGAGTTCGACCCAATGTTGATCGTTTCGTTGGAGCCCACCTTCAGTGAGCGATTAGCGCCGACCGTCTCGGAGTCATTGCTACCAATATTCGTGGTCTGGTCGACGCCGACCTTGACGGTCTTGTTGTTGCCGACGTCCTCGTCGAGGTTGTTGCCAACGGAGTGCTTGGCGTTGTTGTCGATGCGGTCGGACTGGTCGTGCTGCACCGTCTTGGTGCGATCGTTCTTGATCAGAAGGTTGTGGTCCTTCTGCGCCTGGAAGTTGACCAGTTCGGAGCCGGCCTTGTCCTCGAACATCAGCTCGTTGTAGCCGCCACCGCCCTTCGACGAATTGGACTTCCAGCCCGACTGCGTGGCGTTGCCGGGCAGCCCGTAGGGCGGCATCTGCGAGGCGTTGTAGACCCGGCCGGTGATGATCGGCAGGTCCGGATTGCCTTCGATGAAATCGACGATCACTTCCTGGCCGATGCGCGGGATCTGGATGAAGCCCCAGCCGCTGCCGGCCCAGGTCTGCGACACCCGCACGAAGCAGGAACTTTTCTGGTCCTTCTTGCCGAGGCGGTCCCAGTGGAACTGCACCTTCACCCTGGCATATTTGTCGGTGAAGATTTCCTCGCCCGACGGACCGACGACCGTCGCCGTCTGCGGCCCGCGCATGATCGGCCGCGCCGTGATCCGCGGCGGCCGATAAGGCACCGAAGTCGGCGCCACGCCGAGCACCACCTTGAAATTCTCGCCATCGGTGTCGACGCCGGCGCGGTAGCCCGGATCGAACAGCCGGTATTCGGCGCTGACCACCAGATATTCCTTGTTCTGGTCTTTGCGCGGAAAGCCGTCGAGCTTGAACGTGCAGCCGGAGAACAGGCCGCGCACCGTGCCGACCGCGGCAATGCGCATATGCGGCGCCTGGATCTCCTCGCGCCTGATCGCCGCCAGGCTGTCGCCGCGGCCGACTTCCAGATGCGCGCCGGGGTGGCGATAGTTCTCGCCGGCCGCCTGCTTGTGGCCGAAGGGCTGCGCCGACTTCGCCATCAGGTCGGCGGCCGGCTTCTCAAAGTCATAGTCGGTGTGGGCATAGGCGCCCGGGCGCACCGCGCTGCCTGGAATCCACTCGGTGATGTATTCGACGTCGCGGCGCGAGCCCTGTCCCTCGAACTGATAGAGCACAGTCTCGTAACCCGGCGCTGGCTTCAGCTTGCTCATGGCGTCGGCCAGGATCAGTTTGTGCTCGCCCTCGGCGTGCTCGAAGAAGTACATTATGCCTTCGTGCTCGAGCAGCCGCTGGACGAAATCGAGGTCGCTCTCGTCATATTGCACGCAATATTCGCGCGGTGGATAGGACCCCTGCAGTCGCTTTTCGAACTTGGCAATGCCGCCATATTTGGAGAAAATCTCCTCGACGATCTCGACGGCGGTCTTGTCCTGGAAAATGCGGCAGTCGGTGGTGTTGCCGAGGAACCATAGCCACGGCCTGACGACCGCTTCGTAATAGGCCATCCGATCCTCGATGCGGGTGAGACGAAACTCGGCGATAAGGCCGCTGAACCAGCGCTTGGGATCGGACTCGCCTTCGATAGAGACGACCCCACCCAGCATCTTCAGCGGATCGATATCCGCATTGGTGCTGACAAATCCCACGGTGTAGGCAAGACAGCGGCTGATCTCGTCGCGGCCGACGAGATGCGTAAAGGTCAACAGCTCGGCGCCGACCGGCGTCTGCACAAGTGCGGCGCGTTGTTCACTCGGCATGGGTCGTGCCCCTCCTGGACGCTAGTGTGGCAGGTTCGCAGCCCTTCTTGTGTTAACGACCTCACGTTCAGGGACATTTCGCACCTTGTCACCCCAGGCCGTGTTGAGCCTACCACATGTTCCGTGGCAGACCAAAGAGGACAAGCGGCAGACAGGCCCTGTTTGCGCCGCTTTCGCCAGTGTGAAACGCCGCTCTCCCGCTGTGCCCGCAAGCTGCTAGACTGCGGCGCATCGGATCAATGGGAACGCCAGCGGTCGACAGGCCATATTGCATGTTCATCAGGCTGCAGATCAGTAATGTCGATGTCCTGCCTGCCGGGCTGCCGCCCGGTTACGCATCGCGCGACCGCGGGTTCGAGATCGGGCGCGAGCACTGCGCCTGGACTTTGCCCGATCCGGACAAATTCATCTCCGGCCGGCACTGCGAAGTCCGCTATGAAGGCGGCGCTTTCTTTCTCTACGACGTCTCGCGCAACGGCACCTTCGTCAACGGCTCGAGCCAGCGCCTGACCGGCCCGCACCGGCTTGCGCAAGGCGACCGGCTCCGGATCGGGCGCTATATCGTCTCGGTTTCGATCGATGACGCGAACGCAGCCTTCGGTGGCCATGGCTCGACGCAACGGCAGATGCCCGTGGCCGGATCCTTCCCGGACCATGTCGCTGCGCCACGGTCACCGACCGCGCCACCGGCTTCGGTCTCCAGCCGGCCACAGCAAGCCGACGAGATCCTGCGCGCGATTGCCGCCGGTGCCGGAATCCCGCCGGAAGTGCTTCTGCTGCGCCAGCCGAATGAGGTGGCCGGCGAGATCGGCGCCGTATTGCGGATCGTCGTCGACGAACTGGTGCTGCTGCTGAAAGCGCGCGCCGCGGCGAAAGTCCTGGCCAAGACCAGCGACCGGACCATGATCAACGCCACCGACAACAATCCGCTGAAGTTCGTGCCCGGGACGGACGAAATCCTCGACATCATGTTTGCCCGCCGCAGGGCCGGCTATCTCGACGCCAGGCACAGTATCGAAGACGCTTTCCACGACCTCAAGGCGCATGAGTTCGCCACTTTCGCCGCCATGCAGGCAGCCCTGGCGCGGCTGCTCGACGATTTGTCGCCCGAGGCTATCGCCAAAAAACTGCCGCCGTCTTCCTTTGCCTCGAAGAAAACGCGCGCCTGGGACGCGCTGGTCGCGACCTGGCGAGCCAAGGAGGAGGCGCACGAAAACGGCCTGCTGGACATATTCCTCACCTATTTCAGCGAAGCCTATACCAAGGCCGCCAAACAGAAACCGCCAGGCAAGAGCTGACCTCGCCTGCCATCAAGCCGATCCGGCAACTGGCGACCAAAATTGCGCCGGGTTTCAATCGGAACCTTCTGAGACTACGATCACATACGACAATTGAGCGCGCGGGTACGGTTGGTCGACCTCGGGGGTCTGCGGCGAATGTCATGTCACGGCGAGATAGCGTCCTGCGGTCCGCGTTCGCGCGGGCGCAGCGCCGTGCGTCGCGCGGCCGCACGGGCGTAGAGGCGGGGATCGGCGATGAGCTCGAAGGACGATCCTTTCGATCCGGCCGGCAAAACCGTCATCCGCCCCAGCCGCGCCAACCCCGGCCGCAAGCAAAAAACGGTTCTCGCCCGCGATGCGCCGACGCCCGGCAGCACCGTGATCGCCCCTGCCAGCATCCCGGAATCGACAGTTTTCGATCCCAACGCCGGCCGCCAACCGCCACCGCAGGCCGACATCACGGGGACCGTGATCTATCAAGGCGAGCCTTTCGCCGCAGCGCCCGCCGATCCGTCGTTTCACGGTTCGGCCGCAACGGTGGGGAAAACGCCGTGGGATGCGTTGCTCGGCGCCAGCGACGGCGTCGACTATGGAACGGCCAACCCGATCGTTGCTGCCGCGGCGCCCTTGCTGATGCTGCTTGGTCACCTGCGACTGGTGGCCCTCGAAAGACAGGCTGAACCGCTGGCGGAGCATGTCGCCGGCCTGATCGAGGAGTTCGACCGCAAGATCGCCAGGACCGATACGTCGGAAGAGGATGCGCGCATCGCCAGCTATGTGCTTTGCGAAACCGCCGACGATATCATCGCCAACCTGCCCGGCTCCGGCCGGGATGCGTGGGCGCAGCACTGCATGCTGCAGCGCTTCTTCCAGGTCAAACCCACCGGCGCCGGTTTCTTCCAGGCGCTGAACACAGTGCTGGCGACGCCGGAACCGCATCGCAATCTGATCGAACTGATGCATGTCTGCCTGTCGCTTGGTTTCGAAGGCCAGTATCGCGGCCAGCCGCGCGAGGGCCTGGAGCGTGTCCGCCGCGACGTCTACGAGACGCTGGCCTATTTCCGCGTCCCCGGTGACGACGACATCTCGCCGCGCTGGCAAGGCCTGTCGCTGACGTCAGCGCAAGGCTCCAGGCGAATCCCACTCTGGGCCATCGCCGCAGCGACGGCGGCGGTTTTGACGGCAGCCTTTTTCACGCTGCGGGTTCTCATCACCAATGATGGCGAGGCCGTCGCCGCCGAATTGCTGGCGCTCAATCCGGCAACGCCGGTCACCATCGAGCGCACCGGATTCGTGCCGCTGACCAAGGAGGTGAAAGTCGTCGCGGCGCCAGCGACGATCGCGCAGGTCGATCGCATCCGCGCCGCGCTGGGCAAGGAGATCGAAGCCGGCGGCGTCAGTGTCGGCACCAAGGGCGATTTCATCGTCGTGGAAATCAGCAACGCTCTGCTGTTCCAGTCCGGACGAGCCGACGTCAAAGCCGAGTTCGAACCCGTGGCCGCTCGCATCGCGGCTGCCCTCGATGCCGAGCGTGGGCCGATCCGGATCGTCGGCCACACCGACAACGTTAAGCCGAAGAAGACCAGCGCCTTCAAGTCGAATTTCGACCTCTCCGTCGCCCGCGCCCAATCGGTCGAAAAGATGATCGCCGCGCATTTCAGCGATCCGTCGCGGACAAAGGTCGAGGGCAAGGGCGAGGACGAGCCGATCGCCGACAATGCAACACCGGAGGGCCGCGCCAAAAACCGCCGTGTCGATGTGATGATCCCGCGGGAGGAGACGTTGTGACCGGCTGGCTGCTGCGCATCTTCTCAACGCTCGCGCTGGCCGGCTTTGCCGCCGCGGTCTGGTTCGCGGGCCCGTTGATCCGCTTTGCCGGCGCCCGGCCGCTGGACTCGGTCTGGCTGCGCGCGGTGATCATTGGCGCCGTCGTCGGTACGGTGACGATAATCTACGCGATCCGGTTCTGGCGAAGGCGCAAGGCGCAGAAGGCGCTGGAAGCCGCCATGGCGAGCGCCGAGGATGACGGCAGCGACGCAAAGCTTCTCGAAGCCCGCATGAACGAGGCGGTTGCGACGCTCAGACAGTCGAGCGGCAAGCGCAACTTCCTCTACGACGTCCCCTGGTACATCGTCATCGGCCCGCCGGGGGCGGGCAAGACCACGGCATTGGTCAATTCCGGGCTGAACTTTCCGCTCGCCGGATCGGGCCAGGCGCAGCCTGTGGCAGGCGTCGGCGGCACGCGCAATTGCGACTGGTGGTTCACCGATGAGGCGGTGCTGATCGACACGGCCGGGCGCTACACGACGCAGGACTCCAACGCGCGGACCGACGCCAAAAGCTGGCTGGCCTTCCTGTCGCTGCTCAAGCGGCATCGGGCCAGGCAGCCGATCAACGGCGTCATCCTGGCGACCAGCCTTGCCGATCTGATGGCGGACGGCGAGCAGGCGGCCCATGTCGCGGAGATCCGCAGCCGATTGCAGGAAATCCACGCGGTCCTGAAAGTCCGCTTTCCGGTCTATGTGCTGTTCACCAAGGCAGACCTGGTCTCCGGATTCATGGAGACTTTCGGCGGTTTCGACGAAGCACGCCGGCGCCAAGTATGGGGCGCAACCTTCCAGACCGCGGAGCGCGGCCTGAACATGGTTGGCGAGGCGCCGGCCGAATTCGACGCGCTGGTGAAGCGCTTGAGCGAGGAGATGAGCGAGCGGCTGCAGGCGGAGACCGATCCCGTCGCCCGTATCGCCATTTTCGGCTTTGCAGCGCAGCTCGGCGCGTTGAAAGGTCGGATCGTGCATTTCCTCGACGGCGTCTTCGAGCCGACGCGCAAGCAGCTGAACGCGCCCTTGCGCGGTCTCTATTTTTCGTCCGGCACCCAGGAAGGCACGCCGATCGACCAGCTGCTCGGCAGCATCGGCCGCAGTTTCGGCAAGAACGCCCAGGCGCATCTTTCCGGCACCGGCAAAAGCTTCTTCCTGCACGATCTGTTGAGCCGCGTGATTTTCGCGGAGTCCGGCTGGGTGTCCTATGACAAGGCAGCCGACAGACGAGCTACGATCGCCCGCTATGCCGGTCTGGCGGCGATTGCGGCCACAGCGATCGCCGGGCTTGGCGTTCTCGGCCTGAGCTTCACGACAAACAAATCGCTGGTCGCCGCCACCAGCCAGGCGGCCGGCCAATATCGCCAGACAGCCGCCCCGCTGCTTGCGAACACAACGGTGTCGGATGCGGACCTCGAAACCGTCATCGGCGCGCTCGATGCGCTGCGCAGCCTGCCGGTCGGCTATGACGCAAAAGACCAGCCGACGCCGGCCGAGGCGACGTTCGGCCTCAGCCAGCGTGAGCGTATCCTGTCCGCCTCCGAGACCGCCTACCGGCAGGGGCTGGAGCGGATGTTCCGCTCGCGCCTGCTGTTCCAGCTCGAACGCACGATCGAGGCCAAGATGGCCGATCCGATGGCGCTGTATGAGCCGTTGAAAATCTACCTGATGCTTGGCGGCAAGGCGCCGAAAGTCGATGACGAACTGGTCGTCACCTGGCTGAAGCGCGACTGGGAGCAGAACCGCTACCCCGGCGCCCACAATCGCGACGGGCGGGCGCAATTGGAGAAGCATCTGCGCGCCATGCTGGCGCTTGATGACGACCAGGACCCCACCTTCGAACTCAACCGTTCGCTGGTCGAATCCGCTCAGCGCTCGCTCGGCCGTATGACGCTCGCCGACCGCGCCACCGCGCTCATCCAGTCGGCCACCTATGCGGCAGCGCTGGACGATTTTTCGGTGTCGCAGCAGGCCGGCCCAGAAGCGCCGGTACTGTTCGAGCGCAATGACGCCAACGACCTGGCCTCGCTTCGCGTCCCCGGTCTCTACACCCATGCCGGCTTCGATTTCTATCTGGCGCAGCTCGCCAAGGTGGCGCAGGCGCTGGTCGACGACCAATGGGTGATCGGCAGCAGCGGAGAGCAAGGCGGCTTCGACCAGGAGTTACTCAAGCTCGGCCCCGAGCTTCTCGATCGCTATGGCAAGGGTTTTGCGGCGGCGTGGAACGAGGTCCTCGACAGGTTGAAGTTCAAGGCGATGGCCGCCGACAAACCGCAATATCTGGCGCTCTCCGCGGCCGGCTCGCCGAGCTCGCCGCTGATGCAGCTGTTCGAGGCGATCGCGCGCGAAACGGCTTTGACGCAGGAGCGCAATCCGGCTGCGTCTCAAGACAGCGACCAGGAAGCCGCCGCCCGCGCCAAGGGCCTCGCCCGCATCGGCATCCAGCTCGCGGCGCGCAAATCGCAAAGCCGGGCCGGGACCGCCTTTGTCAGCACGCAGAGCCAGGATCCGGGCGCCAACATCGAAGCCCAGTTCCGGTCCGTTCAGGCTTTGGTGGCCGGCGCACCCGGCCAGCGGCCGCTCGATGCCTTGACCCAGAATTTCCGCGAAATCTACCAAAGCGTGCGGCTGGCGGCTGATGTCCCCGCGCAGACGGACCAGGCCAACGCCAATCTGCAGCTTCAGATATCAACGCTGCGCGCCAACGCCTCGCGGCTGCCGAAGGCGCTGGCCAGGATGGTGAGTGCGGCGGCGGATGATTTCGAGGGCACTGTCGCCGAAACATCGACCACGCATCTCAACGAAATGCTGGAAGAGACCGTCGGCCGTCCGTGCGAAGAGGTGATTGCGGGGCGCTTTCCATTCGCCCCTGCCGGCACCGACGATGTCGCGATGGCGGATTTTGCCAGGCTGTTTTCTCCGGGCGGGGTTCTGGACCGGTTCTTCGCGCAGAACCTGGCGTCGCTGGTCGACATGAGCGGCCAGGACTGGGACTGGAAACAGGACACCAAGTTCGGCCGCAATCTGGCGAAATCGACGCTCAGGAACTTCCAGCTTGCGGCACAAATTCGCGCGGCTTTCTTTCCGCTTGGCGGGCCGGTGCCGTCGATCAACATCACCTTCACGCCGCTCTCGCTGCATGGCGATGCCGACATGGCGCTGCTCAATATCGATGGCCAGGTGCTGCAAGCCACCCAGGCCGGCAACACGCCGGGCCTGATCCCGTGGCCGGGCAAGACCGGCTCAGCCAGTCTCAGCCTGACGCCAGAGCTGCCGGGACGCGAATCCGCAATCAAGTTCGACGGCCCCTGGGCGTTGAAACGATTGCTGGACAAGGGACAGGTCACCGCCAATGGCGACAGTCTCGAAGCGCATTTCGTCATCGGCGGGCGCGATGTCGCCTACACGATCAAGACCGGGGAGGACGGCAACCCATTCACGCTGCCGGCGCTCTCCGCGTTCAGCTGTCCGAAGGCCTTCTGATGCGGAATTGCATGGCAGGACCGGCGATTGCAGGGCGTAGAGACAGCGGCTGCACCACACCGTCCGTCATCGGCGGCCTAGATTTCGATACTCTAATGCATGGGGCTGTGGCAGACTGGCCAGGCACGTCAGCCAAGGCGTTGCGGAGGGTAGGCAAGTGAGCGGTGCCGCCTTTGAGAGCTACGGCGTTAGCCACAAGGGCTGCGTGCGCGACCACAATGAAGACAGCTATCTGGTTGAGCCGCAGATCGGCCTGTGGGTCGTGGCCGACGGCATGGGCGGGCATGAAGCCGGAGAGGTCGCCTCGGCGAGCATTGTCGAGCATCTGGCAACGATCGGCATCGCCAGCTCGGCGCCGGATCTGCGCGCGCGCTTCGAGGACCGGCTGAACCGAGCCCATGCCGAGATCCGGCGTATCTCGCGCTCGCGCGGCGTGACCATAGGCTCCACCGTTGCAGCACTTCTGGCCATGGACGGCAGGTTCGCCTGCCTGTGGTCCGGCGACAGCCGCGTCTATCTCGTGCGCGACGGCGCGATCTCGCAGATTTCGCGCGACCACACCGAGGTTCAGGAGCTTCTCGACAGCGGCGCGATCAGCGCCGCCGAGGCGGAGAACTGGCCGCGCCGAAACGTCATCACGCGCGCCATCGGCGTCAACGACGACATCGCCATCGACTTCCAGCAAGGCGAGACGCTGGCGGGCGACATTTTCATCCTGAGCACTGACGGGCTGACGGCGCATGTCAGCGATGCGGAGATTGCGGCAGCAGTGCTCTCGGCAGCGCCGCAGGCTGCCTGCGAAAAGCTGCTCGCAATGGTGCTTGAGCGCGGCGGCACCGACAACGTCACCATCGTTCTGGTCAAGATCAGAGACAAAGGCAATGGCCTGTCCCGAGCAGGAGGCCACGACCGATGAGCTCCGACGACAAGACGCGGCTGTTGCCCAATATGGCGGATACCAGCGTCGGCACTCAGCTCAGCGGCATCTACGAGCTCGACGAACGCATCGCCTCGGGTGGCATGGGCGAGGTCTATCGCGGCCACAACATCCAGACCGGCGATCATGTCGCGATCAAGATCGTGCTGCCGGAATTCGCCCGCGACCAGACGATCCTGTCGCTGTTTCGCAAGGAAGCCTCGATCCTCAACCATTTGTCGCATGACGCTGTCGTGCGCTATCACGTCTTCACCATCGATCCCGGTATAGGGCGGCCCTATCTGGCGATGGAATTCGTCGACGGCCAGTCGCTTTACGACGTCATGCGCGGCGGCGCGATGGCGACGCAGGATGTGCGCAAGCTGTGCCACCGGCTGGCATCGGGCTTAAGCGCCGTGCACCAGGCCGGCGCCATCCACCGCGATCTTTCGCCCGACAACATCATCCTGCCGGGCGGACGGGTCGATCGCGCCAAGATCATCGATTTCGGTATTGCGCGATCGGCGACGGTCGGCGGCGAGACGCTGATCGGCGGCAAGTTCGCCGGAAAATACAATTATGTCTCCCCAGAGCAGCTCGGGCTCTATGGCGGCGAGGTCAGCGAACAGTCCGACATCTACAGCCTGGGGCTGGTGCTGGCGGCGGCGCTGCTTGGCAAGCCGATCGACATGGGCGGCTCGCAATACGAGATCGTCGAAAAGCGGCGGAGCGTGCCTGATCTCTCCGGGATCGATGCCGATTTCAGGGACATCGTCGAAGCGATGCTGCAGCCCGATCCGCAACAACGGCCGGCCAGCATGGCCGAAATCGCAAGGATGACCCGCGACGATGATGACGCCACCTTGCCGCCGGCTTCGCTTGCGCCGCGGCCGGGTCTGCCGCGAACCGGGCAGACCGCCGGTCCGGTTTCGAAGGTCGAGGGTTCGCAGGGCCCCAGTGCGGTCCCCGCAAGCGGCACGGCAGAGCCATCCTTCGTGCCACACGTGCGCCCAGCGCTTCTGTCGCAACCGAAGCCGGCAGCTGAAATTCCCAGGCGAGCAAGCACACCGACGAAGCCTGCTACGAAAGGCCGAAGCCTGACGATCGCGGCGCTGGCGGCTGTTGTCGTGGCATCGCTGGGAGGACTCTATGCATCGGGCATCCTGGGTTTCGGAGACCGGCCTCGCGCCATCGATACCGGCAAGACACCGCCGCTCCAGCCCGATCTGACCAAGCCGATCGTCGCGGACAAGCCCCCGCCGGACACTGCGCCGGTGGAAGAGCCAAAGCCGCAACCGGCAGAGACTCCGGCTGAAGATCAGGCCAAAGCGCCGGTCGCACCGCAGCCGACGCCGCCGGTCGCGCCGAACACTACAGTCCCGCAGCCAGCCGAACCAACCGACAAGACGGTCTCGTTGCAACCGCCTTCCAACCCGACGCAGCCCGATGTCGCAGAGAAACCCGAGCCTGTCAGCCCGTCGGCAGAGACCAAGGCAACAGAGCCGATCACGCAAACACCTGAACCAACGGCCGAGGCACCCAAACCCGTGGCTCCGACGCCGGGACCCACCGCTCAAGCCCCCGAGGTGCAGGCGCCTGAACCGACCGCACAGGCGCCCAAGCCCGACACGCAGGCGCCTGAACCGACCGCAGAGCCCAAGCCAAGCAAGCCCGATATCGCCAGCGGTGAGCAGGCCGACAGGCCGGCAGAGCCCGACATTGCCATGAATGTGCCCAAACCAGAGGTGCCGCCGCCGGCCGGTGCGGCCGCGGAGCGGGTCACCTGGGTAAGCGCGTTCAATGGTGGTGACTGTTTCTACGCGACGGTGACATCGGTCACCAACAAGGGCGTCGCGATTGAAGGCTTCGGCACGTCGGTGCCGCCTTTCGAACAGTTGCTCGGGGAGTTCCAGGCGAAGTTCCATGTCGAGCCGGACATCAGCGTCCGCCTCATCCAGCCCACGCAATGCGGGATCACCGGTTTCCTGCGTTTCATGGGGGCAAGCACGGCCGACAGACCGCAGTTGGTGCTCGACCAGACTTCAGTGCCGGACGGTTCGGCGATCGACGGCACGCTGGTGACGCGCGGCGGGCTGGTGTCCAGCGTGATCCTGATCGACCACAGGGGCATCGCCTTCAACCTCGACGACCGTGTTGTCGCACAAGCCGACAAGGCGACCTTCTCGATCCCGATCGGGCTCGGCGCCGCCGACAAGGCGGTAGGCAAGGCGCTGCCGCAGATCATCATGGTGATCACCGGTCCGGACGAGATCAAGGCGGCGGACTTCACGACGCCGACGCCGGCCTCGGTGCTGCTGCCCAGGATCCTCGACGAGATCGGCGCCAGGACCTCGGCATTTTCGGCGACCGCCAAATATTTCCGCCTCGGCGGGTAGCACGGACGCCGATGGAACGCCGTCGCCGTGATCCCATTGCCCTGAATGCCCGCGCAAAACTCGCCGCGATCGCGTTTGCGACGCTCTTGCTGGCACTTCTTTCCACTGGGCAGGCGCGCGCCGAATTCACCGTCTGCAACCAGACCCTCGACGTCGTCAATCTTGCCGTCGGCCAGAAGGTCGACGATGCCGACCAGACCGATGGCTGGTGGACCATCGGCGCCAATCAATGCGTCAACGTCATCCGCGAGGAGCTGGCCAACCGCTACATCTATATCTACGCCACGGATGTCTTCGGCCACGCCATCCTGGCCGGCTCCACCGACATGTGCATCGAGCGGCGGCGGTTCTCGATCCGCGGCATCACTGAATGCTGGCAACGCGGCCATATCGCCGCGAAGTTTCTCGAAGTCGATACGCTCGAACAGGTGCGCTGGACCTTCTTCCTGACCGGAAGCGCGCCGTGACGCACAGCATCGACACCAGCTTCAAGGCAAAGAAGCAGGCGCGCGCCGCACTGCGCAGACGCAGGATCTGGGTCGGGCTGGCGGTCGGTTTAGGGGTCGTCGTCCTTGCCGCGATCGCCACCGGTTTCTACCTCACCGCCGACTACTGGTCGTTTGGCGACGAGGATGAGGAGTTGCACGCGGTCGAAGGCTCGGACGACGTACCGGCCGACGCATCGGTCTATGTGCCCGCCATCATCGATCTGGCCGGCGACCCGATGTGGATCACGCTGGCGCCCGAGGCCGGCGCTGCAACCAAGGGCCGGGCGATGCCGCGCCCGCCGGAGCTCGACCAGGCCGGCATCTCTCCGCAAATCGAAGTCCTGTCCGACGTGATGCTCAGCGCCAGCGAGAAATTCATGACGACGATCCCGTCGACGCAGGAGGATTTCGCCTTCTTCCAGGCGCAGCGGAAGACCGCGGTTGCGCCGCCCGAACCCAGCGATCCGCAGAATGACCTGCAGAACGATCTTCAACCCTCGCCCGGCGCGGACGAGGTTCCGGCGGCTCCCGGCCCGGCTCCTGATCCGCAGGCCGCTCCGGGTGCCTCGGCGGCAGCTGATGATCCCGAAGCCGGTTGGGGCGAGACCATCGATGAAGGCGAAGCGGCACTGCCTGCCTTCCAGAAAACAGCGGTCGAAAACAACACCAGCGTTGCCACCGTCACCTCGGAATACCAGCGCTTCGAGGCGACCGAGGACACGTTCGTGAAAATCCTCAACGACCGCAGCCTGGACAGCGTAGCACTCGATGCGCATTTTTCCGCCGAGGACGCAAAGCTTGCAGGCGAAGCGCTGAAGGCGCTGTTCGACAAGGACGGCCTGCAGCCCGGTTATGTCGTGGCCATGCGCGGCTTCAGGCCGACGCGCGAGACCACGACAATGTCGCTGATGCAGGTCTCGATCTACGCCAAGAATGTCTTTGTCGGCACGCTGACACGCAACGCGGCCGGCGCCTTCGTGTCGGGTGTCGACCCCTGGGTGCGCGAGGATCTGTTCAACTATTCGGGCGCCGAGACCGAAGGCACGCAGAAACGGCAATACCGCCTGCTCGACGCGATCTATTCGACGGCCGCGCGCAACAATGTGCCGAGCGGCATCATCGGCGAAGCCATCATGTATCTGTCGCGCGGTCAGGATCTGGACGCTTTTGCCAGCGAGGACCAGCGCCTGGTGCTGATCTATTCGCAAACGCCGCGCGGCAAGAACGAGACCGACGGACGGGTGCTCTATGTCGGCGTGCAGGGCGCGCAAAAGAACCTCGACTGTTTCGTCTTCCAGCAGAGTGATGGCCAGTTTTCCTGCGTCTCGGGCGACGACCAGGTGCGCTCGCTGACAGTGGCCAACGGCATGGTGACGCCGGTCAGCGGCGTCATGACGTCGACCTTCGGGCCGCGCAAGCATCCGATCCTGGGCGTGGTCCGCATCCACAAGGGTGTCGACTGGGCGGCACCTGTCGGCACGCCGATCGCCGCCGCCTTCGATGGCGAGATCATCTTCCAGGGCGACGGCGGCGGTTACGGCAATGTGGTCAAGATCGCGCATGCCGGCGGCCGCGAGACGCGTTATGCGCATATGTCGAAATTCGCCATCGCCAGCGGCGTCGGCACCAAGGTGAAGGCCGGCGACATCATCGGCTATATCGGCACCACCGGCCTGTCGACCGGGCCGCATCTGCATTTCGAACTCTATCAGGGCGGCCAAGCGATCGATCCGCTCGGCACCGCGACCGCCGCGATCGCCGCCACATCCAGCGATCCCGCCGTCGAAACGCTGACCGACCGTATCGTTCATGTCGAATCGGGCGGCAGCGCGCGGGCGAAGAACCCGCTGTCTTCGGCAACCGGCGCCGGCCAGTTCATATCCAAGACCTGGATCCGGATGATGAACACCTACCGTCCCGAACTGGCGCGCTCGCTGTCGACCGCCGACCTGCTCGCGCTGCGCTACGACGCCACCATCTCGCGCGAGATGGTGCGCAATCTGGCGCGCGAGGGCGAGGCCTATCTCAAGGCGCGCGGCCACCAGATCACCGCCGGCCGGCTCTATCTCTGCCACTTCCTCGGCATGGAAGGCGCGCATCAGGTGCTGGCGTCGCCGGGATCGGCGCAGTTGAGCGCCGTGCTCGGCTCGGCGGTCATCCAGGCCAACCCTTTCCTCACCGGCAAGACCGCCAGCTACGTCGTCGACTGGGCGGAGCGGAAAATGGGCCGCAAATTGCCCACGCCGGCGACGACCGATGCAGGCCAGACGACAACGACGGAAGTCCGCCAGACATCGCCGGAGTTCGAAAAATACAAGCAGGCCATCACGGCGTTGGTGGGTTCGCTTCAGAACAGCCTTGAGCCGGGCTAGCCGCAGTGCGCAGCCGCCCGGTTTTCGCCGGGCCGATTGGTTTTGAGGCCGGCAAATGGTATATTAGCCGGCATCTAGAGAGCTTTTTTGGGTCCGTCGTGAACCAAAACTGTGGTTGGGATCACATACGCCCAAGAGCCATTTTGGCAGAAGCGACTGTGTCGCTGGTAAAATTTAGCATGCGCAGACATCCATAGTGCGCCCCTGTGGGGGGCGGAGGGCTGATCCATGAAAGCGTTTGCCGTCCTTTTGAGCGGATTTTTTCTGTTGATGCTGACCGCGCTTGGCACCGTCCAGGCTGCAGCGCCGGATGCCGGAGCGCCTGACGCCAAACGCGTCGCGCTTGTCATCGGCAACAGCAAGTACGTCCATGCCGTCGAGTTGCCCAATCCGGCCAATGACGCGCATCTCATCGCATCAACACTGCGCAATGCCGGCTTCGAGGTGATCGAGGGCGTCGACCAGGATAATGCCGGCATGCGCGGCCTGATCAGCAAATTCACCGAGCAGTCCTACGATGCCGACCTGGCCGTCATTTTCTATGCCGGCCACGGCATGCAGGTCGACGGCAAGAACTTCCTGATCCCGGTCGACGCCGAGTTGACGTCGCCGGCCTATCTCAAGACCCGCACCATCCAGATCGACGACTTCATGGCAGCACTGCCGCCCGACCCGGCGGTCGGCGTCATCATCCTCGATGCCTGCCGCGACAATCCGCTGGCACGGACGCTGGCCGCCGCGATGCCGAAGACCCGTTCCACCGCGTTGGGTACGGGTCTCGCGCCGATCGATCCGAAATCGGAAGGCGTCGGAACCGGCGGCATCCTGATTGCCTATGCCACCGACCCGGGCGCCATCGCCTTTGACGGCAACGGCGTCGACAGCCCCTACTCCACCGCGCTCGCCAGACATCTGACCGAACCGGGCGTCGAGATCCAGAGTGCGCTGACCCGGGTGCGCGGCGAAGTGGCCGAGACCACCCAAGGCCGCCAGCGGCCATGGCACAACGCATCGCTGGGCCGCGAGGTCTTCCTTGGAAAACCAGCAGCTGAAGCCGCGGCCAAGCCGGCCGCCGATGCTGCGAACACCACGGCAGCGCCAGCCCCTGCTCCTGTCGCCAGCGAACCGCCCTCATGGGAAGTCGAGCAGCGCCTGTGGGACGAGGCCTCGAAGCGCAACACCGCGCCATTCTATGAAGCCTATCTCGAACAGTTCCCGAACGGCCGCTTCGCCACGGTGGCACGGCTGAACATCGACGCGCTGAAGGATCCGAAAGCCCAGGAACGCGAAGTAGCCGCGCTTGATGCTGCCGAAGCGAACCCCGGATCTGCCGTGCGCACCTCGGTCGGCATTTCGGACGACATGAAGAAGGTGCTCGGCACCGCGGAGACAGAGAACGCCATCGGTCTCGACCGCCAGGGCCGCATCGACCTGCAACTGCGCGTCGAGGCGCTGGGCAACGAGCTTGGCCGCGTCGACGGCAATATCGGCGCCAAGACCCGGCAAGCGATCGGCGATTGGCAAGAGGAGAACGGGCTGCCGCCAACCACTTTCCTGACGCGTGAGCAACTGGCGTTCCTGGAGATCCAGACCGATCCGATGATGGAGGCCGTGCGCGCCAAGCATGAGGCCGACCAGGCCGGCGTGGACAAGCCGAAGAAGCAGGTGGTGCAGAAGGCCCGCACGCTGAAGCCGGTGGCAGAAAAGCCGCGCAAGAAGCAGTATGCCCAGAAGCCGCGCGGACAACAGCAATTCGTCCAGAAAAGGCGCAACCGTGAGGTCGTGCGCGAGGATGAACCGCCACCGCGGGACAACAATGATTTCCTGACCAAGGCGCTGATCTTCGGCACCGGCGTCGCGGTCGGCGGCGTGCTCAAGAACTGATCGATCACGTCAAACAACAAAACGCCGCGTGTCCACTGGACGCGCGGCGTTGTGTTGAGTCACGGCCGAAAGACGCAGCCAGCGAAGCTACTGCGCCTTGATCCGCATCTCGACCCGGCGGTTGACGGGAGCGTAGGGGTCGGGATTGCGCGGATTGGCCTCGCCCAGCCCGACCGCCGTGATGCGGGTGGACTCGATGCCGTTGGATTCCAGGAAAGCCGTCACCGATTGCGCCCTGCGCTCCGACAGGCCCTCATTGTAGGTCGCCGAGCCGGAAGCGTCGGTATAGCCTTCGACGACGAAGGACAGCTTGCTCAGCCGATCGTCCTTCAGCGCCTTGGCGAACTCGCCGAGTTCGCTGCGCGCCTTGGCATCGAGCTCGGACGAATCCAGGCTGAAATTGATCAGCATATCGAGGCTGGCCTTCTCCGACGGCTTATCTTTCTGGCCGGTCTTGCTCTTGCACTCATCCTCGGTGCCGACGCAAATCCCGCGCGCCGCGCCATGATCGATCGCGCCGGCAAAAAACTTCACAATGTCTTCCGATTTCTGAAGTGGGTCGGCATAAGCGTGCGTCGAGAAAAGCACGGCCGCCAACACTAAGACTGAACTGCCCCGCTGCATGACGGTTACTCCTGCTCTGACTCATTGTTTCGTCGCAATTCCAGACGGAAAGCCGCTTCTTCTTGGAATTGCTCTGAGCTTCCGATGTCACCAAAGCCCGATCCGTCGGACCAAGACGGTCAGGCTCCATGTTCCGTTCGACCCAAACCTTCTCCGAAAGCCGGCTTCGCCTTTTTTCGGATCGGAGGGTCAGTTTGTGGAATATACCAAAGCGCGGCGCGTTTGTCTGTGAACAACGTCATGGACATGTGGTGGTCGACAGGCTTGACCCGCGGCTCGCAGGCGAGTTGAGTGAGAGCTGGGAGGACAACAGCGGCGATGGTCAACGGGCTTCAATTCCAGACCGCACGCGATCTCTTCGCCGCCAACACTGCTGTCGCCCAGGATATGACGGCTGTTCCAACCGACCAACCCTCGCTCGAGTTCTGCCGCCGGCTGATGGCCGGGCGCATCCCCGAGGAAGCGATCACCTTTTGCGCCTATCTCCTGCCCGACCGGGCAGCGATCTGGTGGGGCCATGAGTGCCTTGATCATCTGACCGAGCTGCTCGAGGAGCAGGATCTCGAAACGCTGGCACTGATCCAGGACTGGGTCGGTGAACCCGGCAATGCAAGCCGCCGGGCGGCTGTCGCCGAGGCGGCGATGGCGCGGCAGCAAACCCCTGCCGGCTGGATCGCGCTGGCGGTGCAACGGCATGTCAATGGCTCGGCGGATCAGGCCAACGGGTCGAGGCTACGGCCGCTGCCCGCTGCCCATGCCGTCAATGCCGGCATTCTGGCCGGCCTGGCGCGGGTTGCGGTGGCGGATCGTTTCTCGGTGCTCACCGCCTTTGTCGAAATGGGCATCCATCTGGCCGAAACCGAAGCGCTGCGCAGAGCTTGATTGCTCTCACTTGCGCAATCACGAGCGTCCCGGTGGTGTCCGCCGAACGCGCAGAGAACGCCCACGGGTTTCCTATATAGCCTTAGCTATATTAGAATATTAGCAACTTCTTGACAATCGAACAAAGCTCTGGTTTCCTGACATATTAAACAAAGTTCGTTGCGTTTTTTACGGACGGTGTTCACATGTCTGCACTGGTTGTAGCAGACCCGCGGGGGGTCTATCTCGCCGGTCTTGAGTGGGTTTTGCGGAAGGCGGGACACAGCGTTGTCGCAGAATGCCACCACACGATTGAGGTTCTCCCCTTGGTGGAGCGCCACCGGCCTGATCTTGTCATAATAGGGTTGGATGTTGCGGACCGGCAGACGGCTGGTCTTTCCGCAAGGCTGAGAGCCACCAGCAGCCCTCTGGGCATCATCTACATCCTGCAGCCAAACGGCGGATTCGACTTCAACGAAATCCCGGGGCTCGATGCCGACGGCCTACTGATGGACGGCATCAGCCACAGCTACCTTGTCGAATGCGTCAATGCGGTGGCGGCCGGCCGAAAGTGGGTCGACAACCACATCCTCCAGCATCTGCTGACGCCGAGACCGCTGCCTCAGCCCGCGCCGAAGCTGACCGGGCGCGAGACGGAAGTCGCCAGCCTTGTTTCACGCGGCCTGCGCAACAAGATCATCGCGCAGCGGCTGCATGTGTCCGAAGGCACGGTGAAGATGCACTTGCATCACGTCTACGAGAAACTCCACCTCGGCAGCAGAGCGGAACTCGCCTGGATGGCGCATGGCAAAGGCGCTGACCATTCAGGAACCGGTCAAAGCCGCCTGCTCTCGTAACCTCGGCCGGGCGTCGAGGCCGCCTGCGTTAGCAAGCGCCGGCAGCGGACCGGTAAACCAGAGCGGCGGCCGCTCAGCTGAACCGCGCTGCCGCCTCAGCCTTTGTTCAAGCGTCGAACTTTCACAACCCGATCTTCACTTTTGGTCCGATGCTCTCTAGCGCGTCGATCGATAGGCGCCTGTCCCGGCAAGACACTATCGAAGGATGTATATCGTTCGATCAGGTAGGGGCATTCACCCTAATACTATCGAAGCGAGAATAGACCGGCGCTCGACATCGGCGACAATCAAGGTTCGAAGGCCGCAATTCAGTGCGCGATCTTCCCTTTGAATGGGCCCCTTCAGGGATCTTTGGCGTGGGGGGTGCACTTCGGCGGGGTATTTCAGCGGCCACTCATTAGGATTGGGGAGAACAGCAATGGCGATCGCCTCTATTCTCAACGACGCTCCCCGGCAATTTTCACGATAATCCACAGGAGGCTCTCATGGCGCTTTCCGTCACGCTCACCGGCACGACCGTTACCCTCGACGAAACGACAGGCTTGCAAAATGACGATACCAGTACGGCCCTGCCAACTGCTTTTTCCAGTCGGCTGACGGCACTGGGTGCTGACCCGGCCACCGCGATTAATGCAGCGGTGAGCAGCGGCAACGTCATTTCCATCAGCGGCGCCACCGGCTCGATCGGCAACATCGCCTTCACCGATGCGAACGGCGGCGCGCTCGACGGTGACACGAGCGGTCTCTTCACCAACGACGGCGAGGAGATCTTTCTTTTCACGGACACGGCGAACGACAACATCGTGCTGGGCAAGACAGCATTAGGCGCCATCGCCTTCGCGGTTTACCTCGAGGAGACCGGGAGCCCGACCAGCGGCGGCAAGTTCTGGAGCATTCAGTACGAGGCGCTGGAGCATCCGAACGCCACCAACCCCGACGACTCCATCGACCTGGACAGCCATCTCAAGGTCTCGGTCAGTGAGGCGATCAACTTCAGCTTCGCCGGGGCACCCTCCGGCAGCAACCTGTTCATGATGTTCGGCGATCCGGCCTCCACCCAGATCGTGGTGATCGGGAGGGACCCGCTCGATCAATCCGCGGGCGGAAACATCACGACCAAGGATGTGCTCAACATCAGCCAGGCCGGCAGCACCACCTCGTTCGGCGTCAACGGCAACCAGATCAACCCTGGTGAGGGGGCGTTCATCACCTACGTCACCGGCGCGAACACGAACTTCCTCGTGCCCAATCTGGACCAGAACGAGGCCGACGTCGAAGCCAACATCGCGTTCACGAACGTCGTCAATGCGAGCTCGGCGTCCTTCACCGTCAACCAGACCAATCCGGGCGTCGGACCCGTCAGCGTCAAGATCTCGGCCCTCAACACCGCCGCTGAACCGGGGGTGAATTTCGTCAACGGGCTCACCAACGACACGGCCGTCAGCATCACCTCGGTCTCGGTCGTCGACAACATCGTCAAGACAGGCAATACGCAATTTACTCCGACCGTCACGGACAACGGCGACGGCACCTGGACGATCAAGGGCCTGAGCACCGGCGACAAGGTGTCGTGGACGACGAGCGGAACGCATGACCGCGTCCTGATCGAAAACGTCAGCAACGCCGATGGCGTTTCCGGCAACGACAACAACACCTTCGATATCGGCGGGTTCAGCTTGAGCAGCCCCAACGCCGCGAGCGCCGTGGTCGGCACGGCCGTCCACTTCGAGGACGACGGACCGCTCAATAACGCGGCCGTGGTGAACGTGAACGTTGACGAGGACGAGCTGACGGGTCTGTCGACGGGCAATACGGACAACGACGCGACGACCACGGTGGCGGCGTTTACCGGTGCGCAGATTGCGGGCCTGGTGAATGCAGGCGCCGACCAACCGGTGACGGTGTCGCTCAATCCGTTGATCGACAACGTGGACACGGGGCTGGATTCGAAAGGATCCAACATCCTGTTCGACTACGTTGATGCAACCCACGTGAACGGCGTGGCGGGTGCGCGCACGGTGTTCACGTTGGTGCAGACGGCGGGTATTGACACGGTGCTGGGCACGGCCGACGACGCGTTCACCTTCACGCTGCTCGACCAGGTCGATCACGTACCGC
>NZ_JBFUGC010000013.1:0-196120 GCF_056403115.1 Mesorhizobium sp. P3_A2
CCGCCGCGCGGTCCGTACATGCCGACGGCATGGACCTCGTCGACATAGGTCATGGCGTTGTAGCGTTCGGCCAGTTCGACGATCTGCTTGATCGGCGCAATGTCGCCATCCATCGAATAGACGCTCTCGAAGACGATCAGCTTGGCGCGTTCGCGACCCGCCGCCTGCAAAAGGCTTTCGAGATGCGCGACGTCATTGTGGCGGAAAATCTTCTTTTCGGCGCCCGAGCGCCGCACGCCCTCGATCATCGAGGCGTGGTTCAACTCGTCCGAGATGATCAGGCAGTTGGGCAACAGACGCGCAATGGTCGAGATCGAGGCTTCGTTGGAGACGAAGCCGGAGGTGAAGACCAGGGCCGCTTCCTTGTCGTGCAGGTCGGCAAGTTCCACTTCGAGCTCGACCAGCGGGTTGCTGGTGCCGGAAATGTTGCGGGTGCCGCCGGCGCCCGAGCCCATCTTGCCGGCCGCGTTCTGGAACGCGGCGATGACATCGGGGTTCTGGCCCATGCCGAGATAGTCGTTGGAACACCAGACGGTGATTTCCTCGGCGCGGCCATTGGAACGCCAGATGGCGCGCGGAAACTTGCCGACGATACGCTCGAGATCGGCGAAGACACGGTAGCGCCGCTCGGCATGGAGCTGGTCGATCGCTTCCTCGAAGAACCGTTGATAGTTCATGTCGCCTTCCCAGTTTTGCGCGGGATCATAATCATTGGCCCATTCGCCGTCCACCGGGCCTGTTTGGTCAAAATGCCACGCCCCGCCACTGTTCCTAACGACCCGGGATCGTGCCTTATTCCCTTGATGTGCATCAACTTTGTTTCACTACGATGCCTTGGGCCGCTGAGACTGTTACGGACTTAACACACCGGTCTTGTATAGCCCTGCGGCGGTCTTTCCAGTAAGGCGGCATTTGGGACAGTTTCCGATAAATCTTGAATAGCGAGGATACGGAATGACGGTTTTGGTGACAGGCGGCGCCGGCTACATCGGCAGCCACATGGTCTGGGAACTGCTGGATGCCGGCGAGAGCGTCGTCGTTCTCGACCGGCTTTCCACCGGCTTCGAATGGGCGGTGGCGCCGGAAGCCAAGCTGGTTGTCGGCGATGTTGCCGATAAGGAACTGGTCGGCCAGATCATCCGGGAGAACAAGGTCGACGCGATCATCCATTTCGCCGGTTCGATCGTGGTGCCGGAATCGGTTGCCGATCCGCTCGCCTATTACGAGAACAACACCTCGAAGACCCGCACGCTGATCGAAACCGCGGTGCGCGAGGGGGTGCCGCATTTCATCTTCTCCTCGACCGCCGCCGTCTATGGCGGCGCAGGCCTCGAGCCGGTGCGCGAGGATGCCCGCCTGGCGCCGGAATCGCCCTACGGCCTGTCCAAGCTGATGAGCGAATGGATGCTGCGCGATGCGGCGCTTGCCCATCCTTTGCGCTACACGGCGTTGCGCTATTTCAACGTCGCCGGCGCCGATCCCAGAGGCCGCACCGGCCAGTCGACCCCGGGCGCCACCCATCTGATCAAGGTCGCCTGCGAGACCGCGCTCGGCAAGCGCCCCTTCATGCAGGTGTTCGGCACCGACTATCCGACCCCGGACGGCACCTGCATGCGTGACTACATCCATGTCAGTGACCTGGCCGCGGCGCATCGCCTGGCGCTGGAGCGGCTGCGCGCAGGCGGCGACAGCCTCGTCGCCAATTGCGGCTACAGCCATGGCTATTCGGTGCTTGAGGTCATCGACAGCGTGCGCCGCGCCTTCGGCCGCGATTTCGAGGTCAAGATGGGCGACCGCCGCCCGGGCGACGCCGCTGCGGTGGTCGCCAATTCCGATCTCGCCCGCGCCGAACTCGGCTGGACCCCACAACGCGACGATCTCGACCAGATCGTTGCCGACGCGCTCGCCTGGGAGCGTATCCTGACCGGCAAGAACTCAGCCCGGGGCTGAGCCGAGAGGCTCCCAACGCCCCCAAAGGGCTCGCAAGGCGCGCGGCGAAGCGCTATTGAAGGCATTCGCAAGCAAAGCGTGGAGGCGCTGCGCCGCGAAGAGCTTGGGGGAACGGCATGAGGATAACGGTGCTCGGGGCCGGCGTTGTCGGTACGGCGGCCGCCTATTATCTGGCCGCCGACGGCCACGAGGTCACCGTGATCGAGCGGCATCCGGCGCCGGCGCGCGGCACCAGCCAGTCCAATGCCGGCCTGGTATCGCCCGGCGACGCCACCGCCTGGGCCTCGCCGGCGGCGCTGAAGACTTTTCTGCGCGCGCTGTGGAATCATGATCTCGGCATCAAGGTCAGGCTGCGCTTCGATCCCTATTTCCTCGCTTGGAGCCTGCGCTTCCTGCGCCAGTGCACGGTGGCGCGCCTGCGCGCCAACAGCCGGGTCAAATTGCGCCTCGCGCTCTATTCGCGAGATTGCATCAACGCCATCTCTGCCGACACCGGCATCCACTATGACGAGCGCAAGAAGGGCATCCTCTATTTCTTCCGCTCGCAGCACAGCCTCGACACCGGCACCGACAATTATCGCTATCTCGCCGAACACGGCCTGCCGATCGAGATCGTCGGCCGCGACCGGCTGATCGAGCTGGAGCCGGGCCTCGCCGGCGTGAAGGAAAAGATCGCCGGCGGTGTCTATTCGCCAATCGACCAGACCGGCGATTCCCGGCAGTTCGTGGAAAAGCTCGCCGCCTATGCCAGCGAAAAGCTCGGCGTCAAATTCCTGTTCGACACCACGGTTGAAGGCCTCGACATCGAAGGCGACCGGGTGCGCGCGGTGATGACCTCGGCCGGTCCGGTCGCAGGCGACGCCGTGGTGATCTCGATGGGGCCGGAAAGCGGCCTGCTCGGCCGCCGCTACGGCATCGACCTGCCGGTCTATCCGGTGAAGGGCTACACGGCGACCATACCGCTCGAGGACGAGAGCAAAGGTCCGACCATGGGCGGGGCCGACGAGGACCAGCTGATCGCCTATTCCAGGCTGGGCAACCGCTTGCGGCTGGCTTCGACCGCCGAATTCACCGGCTTCGACCGCACCCATCGTCCAAGTGACTTCGCCGCCATGTTCCGAACCGGCAAGGACCTGTTCCCCGGCGCCTTCGACGAGAAAAAGGCGGTGCTCTGGGCGGGTCTGCGGCCAATGATGCCAAACTCGGTGCCGGTCATCGGCCAGGCGCGCTACAAAAACCTCTATCTCGACACCGGCCACGGCCATGTCGGCTGGACCATGGCTTGCGGCTCCGGCAAATTCCTGGCCGACCTCGTCGCCGGCCGCAAGCCGGAGATCGACCCGCAAGGTCTGGTCTACGGAGGCTAGGTATGTCGGGACCGCAAGTCGCCATCGACCTTGGCCGCATCGAGCGCAATGCGCGCACCATCGTCGAACGCTGTGCGTTGTCGGGCATCAAGGTCTTCGGCGTCACCAAGGGCACCTGCGGCATGCCGCAAGTGGCGCGCGCCATGCTGCGCGGCGGTGTCGCCGGCATCGCCGAATCGCGTTTCGAAAACATCCGCCGGCTGCGCGACAGCGGCATCAGCGCGCCGATCATGCTGTTGCGCAGCCCGCCAATGGCGCGCGTCGAGGAAGTGGTGCGCACAGTGGACATCAGCCTGCAGTCGGAGCTGACCACGATCCGCGAGATATCGCGCATCGCCGAGCGCATGGGCCGCGTCCACGACATCATGCTGATGATCGATCTCGGCGATCTCCGCGAAGGCATCTGGCCGAGCGACCTGATCCCCACCGTCGAGCAGATCCTGGCGTTCAAGGGCGTGCGCATTGCCGGCATCGGCACCAATCTCGGCTGCTTCGGCGCCATCATGCCGACGCCGGAAAATCTCGGCCAGCTTGTCGCCCATGCCTACAAGACCGAGCGCCTGTCCGGCAAAAGCCTCGACTTCATTTCCGGTGGCGCCTCGTCATCGCTGACGCTGCTGCTCGAAGGCAAGCTGCCGGCCGGCATCAACAATCTCCGGGTGGGCGAGGCGATCCTGCAAGGCGGCATCGAAACCTTCCGCGATGTGCCATGGCCGGAACTCGAACCCGATGCCTGCCGGCTGACCAGCGACATCATCGAGGTCAAGCTCAAGCCGTCGCGGCCGATAGGCGAATCCGGTTACGACGCTTTCGGCAACCAGCCGGTCTTTCCCGACGAAGGCGACCGGCTGCGCGCCATCGCCAATATCGGCCGCGAGGACGTGCTGGTCGAAGGGCTGACGCCGATCGCCAAGGGGGTGAGGGTGCTCGGCGCTTCCAGCGACCATCTGCTGCTCGACGTGCAGGACGCCGATCCACGGCCTGCCGTCGGCGACCGTGTCGCCTTCCGCATGAACTATGGCGCCATGCTTTTGGCGATGACTTCGGAATATGTCGAGAAGGCGCCGATGCACGATGTGGCGGATTTCTCCGGCCGCAAGATGGTGTCGATCTCGGCCGAACAGGCAGCCGCCGGCATCCTGGCTCGCGAAGGCACCGGCGCGCGGCTGGAGGCGATGAATTTCGACGTGGTGGAACTGGCCGACATCGAACGGCCGCCCTCAGGCTTGATCCGGCTCGCCGCCGGCGCCGATCGCCGCATCGCCCACAAGGCGCTGACCGCAACGGCGCGCGCGACGCATTCCTTCGGCCTGATCTGGATCGATTCCATCGCCGCGCTGATGCCCGAGGACGGGGAGGGCACCGATCTGCCCGAAGCCTCGGTGCTGGCGCGCATATTGGGGCTCGACCACAAGGCCGGCGCGCTGCAACCGCAGCTGTCGCCGGAAAATGTCGTCATCATCGGCCTGCGCCATGCCGATCCGGCGGAAGCGCGGGTGCTGAAGGATTCGCGCGTTTCCGCCTTCACCATGACCGACATCGACGCCATGGGCATGCGCGACCTCATGCATGAGGCGATCCGCATCGCGACGTCAGGCACGCAAGGCTTTCACGTCAGCTATTCGCCAACGGCCACCGAATTCGCCGGCTGGGCTGCCGGTTCCGGCGGGCTGACCGTGCGCGAGACACACCAGGCAATGGAGGCGATCGCGCTGTCCGGCGGCTTGCTGTCGATGGATGTCTCGGGCCTGACGGCCGACCTCGAACCCAGGATCGCCACCGACGCCGTCAGCTTCGTCATGTCGGCCTTCGGCAAGCGAATCCTGTGATCAGCCCTGCGCTCTTACGGCCTTGCGCCACGCGCTGACATAGGCCGCCCAGATCGGGTCGGTCTGCGGGTCTATTCGCTCGCCCTTGCCGTGCGCTGTTACCTGATCCGTTGCCAGCAGTGCCGCGCCGATGCTGGTGCCGGTGGCCGCCTCGGAGGCGATGACGGTGCGCGCGGTCGCCGCGGCGAGCATGTCGACGAAAAGCCGGTTGCGGGCAAACGGTCCTTCCACGGTGGTCGAACCGTCGGCGCCGATCAGGTCGAGGCAGGTCGCCGTCATCAGCGCCAGATAGAACGAGATGGCGGCGAAGCGCTCTCCCTTGCTGATGCCGTCGGCACTGAGCCATGCCGCGGCGTGGCGCGGGAACGGTCCCGATCCCCATTGCGTCGACGGCAACAGCAGCATCTTTTTGGTCAGAACCGCGAGCACGTCACTGCCGCCGCAATCCTGCGGCTTGTCTTTGGTCAGCAGGGAAAATTCACGCCCGCCCATGAAGCGCGCCGAGGGCACGGGAGCACCAAGTGCACTGACATTGACCAGCGTATCCCGCGCCGCATCGAGCGCAATCGCTTTGCCGCCGACCGCCATCGACACCACCCAGGTGCCGGTCGAGACGACGGAGAAGGGCGGCGCGTCGGACAGGAGGTGCGGCAGCAGCGAGGCGTTGGAATCGTGCAGGCCGCAGAAGACTGGTGTCTGCGGACCAAGCCCGGTTCGTGCGGCAAGCGAAGGCAGGATCGGGCCGAGCCGATCCCTGGCCGGCCGCACCGGGGCCATCAGGCTGCGCCATTTCAGGCTGTCGACCATCGACGAAAAATCGGCTGTCCACGGGTCCCACAGATCGGTGTGGCAGCCGAGCGAGGTCACCTCGTTGGCGGCGACGCCGGTCAAGCGCAGCGCCCAATATTGTGGATACATCAGCATCGCGGCGGCCTTGGCGAATTCGGCGGGAAAACGCTTCTGCTGCCAGAAGAATTGCGCGCCGAGATTGAGGCCGAGCGGCAGGCGCGGCGTGCCGGTTTCAGTGAACGGCGGACGGATAGCGTCATACTCCGCCGCCAGCCTGTCGGGGCCATCGAATTCATAGTCGAGCACCGGCAGCACCAGTTCACCAGGAGCGTCGACCAGCACGCCTGTTGCGCCATGGGTGGTGATCGAAATGGCGTCGATGCGCTGCTCGCGGTTGAGGCTGGCGAGGCTGTTGAGGATGAACGTCCACAGCCCTTCGACGTCGTGATGCGGGTAGGGCGACTGCCGCAGCGGCGCATTGGCCATCCGGCCCAAAGCCACCTCGCTCAGCGTGACGAGATCGACCAGCGCCACCTTGGCGTTGGTCTTGCCGATGTCGATGACGGCGATATGCCGAAGGGCGCTCATGCCATATGGAACATTGTTTCCAGCGGTATGGCCACCGGCTCGTTGTCGGGTCTGGTCTCCATGATGTCGGCCATATGCGCCCACCAGCGCTGCATCACTGGATGGCTCGGCAGGTCGGCCATGCCATGATCGTCGCGCCGCCACAGTACGCCGAACAGGATGTTGGTCTCATCGTCGAGATGGATCGAATAGTCGGAAACGCCGGCCTGTTGCAGCAGCGCCACCAGTGCCGGCCAGATCTCGTCGTGGCGCTTCTGGTACTCGGCCTTCATGCCGGGCTTGAGCTGCATCTTGAAGGCGTATTTCTCGGCCATCAGCTGACACCACGCAGCCGCCGCCAGACGATCGGCAGCGCGATGACGACAATCAGCAGCAGGCCGATGAAGATCGACATGACGATGCCGGGCACGTTGAGCAGGCCGAGGCCGAAGGTCACTAGGCCCATGATGAAGGCGGCGAGCACGACGCCTAAAATGCTGCCGGAGCCGCCCAGAATGCTGACGCCGCCCAGCACCACCATGGTGATGACTTCGAGCTCATACCCCTGCGCGATCGACGGCCGCGTCGAGCCGAGACGCGAGGTGATCAGCACCGAGGCGATGCCCGCCATCAGCCCGGTCAGGCAAAACAGGATGAATTTGATACGGCCGACGCGCACGCCGGAAAACTGTGCGGCGACCGGATTGTTGCCGATGGCAAAGACCCGACGGCCGAAACTCGTGCGATGCAGCAGGAACCAGTAGACGACGGCCGCTATGAGGAAGAGCACCAGCTCGAACGACACCACCCACCAGACATAGCCCTGGCCGAAGAAAGCAAAACTCCCGGGGTAACCCTTGTAGGCCTGGTCGCCGAGGATGATGAAGGCGATGCCGCGAAACAGGCTCATCGTGCCGATGGTGACGACGATGGAGGGTAGGCCGAGCCTTGTCACCAATAGGCCATTGAAGGCGCCGCAGCCCAACCCGACCACAATGCCGATCGCCACCAGCACGGGAGTATCCGCGCCGGCCTGCACCGCCATCCCCATCAGCGTCGAGGCGAGCGCGATAATGGCGGCCACCGAAAGGTCGATCTCGCCCGAAATAATCAGCAGCGCCATGGCGAAGGCGATCAGGCCTTTCTCGGTGAAATTGAAGGTCAGGTCCGACAGCGAATAGGCGTCGAGGAAATAGGGCGAAGCGAAACTGTTGACGGCGAAGATGGCGATGGCCACCGCGACCAGCAGCGTTTCCCAGGAAAAGATCGCCGAAGAGAGCGGCTTGTCGAGCCGGTCGGGAATGTGGCGCGGGGCAGGAACGTCGCTCATGCCGTCTCCGCTTTCCGCAGGATGATACGGCCCTGCCGGCGTTCGCCGCGCGCGTTGAGCACGACGGCCAGAATGATGGCGCTGCCCGAAATCGCCATCTGCCAGAAGGGCGAGATGTTGATGACCGGCAGCGCGTTGGAAATGATGCCGAGGAACAGCGCGCCCAGCACCGCGCCGCCGACCGAGCCGATGCCGCCGGCGATCGAGATGCCGCCGATGACACAGGCGGCGATGATGTTGAGCTCGTAGCCATTGGCGACCTCGACCGACGCGATGACATAGCGCGAGATCCAGAGATAGCCGGCGAGGCCACCGATCATGCCGGAGATGCAGAAGACGATGAATTTGGTGCGACCGACATCGATGCCGGCATAGACCGACGCCGTCGGGTTGACGCCGATGGCGTAGATCGAGCGGCCGAGCGCGGTTCGCGTCATCAGGATGAAGAACAGTGCGATGACCAGGATGGCGATCCACGACAGAACCGGAATGCCGAGGAAGGCCCCCCGTTGGAAGCCGATGAAGTCAGGGCTCATCTTGTCGGCATTGACCCAGGCGCCACCGGACAGGACGAAAGTGGCGCCGCGATAGATGGTGAGCGTGCCCAGCGTCACCACGATCGAGGGGATGTTCAGCCGCCACACCAGCAGACCGTTGATGGCGCCGAGCACCAGCCCGACGGCGAGCGCTGTCACGATCAGCAGCGGGATCGGGATCGCCGGATGCGCTGCGTTCAGCATCGCCACCACCATGCCGGTGAAGCAGAGATTGGAGGCCATCGACAGGTCTATCGACCGCGTCAGGATGACAACCATCTGTCCCAGCGCCAGGATCATCAGGATCGAGGTGTCGTTGAACACTTGGCCGAGATTGCCGGGGTCGGCAAAGGCAGGGAAGCGCGTCGAGATCAGGCCGATCAAAACGACGATGGCCGCCGCCAGCCAGATCTCGCGGTATTTCAGAAAAGCCTTCATGCCGCGATCCCCGCTGCCGTCCTGACCAGCGTTTCGGCGTCCAGCCCCTTATTGTCGTAGACCGCCGCAACCAGGCCTTCGCGCATGACGACGACGCGGTCGGACATGCCGAGGATTTCGGGCAGTTCCGACGACACCATGATCACCGACAGGCCTTGGGCAACGAGCTCGGCCATGAAACCGTGCACGGCGGCCTTGGAGCCGATATCGATGCCTTTGGTCGGCTCGTCCAGGATGATCACCTTGGGCGCTGTCGCCAGCCATTTGGCGATGACGATCTTCTGCTGGTTGCCGCCCGACAGGGTGCCGACATCCTGGCTGAGTGAGGAGGCGCGCAGGTCCAGCCGCTCGGTGTAGGAGCGGGCGAGCGAAAACTCCTCGGCCAGCCGCAGCAGGCCGGATTTGGAAGTGCGCTTGAGCGAAGGCAGTGAGACATTCTGGAAGATCGGCAGGCCGATCACCACGCCTTGCTTGCCGCGTTCCTCCGGCACGTAGACGATGCCGGCCTCGATCGAATCCGCCGCCGATCTTGGCGCGATCGCCTTGCCTTCGAGTGTGATCGTCCCGCCCGATACGCGGGTGATGCCTGAAATCGCCTGCATCACCTCGCTGCGCCCGGCGCCGACAAGGCCATAGAAGCCGAGGATCTCGCCCTTGTGCAGCTCGAAGCCGATATCGTTGAATTCGGTCGGGTGCGACAGGCCGGAGACCGACAGCACCGGCGCGCCGATCTCGGCCTTGCGCTGCGGAAAGATGTGATCGACGGAGCGGCCGACCATCATGCGCACGATCTGGCTCTGGCCGGCATCCTTGATCAGCCCTTCGCCGACCATCTCGCCATCGCGGAACACCGTGTAGCGGTCGGCGATGCGATAGATCTCGTCGAACTTGTGGCTGATGAACAGGATCGCCTTGCCTTCCTCCTTGAGGAATTCGATGAGAAGGAAAAGCTCCTCGATCTCCTTCATCGAAAGGGCCGCGGTCGGCTCGTCCATGATGACGATCTGCGCGTCGATCGACATGGCGCGCGCCACGGCGACGAGATGCTTGTTGGCGATGCCGAGGTCCTTCAGCCGCGCATCGGCGTCGATATGGCCGGCATGCATGGTGTCGAGCACTTCGCGCGCATTCTTGCGCATCGTGCGCCAGTCGATGGTGCCAAAGCGTGTGCGCGGCGCATGGCCGAGGAAGATGTTTTCGGCGACGCTCAGATCGTCGAACAGCACGGTTTCCTGATGAATGGCGGTGACGCCATGGCCGAAGGCGGCATGTGCGCTGGGCAAGGTCACCCGCTGGCCGTCAATGCTGATCGTGCCGGTGTCGGGCTGGTAGATGCCGGTCATGATCTTGACCAGCGTCGACTTGCCGGCGCCGTTCTCGCCGATCAGCGCGGTCACTTGGCCGGGGTAAAGCGACAGGCTGACATTGTGCAGCGCGCGCACACCGGGAAAGCTTTTGGAGACGCCGGACAGCGTCAGGCGCGGGGTGATCTTACCCTCCCCCTTGTGGGGAGGGTCGCGAACGATGTGAGCGGGGTCTACTAGCATATCAAGGTCCTGGCATATGGAGATGTCGCCACCCCCACCCCGTCTCGCCGGTTTTGCTTCGCAAGACCGCCTCGCCGACCCTCCCCACAAGGGGGAGGGTACTGGCGCTCCGGATCAATAGATCTTGGAGAACTTCTCGATGTTGGTCTTGTCGAACTGGAAGGGCGGAGCCATCGCAGCCGAGTTCGTATCGTCGAGCGTAACCTTGCCGACGCGGCCGATCGACAGTGTCGCGCCGGGCTTGGCCTCTTCCTTCTTCACCGCCAGGTCATGGGCGAGGTAGACGGCGGAGTAGCCGAGGTCGATCGGGTTCCACAGCGCAACTGCCTGGCTGGAGCCGTTATCGATGAACTTCTTGAACTCGGACGGCAGCGCGAGACCCGTGACGTTAACCTTGCCGATCAGGTTTGCGTCGGTGACGACCTGGGCGGCGGCGACGACGCCGACTGTGGTCGGCGCGATGATCGCCTTCAGGTTCGGATAGGACTTCAACAGACCCTTGGCTTCGTCGGTGCTCTTGGCCGAATCGTCATCGCCATAGACGGTGGCGACGAGTTTGATCTTGGGGAATTTCTCCGGCAGCACCTTCTTGGCCGCTTCGATCCAGGCGTTCTGGTTGGTCGCAGTCGACGAAGCCGACAGGATGGCGACTTCGCCGCCTTCCGGCAGATAGTCGGCGGCAAGCTTGATGATGGTCTCGCCGATCAGGCCGGTGTCGGACGGGTTGAGGTGCAGCTGGCGGCCTTCCTTGGCGACGCCCGAATCCCATGAGATGACGGTGATGCCGCGCTCCATGGCCTTCTTCAGCACCGGCACCAGCGCGTCGGCATCATTGGCCGAAATGGCGATGGCGTTGACCTTCTGCGCGATCAGCGAATTGACCACTTCGATCTGCGCTTCGGCGGTCGCCTTGGTCGGGCCAGTGTAGATGATGTCGACATCGCCGAGTTCCTTGGCCGCCTCTTCGGCGCCCTTGTTGGCGGCATCGAAGAAGCCGTTGCCCAGCGACTTCACCACCAGCGCGATCTTGACGTTTTCGGCATAGGCGGCATTCACGAACATGGCGGCCGAGAATGCCGCTGTGACCATCAATTTCTTCAAAAAGCTCATCTGACGTTCCTCCCTAGAGTTGTTGCATTCCATCATCGCTGCGGTTGGCCTCAGGCCTGCAGCGAAGATTCTTCCTTTGCCGACTTGCGGGCGACGATCAGCGTCACACCTGCGGTTTCCAGCATGTTGGCTTCGCGATCCTCGATGCCGTCATCGGTGATGACCGTGGCGATGCGCTTCAGCCCGCACAGGATCAGGCTGGAGCGCTGGCGGAATTTCGAGGAGTCGACCAGCACCACCAGCTCGTCGGCCTGGTCGATCAGCTTCTGCTCCGCCTGGATCAAAAGTGGATCGCCTTCCATCAGGCCGAGCGGCCCGAGCCCTTGAGCGCCCATGAACATGCGGCGCGCATAGAAATTGCGCGTCACGTCATTGTCGAAGGGCGACAGGATGATGTTCTGTTCGCGGTAGATCGTGCCGCCCGACAGCATCACCGTGTTCTTCGAATGCTTGAGCAGATGCTCGGCGATCGGGAACGAATTGGTGAAGATCGGCATGCGGCGTCCGGTCAGGAAATGCACCATCTGGAACGTGGTGGTGCCACCATTGATGATGATCGGCTCGCCGTCTGTGCACAGCTCCACCGCTTCGCGCGCAATCGCCCGCTTCTGCGACGCATTGAGCGTTTCGTTGACGGAAAAGGGCCGGCCGGCGAGGCCGATGAACTGTGGCGGCGAGATCGCCTCGGCGCCGCCGCGCACCCGGCGCAGGCGCTTTTGCACATGGAGCGCCGCGATATCGCGCCGGATCGTCGCCTCGGAGGAGTCCGTCAGGTCGACCATCTCCTGCACCGTCACCACAGGCTTTTCCTGGACGGCGGACAGAATGATCCTGTGGCGCTCTTTCTCGTGCATGGTTCCTCCCTGCACGGTCATGAGGCACTAGAAAACAACCAGTGTCAATCATTTCCGATCATATAATTTCATTGTGCAGTGCAATATGATCGATATTGATCGTTTGTGATTGACAAGCAGCGTGCTTGCGTAGACATTTCCGGCAAAATGGACCGCGCCTTTTTGCGTCCCAGGGAGGATAATTATGCTCGACAAGCGCTCCGGCTCGCGCCTTGCCAATCTGTGGGACGATGCGAAAGCCGAAGGGATGAGCGGGCCTGAGCTTCTGGTCTATCGCTCGAACACGCTCGGCTCCGACAAGCGCGTCACCAACTATGGCGGCGGCAACACCTCCTCGAAAATCTGGCAGAAGGACCCGCTCACCGGCGATGATGTCGAAGTGCTCTGGGTCAAGGGCTCGGGCGGCGATAGCGCCTCGATCAAGCTTGACGGCTTCGCCACCCTCTACATGGACAAGCTCCGCGCGCTTAAAAGCCTCTATCGTGGTGTCGCGCATGAGGACGAGATGGTGGGCTACCTCCCCCACTGCACCTTCAACCTCAACCCGCGCGCGGCCTCGATCGACACGCCGCTGCATGCCTATGTGCCGAAGCCTTATGTCGACCACATGCATCCCGACGCCATCATCGCCGTCGCTGCCGCCAAGGACTCCAAGGCGCTGACCAAGGAGATCTTCGGCGACGCCATCGGCTGGCTGCCGTGGAAGCGGCCGGGCTTCGAACTCGGCCTGTGGCTGGAAAAATTCTGCGTCGAACATCCCGAGGCCAAAGGCGTCATTCTCGAAAGCCACGGCCTGTTCACCTGGGGCGACACGCCCAAGGAATGCTACGAGACGACGATCTCGGTCATCAACCAGGCAATCGAGTGGTTCGAGCGCCGTTCTGAGGGCCTGGCCATCTTCGGCGGCGAAGTCGTCAAATCGCTCGACGGCGCCGAGCGCCGCGCCATCGCGGCAAAGCTGATGCCGAGGATCCGCGGCTTGATCTCGGAAAAGAGCCACAAGCTCGGCCATTTCGACGACCAGCCGGCCGTGCTCGAATTCGTCAACTCGAGGGATTTGCGTCCGCTGGCCGCGCTCGGCACCTCATGCCCAGATCACTTCCTGCGAACAAAAATCCGGCCGCTGGTGATCGAGTTCGATCCGGCCAAGCCTGATGTCGATGCGGTCATCGCGCGCCTTGCCGATGACATTGCCGCTTATCGTGTCGGCTACCAGGCCTATTACGACAGCTGCAAGCACCCGGACTCGCCCGCCATCCGCGATCCCAATGCCGTGGTCTACCTGATGCCCGGCGTCGGCATGTTCACCTTCGCTGGCGACAAGGCGACGGCCCGCATCTCGGGTGAATTCTACGTCAACGCCATCAATGTCATGCGCGGCGCTTCGACCGTCTCGTCCTATGTTGGCCTCCCTGCACAGGAAGCCTTCGACATCGAATACTGGCTGCTCGAGGATCTGAAGCTACAGCGCATGCCGAAGCCGAAGTCGTTAGCCGGCCAGATCGCTTTGGTCACCGGCGGCGCCGGCGGCATCGGTCGCGCCACCGCCAACCGGCTGCTGCGCGAGGGTGCCTGCGTCGTGCTGGCCGACATCGATGAAGCCGCTCTCGCCAGCGCCAACGACGAGCTGGCCAAGGCCTACGGCAAGGATTTCGTCCGCCCGGTGCTGATCAACGTTACTGCCGAAGAGCAGGTCATCTCAGGTTTTGCCGAGACGGCGGTCGAGTTCGGCGGCATCGACATCCTGGTCTCCAACGCCGGCCTGGCGTCCTCGGCACCGATCGAGGAAACCACGCTGGCGCTGTGGAACAAGAACATGGACATCCTGTCGACAGGCTATTTCCTGGTTTCCAGAGAAGCCTTCCGGCTGTTCCGCGCCCAGAAGATCGGCGGCAATGTCGTCTTCGTCGCCTCCAAGAACGGCCTGGCCGCCTCGCCCAACGCCGCCGCCTATTGCACCGCCAAGGCCGCCGAGATCCATCTCGCCCGCTGCCTGGCGCTGGAGGGCGCGGAAGCGCAGATCCGGGTCAATGTCGTCAATCCGGATGCCGTGCTGCGTGGCTCGAAAATCTGGACCGGCGAGTGGAAGGAACAGCGCGCCGCCGCCTACAAGATGTCGACCGACGATCTGGAGGAGCACTACCGCTCGCGCTCGATGCTGAAGCGGTCCGTGTTTCCGGAAGACATCGCTGAAGCGATCTATTTCTTCGCCTCCGACATGTCGGCCAAATCCACCGGCAACATCGTCAATGTCGACGCCGGCAACGCGCAGAGCTTTACGCGCTGAGCTAACGTCGAAGCGCTTCCCTTCTCCCCGTCACTATACGGGGAGAAGGTGGCCCGAAGGGCCGGATGAGGGGCAGCGCTGACCGAACGCATTTGGGAGGAATAGCACTTGTCCGAAACCATCATCTCCGCCGACCTCGTCGCCAGCCACAACGCCGCCCGCAAATCCGACCTCGAACGCGACTACGCCTCGCTCGGCGAACGCCTCGACCGTCGCGGCATCGCCATCGATGCCATCCGCGACAAGGTCGAGAAATTCGCCGTCGCCATTCCGTCCTGGGGCGTCGGCACCGGCGGCACCCGCTTTGCCCGTTTTCCCGGCGCCGGCGAGCCGCGCGACATCTTCGACAAGATTGAGGACTGCGCCGTCATCAGCCAGTTGACGCAGGCGACGCCGACCGTCTCGCTGCACATCCCCTGGGACAAGGCCGACCCGAACCGGCTGAAGCAGGCGGCCTCGCGCTTCGGCCTCGGCTTCGACGCCATGAACTCCAACACCTTCTCCGACGCCAGGGATCAGAAGCTCTCCTACAAATTCGGCTCGCTGTCGCATGCCGATGCCGGCACGCGCCGTCAGGCCGTCGAGCACAATCTCGAATGCATCGACATCGGCAAGACGCTCGGCTCCAGGGCGCTGACGGTATGGATCGGCGACGGTTCGAATTTCCCGGGCCAGGTGAATTTCGCCAAAGCCTTCGAGCGCTATCTCGACGCCATGAAGGAGATCTACGCCGGCCTGCCGGCCGACTGGAAACTGTTCACCGAGCACAAGATGTACGAGCCGGCCTTCTATTCCACCGTCGTGCAGGATTGGGGCACCAACTACCTCATCGCCAGGGAGCTCGGCGACAAGGCCTTCTGCCTGGTCGACCTCGGCCACCATGCACCCAACGTCAACATCGAGATGATCGTGTCGCGGCTGATCCAGTTCAAGAAACTCGGCGGCTTCCACTTCAACGATTCCAAATATGGCGACGACGATCTCGATGCCGGTTCGATCGACCCCTACCGGCTGTTCCTCGTCTTCAACGAACTGGTCGATGCCGAGCTTTCCGGCGCCGAGGGTTTCGATCCCGCCCATATGCTCGACCAGAGCCACAACGTCACCGACCCCATCGAAAGTCTGATGCTGTCGGCGGTCGAGGTCCAGCGCGCCTATGCGCAGGCGCTGCTGGTCGACCGCAAGGCGCTGGAAGGTTTCCAGGACGGCAATGATGCGCTGATGGCGACACAGACGCTCAAAAGCGCCTACCGCACCGATGTCGAGCCGATCCTGGCCATGGCGCGGCTGAAGAGCGGCGGCGCCATTGATCCGGTCGCCGCGTATCGTGCGGCAGGATACAGGGCGAAGGTCGCAGCGGAACGGCCTGTGGTTGCGGGTGGCAGCGGCGGGATTGTTTGAGGTTGGCTGATCTCCCCCTTCGTGGGGGAGATTAGCAACTCCTCGGCGAGCGGGCGAACACCAATATGTGTTCGCTCATATTGATGATGGACTCGGCCGCTCCAAGTAGCTCTTCTAGGCACACTGAACTTGGAGCACCGCCATGCCCTTGACCCGCCGGACGCTGATTGGCGTCACCCTTTCGCTCGCAATAGCGCTGACGCCATCCGCAGCCGTCTTCGCTGCCTCGCCGCAGCCGGCGAAGGGCGGGCACGGCATGGTCGTGACCGCCCAGCATTTCGCGTCGGAAGCCGGCGTCGAGGTGCTGAAGAAGGGCGGCAACGCCGTCGATGCGGCGGTCGCCGTCGGCTATGCGCTCGCGGTCCTCTACCCTAATGCCGGCAATATCGGCGGCGGCGGATTCATGACCATACGCTTCAAGGACGGCAAATCGACGTTCCTCGATTTCCGCGAGCGCGCGCCGCTTGCGGCAACCAAGACCATGTATCTCGACAAGGACGGCAAACCGGTGAAGGGCGCCAGCCTTGATGGCTACCTCGCGGTCGGCGTGCCGGGTTCCGTGGCCGGTTTCGAGATGGCGCGCGAAAAATACGGCACGCTGCCACGCGAGGACTTGATGGCGCCGGCAATTGCCTATGCCAAGGATGGCTTCGTTCTCGACCAGGGTGACGCTGCCTCATTCGCAAGCAATGCCGCGCGGCTGGCGAAGGACCCTGCTGCAGCCGCCATCTTCCTGAAGCCGGACGGCAAGCCCTATGGCGCCGGCGAGCGTCTCCTCCAGCCCGACCTTGCCGCCTCGCTCGCCGCCATTTCCGAAAAAGGCGCCGATGCCTTCTACAAAGGCGCCATCGCCGATGCCATCGTCAAGGCGAGCGGCGCCAAGGGCGGCATTCTCGCAAAGGCCGATTTCGAGCAGTATGCGGTGCGCGAACTGAAGCCGGTGAGCTGCACCTATCGCGGCTACGAGATCATTTCGTCGCCGCCGCCGAGCTCCGGTGGCGTCATCATCTGCGAAATCCTCAACGTGTTGGAAGGTTACCCGCTATCCTATCTCGGCGCCGACTCGGCCGAGACTGTTCATGTCATGGTCGAGGCGATGCGCCACGCCTATGTTGATCGCAACTCGGCCCTTGGCGATCCCGATTTCGTCGACAACCCGGTCTCGAAGCTGCTCGACAAAGGTTACGCCAAGGACATCCGCGACAAGATCGACCCGTTCCGGGCTGGGGTCTCTCAGGACCTGATGCCGAAGGGTTTTGGCGAGTCGAAGGAGACGACGCATTATTCGATCATCGACAATGACGGCAATGCGGTCGCGGTCACCTACACGCTGAACGGCTCGTTCGGCGCCGGCGTTGTCGCCGATGGCACCGGCATCCTGCTCAACAATGAGATGGACGATTTCACCCAGAAGCCCGGCGTGCCCAATCTCTATGGTCTGGTCCAGGGCGAGGCGAATGCCATCCAGCCGAGAAAGACGCCGCTATCATCGATGAGCCCGACCGTCGTGGCCAAGGACGGCAAGCCGTTCATGGTCATCGGCAGCCCCGGCGGCTCGCGCATCATCACCATCACGCTGGAAGCCATCGTCAACGTCATCGACCACGGCATGAACATCCAGGAGGCGATCGACGCGCCGCGCTTCCATCATCAGTGGCTGCCCGATACGATCTACGTCGAACCGTTCGGCCTGTCGCCCGACACCGAAAAACTACTGGCCGGCATGGGCTACCACCTCGATCTCGTTGATTCGACCTGGGGTCAGGCGGCCGGCATTCTTGTCGGCGGCAAGAGCCTTGCGGAAATCGAGAAAGGCGGCGGCGCCCGCTACAACGGCGCCATCGACAGCCGCGCCGCATCCGGCGAGGCCCTGGGATACTAGATCACGATCAAACAAAGATCGATCAAAGGACGAGCGTGAGGGTCGATCCCACCAGCATCAGCGCCGCGATGCCAACAAACAGCGCGTAGATGCGCGGCCGGTCGAGCAGCAGCGCATTGCCCGATATCCAGGCGGCGGTCGCGCCGCCAAGCGCGAACAGGAAGCCGTTGCGATGGCCGAAGGCCATGGAAGCGGCCATCAACCCGCCAATGATCAGCGCGCCGAAGACGATGATCACGGCGACGGCGTATTTCTCGAAGTCGTTGCCGCCACCCATGGCCGGGCCGATCGCGTTCAAATTCGGCAGATCGTCCGGATCGAAGGGACTGGTCGACCCATATTCATCTTGACCGACAGGTTCTCGCATCACTCATTCTCCGCTGACCGGCAACAAATCATCAACATCTGCCGAGCGCAACCGGATCGCGCCTTGCCGAAGGCGGCCGATGCGGTCTTCAACACCTTCTGATGCCGACTTGCCACGGTTTTTTCGGACAGGGTCGCAAAATCCGCCACGCTTTAAAGCAATTCCAGGAAAAGTGTGATCGGTTTTCCGTCCGGAATTGCGCCGAAACAAAGAGATAGAGCGGTTCGCCGTTTCCGTGAAACGGCGAACCGCTCTAGGCTCACACCCCCGAATTATCTGGAAAAATCGCTGCGCACGATGCCGTGCCGCTGCAGCTTGTCGTAGAAGGTCTTGCGCGGGATGCCGAGCGCCTCGATCGTGCGCCGGACGTCGCCGTCATTACGGCCAAGTGTCTCGCGGATCACATCGGCCTCATAGCGCTCCAGCCGTTCCGGCAGCGATCTGGCGTCATCCGTTTCCGCCGAGGTGGAAGGCGGCGCATCACCCGCTTCTTCCAGCCCGAGCACGAAACGCTCGGCGAAATGCGCGAGTTCGCGGACATTGCCCGGCCAGTCATGCTGGCTGAGATAGCGGTGCACCGAAGCAGGCACGGCCGGCATTTGACGGCGAAAGCGGGCTGCCGCGCGTTCGGCGAAGTAGAAGAACAGCAACGCCACGTCGTCGCGGCGCTCGCGCAGCGGCGGGATCGAGATCGTCACCACGTTGAGCCGGTAATAGAGATCCTCGCGGAAGGCGCCGCGTTGGCCGGGATCGCCGAGATCGACCTTGGCAGCGGCGACGACACGCAGATCGACCGGCCGGATCTCATTGGTGCCGAGCGGCGTCACCTCACGCATTTCCAGCACCCTGAGCATCTGCACCTGGGTCGAGGCCGGCATGCTTTCGATCTCGTCGAGGAACAGCGTGCCGCCGCTAGAATGCTCGATGCGGCCGATCCGCTTCTTCTGTGCGCCGGTGAAGGCGCCGGCCTCATGGCCGAACAACTCGCTTTCGATAACCGTGTCCGGCAGCGTGCCGCAATTCAGCGCCACGAAATTTCCGTTGGCGCGCCGGCTCCAGCGATGCAGCAGGCTCGCCACCACCTCCTTGCCGGAGCCGGTCTCTCCGGTCACCAGCACGTCGACATCGGTGTCGGCGATTTGCCTGAGCGTCCGGCGCAGCCGTTCCATCGCCGGCGTCTGGCCGATCAGCGGCAGGCCGTCCTGCGCCTGTTCGGCGCTTTCGCGCAAGGCGCGGTTCTCCATCACCAGGCGGCGCTTTTCCGCTGCGCGCGCCACGCTTTGCGCCAGCCGGTCGGCGGCGAACGGCTTGGTGATGAAGTCGTAGGCGCCGTCCTTGATCGCCTTGACCGCAACCGCGATGTCGCCATGCCCGGTGACCAGGATCACCGGAATGTCAGGATCGAGCCGCAAGACGCGGTCGAAGAGTTGCAGGCCGTCAATGCCGGGCATTCTGATATCGGACACCACCACGCCGGAGAAGTTGGCGTCGAGCCCGGCCAGCGCCTCGGCCGCCACCGCAAAGGCCGACACTGAAAAGCCGGCCAGTTCCAGCGTCTGCCGCGTGGCTCTCAGCAGCTCGCTGTCGTCGTCGATCAGGATGACCGGTGCGGTGTGGTTATCCATCATTGCGCCTTGGCGAGGTGAACGGTGAAGCGCGTGCCGTCTCTGCCGCTCGCCACCTCGATGCGGCCGCCATAATCGGCGACGATGTCCTGCGAGATGACGAGCCCGAGGCCGAGGCCTTTCTCCTTGGAGGTGTTGAACGGCGTGAACAATGACTTGAGGATAGCTGGCGAAATGCCTGGTCCATTGTCGGCGACGCCGAGCGCCACGCCGTCGGCCGTCTCCTCCGCCGACACTTGCACCCTGGCGCCGTCACGGCCGTCCAGCGCCTCCAGCGCGTTCTGGAAAAGATTGATCAGCACCTGCTCCAGCCGCAGCCGGTTGCCCATCACCTTGAGTGTCTGCGGTGGCAGCGTGATGTCAAGCGCGTCCAGCCGGCCGGCAAAGCGGCTCCTGAGCAGCACCACGGCGCCTTCGATGACACCGCGCAACTCGACCGGTTCGGCTGCCGTGCGGCCCTTGCGGGCAAAGACCTTCAACTCTTCGGTGATGCCGCCGATGCGCTCCGTCAGCGCCGCAATCGCGCCAAGGTTCTCCTCGGCCGAGGCGGTCTGCTTGCGCTCCAGGAACACACGCGCATTGTCGGCATAGGCGCGGATCGTCGCCACCGGCTGGTTGATCTCATGCGCGACGCCGGCGGCAACCTGGCCGAGGGTCGCAAGACGGTTGGCCTGCACCAGTTCCTGCTGCATGACCTGCAGCTTGGCCTCCGTGCTGCGGTGATCGGTGATCTCGGCCTGCAGCCGGTCGCGCGCCAGGCTCAGATCATGCGTGCGCTCGACGACGCGACGTTCGAGTTCGATGCGCGCCGCCTGTTCGGCGGCAATGCGCATCTGCGCCGACTGCCGGCGCCACAAGAGATAGCCGGCCAGCGCCAACAGCGGCACCACGACGCCCAGCGCCAGCAGCCGCATTTCACGCACCGCAGCCGCGATCGGCGCTTCGGCCGGGACGAGATAGTCGAGCCGCCATGGCGTCGATTGGACCAGTGTCGAAAGTCTGAGATATTCGGCATCGCTGCCGCCGGGCGTCACCGCATGCACCATCGATACGTCAGGGCTCAATGCCTCAGGGCGGGTGATCGGCAGCGGGATCAGCGGCGCGTTGCCGAATTGCTGGCTGCTCCGGATGGTGGCAGCCAGCGGGCCGGCAAGCGGTGCCGTGGTCATGAAGCGCCAGGACGGCACGCTGGTGATCAGCACGACGCCATGGTCGTCGCTGACATAGGCGGGGCGGTTGGCCTCGTGCCAGTCGGCCTCGAGCTGATCGAACTCCATCTTGACGACGACGACGCCAAGCGGTGCGGCCGCATTGCCGACGCGCCGCGAAATGTAGAGGCCGGGGCGCTTGCTCGTATTGCCGAGGGCGAAATATTCGGCGGTTCCGGATTGCATGGCGCCGGAGAAATAGGCCCGGAAACCATAGTCGTTGCCGACGAAGCTGGTCGCCTCACGCCAGTTGCTGGAAGCGATCGCGAACCCGTCGACGCCGGTGACGTAAAGCACCGACGCCTTGGTGCCGGAGACCAGCCCTTCGAGTTTGCGGTTGAGCACGTCGATCGCGACTGCGCCCTTGTTTTGCAGGGCGTCATGCACCTGCTGGTCTTCCGACAAAAGCAGCGGCAGCGCCCGCGGGCTTTCCAGCACGGCGCGGAGCAGCGCAACCTTCAGGTTGGCATCGGTGCGGCCTTGCGCCGCCAGCGTTGCGACCTCGGCACGGCGCGCATAAAGGCTGGCGCCGGTGAGCGCCGTCGCCACGATCACGAGCGCTATTCCCGCAAACAGCAGCCAGGCACGGCGCGCGCGTTTGCCGAGTTGCTCGGGCGTCGGCGAGAGGACCGCGGCAGGGCGTTGCAGCATCGCCTATTTGTGCATGATTTCGCACAAAGCACAATTCGCTCATGCGGATGTCCGCACTTTCCCTCAGGCCAACACAGCGTTGGTTCTCTAAAATAGTCAATAAAATCAAGGCGTACGACCTCGCCACGCAGTCTGGCACGGCAGTTGCAGTGACCAATTCAGCAGTCGCGAGGCTGCTGGAGGTCAAAACAAATGCCCCGGGAGGTCGAGCTTTCGATCGGGGCGCCATGGAGGACGTCATGCAGCCAGCATCCGCTGCCGCCGAACCGCGCGGCAAAGTACCTTTCTACCGGCATCTTTACGTGCAGGTGCTGACGGCGATCGCCGCCGGCGTTCTGCTCGGTCATTTCTATCCCGAACTCGGTGCTTCGCTGAAGCCGCTCGGAGATGCCTTCATCAAGCTGGTCAAGATGGTGATCGCGCCGGTCATCTTCCTGACGGTGACGACCGGCATTGCCGGCGTCTCCGACCTGAAAAAGGTCGGTCGCGTCGCCGGCAAGGCGATGATCTATTTCCTGGTCTTCTCGACCCTGGCGCTGGTCGTCGGCCTGGTCGTCTCCAACATTGTACAGCCGGGCGCCGGCATGCACATCAATGCGGCAACGCTTGATCCCTCGAAGGTCGCCACCTTCACCGAGAAGGCGCATGATACGACCATCGTCGGCTTCCTCCTCAACATCATCCCCGACACCATCACCGGCGCCTTCGCACAAGGCGACATCCTGCAGGTGCTGTTCTTCTCCGTGCTGTTCGGTATCTCTCTCGCCCTGGTCGGAGACCGCGGCCGCCCGGTCGTCGATTTTCTGCAGGCGCTGACGTCGCCGATCTTCCGCCTCGTCGCCATCCTGATGAAGGCCGCCCCCATCGGCGCTTTCGGCGCCATGGCCTTCACCGTCGGCAAATACGGCATCAGTGCGATCGCCAACCTCGCCTTCCTGATCGGCACCTTCTACCTGACGTCGCTGCTCTTCGTGCTGGTCGTGCTTGGCGCTGTTGCATGGTACAACGGCTTCTCGATCCTGGCGCTGATCCGCTACATCAAGGAAGAGCTGCTTTTGGTGCTCGGCACCTCGTCCTCGGAAGCGGCCTTGCCCGGCCTGATGGCCAAGATGGAGCGCGCCGGCTGCAACCGTTCGGTGGTCGGCCTGGTCATCCCGACCGGTTATTCCTTCAACCTCGACGGCACCAACATCTATATGACGCTGGCCGCTTTGTTCATCGCCCAGGCGACCGATACGCCGCTCACCTATGGCGACCAGATCCTGCTGCTGGCTGTCGCCATGCTGAGCTCCAAGGGTGCCGCCGGCATCACCGGCGCCGGCTTCATTACGCTCGCCGCCACGCTCTCGGTCGTGCCTACGGTGCCGGTCGCCGGCATGGCGCTGATCCTTGGCGTCGACCGCTTCATGTCGGAATGCCGCGCGCTGACCAACTTCGTCGGCAATGCGGTGGCGACCATCGTGGTGGCGCGCTGGGAAGGTGAACTCGACCAGACCAAGTTCGCCGCCGCCATGGCCGGCACATTGTCCGAGGAAGCCGATCTGGCGCTGTCGGGCGACCTGCAGCCCGCCTGATCTCCCGAGGCGTTCGACCTCAAGGCCGCAGCCGCTTCGCCGGCTGCGGCCTTGTTTCTTTAGCAACAGATGCGCGGCGGCTGGCGCCGGCCGCGCCTTCCCGGCTAGGGTGCGGGCGTTTCCAACCCGAAAGGTCCGCGCATGAGCAACGCGTTTCCCGAGATCTACCTGGTACGTCACGGCGAGACCGAATGGAGCGCGTCGGGAAAGCACACGGGCCGCACCGACATCCCGTTGACGGCGGCGGGCGAGGCCGCGGCCCGAGCCGTTGCGGACCGGCTCAAGGGCCTGTCCTTCCAGGCGGTGTGGTCGAGCCCGTCGCAGCGCGCCTTCAACACCTGCACGCTTGCCGGCTTCGGCGCTGCTGCGGTGAAGAAGGACGATCTGCAGGAATGGGACTATGGCGCCTATGAGGGCGTGAAGACGAAAGAGATTCTTGCGCAGCGCCCCGGCTGGCGATTGTTTCGCGACGGCTGCCCTGGCGGCGAGGCTGCGGGAGACGTCGGCGCCAGGGCCGACAGGATCATCGCCGGGCTGCGCGCCATCGAGGGCAGCGTGCTGGTGTTTTCGAGCTCGCATTTCCTCAGAGTACTGGCAGCACGCTGGCTCGGCCTGCCGCCCGAGGGCGGCGCACATTTCGTGCTCGACACAGCCAGCATCAGCATCCTCGGCTACGAGCACGACCTGACCGAGCCCGTCATCCGCAAGTGGAACCAGAAATAGTTTTCGCTGGACTTCTTTCGGCAGAGCCAAGGCCTCCTCATCCGGCCGCTTCGCGGCCACCTTCTCCCCGTGGGGAGAAGAGGCAAGCGTCGGCGCCTGCCCCTCTTCTCCCCTCGGGGAGAGGTCGGATTGCCCCGAATTGCCCTTCGCAATTCGGTTGGCAATCCGGGTGAGGGGGTTACGGCGCTCTCGTAGCCGAAAGCAGCGTCAGTTCCTCTGGTGTCAGATGCCGCGCCTTACCCTTGGGTAGCTCGCCGAGCTGCAAGCCGCCGATCGCCACCCTGACCAGCCTCAGCACCTCGACATCGAAAGCGCCGAACAGGCGGCGGATCTGGCGGTTGCGGCCCTCGTCGAGCACGATTTCCAGCCACGCAGTGCGGCCGCCGCTGCGCAGCAGATCGATCGAGCTTGCGGTCAGCAGTTCCCCGTCGACATCAGCGCCTTTGCGGAACCGCGCCAGCATCGCCTCGTCGGGCGCGGCGCCGATCTGCACGTGATAGGTCTTGGCGACATGCGACGCCGGATCGAGCAGGCCATTGGCCCAATGCGTGTCGTTGCTCATCAGCAACAGGCCTTCGCTGGCCTTGTCGAGGCGCCCGACCGGCGACACGAAAGGCAGGTCGAGCCCGGTGAGGCAGTCATAAACGGTGCCGCGCCCCTCGGGGTCGTCGCGGGTGGTGACCAGCCCGCGCGGCTTGTTGACCATCAGATAGACCTTTGCCTCGGCAGCGATGCGCGCGCCGTCGACGGCAATGCGGTCACGATTGAGATCGACGCAAAGCGACGGATCGCGCACCACCTTGCCGCTGACCCGCACGCGCCCCTCGGCGATCAGCAGCTCGGCCTGCTTGCGCGAACACAGGCCAAGTTTGGAAAGCGCCCGGTTCAGGCTGACGCCTGCCTTGGCGGCGGCTTGTCGGGTGATGTTTGGAGGCCGTGCCATGATCCTGTTTTGCCATCCCAATGATCGACACCGACAAATGCCACGCCCGGCAACGGCATCGCAACCTGCCGCGACGCAAACATCCTTATTTGCCAATGCACAGCCGTTGAGACGTGGCCTGTGTCTTGCCGGGCAGAGCGATCTCGACCAGCGGTTGAGCGGATTGTTCTCCGGTAACCAAAGGCATTTTCAGTTGAAATGGCGGGGTGGTATCCCCTATGTCGGCATGCAGGGCATCGATCAAAGGGGGGAAACCGTGTCGCATAACGCCGGTTCGACCAAATCCGGAACGATACCCGTGCGCGATCTCAGCAAAAGCGATCGCGACGAGATGTTTTGCCTCTATGAAAAATACTACGAGGCCGCAGATCGCGGCCGGTTCGAGCACGATCTCACCGAGAAAGAGGTTGTTGTCGTGATCAGCCGCCAGGATGAGATCATAGGTTTCTCAACCATTTTTGTCGGAAGCCAGAAGATCGACGGCAAGATGGTTCACTATCTTTTCTCAGGCGACACGGTTCTGGATTCCTCGCGCTGGGGCGATCCGGTGCTGCTGCGCGCCTGGTTTCGCGCCGCCGGCACCGTCAAGGCGAGAGTCGGCGAAGGCCGGCTGTTCTGGTTTTCCATCATGATGGGCCATCGCACCTTCCGCATCCTGCCCAATTTTTTCCGCGACTTCTTTCCGTCGATCGAGGGGCAGGACACGAACGATCTGGCGCGGGTACGCAACGAGATCGCGTCGGCGCGCTATGGACGGTACTTCAATCCGGAAACTGGGCTGATCGACTTCGGCCAGTCGCAAGGACATCTGCGGCACGAATGGGCAGGCGTCGAGGAAACAGCGACGCGCAATCGCTACGCGGCCTTCTTCCTCAAAGCCAATCCTGAACATTTTCGCGGTGTCGAACTCGCCTGCGTGGCGGAATTCGATATCACCAACCTGAAGCGCTACGGCGCGATCAGCTTCGCCGAAGGCCTTGCCGATGGTCATTGAGGCCTGGGCGCGGATTGCCGATCTGACCGCGGCCACCGACGCCGGATTCCGCGCTGAGCTGAAGGACGTCGAAACAGCCCAGCGCCGCACCCTGGCGGGCCTGGTCAGCGCCAATCGTTCAACGGTGTTCGGCAAGGACCACCGGTTCGCCGAAATCGGCTCGGCAGAAACGTTTCGCGATTTGGTGCCGATCGCCGACTATGCCACGCTCCTGCCTTACATCAGCCGTGCGATCGGCGGCGGAGACGCGGTGCTGACGACCGAGCCGATCCGGTTCATCGAGCAGACCGGCGGCAGTTCGGGCGGCTCCAAGAGCATTCCCTATACGGATACAGGGCTTAGGGCCTTCACCGACTGCCTCTATCCCTGGCTTGCCGACCTGATCCGCCGACGGCCCAGGGTCACGCGTGGGCGCAGCTATTTTGCGCTCAGCCCCGTCGGCCGCTCGCTCGACCAGCGCATCGGCGCGCACCGGCTCGGCAGTCCCGTGCCTTTCGCCTATTTCGACGCCTTGCGCGACAGCCTGATCGCCCTGTCGGCGGTGCCGATGGAGCTCAGGCTGCTCTCTGATTTCGAGACCTGGCAACGCCAGACCTGCCTGCATCTTCTGGCCGCCGAGGATCTTGCCTTGGTGTGGGTGTGGAGCCCGACCTACTTCACCGAAATCCTGCGTGCGATGCGGCGTGATCGGACCATGCTTTTGCCCGAGCTGAGCTCGATGCTGGCAGCAACTCACCCCGCCGCCGCGGTCCGCGACCGTATCGAGACGCTGGAGAAAGCGCTCTGCGGCCCGCAAGGCGACCTCTCGGCGATCTGGCCGGGGCTCGACATCATCAGTTGCTGGACGGATGCATCGAGCAAAGGCTTCGCGGCCGAACTGCAGGCCTTGTTCCCCCACGCCTTTATCCAGTCGAAAGGTCTGATGTCGACGGAAGCCGCCGTTTCATTTCCCTATGGCGAGGGTCCTGGATCGATCCTGGCATCGCAAAGCGGTTTCTTCGAATTTGTCGACGATGACGGACCCAGTCATTTTGCCTGGCAGTTGGAGGTCGGCCGGACCTATCGGCTGATCGTCACCACCGGCTCCGGCCTTTATCGCTACGACACGCAGGACATGGTGAAAGTCGTCGGCTTCGACGGCGACACGCCGCGCCTGCAATTCGTCGGCCGCGCCGGCATGGTGTCTGATCTGTGCGGTGAGAAGCTGACCGAGGCGTTCGTCGCCCTCTGTCTTGGCAAGATCGGGCTCGGCCAGCAGCAGGCCTATGCGCTGGTCGTTGCGGCAACCGAGCCGCATCCGCACTACCGTCTCTTCATCGAAGCCGGTCCGGCCGGATCAGGCGGGGCGTGGGGAAAAAAGCTCGATGCCCAGCTTGGCGCCAATCCACAATATGAGTATGCCCGCCGGATCGGCCAGCTCGGCCCCGTCCAGGCGACGTCGGTCGAGGATCTCTATGGCCGGCTGAAGCGGCATCGGCTAAAAAGCGGTATAAGCATTGCCGGCATGAAGGCGCCGGTGCTGCTGCGGCAGGCCGACAGCGATCTCATCGCCACGCTGGAAGCGACCGGGCCTTGATCCGTCGCCGGTCAGGCAACCAGCCGCAAGGCCAGCGAGTCCAGTCCGCGGATCGAAGAGTTGTCCATCCATCTTGCTCCGCCCGGCACCGGCTCAATGCTTTTCCAGCGATGGAGCACCGCCTCCAGCAGCCCTTTTCCCTCCATTTCGGCCAGCGCCTTGCCGATGCAGACATGGGCGCCGCGGCCGAAAGCGAGGTTCTGCTTGCCTGGACGGCTGAGGTCGAAGCGCTGCGCCTGCGGGAACTGGGCCGGATCGCGATTGGCCGCGCCGACGAGCAGCACAAGCATCTGCTCCTTGTCGACTGGCTGGCCGTCGAGCGCGGTCGGTCGCAGCGGCCAGCGGCAGATTTTCTGCACCGGGCTTTCAAGCCGAAGCGTCTCGGCAACCGCGTTGGCGACCAGATGCGGGTCGGCCCGCAAGGCAGCCCATTGAGCTGGCGCGTGGGCGAGGTGGAACAGCATGTTGCCAAGCAGATGCACGGTCGTCTCATGACCGGCAAAAGCCAGGAACGCGATGTTGCGGCCGGCGACCGTCAGCCCTACTGCGTCGGCCAGGGCCGGCAAGCCGACCAGCAGCGGCGGCATCTCGCCGGCGACAAGCTGGCCGCGCAACAGCTCGGTGAAATAGGCCGACATGGCGTCGGTAGCGTTCGGCATCGAGCTGAAGGCGTCGTCGAAACCGGTGTCGAGCATGGTACGGATCGCCGCCGACCAGGCGCGCAGCATCGGCATGTCTTCGGCTGGCACGCCAAGCAGGTGGCCGATGACGCGCTCCGGCACCGCGCGGGTGAAAGCGGCGACGACGTCGACCGTGCCGGACAGGTCCGCCTTCGTAACCAGCTGGTCTATGGCCTCGGCGACAACCGGCGCCAGCGCCGCCATGCCGTTGCCGACGAAGGGCTGCTGCAATGCCTGCCGGATTGCGGCATGCGCGCGTCCCTCCTGATACATCAGCCAGTCATTGACGGCTGATCGCTGGGTATCGGCGTCTGCTTCGCCCGGCGGGACATGCGACAACTGCCGGTTGACAAGACAGGACGAAACGAGATCGTATTTTGTTATGTAGACATCGCCCCACGGCGCTTGCCAAACAGGTGCTCGCTGGCGCATCTCGTCGTAAATCGCGTAGATGTCTGTGGAACCATTGAAGCAACCGGCGCGTACTTGTCGCCAGCTGTGGTCGGTTGACGGAAATTCTCCATGCATTTTCTTGTGAATAACCCCCGTTACCCCCGCCAGGGAACCCTGAAACGCCGCCACCTGTCCAACTTCGACCGGTCGGCAGGGTCATGACCACGAGCGTTGCCGCAGGCTTTGGCCCGATCTACTACCTTTGTACCCGCCAGAACGCTTACACGATAGGTGTGTTCCTTGGCTATTACCCGCACGGGCTAGGCGATGTCTTGCGGATAATCCCCTATGAAGAGGCTGGAAATCTTGGTTCGGTTGTGCCTGGGACCTTCGTTTTCACCGATTTCGAAAGGCTGACGCCAGATCAATTGCAGGCCGCCGCTTCCCTGTTCGACAGCATCGCTGCGCAGAATCCCGGCCTGTTGCTACTCAACAATCCCGCCCTTGTGCCTGGCCGCTTCGACCTCCTGAAGCGGTTGAAGCAAGCCGGCCTCAACAGTTTCGACGTCCACCGCCTCGATCGGCGTGACGCCATTTCGCGCTTTCCGGTCTTCGTGCGCTGGGAAAGCCGCCACGATCCGCCGCTGACCGGCCTGCTGGACAGCGCGCAGGCGCTCGAAGGCGCAGTCGCCGCGCTGCCGGATCCAGTTCGGCAGGACCCGGACCTGATGATCGTCGAATATGGCGCCGCGCCCTCGGGCGACGGTCGCTTCCGCAAATATTCCGCTTACAAGGTCGGCCCCACTGTCTACCCGCAGCACTGCTTCATCAACGAAAGCTGGTACATCAAGTTTCCAAGCACCCGATTTACTGAAGCGGACCGGGCCGAAAGCCGCGCCTATGTCGCTGACAATCCGCACGCAGCCGAGATCGAGCGTGTGTTCGCGCTGGCCGAGATCGACTATGGCCGTATTGACTATGGCGTGGTCGACGGCCGCATCCAGACCTTCGAGATCAACAACAACCCGACGGTTCTGGCGCGGCCTCCAGGCTGGGATGCGGGCGTCAATTACGGCCGCTATGCCGATTTGCATGCACAGGCGCTGCGCGGCATCATTCGGCCGGCATCATTCGCCCCGCCCGTGAGGCTTGGTCAGGGAAGCCGCAGCGCCGATGCCATCCACGCCGCTGCCATGCGCAAGGTGCGCCGGCGCATCGCCTGGTTTTCCTTCAGGCGAAGCCTGTCGCTGCGCGGGCTGAAGAAGCGGCTTGCAAACCGTTTCCGGTCTTAGGCTGATTCCGATCCCAGGGAAGAGCAGCATGAAGCCGGGCTTGGCACCGGCTTGCACTGGGGTTGCGTGAAAGCGGCAGTGGAACGCCGGCGCGCCGAAGGCGTTATTTCTTGCGAGCGATCAGTCGCGAAAGGCGCCGCCATGAAGAAAGTCTACGAGAAACCGGTGCTTGTGAAGCGGGGGAAGCTCACCAGGCTGACGGCCCAGATTGTCGCCTCCGGGGTCATTTTGGGAGAGTGATTTCCGATCGAACTGCAGGCAGGAGAACAATTCAATGAGCGAGCGCGGCGTTGATTTTATGCAAGGCTGGATACATGAGCACCTGCCGGGTGAACTGCCTGCCGACAAGGCAACAGCTCGAATCCTGACCACGCTGGCAGCCCTGGATGCTCGGCATTCAGGCCTTGAGGTCAGCGAGATCGAAGAGGACTTCGGTTCGCTGGAACGGGTGATTTACGAGGCGCTCGATCAGCCCGAAATCTAAGCCCGCTGCAGGCGAATGTCGGCCCATCGCCTTCTTGGCGGTGGGCTTTTCTATGATCGCCTCCGTGAGGGCGCAGCCCTATGCGGCACGCATCGATTGCGCTGCTCGGGCTGGCGGCAATTCGAACACAGTGGCGCCGTTCTCCTGGCCGCGCTCGACATAACCGATGACGCGGAACCATTTGGCGACGTCGGCCCGCTGCAGCCAGCTGCGCGAGTGGATGGGAAGGTTGCCGGCGAGCGCCTGGACATGGCGGATGTGGCGCCGGCAGAAGCGGACCGTCGCGGCGCTGAAAAAACCCTCCTGCGCGGCAAACAGCGTGTCGGCGGCGTCGCTGTTCTCATGCCAGGCGATGATCGCCACCGTCTTGTCGCCCTCGACCAGGGCGTGCGCCCGGCCTTCCTTCAAATTCATCATGAGATTGTCGTAGGCGGCCTTGATGTCCTTGCCGGCGGCCGCATACTCGTCCGACATACGCGTGGACAAATCCCGAAAAACACTTTCGAGATCGCCGATCGTAGCTGCGCGTGCTCGCATGTCTCCTCCTGCAGCCCCGGCAGGTAGTTTGCCCTAGGAAGAGTGGATTACCAAGCAAATCAAATCCGCAATCTGGCCCCTGTGCGCAAAGTGATTTCGGCAAGCGGGATTTTTGTGTTGGCAAATCGTGCCTGTGGAACCGAACTGGCTCTCCCGAATTGACTTGCGGTCGCGTTCGGGAGGGAAACATGCAAGACCAGCATTTCGATGAGCCGGTTCGCGTCGCACTCGGCAGGTCCAGAAACACGATCTACAAGGTCGAGCGTGTCGCCCAGGCCGCCGACATCCTCATCAACCGCTGGCCCGTGAAGACGGGCCGATATCATGTCGCGGCCCGCAAAGCCTGCCTTGGCGCTCTCGAAGGCCTGAAAGAGGCCCGCTACGCCCGCGCCGCCTTCGTCAATGCGGCGATCGAGGCCGACATACTGGTTGAGCGTGATGCCTAGAGCGGCCCGTTGCTTTTCATCGCCGCTTCGTTTGCCGTAACGTAGACTTGGCAGTCCGGTCCGGAGCCTTCCATGTGCAACGATTATGAACAGCATATTCTCTGGGCTGAATATTGCCGGATGCTGGAGTCGCTGGCGCTCGAGATCCCCACCCACCAAACCGAACTCGACCTGCCGCAGGCGGACGACATCCACATCAATGATCCGGCCCCGATAATGCGCGTCGCCGGCGACACCGGCGTCGTCGAACTGGCTTCGATGACGTTCGGATTTCCACCGGCCGGACCAAAAGGCGGACCGGTGTTCAACTTCCGCTCCGAAGGTCGGCAATTCGGGAGCAGCAAACGCTGTCTCGTGCCGGCATCCGGCTTCTTCGAGTTCACCGGCACCAAATATCCGAAGGCTAAGCATCGCTTCACCCTCAAGGGCTCTCCGTTCATGGCCATCGCGGGGCTCTGGCGTGAAGCCGTCGGCAACAAGCCGCCCAGCTTCACCATGCTGACGACCGAGCCTGGACCGGATATCGCGCCCTATCACAATCGCCAGGTCGTGGTCCTTCAACCTGATGATTGGTCCGCCTGGCTCAATCTGACAAAGCCGGAAGCCGAACTGCTGCAGCCGCTGCCGGCCGGTTCGCTGGGCGTGGAGACCGTGCGCCCCGAAAGTTCATAGTTCGGTTGCGGAGGCGCACCGGCATATTCAGCGGCCCGGAATCCGGAATCCGCCTGCTGCCGACAAGAGGTCACGCACCTGATTTCTTCGGAGAAAGAGATGGTGCCCAGAGGCGGATTCGAACCACCGACACGCGGATTTTCAGTCCGCTGCTCTACCAACTGAGCTATCTGGGCCTCGCCGGCAAACAAGATATCGTTGACCGGATTTCAGGAAAGCGCCGTGGGCGCCCCTTGAAAGCGCGTGGGTTATAGCACGGGAATCCGGCCTGTCCAGCGCCTAAGCGCCGATTTTCCGGGGCAATTGTCGCGGATAGGTGACGGGGCTCGATAGGCGTCGGCAAAGTAGCAATCGCGCAAGGTCGGCCAAGTGAAATGATCGCGGCCGGCGCCGCGCAAACCCTACTTCGGCTCGTCGCTCTCCTCCTCATCATCACGCGCGGTGATGACATAGGCGCCTTTCAGCCAGCGGTTGAGGTCGATGTCCTTGCAGCGCGTCGAGCAGAAGGGATAGGTCTCGCGCGCCGATGGCTTGCCGCATTCGGGGCAGGGGCGCTTCGGGCGCAGCGGCGTGACCTTGTCGTCCAGGCTCATGGCCGCGCGGTGTGCCAGTTGGTGTGGACCTTGAAGCCTTCGCCGGAAAGCAGCGCTACCGTCTCGTAGAGCGGCAGGCCGACGATGTTGGTGTAGGAGCCGACCAGCTTGACGACGAAGGAGCCGGCGAGACCCTGCACGGCATAGCCGCCGGCCTTGCCGCGCCATTCGCCCGACGCGACATAGGCGTCGATCTCCTCGCGCGGCAGCCGCTTGAAGCGAACCCTGGATTCAACCAGCCTTTGGCGCAGTTTGCCGCCCGGCGTGATCAGGCAGATGCCGGAATAGACCCGGTGCGAACGGCCTGACAACAGCCCAAGGCAATTGGCGGCGTCATCCAGCGTCTCGGCCTTGGGCAGGATGCGGCGCCCGACCGCGACCACCGTATCGGCTGCCAGCACGAACCCCGGCGCGTAGTCTTCCTCACTTTTCAGCGAAGCCAGCGCCTTCTCGGCTTTTTCCGTCGACAGCCGCTTGGCCAGCGAGCGCGGATGTTCGGCGCGCAGCGGCGTCTCGTCGACATCGGCCGGCAGCACGCGATCCGGCTCTATGCCGGCCTGCTGCAAAAGCTCGATCCGGCGCGGTGAACCCGAGGCAAGCACCAGCTTCTGCAAACTGCTCATCGCGGTCCGGATCTAATTCTTACTTGAAACGATAGGTGATGCGGCCCTTGGTCAGGTCATAGGGCGTCATCTCGACCAGGACCTTGTCGCCGGTCAGCACGCGGATGCGGTTCTTGCGCATGCGGCCAGCCGTATGGGCGATGATTTCGTGTTCGTTTTCGAGCTTCACCCTGAACATCGCGTTGGGCAACAATTCCGTCACGACACCCGGAAACTCGAGGACTTCTTCCTTCGGCATTCGATACCTTTGCTTGGATTGCAGTTCCGCGTCCTGGAGTGCCCAGGCCGGAATTTCGGCGGAACCTATATGATAATCGTCCGCTTGTGAACACGCTTAGATCGCGTCATATGCGACGCGATCTAAGCTTTTGTTATGCATGTCGTTGTCTCAAAACCGGGACCACTTTTGAGCGACATCCATTAATCCACCGCGTTTTTTGCTTCTGGAAGCAAAAAACGTCGGCTGATCCGCGCTTTCAGCCGTTCTCTCACGTCGCGATAGCTGGCCATGATCTGCTCGCGCCTGCCGCCAACATCGGTCGGGTCCGGCATCGGCCAGTACTCGACGTCGACGGCAAGCGAGCGGGTGAGTTCGAGCGCGGCATGGTGCGCTTCCGGCGCCAGCGTAACGATCAGGTCGAAATAGTCGTCCTCGAGATCCTCCATTGCTCTCGGCTGGCGCTCGCCCAGCGTCAGCCCTTCTTCGGCCAGCACTGCATCGACAAACGGGTCGCGCTCGCCCCTGTGCACGCCGGCAGAGGCAACGAAAGTGGTCGGCGGCAGCATGCGCCGCGCCAGCTGCTCGGCGATCGGCGAGCGCACGGCGTTCATGCCGCACAAAAACAGGATGGAGCGGGGCAGCGCGGCCACTAGAGCATGATCCCGAAAAGTGGGAACCGGTTTTCTCGGACAAAACGGGAATAGTTTTGTCCCGAGATCATGCTCCAACAAAGAGGCAGATCAGGATGGCCATTCAACGAAGCGTCATCCTGATCTAACCCCGCCAGTGCAGCACGCAGACCAGCGTGAAAAGCCGCCGCGCCGTGTCGAAGTCGATGTCGATCTTGCCGGCAAGCCGGTCCATCAGCGTCTGCGAGCCCTCATTGTGCAGGCCGCGCCGGCCCATGTCGATCGCCTCGATATGGCTCGGCGTCGATGAGCGGATGGCGTCGTAATAGCTTTCGCAGATCAGGTAATAGTCTTTGACGATGCGTCTGAGCGGGGTCAGCGACAGGATGTGGGTGACGACAGCAGCGCCATCCTCGCGGGCGACCGCAAACACCAGCCGGGATTCGGCCAGCGACAGCTTCAGCCGGTAAGGCCCGGCGCCGTCGTCATTGACCGGCTGAAAGCTGTTTTCCTCGATCAGGTCGAAGATCGCCACCGCGCGCTCATGTTCGACGTCGGGCGTCGAACGGCCGATCGATTCGTCGAGTTCGACGTCGATCAGCCTTGCGCGGGTTGGATCGCAGTCCGCCATGTCCGCCTACATGTTCAGCCGGATGGCGACGGAGCGGCCATGCGCGTCGAGGCCTTCCGCCTTGGCCAGCGCGATCGCCGCCGGCGCAAGTGCTCTCAGTTGCTCTGGTCCGAGCTTCAGGATCGAGGTCCGCTTGACGAAATCGAGCACCGACAGGCCCGACGAGAAACGTGCCGAACGCGCCGTCGGCAGCACGTGGTTGGAGCCGCCGACATAGTCGCCGATGACTTCCGGCGTATGGCGGCCCAGAAACACCGCACCTGCATTGCGCATCCTGGCGAGGAAACCCTCGGCGTCGTCGATGGCCAACTCGACATGTTCGGCGGCGATGCGGTCGACCAGCGGCAGCGAGGCCTCGATTGTGTCCACCAGGATCACCGCGCCGAAATCGCGCCAGCTGGCTGCAGCCGTCTCTGCGCGCGGCAAACTTTGCAGCTGGCGCTCAACCGCCTGTTCGACGGCTTTGCCAAACGCGGGATCGTCGGTGATCAGGATCGATTGCGCCGACACGTCATGTTCGGCCTGGGCCAGAAGGTCGGCGGCAATCCAGTCGGGATCGTTGCTGCCGTCGGCCACCACCAGCACCTCCGACGGGCCAGCGATCATGTCGATGCCAACCGTGCCGAACACCTGGCGCTTGGCCGCGGCGACATAGGCATTGCCGGGTCCAACGATCTTGGCGACCGGCTTTATTGTTTCGGTGCCATGGGCAAGCGCCGCGATCGCCTGCGCGCCACCGACGCGGTAGATTTCCGCGACGCCTGAAATGTCGGCCGCCACCAGCACCAGCGGGTTGATGACGCCGCCCGGCGCCGGGACCACGATGACGATGCGCTCGACGCCCGCCACCTTTGCCGGTACGGCGTTCATCAGCACCGAGCTTGGATAGCTGGCTGTGCCGCCCGGCACATAGAGCCCGACCGCCTCGATCGCCGTCCAGCGCGAGCCCAATTCGACGCCGGCGGCATCGGTATAGCGGTCGTCCCTGGGCATTTGCCGTTCGTGATGGGATCGGATGCGGTCACGGGCGAATTTCAGCGCCTCGACCGTCTGCGGATCGGCTTGCTTGTAGGCCTGAGCAATGTCGTCCCTGGAGACGGCGATGCCGAGCTGGCTCAAATCGGCCTTGTCGAACTTCCGGGAATAGTCGATCAGCGCCGCGTCGCCTTCAGCGCGCACGCGGGCGATGATGGCGCGCACGGCGGTGTCGACGTCCTCCGAGACTTCCCGCTTGGTGGTCAGGAAGGCGGCGAAGCGCTGCTCGAAATCGGCATCGGACTGTCGGAGCGTGATAGCCATGGGCTGCGTCTAGATCATGATGAGAGTTGGTTGAAATCTCACCATGATCTAACCCTTTGTTGGAGCATGATCTCTGGACAAAACGATTCCCGTTTTGTCCGACAAAAACCGGTACCCATTTTTTGGGATCATGCCTTAGCCCCTGTGCACCGGACGCGAGGTGGCTTCCCAGGCGCCGCTTATATCGGCAAGCCGCGCCTCGATGCACTCGACGTCGAGCATGATCGTGCCGCCGCCCGAAAAGACCAGTTCGACGATGCCGGCGGGCTTGCTGATCTCGACGAAGCTGATCGCCAGCAGCGACAGCACCTCAGCCGGTCGGTCGCGGGCGATGCCGTTGGTCTTGGCGCCGAGCACGCGATCGAAATGCAGCACCGCCTGGCGCCGTTCATTGTGCTGTCTGAACAGGCCGGACTTCGCCTCCCAGACGAAGCGGTTCATGGTCAGCAGGAAACGCTTGGCCGAAGGCAAATATTCGAGGTCCGAGACCTTCATCACGGCGTCCTGGACGTGGGCCGAGACGATGCTCAGATCCTGATCGTCGAGCGCAATGAGTTTGAGGGCTGCCATGCCGAATGCACACCTGAAAGTTGGTTTCAGCCCTCTGTTAGGCGGTCTTTCCGGTCCGTGCAACCGCGGCCCGGGGCTGGCGCCTCGGGTTTAAGGTGTCATCGGGGAATGAAGGCAGCACCAGACTCCTGTTTGTCTGGAATAACTGCCGCGCAGTTAAGCCGAAATCCGCTCGATCACCGCGCCGCACTTGGACAGCTTTTCTTCCAGCCGCTCAAAACCGCGGTCGAGGTGGTAGACGCGGTTGACCGTGGTCTCGCCTTCGGCAGCAAGGCCTGCGATGACCAGCGACACCGAGGCGCGCAGATCGGTCGCCATGACAGGCGCGCCCTTCAGCTTGGCGACGCCGTCGACGATCGCCGTCTGGCCCGACAGCGTGATGTGGGCGCCGAGGCGGGCCAGTTCCTGCACATGCATGAAGCGGTTTTCGAAGATGGTCTCGGTGATGCGCGACTTGCCCTTGGCCATGGTCATCAGGCCCATGAACTGTGCCTGCAGGTCAGTCGGGAAGGCCGGGAAGGGCGCCGTCGTGACGTCGACCGGCGCAATGCCGGCGCCGTTGCGCCGCACACGAATGCCGGAATTGGTCGGCGTGATCTCGGCGCCGGTCTGCGCAATCACGTCCAGCGCGGTCTGCAGCAGCTCGGGGCGGGCGCCTTCCAGCACCACGTCGCCGCCGGTCATGGCCACCGCCATGGCATAGGTGCCGGTCTCGATGCGGTCCGGGATGACGCGCACGCGCGCGCCTGACAGCGATTCGACGCCGTCAATGGTGATGGTCGGCGTGCCGGCGCCGGAGATCCTGGCGCCCATGGCGTTGAGGCATTCGGCGAGGTTGACGATTTCGGGCTCGCAGGCGGCGTTTTCCAGCACCGTCTCGCCCTTGGCCAGCGACGCCGCCATCATCAGCACATGGGTGGCGCCGACCGAGACTTTCGGGAACACGTAGCGGTTGCCGACAAGGCGGCCATTCTTGGTCTTGGCCAGCACATAGCCGGTGTCGACATCGATGTCGGCGCCCAGCGCCTGCAGGCCTTCGAGGAACAGATCGACCGGCCGCGTGCCGATGGCGCAACCGCCGGGCAGCGACACTTTCGCCTCGCCCATGCGGGCCAGCAGCGGGCCGATCACCCAGAACGACGCCCGCATCCTCGACACCAGCTCGTAAGGCGCGGTCGTATCGACGATGTTGCGGGCCGAGAAATTGATGGTGCGCGAATAGCCCTCATTCTGCTTTTCGCGGCGGCCGTTGACCGAATAATCGACGCCGTGATTGCCGAGGATGCGGATCAGCTGCTCGACATCGGCCAGATGCGGCACATTTTCCAGCGTCAGCGTGTCGTCGGTCAGCAGCGACGCGATCATCAGCGGCAGGGCTGCGTTTTTCGCGCCCGAAATCGGAATGCTTCCGGCGAGCTTGTTGCCGCCGACAATTCTGATGCGATCCATGAGAGAATGTCCCCTCGGCCCGAAAGGCCGGTTTTCGTCAGTTTGAGTATCGGCCCGTCTAGACCATTGGCCGGCTTGGTTCAAGAAATAGGATTTCCTGCCCCTTTGGCCAAGGTGGCGGGCCAGTGTGGCGGCTTTTGGTTAGTCCTTGTGCATTTTTTCAGCAGCCGCCAGGCCTTCCGGCCGCTGCTCGGCGTCGCCGGCGCGCTGCTGGTCGGCGTCGCCGGCGCGCTGCTTGTCAGCGTCGCCGTTGCGCCGTGAACGCGCCTGCGCCTTGCGCTTCATGAGATTGGCGCGCAGCTGCTCTGCCAGGCGGTCCTTGCGGTCCGTTCCGCTCTTTTTTGCCGGATCGGCCCTTTTCGGTGGAATTGTCTTGTCGTTCATCGTCCCGTCCCACCCGTGACTGGCAGGCTTGCCGTTCTGGGATAGCTAGCATTGTGGCGCGGCCATGTCAGCGAAACTTGTCTGGCAAAGCCTTTCACAGATGCCTTGCGCTTGTCGGTTCGATATGGCAGAAGCCCCGCCATCAGCGGCTGCGGTAGCTCAGTGGTAGAGCACTCCCTTGGTAAGGGAGAGGTCGAGAGTTCAATCCTCTCTCGCAGCACCAGCCTACCTCCTTGAAATTGTTGAAGTCATTGACACGCAACGGTTATTGTCCATTCTGACGTTACAAATACCGTAACAGATCGGGTGGAATTTATGACCGGCCGCGTTCGAAATCTCCTGAATCGAGACGGCCGCTATATCGAGACGGCCGCTATTTTGCGCGACTTGTCATTCTCAAAGAGCTGCGGCCGTATATCGGGAAGGCCGAATTGCGAAAAGCGCTCGGCCCTGACTACCGGACAGCCCTGAAGATGTTGCCAGGTGCTGTCGCCGTCCGACAGCACGAGATTGCGCTTGGCGAGCGCCGCGCCGTTGCCGCTGGCGAACAGTCGATTGCTGTCAGCCGCTATCCACTTCTTCCGCCGCAAATAGCCAGCCGAGACTATCAAATGCGGCCGGCCGACGATGCGCTGATCCGGGCGCAACATTATCAATATGCAGGCTTTGAGGTCGACTACGAGGGAGCTCGGCGCTTTCGCGATGGCTACTCGGGAAAGCTCCCCGATGATGAACTTGAACGGCTCGTCGGCGATCGCCTCGAAGAGTTCAAGTCTTCTGCCGATGCGTAGCTACCTCTCTCAGGTAAGATTCTAGTCCGGCAGTTGGGAGGCAGGATCGACATAGTGCGTTTGCACCGCCTCGCAGACCTGCTCAAACATCCATGTCAGGCCGGCATCTGCCATCACCGCTTTCTGGGCGATAACGCAGATCGGGACGTAGCCAGTGTCGAGCGGAAGGTCGACGCTGACCAGGCCGAGACGCGGACCCTGCCTCGCCGCCAGCACGGCCGGCACGGCGGCGATGAGGTCGGACTCGGCGACCGCTGCCAGCGCCATGGTGTAATTGGGCACCGTCAGCACAACACGTCTCGCTAGGCCGCACGCTTCCAGAGTTTCGTCGATCAGCCCCTTCCTTTCGCCGGTGAACGAGACCACCAAATGGCGCATAGTGCAGTAGCGTTCCAGCGTCGGTTCCTCGGCAAAGGGATGACCGGCGTGCATCACGATCACAAAACGCTCCTTGAGCATAGCGCGCCGGGTGAAGCGCGTCGGCACGTCGTCCAGCGGCGCGACGGCGATATCCACTAGGCCGGCGTCGATCTCGGCAAGCACCGGCCGCCAGGTCCGTTCGATAGGCCCGCCTTTGCGATAGGGCAGCATTTGCAGCACCGTGAGATCGATATTGGGCGCGGCCGTGGCCAGCTTTTCGACAAGTGGCGGCAGGAACACCGCCGAAAGCGCGTCGGCGGCGCTGATGGTGAAGCGCCGGTTCGACGTCTCCGGGCGGAAAGGCTCGACCGCCACAACCATTCGCCGGATCTGCGCCAAAATATTGGCGATAGGCTCGGCCACCTCCAGCGCGCGCGGCGTCGGCACGACGCCCTTCGGCGTCTTCAGGAAGAGCGGATCGTCGAGCAGTTTGCGCAGCCTGCGCAGCCCGTGGCTGATCGCCGAGGGAGACAGCCGGAGACGGTCGCCAGCTCTCCCGACATGGCGCTCCTGGAGCACCACCTCGAACAGTTTCAGCAAATTGAGATCGGCGCGCGATAGGTCTATTTCGTTCAGCATGATGCTGAATTGATATCATTGGATTCATCAGAACCCAAGCACGATACTGGCGCCACAAGGGTTCCAGACCCGTTGGAGCATCCATGCAAGAATCGGGTGGCGGGGCGCGACGCACTCTGATGGGATGGCTGATCGGCCGGGAACCGGGCTGGGGCTCGTCCGGCACCTCGGCGAGCGCTGGCTGACGGAGCAACCTTTTTCGGGTGAATTGAGCAGTGTCTCACCCGAAGCGGAGGAGGGGATAAGCGGCATGGCAAGATCATCCGCATACAAGCTCGATGCCGAGCAGGGCGAGCGGCTTCGCTTCAGCGGTGCCGATTTCGTGATCAAAGCCGCGGGCGACACCACCGGCGGCGCCTTCTCTATCATCGAGGAGATTGATCCGCTCGACACGCCCTTGCACAGGCACACCAACGAGGATGAGCTCTTCTACGTCATCGCGGGCGAGCATGTCTTCCGCTGCGGTGACCAGGAATTTCGCGTTGGTCCGGGCGGAATGATGTTCGCGCCGCGTGGTGTGCCGCATGCGCATAGGCGCGTCGTGCCGCGCACCGGCAGGTTTCTCACGATGACCTCGCCGGCCGGCTTCGAAGGCTTCTTCCGTGAGCTATCCGCCGCCGAGGCGAGCGGTGCCGTGATGCCCGAGGCATATGCGGCCGCGTCGCACAAATACAGGATCGACTGGCTATAGGAGATATCGTCATGACACAGGATGCGTTGATCCTCGACCCGATGCTGCAGGCCTTGGCGAGCCAGCGGCCTTCCGCAACGGGGGATACCGGTCTGGGCGAGGCTTCCACAGGCGAACTCTTCCAGCGAGCAGCCGATCACGCCACGCGTTTTCGCGACGCCATTGCCTCAGGGCCGCAGCGGCCGTTGGTGTCGTATCGGCAGGCCTTGGACAGTTTCCGCGAGCCGCTTCCCGAAGGAGGCAGCGCTGGGCTCGGTGTGGTTGACGAGCTTGCCGCGAAGGCTGAGCCCGGCCTGCACAGGATGACAGGTCCGCGCTTCTTCGCCTGGGTCTGCGGCAATTCCCATTCGGTCGGCGTTTGTGCCGATTGGCTGACCAGCACCTGGGGTCAGAACACGGGCAACCATCACGCCACGCCGGCGGCCTCGGCCGTCGAGACGATCGCCGGCGGCTGGCTGCTCGAGCTTCTCGACCTGCCGCGGGAAAGTTCCATCGGCTTCGTCACTGGGGCGACCATGGCCAATTTCGTCTGCCTGGCGGCGGCCCGCGGCGCGGTCCTGCGGCAGGCCGGCTGGGATGTCGAGGCGCAAGGCCTGTTCGGCGCGCCGCCGATCACGGTGCTGATTGGCGACGACGCCCATGCCACGGTTTTCTCGGCACTGCAGTTCCTCGGCCTTGGCCACGACCGCGTCCGGCGTCTGAAGACAGACGACAATGGTCGCATAGCGGTGGCCGATTTTGCCATGGCCGCCGCTCAGGTCTCCGGACCTTGCATCGTCATCCTGCAGGCCGGGCAGATCAACACCGGGGCCTTCGACGATTTCGCCGGCATCGTTCCCATCGCCCGGCGTATCGGTGCCTGGGTGCATGTCGATGGTGCCTTTGGTCTCTGGGCGCGTGCCTGCCCCGAACGCAGCTATCTGGCCGAGGGCGCCGATGCCGCCGACTCTTGGGCAACGGACGGCCACAAATGGCTGCAGACGCCCTATGATTGCGGCTACGCCATCGTGCGCGACGAACAGGCCCATCGCCGTGCCATGACGATCGCAGCGAGCTATCTGCCGTCAACCTTCGAGGACGAGCGCGACCCGAGCCATTACGTGCCCGAACTGTCACGACGCGCGCGCGGGTTCGCCACCTGGGCGATGATCAAGCATCTCGGCCGCGACGGCATCGCCGCGATGGTCGCTCGCCATTGCAAGGTGGCGGAAGCGATGGCGGAAAGGCTGCGCGCTGACAATGCCATTGCCGTGCCCAACGACGTGGTGCTGAATCAGTTCGTCGTGCGTTTCGGCGCCGACCGCCCGGACGAGGAGGCCGACCGGCTGACGCTGCAGACGATTGCCCGCCTGCAGGCCGATGGCGTCTGCTTTGCAGGCGGCGCCAAATGGCACGGCCGCCAGGTCATGCGGGTGTCGGTGATTTCCTGGTCGACCGACGACAGGCAGGGCGAAATTGCCGCCGACGCCATGATCGCGGCGTGGCGGGCGGTAAGGTAGGCGAGGGCTCGTCGCGATCGGCTTGCCGTAGGACGTCTACCTGTCGGCTGGCCTTGTATTCAAGTAACTGCTAATGTTGATCGGGCCGGCGAATGCCATTCCATCTTCGCGCGGCAAATGGCGGCAGCTGGCGTCGAGGGGACGGCATGCGGATCGCAATGATAGGGGCGGGCGGCATCGGCGGCTATCTCGGCGCAAGGCTCGCCGAGGCAGGGGGCGACGTCAGCTTCATCGCTCGCGGTGACCACTTGCACGCAATGCGTCGGGGCGGCCTGCGAATTCAAAGTGATCTCGGCAACGTCTTTCTCCCCAGTGTGTCCGCGAGCGACGCGCCGGCCGACATCGGTCCCGTCGATCTCGCGATTTTTGCGGTCAAGCTCTACGACAGTGAGAAGGCCGCCGCAGCGCTAGGACCGCTCATCGGCAGGAATACGCGCATCGTGACGTTGCAGAATGGCATCGACAGCGTCGAGACGCTCGGTCGTCATGTTCCTCGCGACCAGGTGATTGGCGGAGCCACCTACTTGTCGGCATTCATCAAACAGCCGGGAGAAGTGGTTCATGCTGGCGGACTGCCTCACATCCTCGTCGGCGGGCACCGCGAGCCTCTCATCAAGGACCTTCAGGCGCTCTGCGATCGTGCTGTGGGGGTCGAGCTGAAGCCGGTTGCGGACATCGACGATGTGCTGTGGGAGAAATTCGTGACGCTCGCGGCCTTTTCCGGAGGGACGTCGCTCATGCGCTCTGGCATCGGTCCGATCCTCGACGACCCCGAGGCACGGATTTTCATCGAGCAACTGCGCGACGAGGGAATGGCGGTCGCGGCGGCGGCCGGCCATCCGATGGCCGAGGGGTTCGAAGGGCGCGTCACGACCAGATGGACCGCACTCCCCCCGCACGTAAAACCGTCGATGGCCAACGACCTCGAAAGGGGCAAGCCAATCGAGGTCGCCTGGCTGTCCGGGCGGATGCATGAGTTAGGCATCAAGTTTCGTATTGCGACCCCTGGCCACACGGCGGTCTTCCGCGCCTTGCATCTCTACGCAGCGGGTGCCGCGCCCTAGCGGTGTCCCATAACGTTCCTTGGGAGAATATCATGGCAAGTTCGTCGAGCGAGAGCATGCCGGTGACGACAGCTGACGAGGCAACCGGCACCCAGGACATATTCAACAAGGAGTTGGAGACTTATCGCAAGGTCGTGGCCACCAACCTCATGTTCCACCGCGAGGTCTATGGGCGCCTGCGCGATCTGCTCGTCGAGCATGCTCCAGGGTCGTTTCGATTCCTCGACGTGGCGTGCGGCGATGCCGCTGCCTCGGCCGCGATGCTGAAGACAACCGCCATCGGCGGCTATGTCGGCATCGACCTGTCGGAAGCGTCACTGAGGCTGGCCGATCGCGCGCTCGAGGGGCTCCCTTGCCCGGTCGAGCTGCGCCGCGGCGATTTCGCGGAAGCGATGGCGAACTGGTCGGAGCCCGTCGACGTGATCTGGATCGGCATGTCGCTGCACCACCTGGCGACCGAAGGCAAGGCGAGGCTGATGCGGCACGCCCGCAGGGCCTTGGGCGGCCTGGGCCTATTCGTCATCTGGGAGCCGACGCTGTTCGAGGGAGAGGATCGCGCCGCTTGGCTCGCCCGCTTCTCCTTGCAGCGCGATACATGGTCAACTCTTTCCGACGAGGAGTTCGCTGCCATGAAACGTCATATGCTTATGGCCGATTTCCCCGAAACCGCCGACACATGGCTCGGCATGGGGCGGGATGCCGGGTTTCGCCGCGCGGAGGAGATTTTCATGATGCCGAACAGAATGGGCAGAGTATTCCGCTACTGGAATTAGCCGGCGCGTCGAGATGTCATCAAACCCGAAAGAGGTCCCCCCGAGAGACGCTCCGATCCCCGCCGCCGTCGTGCTGGCCGGTCGCTGGGGAGACCTGCGCCCGCTCGACGCCGAGCGCGACGCATCCTGTCTCTACCCGCTCTCGCATGACGAGCACACGAATGCCACATGGGTCGACATGAAGGTCGGCCCATTCGCAAGTGAGCAAGCTTTCGCTGACCATGTCGCCGAGCTGGTGGCCGACAAGAAACGGGCCTTCTTCGCCGTAGCCGGCCTCGACGACAAGCCGCTGGGATGGCTCTGCCTCATGGAGGCAAGACCCGCCCATCATGTCGTCGAGCTTGGCTATGTGCTCTACACGCCGCCTCTGCAGCGCACACGGTTGGCCACCGAGGCGCTCTACCTGATCCTGCACCATGTCTTCGATGACCTCAGCTACCGGCGTCTTGAATGGACATGCACCTCGACCAACCAGCGATCGCGCAAGGCGGCCGACCGTCTCGGTTTCGTCTATGAGGGCACGCAGCGCCAAGGCCTGTTCCTGAAGGGCAAGCCTTGCGACATCTGCGTCTATTCGATGCTCTCCAGCGAATGGCCAGCCCATCGCTCAGCTTTTGAGGCCTGGCTCGATCCTGGCAATTTCGCGAACGGGCAGCAGCTTCGCTCGGTTGCGGAGATCAGGGCCGGCCTGGGAGTCATTTGAGGATGGCGACACTTGTGTTTTCGATCGATCGGGCTCGTCATGCGGATGCCGAAGCCTTTTGTCTGTCATCGCGGCATGTTTTCGAAATGAAAATGTCGGTCGACGAAACTGAACGCCGGTAACTCGCCGGCAGGGCAGGACTTTGTGAACGCGCTCGAAATCTCCAATCAGCAACTGTCGCGGCTGGCGGACGAGGCGATAGACCTCGCCAGGACCTATTGGGCGTCGCTCGATGAACGTCCGGCCTTTCCATCAACCAGCGGCAAGCAGACGACGGAACTCTTCTCGCCCTGGGCCGAGGAGGGGCGAGGTCCGGACGTCCTGCAGGACTTCAAGTCGATTGCCGAGCATGGGCGGCCATCCACCGGCAGGTTTTTCGGCTATGTCCTCGGTTCGGGCGAGCCGATGGGCGCCCTGGGAGAATTGTTCGCAGCAGTGCTCAATCAGAACGTGACGTCGTGGCGATCGGCTCCGGCGGCGACATCGATCGAACACAGCGTCGTCGGATGGCTGGCGCAAGCAGTCGGTTGCGCGGGGTTCACCGGCAGCCTGTGCGGCGGCGGCTCGGCGGCGAACTTGATGGGGCTGGCAATGGCTCGGGAAGCAAGGTTGCCGGCCAACGAAACAGGGATACGCGGCGGCGTCATCTATGCGTCCGAGCAGGTGCATATGTCCATTCCCAAGGCGGTGGCGCTGCTTGGCATCGGCAGAGCGAACCTTCGCCTAATCCCCGTCGACGACCGGTTTCAGATGCGGCCGGATGCGCTCCAGGCAACCATCGCCGCCGATCGTGAGGCCGGAGACATTCCCATAGCAATCGTCGCCACGGTTGGCACCATCGTCACCGGAGCGATTGATCCGCTGCCGGAGATCGCTGATATCGCCAGCCGCGAGGGGCTGTGGCTGCATGTCGACGGTGCTTATGGGGCTTTGGCGGCGCTGGCATTGCCGGACAAGCTCGATCCATTGGCCCTGGCAGATTCCCTGTCGCTGGACGCGCATAAATGGCTGTATCAACCGCTCGATTGCGGCTGTCTGCTGCATCGCCATCCGGCAATCGCGCGCACGACTTTTTCGCGCAGCGACTTCATGGCCATGCGGGGTCATTTCGACGGCCGTCACAATGTTACAAAGTGTCTCGTAAGTTATTGATTGTATTAATACAACCTAGAGTTCAATCCTCTTTCATTTTTGAGGGGCTCGTTGCCTTTGCCACTGTTGCACGTTCAGATGACTAACACCGGAGCAAAACCGCCGCCTGGTGTGCGGAAATTCGTAGTCTGACCCTGGTAGAGGCGCGCGGCCGCGAGCAGGACCTGGCCATCATAAGTATAAAGCCGCACGTCCATCTTACGCGGTGCAGGTGCGCCGTCGATCTCGATCATGCGTTGCCCCGGTGAGGCAAACGCCTGGGCCACATAGCCGCCACGGGCGATCTCGGCCCACACCCCTTTCGTTACCTTGTCGCCGCGGTAGACCGCCTTGCTGCCGTGGCCTGAGACCGGCTTGAAGAACATGTCCTTACGGGATTGCCAGGCGGCATCCGAATTGTCGGGCGTGACCAGCGTGGTCCGCGGGACACTGGCAAGCCGCGAGCGCATCTCCGGAGGGAGGCCGAATGCTTCGAGTGCTGCCGGATCGGACAACAGTGTCAGATTGCGCTTGCTTGCAAAGAGCGCATGGTTGTGCGGATTGGGTGTGACCACCACGGCGCCGTCCTTATAGGCCGCTCTGAGCGCGGCATGTTCCGGGCGATCAAGTGTGAAATCGACCAGGCGATTATAGACGAGGTCAACCTCCTGCCCGTCGAGGCGAAGCTTGCCGCCATCATATTTCAGCTCGCTCGCATCCCCGATCGTCGCGTCCACGCCGTTCTTCAGCAATAGCTGCCGGGCCAGCACGAATTCAGGATAGAGATACTGGCCCTCAGGCTGATCGTCGACGATCGCGATCCTTCGCGGCGAACCGGCTCCCCGCTGGCGGCGCCATTCGCTCTCGAACATCGCAACGACGTTGGCTTCGAAGTGATCGTTCCCAGCGCCGATCAACGCCCGATCGACCTCGGAACAGCAGGCCTTCTGTGCTCTCGCCAGCAGCGCGTTGAGGAAAGCGCCGCCAGCGTTGGTGTTCACCTCGATCAGCTTGGGACCGTCGTCGTCGAGATGGAAATCGTAGCCCATGAGAGCGCCGACGGGTCCAAAATCCCTCTGCGCAATTTCGGGAGCCCAGGAGAGGGCGGCATCGCGGTAACCCTCAAGCTCGGCTGCCGCTTCGACGGCTACGACGATTGCCTGCATCTCATCGAGGGCGGACGCGGCGAGGAAGACCGGGACATTGGAAAACAGATGCGGCCGCGACGCCATGAAGTTTTCGCAGAAGCCGCGCTCTCCGGCTTCGCGATCCAGCGCGGCCCAAAGCGCTGTCCGGTCGAGCGTTATGCAGAAGCATTTGCGGTTGAGCCGCGTCGACAGGGACGTGCTCAGATCCACCACGCCGGGGGCTTTAAGCATGAGAATATCTCCTCATTGCCAGCTGCCGTTTTGGCCCAAAGTCGAACGACCAGCAAAAGGTATCTGATCCGGATCCCATGAAACCTGACCAGATATGAAATTTCACCGGTTTGTGGACATTGATTTGCGTCAAAGTGCTGGCGGGAAGTTGGGTTATGATGAAACCATGAAAGTCGCGTTGGCTCAGCTTCGGTTATTGCTGTTCGTGATCCTCCTGATCGCGGGCGGTGCCGTTGCTGGTGTCATCGGGCCGGCTTCTGCAAAAGGCTCTGTTGCCGACGTTGCAACGCTCTCGGCGAGCGCCTTGCACAATGTGATAGGTCACGTCGCGTCTACAGACCAGGACAACCATCGCGCCTCATGCGATGGCTGCCTGGATTGCATGCACTCGACCGGCTTCGGCTGTTGTGCTGCAGGCATTTCCGCCAGCGAATGCGGCGTCTTTGATGATGCGCCGGTTGCAATCCGCTTCATGGCGGGCAAGGCGCTGCTGGCAACGGGCATCGACCCCGAGGCCCTCCTGCAACCTCCCCAGACCCTGGCCTGATATCGCGCAGTCGCAGCCCTAGGGACTGTTGAATCCAGCAGTGCCTGTCGAGGCCCATCACGCGCGACCGATCCGCCATAACCAGCAGCGGCGATCTGGGCGACCTTGCGCACCCGTTCAGAGCTCGCCCGTCGGTTCACATCAACGACAAGGAACCAGTCATGAAAACCCACCTTCGATTGATCACGCTTGCCGCATTCGCAACCCTGTCCGGTGCGGCTTTTGCTCAGACGGATCCGCACCATCCGGCGGCCGACGCACCACAAACTACGACAACGGCACCAGCCGTGGAGGCGATGCCGGGCGGGTTGCCCGAGCAGTGCGCGGCGATGATGTCCACGATGCAGAAGATGATGCCCATGATGGAGAAGATGGCTCCCATGATGCAGCAAATGATGCCGATGATGCAGCAGATGATGCAGGGCGGCGGAATGCAGGGCGGGCAAGGCGGCATGCAAGGCGGCATGATGCAGGGCGGCGGCATGACGAACATGCCGATGGACACGGCCAATATGCCCGAGTCCTCCAAGGCTTATATGGAGGCCATGAAGCGAATGGACGGGCCGATGATGCAGGGCATCCAGGCAGGCGATCCCGATGTCGCTTTCGTCCAGGCGATGATCCCTCACCACCAGGGCGCCATCGATATGGCACGGGCGGTCCTGCAATTCGGCAGGGATGATCAGGTCAAGGTTTGGGCCAATCAGATCATCACGGCTCAGCGGTCTGAGATCGCCGCCATGAAGGAATGGCTCAAGCAGCACGCGAAATGACAGGAGGAAGACATGGACAAACTCAGCGTCCTGTCCGTCGGCATTGCGCTGGGCGTGACGTCGGCCCTGATGAGCATGCTCTGCGCTTTGGCCGTCGTTATCTGGCCAGAGGCAACACTCGATTTCTTCGGCGCTATCATGCACGGGCTCGACCTCAGCGCGGTCAGGTCTACGGCGCCGATAAGCCCTGTCCGAGTTCTCTACGGCGTTCTCGGGCTTGGCATCGTCGGGCTGCTGGCGGGTATCGTTTACGCCTCGATCTACAATGTCGTCGCCACGAGGCGGCGGTAAGCAAGTCGAGGGTCAGCCCATGAAAGCCACAGTCAATCCATGGACGATGTCGTCCATCACTCTTGCTCTGGCGGGGATGATCATCGCCGGGATCGGACTGTATTTCATCGCCCTCAGGCCACCATTATTGCCCGAGGATGTCCGCTATATGGACCTTTCGGTCGCCGAGCTCGAAGCCATCGGTCCTCGGCTTGCAATGTGGCTCACCCAGGTTTTCCGGGTGCTCGGCGGCTACGCCCTCGCCACCGGTGTTCTCCTGGTTGCGCTGGCAATCACCGCGTTCCGCGCGCGCCATCCGGTCGCGGTGGCCGGTGTTCTGATCGGAGGAGCGTCGTCCATCGGCTTGATGTCTGTGGTCAACTTCACGATCGGCTCCGACTTCAGGTGGCCATTGTTCGCCTGCGCGCTGGTCTGGGCCGTAAGCCTCATCGCCTATGGGCTCGAAAGCTCCCGCAATGACAATCGATGACAAATAAGGAACCCATCCCATGAATACCAACAACGTTCACCGCATGTCCGATCCGCCGACTGAGTCCGAACCAGAACCGGAGGCAGGCGGATTTTGGACCTCGAAGGCCGGCCTGGCCACGATCGCTTTCCTGCTGATCGCCGCGTTTTTCCTTCTCACGGAGCACCGGGCTCATACCCTCGGTGTCCTTCCCTTTCTGCTGCTGCTCGCCTGTCCTCTGCTTCACATGTTCATGCATGACGGCCACCGCGGGCATGGCGGTCACGGCGGCCATGCCAGGCACAAGGAACCTGAGCCGGACGCGCAAGACGGCACCACCCACCACAAAGGAGCATGACGATGGTCGAGCAATCTCCTGCCTACGGCCTCTGGGGCTTGGTCATAGTCAATTCGGCGGTTTTCATTCTGTTCGCATTCAGCTTCTTCAAGCCGCGAACCGGCCGCGACTGGCGCTCCTTCGGTGCTTTCAGCGCCTTCCTGGTGGCGTTGTTTGCCGAGATGTATGGCTTTCCCCTGACGATTTACTTGTTCTCGGGGTGGCTGCAGTCACGATACCCCAGCATCGACTGGTTCTCGCATGATGCCGGCCACCTCTCGGAGATGATGTTCGGTTGGCGTCTCAATCCACATTTCGGCCCGTTTCACGTTCTCAGCTTCTTCCTGATCGGCGGCGGTTTCATGCTGATCTCGACCGCGTGGCGAGTGCTTTACGACGCGCAGCATCACAATCGCCTCGCAACGCGCGGTCCATATGCCTCCATCCGGCATCCGCAATATGTCGGCTTCGTTCTCGTCATGGCGGGATTTCTCGTGCAATGGCCGACGCTGCTGACGCTGGTGATGTTCCCCATACTGGTCGGCATGTATGTGCGGCTTTCCTTCATCGAAGAGCGTGAAGCCAGAAAGGAATTCGGCGACGCATACGACCGCTACGCGGCCCGCGTGCCCGCCTTTTTTCCGCATCTGGCCAAGCTGTTCGGCTCCGGCGGCGAGCGCCGTGCGCCCTGAAGGGAGGACCCGTTGGGGCCTGGACCTTGTGCGCTGACGAAACAAACGAAGTTCCGAAATCTGAACCCGAAAGCAAGGAAACGACCATGAAACGCCGGGATATTCTGAAGGCCGCAGTGACAGCCGCCGCAGCTTTTGCGATCCCTTCGAGCTATCTTGCGGCAGCCTTCGCCGATCAGTCGGGCGGCCAGCCGCTTGGCATCTCGCGCCGCACGATCGAGGTGAACGGAAAAGCTGCAAGTGTCTTCGGCCTGCAAAGGGCCGACGGCGCGCCTGGCCTGCGCTTGCGGGCGGGCGAAGCCTTCAATGTGCTGCTTCGAAACGATACTGCCGAGCCGACGATCATACATTGGCACGGGTTGACGCCGCCGTGGCCGAGCGACGGCGTCGCCGACGCGCCACTGCCGCTCATCGGCGCCAAGGCCAATCGCAGCTTCGATTTTCCGGTCGGCGGGCCAGGCACGTTCTGGATGCACGCCCATACCTTGCAGGAACAATTGCTGCTCGCGGCTCCGCTCATTGTCGCCGATCCCGCCGATGACGCAAAGGACGAGCAGGAGGTTGTCATCCTGCTCCACGATTTCTCGTTCTCGTCGCCGCAGGAACTGCTGGCCGGGCTGCGGAGTAAGAATACCGGCGGCTCCATGCCGATGGACGGCATGGATATGTCGGGAGCGCAAACCGACGCCATGGCTGGGATGAACGATGGCGGCATGATGACCGATATCAACGACATCGATTATGACGCCTATCTGGCCAATGACCGGTCCCTGAACGACCCCGAGATCGTCCCGGTCGAACGGGGCGGACGCGTGCGGGTGCGGATCATCAACGGCGCCACGGCGACGGCGTTCACAGTCGACTTCGGCGAGCTTGAAGGCGAACTGATCGCGGCCGACGGTCAGCCTGTCGAGCCGGTCAGAGGCCGGCGGTTTCCAATGACGATGGGCCAGCGCATCGATGTGCGCGTGCAACTGCCGCGCGACCTCAGCTCTTCTTTTCCGATCCTGGCGCTGCGCGAGGGAAGCAAGGAACGGACTGGAATTGTCCTGCGTCCGGCGGGGGCGGCCGTGGCCAAGCTCGAGACGGCGGCTGATGTCGACGCTCCGGTATTGGACCTGATGCTTGAGGCGCAACTTCGAGCAATCGCGCCACTTGCGTCGCGCGTCGCGGACAAGACCTTCGAAATGGCGCTGACCGGCGATATGGCTGCCTATCGCTGGGGCCTCGAAACCAGCGCGCCCATCCTCGTGGACAACGGAGATCGTGTCGAAGTCACGCTGCGCAACGACACCATGATGGCTCACCCGATGCACCTTCACGGCCACCATTTCCAGGTGGTCGCGATTGACGGGCAGCGCTTCCAGGGCGCCGTTCGCGACACCGTGCTGGTGCCGCCGATGCGCTCGATCACCATTGCCGTCGATGCCGTCAATCCCGGCAAATGGGCATTCCACTGTCACCATCTCTACCACATGGCGAGCGGCATGATGTCGACCTTTGCCTACCGAAGCTGAGACATCGCGGGCGCAGCGATTGCTGCCACGAACCGCGGCACGGAGAACGATGATGAAAAAGGTCAATCTGGAAGTGCGCGACCTTGTCGGCATGATGGATTTCGCGGCGGTCGAAAAACGTCTCGTGGCTCTGCCGGGTGTCACCAGTGTCGCGATGAACGCGGGATCGACAACCGCGAGCGTCGAATTTGACGAGGGCCAGACGAGTCCGGAAGCCCTTGCGATGGAAATCAAGGCCTGCGGCTTCCATTGCCATGGCGAGGTCGTGCCGCGGCATCTGTGCACTCCTGGCAGCATGACGATTCCGCCGGGGCATCCGCGCGCGACCTCCGGCCACGATCACGCCGAGCACGATCATGGGGGGCACGCCGCCAGGATCGAGCCGGCTCCGGCGGGCGAGAGGACGGTCGCAGCCAAGGCACCGCACGCCGCCATGGCCCACGAGATGGGACACGGCGCCGGCATGGACATGCAGGGCATGGTCAAGGACATGCGCAACCGGTTCTTCATCAGCCTGGTCTTTACCCTGCCGATTTTCGCCATGGAGCCGATGGGCCTGGGAGAGCCCTGGCTGCGCCCGCCCTTCGGTCTCAGCGAAGATCTTGCGATGTTCTTCCTGGCCAGCGCCGCGATCCTCTATCCGGTCTGGCCATTCCTGGTCGCCGCCTGGCGGGCCTTGCGCAACGGCGTCCTCAACATGGCCGTTCTGGTGGTGCTGAGCGTCGGCACCGGCTATCTATTCAGCGTCGGCGCGACCTTCTTCTTCGAGGGGCAGCAATTCTACGAGGCCGCGAGTGTGCTGCTCGTATTCATCCTGCTCGGCCACTGGCTGGAGATGCGCGCCCGCGCCGGAGCCTCGGCCGCGATCAGGGCTCTGCTCGACCTCGCCCCGCCCAGGGCCTCCGTCTTCCGCGATGGCAAGGAGGTCGAGGTTGCGACCGCGGACGTCGTGCTCGGCGACATTGTGGTCCTGCGGCCCGGCAACAAGCTTCCGGTCGACGGCGAAGTGGTCGAGGGCACGTCGACGATCGACGAATCGATGCTGACTGGCGAATCGATGCCGGTGACCAAGAAGGTCGGGGACAAGGTCATCGGCGCGACGATCAACAAGAGCGGCACGCTGCGCTATCGTTCTACCAAGGTGGGCGCCGACACTGCCCTTGCCCAGATCGTCAAGCTGGTCCAGGAGGCCCAGAACTCGAAGGCGCCGGCCCAACTGCTCGCCGATCGCGCTTCACAATGGCTGGTGCTTGCCGCGATCCTCATCGGGCTTGCGACCTTCGCCGTCTGGTTCTGGTGGCTCGGCCAGCCTCTGCTGTTCGCGATGACCTTGACCATAACGGTCTTTGTCATCGCCTGTCCCGATGCGCTCGGCCTCGCTACGCCGATGGCCGTCATGGTTGGCACCGGCCTTGGCGCATCAAACGGGATCCTGTTCAAGAATGCTGCCGCTCTCGAGGAGGCGACCAGGCTCAATGTGATCGTCTTCGACAAGACCGGCACGCTCACGATGGGTCAGCCGAAGGTCGTCGAAATCGTGCCGGCCGCCGGCGTTTCGCTCGACGAGGTTCTGCAAGTCGCGGCCGCCGTGGACCAGGGCTCGGATCACCCGCTGGCCCTCGCCATTGTCGAGCGGGCCAGAGACTTGAAGCTTCCCAAGGTTTCGGGCTTTCTGAATATAGAAGGCAAGGGCGCTAGTGCCGCCATCGGAGGGAGTCCGGTTTTCCTCGGCAACCGACGCCTCATGGACGAGCAGAAGATTGATCTTCTGGCGCTGGGCGAAAAAGCCGAGACGCTCAAGGGCGAAGGCCGCACCGTTATTCATGTCGCGCGGTCCGGCAAGCTGCTCGGACTGATAGCGATCGCCGATACGCCGCGCCCGACGGCCATCGCAACGATTGTCAAATTGCACGACCAGGGTGTTCGTGTGGCGATGCTCACGGGTGACAACGCCGGCACCGCCAAGCGCATCGCTGACGAACTCGGCATCGACATCGTCATGGCCGATGTCTTGCCAGGGCAGAAGGCGGAGAAGATCAAGGAACTGAAAGGGCAAGGCCTCAAGGTCGGTATGGTCGGCGATGGCATCAACGACGCGCCAGCCCTGACGCAAGCCGACGTCGGATTTGCGATCGGTGCAGGCACCGACGTCGCCATTGAGAGCGCCGACATCGTGCTGATGAAGAGCGATCCCTACGATGTGGTCGGTGCGATGACGCTCTCGCGAGCCACGCTGCGCAAGATGCACCAGAACCTTTGGTGGGCTGTCGGCTACAATCTCATCGCCTTCCCGATCGCGGCAGGCGTGTTCTATCCATTTCTTTTGAGTCCCGAGCTTGCAGCGCTGGCAATGTCGGGCAGCTCGGCTCTCGTGGCCGTCAACGCCTTGCTGCTCAAGCGAACCAGGCTCGAAGGCATTCGACCTGCCGCAGCATCGATGACTGAAGGCGTCGCTCATCAGCACCCTACGGGCGCACAGGTATGAGCGTGTCGATGCAGGCTCGCATGCCGACGTCGCGATGGGCCCTGGGCGCAGTTCTCGCCTCGGCCTTTGTCGTTGCGCTCGGCTATCCGACATCGCTCACCGTGCCGGTGTCGTCTTTCAGATCTTGACGAAAATCCGACGAGGTGACCGTGACGTCGACGTGAGTCTCCCTTCGATCGATGCCGCTCGCAGCAGAACCCCGATCATCGTCGATGACATCGCCTCGTCGGGGCGAACCATGATCGAAACCCTGGATCATTTGCGGCAGCTCGGTCTGCCGCCCGCAGTCTGCATCGTCATTCATCCGATATTCGCCCAAGACGCCTACGCGCAACTGTTGGCGGCCGGCGCTGAAAGGGTCGTGAGCACGGACTCCATTCCGCATCCGTCGAATGCGATTTCCCTCGCCGGCTTGCTGGCCGAGGGTAGCGTCGAATTGTTCGGGAACGCTCTTCCAAAGGAAACGTCATAAACGTAACGCCCCCTATTTCTCAGCCTTGGCCGCATCCACGCGAACCCAGTCCATGCCGATCAAGCAGTTGGCGTCGACTCCTGACCGAACTCTCTCAGCCAGCCGCCTTCAAACCCTGCCCGTTGCAGGCCGTTGTGGATATACGGGCACGAGCGCATCAGCCGCCATAGGAAGCCGCTGCGGTCGTTCTCGATCATCAGGACAACCGGGCCTTCGTTGAGGCCGAAATGCCAAGGCGAAATCCACCATCCGAAAGCGCTGTCGGGCGTCCCCGGATGCGTTGGATTGAAGGCCGCCTTGAAGCCATAGGCGTTGGCGGCCTTGAGCTTGGCTTGATGGATGCAGAAGCTGATCGCCGGCCGGACGATTTCCGGCGCGAAGGGCAAGGAGGCGGCAACGGCCCACGGAGCGAGCGTGCCATCGTCGGGACCATAGGGCACACCGCGCCCGACATAGCCCTCGAACCGGCGCTCGATACCGTTCAACTTGAGCGTGGAGGGACCAGGCCCCTCGCTTGCGGTGATGCCCCAGCAGTGTTCGCCATAACCCTCGAATCCACGCGGATTGTCGACAGCATAACGCTGGTGGACGAAGGTGGCGCGTCGGCTGTTCTCGAAATAGTCGCTTCCCTTGCTGCGCATGAAGGCATCCTGCACACCGCGAAGATCGATCCAAACGTGCGAGAGCTGGTGAATGAACAGCGGTCCCGCATAGAGGTAGTCGTAGCCGTAACAGTGCTCCCATCGGAATGTCGCGGTCCAGGCTGTGTAGCTGGTCTTGGGCAAGGGATGTGTCGGCGAACCCAATCCAAGGACATAAAGCAGGAGCGCTTCGTCATAACCTTCCCAGCGATACTTCAGGAACCCGTGCTCGGGTGTCCACCCATGGGTGACGGTTTCTCCTTGGTCCTGCGCCCAGCACCAATCGGCTCGGTGATAGAGCGCCTCCGCCAAAGTGCGAATTTCGGCTTCGGCGTCGGTGTCGGCATCGAAATACTGCCCGGCAGCCAGCGCGCCCGCCAGCAGGAACGTGCTGTCGATCGTCGATAACTCGCATTGCCAGGCCCGTCGGCCGGTTTGCATGTCCAGAAAGTGGTAGTAGAAGCCGCGATGTCCCGTAGCGTCCGGCTCCGGGCCTTGTGGACTGTTCCAGAAGAAGCGCAGCGTTGCCAAGGTGCGTTCCGCAGCCGCTGTTCGCGTCATGAATCCGCGCTCGACTCCCACTGGATAGCTCGCCAGCGCAAGGCCGGTGGCGGCGATGCTTGCGGGCCAATTCGCTTCGGTCTTGTCCCGAACGAGACCGTTGGCAGGGTTTGCTTCATGGATGAAGTAGTCGAATGTCTCTCGCTGCAATATCGCCAAATCGTCTTGCATGGCAGAGGTGTTCACCGGATGATCGGTCTCGCGAGGGTGCGACAGCATCGCTGTATGCCCTCCCGAACCGCAGTTCACGGATGGGCCAGATACAGGTGGTCGAACACACCTTTGACGCCTCTGACGCCCTCGGCAACCACGCGGACGGCATCCCGTTCACTCTGCGACCTGACTGCACCCGAAAAATGCACCAGACCATCGCTCACCGTAAGCGTTAACGCGTCTCCTTTGACCCCTGCGTCGTCTCGCAGTCGGGTAAGAATGCTGCGCCGGATCGCATCGTCACCTGCCGCCGTAGCGTCGTCGAACTTCGTCGCAACGACAACACGCAAAAGATCGGCGCGGCTGACGACGCCGACAAGACGCTGTTCTCTCATCACCGGAATGCGCTTGATGCCATGCTCCTGCATCAGCGCAACAATTCGCGCTATCGGGGTTTCCTCGTCTGCCACGATGACATCCGAGGTCATCAGATCCGCCACTTTCCAGCTGTGGCCCTTCACATAGCCGCGAGCCTCACCTGCCGGAAACGCTGAGGCACCGAGCTCCGACCTGCGCAGGAAATCACCTTCGCTGACAATTCCGACCAGGCGGCCGTTGTCATCGACGACAGGCATGCCGCTGATGCGATGATCCAGCATGATCCGTGCTGCATGTCTTACGCTGTGGTCAGGCGACACGGTAACAACCTTTGCAGTCATTACATCCTTTGCTTTCATCCGCCTCATCCTTAGCTCAGTTCAAGTGAACAGGCGCCCGAGCACCAATCGGCGGCATCGTAACGTGGATGCCGCCGACCTCCTTTGAGGCAAATCAATATCGGTTCAGAACCAGCCGATCCGGGCTTGGATGCTCGCTACCACTACTTGTTGATGGCGATCGGTGACGGCCTTCGGATCCCTGTTTTGACTTGCATCAATGTCGCGCTCACCTCGACGGGTGACTGTGGCAAGCGACGCGACAGGTGCCTCAAAATCCCTAACGGCCATGGCTGACACCGTCTTCACTGCAAAAGCGCTGACCAAAACCTACACCTCGGGTGAGACGCAGGTGCTTGCATTGCGTAAGCTGGACGTTGAGATTTCGGCGGGAGAGATGGTCGTTCTGCTTGGCCCGTCGGGCAGCGGGAAGTCGACCCTGCTCAATATCATGGGCGGGCTTGACCATGCCACGAGCGGCCAGTTGTTTTTCAGGGACCAGGAGCTGACCAACCTCGACGATCGGGGGCTGACTGCCTATCGGCGGCAGCACGTCGGGTTCGTTTTCCAGTTCTACAACCTGATCCCCAGCCTGACGGCTTACGAAAATGTCGCCCTGGTCACGGAGATTTCCGACCATCCAATGCGCCCGGAGGAGGCTTTGGCGCTGGTTGGACTTGAACCGAGGATGCACCATTTCCCGGCTCAACTCTCCGGTGGCGAGCAGCAGCGCGTGGCCATTGCCCGCGCGATCGCCAAGCGCCCCGATGTGTTGCTCTGCGACGAGCCGACGGGCGCCCTCGATTCCAAGACGGGCATTCGGGTGATTGAGGTATTGCTCAGTATCAATGCGCAGCTAGGCACCACGACACTTATCATCACGCATAACGCCAGCATCCAGGATGTCGCCGACCGCGTGCTGTTTTTCGCCGATGGCCAGATCTCCAGAATTCGCAAGAACGAGGTGCGCCGGACTGCCGCCGAGCTTGTCTGGTGATCCGGATGCGCGCTCTGGATATCAAGCTTCTTCGCGACTTCAGGCGGCTCTGGGCGCAGGCGCTGGCGATTGCACTCGTCATTGGCGGAGGCGTGGCGACGCTTATTCTCGCGGTCGGATCCTACCGTTCCCTCGACGAGACGCGCACCGCATACTACGAACGTTACCGGTTTGCTGACGTCTTTGCCACGGTGAGCCGCGCGCCAAGGGCGCTTGTCGACCAGATTGCCGAGATTCCCAGCGTTGCTTCGGTCGACGCGCGAATAGCCAAGCTCGTGCTGCTTGACATACCAGACTATCTGGAGCCGGCCACGGGCGAAGTCATCTCCCTGCCCGAGATCGGGGAGGCTTCGCTCAACCAGCTCTACATGCGCGTTGGCCGCATGCCGGAGCCTGGCCGCGCCGAAGAGGTCGTCGTGAACGAAGGCTTTGCCGTGTCCCACGGCTTTCAGCCCGGAGCCCGCTTCTCGGCAATATTGAACGGCCGAAAGCGCGAATTGACGATTGTCGGGATCGCGTTGTCGCCCGAGTTCATCTATGCGGTCGGCCCAGGCGATATCATGCCGGACGACCGCCGCTTCGGCCTCATCTGGATGTCGGAAAAAGCGCTCGCCAGCGCGTATGACCTCGATGATGCGTTCTCGTCCGTTTCGTTGAAGTTGCTGCGGGGCGCGTCCGAGGGTGAGGTCATGATGCGCCTCGACGCGATGCTTGAGCGCTACGGTGGGCGGGCGGCCTATGGCCGGAAGGACCAGACTTCACACGCCTGGCTGAACCACGAACTCGATATGCTCAACAACATGAGCCGGACGCTGCCACCGATTTTCCTTCTGGTGTCGGCATTTCTGGTCAATCTCACCCTCAGCCGGCTCGTTGTTCTGGAGCGCGAGCAGATCGGGCTGATGAAGGCGCTGGGATACAATAACGCCAGCATCGTCGTGCACTACCTCAAATTCGTCGTTGTCATCGTTGTGATCGGCATTGTGATCGGCAGTGCGGCGGGCACGTGGCTGGGGATGCGCATCACCAATCTGTTCGGCGACTTCTTCCATTTTCCGTTCCTCGTCTTCACCAGGAGCCCTGACCTCTATGTCATCGCCGCCGCGCTCAGTCTCGTCGCTGCAATAATCGGGGCAGTGCGCGCGCTTCGGGAGGTGGTGCGATTGGCGCCGGCCGTCGCGATGCAGTCGCCGACGCCTCCGCGCTATCGGCGGCTGCTGCCTGCGAGCTTCACTGTCGACAGGTTCATGTCACAACCGACCATGATGATGTTGCGCAACATCACTCGCCATCCAGTCAGGTCGTTGTTCACGACGCTTGGAATTGCACTGGCGACAGCCATCCTCATCGTTTCACTTTTCACCGGCGACGCGATGGAGCAGCTCATCGACGTGACGTATTTCCTGGCTGACCGTCAGGACGCCACGGTGAGTTTCGTGGAAAAACGCTCGCGGGACGTCGCCCTGCAGATCGCTCGGCTTCCGGGCGTTCTCGCCGCCGAGTCTTACCGCGAGGTGCCGGTCCGCATCAGGAGCGGAAACGTCGAACGCCGGATCATGATCAGCGGCAGGCCGCGCGACGCCGATCTCAACCGCATCATCGACGTCCACCTGCGACCGGTCGTCCTGCCGGAAGCGGGCCTGGCGATTTCGAGCATGCTTGCCAAGATTCTCGGAGTGCGGGTCGGCGATTCCGTCGAGGTCGACTTGCTCGAAGGAACTCGGCGGACGGTTGTCGTCCCTGTGGCGGCGCTGGTCGAAGATTACTTCGGCATCCGTGGGATGATGGATTCAGAGACGCTTGCGCGCCTGATGCGCGAAGCGCCATCGCTGAACAGCATCAACGTTAGCCTGGACCAGAACAGCCGGGAGCCGTTCTATGCTGCCATAAAGGGCATGCCTGTCGTCAGCGGTCTGGCTCTGCAGCGCGTCTCGCTGGCGAATTTCCGCAAGCTGGTCGCCTTACTCATCACGACAATGGCCAGCATTTACACCGCGCTGGCTGCCGTCATCGCGTTTGGTGTCGTCTACAACAGCGCCCGCATCTCGCTTTCCGAACGCGCGCGAGAGCTGGCCAGCTTGCGCGTCCTCGGCTTCACTCGGGGAGAAGTGTTGCGCATCCTCCTCCTCGAACTCACCCTGCTCACGTTGATCGCACAGCCGCCTGGATGGGTCATTGGTTATGGGCTGGCCTGGATCATGCAGAAGAACCTGGCCGGCGAATTGATGCGGGTGCGTCTGATCGTCGAGCAATCCACCTACATCGTTGCTAGTGCGATCGTAATAGCTGCGGCCGTGCTGTCGGTACTCGTTGTTCGTCGAAGACTTAACGAGTTGGACCTAGTCACCGTTCTCAAGACGCGGGATTGAACCATGCGCACGATCTGGATGAAGCGAACGTTGGGCATTGCGGCCTTGGTGGCGTTGAGCGCCGGCGCCGTCTGGTTCGCATGGCCGCGGCCGATTGCAGTGGATCTGGCAACACTGACGAAAGGGCCTATGGAAGTCACGATCGACGACGAGGCGAAAACGCGCGTGCGTCATCTCTACACAGTGTCCGCCCCCATCGCGGGCAAGGTCCTGCGCATCTCTCCACCTCTCCACATCGGGGACCAGGTCACAAAGGACGAAACTGTAGTGGCGGTGATGCAACCGACGCTGCCGAGCTTTCATGATGCGCGCACCCATGAGGAGCTGCGGTCGGCGCTGGCTGCGGCCGATGCGGCGGTAAGCCTTGCGGCAGCCGAAATACGCCGTATCGAAGCCGCGCTCGCATTTTCGCGAACGGAGTTGGGGCGGGCCGAAGCGCTTGCGCGCACCGAGGCGATCTCCCTGAAGGTCCTCGACGGAGCCAGATTCGACGTCGAGACCAATGAAGCGGCCTTAGCCAGTGCGAAGGCTCAGCTGGAGGTTCGCCGAAACGAGCGCGACAGCGTTGAAGCACGGTTAGGTGAACAGTCGGGGGCCATCCCGGATCCAGATCCGGCCTGCTGCATACAGTTGCGCACACCCGTGACAGGCAGCGTCCTGAACATCATCCAGGAGAGCGAAGGTGTGGTTCAGGCCGGTGCACCGCTGATCGAAATTGGTGACCCGCTCGATCTCGAAATCGTCGCGGACCTCCTGTCAATCGACGCTGTCAGGATCAAACAAGGCGCGCCCGTGTGGATCGACAACTGGGGTGGATCCCCGGTCCATGGCCGCGTCGAACGCGTCGATCCCGCGGGCTTCACGAAGATTTCCGCACTCGGCATCGAGGAACAACGTGTCCGCACGACCATCGACTTCACCGACCCTCCCGCAAAATGGTCGGCACTGGGACACGATTATCGGGTGATCGTGCATGTCACGATTTGGAAAGCCACGGACGTCCTGACCGTGCCGGTGGGCGCCCTGTTCCGACAAGGGGACGACTGGGCGGTGTTCGCAGTCAAGGATGGTCGTGCACGGGCAACGATCATCAAGGTCGGTCAGCGAAACAATCGGATGGCGGAGGTTCAATCAGGCCTTGCCGCAGGCGATCGCGTGGTTCTGCACCCGAGTGATCGAGTCACGGACGGCGTGACCATAGCGGAGCGTGATGTGCGATAAGGCGGAAATGCCTCCAGCGGGCCTTTCGCCTGACGCAGCCGAAACCCGCACCTTAGGGGTGATCGCAGCCATTTTGTCGTCCGTCACAATGTTACAAAATACCATTTAAGTCATTGATTTTATTATAGATAGCCAGAGTTCAATCCTCTCTCGCAGCGCCAGCCTATCTCCTTGAAATCATTGAAGCCCTTGATTTGCAAGGCATGGCCTTCCTTGCCGTAAGTGGTTCGCGCACCTGACTCGTGTTATCGTAGTTCCGGGAGACGGCGGACGCGCCGTGAGTGCCCGCCCGCTCCCACTATGGGAGGAACAAATGGCTTATTACGTATTGCTGTCAAATTTCACAGATCAAGGTATCAAGAGCATAAAGGATACTCAGAAACGTGCTGAGGCCTTCAAGGCGATGGCCAGCAAGAACGGGATCAAGGTTCACACCCTGTTGTGGACGCTTGGTCAACATGATGTTGTGGTGATTGCCGAAGCCGACGACGACATTGCTGCCACCGCACTAGCCTTGTCGATCGCATCGCTAGGCAACATCAGAACTCAGACATTGAGGGCGTTCGACGCGGCGGATATGGCCAAGATAATGGCAAAGATGGCCTGACCGCCGCTGTGCTGCCTTGCGCAGACGGTTGAAGCCGACCGCTGAGCCGAACGGCGGCAAGCCTGTCTGTTTTCCATTAAGCGAAACCCCGGCAGAGCCGGGGTTTCTTGAAGGACGTTCAACTCGACGCATGGGGCCTTTCCGGCTGGATCTACGAGGTCATGACCTCGTAATCTACTTGCCTAGGCCAAGCTGGTTCATCAGGTCCCCAGGCGGCGGAACCGGCTGAGGCTCGCGTAGTTCTTGCGCGGCCCTTTGACCCGCCACGCCTCGGCCCATTCGTCGGGGCCGCGAAACAAGAAGCGCCCGGCATAGATATCGGCGCCGCATTGATGCTGGACGATCTGTGTTGCCTTCGGCTCGAGCTCGATGAATTCGCTGCCGTCGGCACGAAGTATCCCGACTAAGTGGCCGCGCCGCTCGAGCCTGTAGGCTCTGCTCGCCGGCATCGCATGAGCACCGATTTGCATGACGCCGCGCTCGGTGAATGCATCGGCGGTGACGACAGCGTTGCCGGTGAAATTGTATGTCGCACCGGCAAGGAAATCGATCATCGTGCGGCGGACCGTCCAGTCGCCGGCAAGGCTGTCGGCGATGTTCTGCCACGGCCTGGCGTCGGAGCCGGCCGCATGTTCGGTCAAATAGATGCGATCCACATTATACCCGTAACAATACCGCGCTTCGCTTCGTGTCATGGATAACATTAAAGGCCCAGACAGCGTCGGGCAAAGCCATTCGACCGTGACGCCTGTCAGGGTCACAAAACTGGCCGTTAGCTTCGTTTCATAACGGCCGTCTGACAACAGACTCCAGCCTTGCACGGCGGCATGCAGGACGTGCCGCATCCGGCACGGTGTTCGACGATCGCAAAGTCACCACCGGCCGCATGTCTTCGCTCCAGCCCGCGTTTGGCCGAAAAGTTCTTGCCCTGGAGTGAACAAACTCACAGTCCAAGGAGCAACATTTCTGTATAGCAATCGTGATCGGCAACACATCATTGCTGATGCGCTCGACTTTATTGATGTCTTGCGCAACGATCTTAACAGGGCAGGGAGGGTGCAATGGCCAAGAATTGGGAATTGAGAATTACGCGTACCGGTGAGCAGACAAGAGGCCCGAAGCGCAGAACAGTCGGGAAGTACGAAGTCTTTCACGACGGTGTCAAAGTGGCCGGTCTTTCCGGCGTGACTGCCGAAACGAAAGGCCCGGGCGACAACGGCACTGCCGGCAACAATCGTTGTGTCGAGGCCGGCACCTACAATCTGTTCACGCAAGCCGGTGCCAAATATGTGACGATCGGCTACACCTCGAACGTCAATCCGGCCGCGCTGAAACGTCCCGGCCTGCTGCTGCTGCCGACCGGCAAACGGGTCGGGATACTGATGCATCCGGGCCGCGGCTTCCTGTCGTCGATCGGCTGCATCAATCCGGCGACGAAGCTTGCAACCGCTACCGACGACATCAATTTTGTCGACAGCCGCAAGCGTGTCATCGCCATCATCGACGACATGAAGGCGTTTCTTGGCGCGTCCTTCCCGAGCAGCAACGGCGTCAAGATTCCGAACACGACGATCGTGATCAAATAAGCAATTCCAGGAAAAGTGTGAGCGGTTTTCCCGGGAAAAGCGCGTAGCGCTTTCCCTTGGGAATTGCGTCAGAACAAAAAGATACAGCGCCGGCGGCTCACGCCACCGACCAGCCACCATCGACCAGGATGTTGGCGCCGGTGATCAGCGATGCCGCCGGCGAAGCCAGGAACACCACGGTTCCCGCGACGTCGATCGGGTCGCCGATGCGGCCGAGCGGAATGTGGCCGAGCACATGCGCATGAAACTCCGGCTCGGCCAGCGAGGGGCGGGTGCCATCGGTCCAGATGAAGGTCGGCGCCACGCTGTTCACGGCGATGCCGTGCTGCGCCCATTCGGCGGCTAGGCAGCGGGTCAGATGGTTTATCGCCGCCTTGCTCATGCAGTAGATGGCTTCGCCCTTCAGCGTCACCGTGCCGGCCTGCGAGCTGATGTTGATGATGCGCCCACCTTTCTGCGCAATCATCAGCTTTGCCACCGCCTGGGTGGTGAAGAAGGTGCCCTTGAGGTTGACGTTCACCGTCAGGTCGAAATCGTCCTCGGTGACGTTCTCGGCCAGATTTTCCGGCCCGAGCCCGACATTGTTGACCAGAACGTCGATGCGGCCAAAGGCGGTATGCGCCTCGGCGACCGCCTTTCGCACGGTGGCGAGATCGGTCAAGTCCATCTCCACCGCCAGCGCCCGCCTGCCGATGCGCTCGATCTCGGCGGTCAATTCCGCCCCGTCGGCCTTGCTGCGCACGCCGACAATCATGTCGGCGCCGGAACCGGCGCAGGCCAGCGCACAGGCGCGGCCGATTCCGCGTGAGGCCCCGGTGACCAGCACCACCTTGCCGGCCAGATCGAATTTCGGCGTGTAATCCGTTGTCATCGCAAACCTCCCCTAAGAAGCCGTCAAGCCTGACTTGCATTATCCGGCGGCCGTGCTGAACAGTATCCGCTCGCAAGCTGAAAGCCAGCCAGCGCCGTGCGCATCGCCGACGACAAGAACACAGCTCGCCCAAGGACTTGCCATGGGGCGGCCATCATGATGCCATCTCGTTTGCGCAAGATATCGCTGGGTTTTGCCTTGACCATGGCCGGCCGCGCCGAAAACAACGTCGCTCATTTCGAAGAGGCGGTGTTGGTCCTGCGTGAAGCGATCGTGGTGCAAAAGAAGATCAATTCGGTGCCGGCTGTCGCTTGCACGCAGGACAGCCTGTGCGACGTGCTGGCCGACCTGGGCGCGGCCCGCAAGGACAAAGCGATGGCCGAGGAAGCCATCGCCGCCTGTCAGGAGGCGCTCGGCGTCTTCCGCGACAAGAAGATGGACGATCTCGCCGCCGGTTCGGAAAAGAACCTCGCCGAAGTGCAGGCGCTGCTCGCCGAACTGCACTGAAACTGGAGTGCCGCGCTCCGGCGGGCGGACGAATGGTCGTGACGCCAGCGTTAACGCTATAGCGCAAGCAAATGTCATCGGCTCGCCATGGCATGACAGGGAAGCGATGTGGCAGTATCGGCACTTGCGCCGGTTGCCGTCACCATCCAGGACACTGGCGCGACTATGTTCAGTTGGAGCTCTAGATGACCGTACTCACCCGCCGCAGGCTTCTAAAAACAGCCGCGGTAGCCGGCGTCGGCGGGGTCGGTCTTGCGGCGATGGCCAGGCTCGGCGGCTGGGCTGCGGCCGCTCCGGAGCCTGTGGTGCTCAAGACGGCAAAGATCCAGGCGAAGCTCATGGATGTCGGCCAGACCCGGGACGTGCTGACTTATGGTGTATCAGGAATGCCGCCGGTGTTGCGGATGAAAAAGGGCCAACCCTTCGCCGCGCGCCTCGTCAACGCCATCGACGATCCGACGACCATCCACTGGCACGGCATTCGCGTTCCAAACAAGATGGACGGCGTCCCCTTCCTGGTTCAGCCCTACGTCTATACCGGCGATCATTTCGACTACGCTTTCACGCCGCCCGATGCCGGCACCTTCTGGTATCACCCGCATTGCAACACGCTGGAACAGATCGGCCACGGCCTGACCGGCGTGATCGTGGTCGAGAATCCCAACGATCCGAAATTCGACGCCGAGGCGGTCGTCAATCTGCGCGACTGGCGGCTGGGCGACGACGCCCAGTTCATCCAGCAGTTCAGGCCACGCGATGCCGCAAAAACCGGAACCTATGGCACGGTGCGCACCGCCAACTGGCTCGACCAGCCGCAGTTCGACGCGCCGGCCGGCGGGCTGGTGCAGCTACGGGTCGCCATCACCGACGTCACCCGCATCTACGCCTTTCGTGTAGAGGGCGCGGAAGCCGCGGTCATTGCGCTCGACGGCAATCCGGTGCCGCAACGTTTTGCACCGGACGCCTTGCTGCTTGGACCAGGCCAACGCATGGATCTCGCCATCCGCATGCCCGACGAGGAGGGCGCAATCGTCAGCCTCGGCGATGTCAGGGGCACCAAGCCCAAGACGCTCGCCACCTTGCGCGGCACCGGTAGCTCGCTCAAGCGCGACCTGCGCGACCTCCTGCCCCTGGAGGTCAACCCCGTGGCGGAGGTGGATCTCGCCAGCGCGAAACACATTGCGCTCTCGCTCAGCGCCACGGCGGAAAACGTCCCGAGCGACGGCATATGCGGCTCGCTCGGCTACAGTTTCTGGGCCATCAACAAGGTGCCATGGCCCGGCGACACGCCGGACCCGACCGCACCCTTGGCCGAGTTGAAGCTCGGCAAAAGCTATGTCGTGGACATGGAGAATTTGACGCCGCAATCGCATCCGATCCATCTGCACGGCATGAGCTTCAAGGTGCTGTCGTCGTCGACGCGCCAGGTACAGCCGGTAATCTCCGACACCTATCTCATTCAGCCCAACGAGAAGGTGCAACTCGGCTTCGTCGCCGACAATCCCGGTGACTGGCTGCTGCATTGCCACATCATCGAGCATCAGAAATCGGGAATGACGAGCTACATCAGGGTGGTTTGAAGGGACGCTCGGGCCATCCGCTTCAGGAGCGGGTTAACCTGGCCGGCCGAGCTTATTGTTCGAGAAATTGCCGCGGTCCGCCGGTTTCGTTGGCAAAGCAGGGCCGTTCCCTGCTATTCCCGCCTGCAAATCAAGAAGCCGTGGACACGCTTGCATGACCAATGTTGCCCTGACCGGACTGGCCCGCGATCTCGCCAGGCGCGCCGCCGAGGGCAAGCCGGTGCGCATCGGCGTCATCGGCTCCGGCGAAATGGGCACCGATCTCGTCACGCAAGGCATGCTGATGCCGGGCATCGAGGTCTGCGCCGTCTCGACGCGCCGCCCGCACACCGCGCGTGACGCCATCCGCATTGCCTATGGCGATGAGGCGATGGCGGTCGAGGCCGACACGGCATCGAAAGTCACCACCGCGATCGAGGCGGGGAAAATCGCCATCACCTCGAACGACATGCTGGTCACAAATCCGCTGATCGACGTCGTCATCGACGCCACGGGAAAGCCCGGTGTTGCCGCCGATTTCGACCTCAAGGCGATGGAGCATGGCAAGCATCTGGTGATGATGAACGTCGAGGCCGATGTCACCATCGGCTGCTATCTCAAGCAGCAGGCCGACCGGCTCGGTGTCGTCTATTCTGTCGGCGCCGGCGACGAGCCGTCGAGCTGCATGGAGCTGATCGAGTTCGCCTCGGCGCTCGGCTACACCATCGTCTCGGCTGGCAAGGGCAAGAACAACCCGCTCAACCACGATGCCGTGCCGGATGACTATCGCGAGGAAGCCATCCGCCGCAACATGAACCCGCGCATGCTGGTCGAGTTCGTAGACGGCTCGAAAACCATGGTCGAGATGTGCGCCATCGCCAACGCCACCGGGCTGGTGCCTGATGTGCCTGGCATGCACGGACCCAAGGCCGACCGCGACCAGCTGGCAAAAGTGCTCGTTCCACGCGCCGATGGTGGCATCCTGTCGAAGAAGGGCGTCGTCGACTACACCATCGGCAAGGGCGTGGCGCCCGGCGTCTTCGTCATCGTCGAGGCCACGCATCCGCGCATCGTCGAGCGCATGGACGATCTGCATATCGGCCACGGCCCCTATTACAGCTTCTTCCGGCCCTATCATTTGACCTCGCTGGAAGTGCCGCTGACCGCGGCGCGCATCATGCTCTATGGCCGACCCGACATGGTGCCGCTGCCGAAGCCGGTCGCCGAGGTCTGCGCGGTCACCAAGCGCGATCTCGCCGTGGGCGAAACGTTCGATGCCATTGGCGAGACCTGCTACCGTTCCTGGACCATGACCGCTGAAGAGGCCCGTGCCCACCGCGCCGTGCCGGTCGGCTTGCTCGAGGGCGGCAAGGTGCTGAAACCGGTCAGGAAGGGTGAATTGCTGACCGTGGACAATGCCACGCCCGACCAGACGACAAGGCTGTACGCCCTGCGCAAGCTGCAGGATGAGATGCTTTACGGGGGCTGAAGCCTACTTCCCCAGCTCTATCGACCGCAGCCGCGCTGCTTCCACCGCCTCGGTCAGCAACTTCGTCAGCCGGTCTTCGCCCATCAGCACGGCAAGTGCTGCGGCGGTCGTACCGTTGGGGCTGGTGACCTGCTGGCGCAGCAGGCCGGGCTCCTCGCCGCTTTCGGCGGCGAGCGCGGCGGCACCATAGACGGTCTGCATGGCCAGCAGCCTGGCGGTCTCGGCCGGCAGCCCGGCCTTCTCGGCGGCAACCGTCAGCGCCTCGATGAAGTGGAAGATGTAGGCCGGGCCGGACCCCGAAACCGCCGTCACCGCATCCATCAGGCCTTCATCGTCGATCGTCGTCACCACCCCGCTCGCCGACAGCAACTCGGCGACGAAACGTCTGACATCGTCGGTCACCAGCGGGTTGGAATAGACCACCATCATGCCCTTGCCGATTGCCGCCGGCGTGTTCGGCATGCAGCGGATGATGGGTGCGAGGTGGCCGAGGATATGCTCGAACGTGGCGACAGGCGTGCCGGCGGCGATGCTGACGAAGGTGGTCCTGCCATCGGCGAAACGCTTGTAGGCAGTGGTGACGTCACGGATGACTTGCGGCTTCACGGCGATGACGACGAGGTCGGGCTCAGCATCGGCCGGGATGCCGTTGGCATCCTCGGCGACACCGCAGCCAAGATGCTCGGCGCGCTTGCGCAACTCGGCATTGGGCTCGACCACGAACACGGCTTGCGGCACAAGCTTGCCGGATTTCAGCCAGCCCGCCAGCATGGCGTAACCCATATTGCCGCAGCCGGCGAGAACGAGCCTGATCGTCATTGAGAACCCTCCGAGAACGCCTCTCCTTAGACGCTCGTGGCGGAGCGGGAAAGCCCCTCAAGGGCGCACGGATCAGGCCAGCTGGTCAGGAGCGTCGGCGCACCGCGATCGGCCGCAGCGACACTTGCCGCAGGCCAAGCACGCCGAGCACGAAGAACAGCCAGACCGGGTCGCCGCGGTGGAAGAAGAAGCTTTCGAGGAAAGCGTTCAGCGCCGTGAACAGCACCACCATCATGAAGAAATCACCGAGATAGATGTTCTCCTTGCGCGGCGGGATACGCATGTAGTCGCGCAGCGGCGCGATCAGGAAGGTGTAGACGGCCACACAAAGCGCCGGAATGCCCATCAGCACGGCGATGTCGAGATAGCCGTCATGGCCATGCACGATTGTCCGGATGTCCCAGGGCCGGTCGAAAGGCTGGTCCTGGCTGAGCAGCAGCGGCGTGCCCCAAAAACTTTCATAGCCGTAGCCGGACCACGGCTTCTTCGCCAGCATCTCGCCGGAGAACTCCCACAGCGTCGTACGTCCGGTATAGGTGAGGTCGGGGAAGTAGGTCGCCGCCAGCTCCTTCACCGGCGGGATGAAGACGATGCCGAGCGTGCCGACCGCCGTCGCGATGATCGCCAGCGCAAACAGGATCGGCGTGCCGAACCGCATGCCGATCAGGCCTGGCAGCACCACGATCAGAATCGAGAACGGCACCAGGCCGGCCGTCGTCTTGGAGCCGGTGTGCAGCATGAAGACCATCGCCGCGCTGAAGATCGCCACGCCCCAGAATTTCTGGCCGCGCCGGAAGAGATAGAGCCCGGCAAAGCTGAAACAGGCCATGATCGGCCCGGCGATGTTCTTGTGGGCGAAGACGCCGCGCCACAGGCCCGCATGTTCAGGCTCCTGCGAGTCGGCCGTGTGCAGCGCCTCGTGCGGAAAGACGATGAGGCCGATATAGGACAGGCCGATGACGACGATGGCGCAGAAGATGATGACTTTCGAAAAACTCTCGGCGTCGCGCGGCAGCACCAGGACCGTCGCTATCGTCAAGACGCCGAGCAGCGTGAAAAAGGCCGCGCGCATCGCCGAGGACGGGTCGGTCGCGTTGATGACCGAAAGCATGAAGAAGCCGAGCATCAGGATCCAGGACGGGCTGAGCAGCGAGCGCACTACTTTGGGGTCGGCGAACGTCAGCAGTGAGAAGATCGAAATGGCGCCGAGCGAACTGAAGCCGAGCTGGTTGACGATGTCGCCGCCGTCGCCGGTCAGTTCCGCGCCTGCCGGCTGAAACGGCCGGAACGACACGATGATGACGGCAAACAACAGCGCGGCAATCGCCGTCGCCACGCCATCGCGGGTGACGATGCCGCCCAGCAGCAGCTCGTCAGTTCTTTTCAGGCTGCCTGTATTGCTCATTGGCGTATCCGAATTCGGCAAGTACGCGGCCGAGCGCGACATAGACGGGATAAAGCGCCGTCGACAAGGAGCCTGTCCGCGCCAGCTTGACCGCACCGCGCAGCGGCGAAGCGGCAAGCAGCGCCAGACTTTTGGCAAACACCTTGACCCCGGCCAACGGCGTGCCGGCGCGTTTCCTCTTCTCGACCAGGGTCGAGATCACCCCGTTGCGCAAGGATCGGGCACGGATCCAGTCGGCCTCGACACGCCTGGCCGGAACGCCTTCGCGCACCTTGGCCTCGGCGCACCAGCCAAGCACGAAACCCTTCTGCGCAGACCGGCTGAGGAAGTCGGAATCGCCGCCGCCCATGAAATTGAAGCGGAGGTCGAGGAAGGGCGGTCCCATGGCGGTGAGCACGTTGCGCCCGACCAGAAGGTTGCCCGAGGAGTAGAGTGCGGCCACGCGCCCGGTCTCGCGATAGGGCGGCGCAAACACGGGGTGGTCGGCCCATTTGGCGTGAGCCTGATCGGCAAACACCGGTATTTGCGGCCCGCCGACAATGTCGGCGCCAAGCGTCTCCGACGCCTTGCACATCCGCTCCAGCCAGTCGGCGTCGGCGATCTCGTCATCGTCGATGACCAGCAGATGGCGGAAGCCAGGAAAATGCAGGATCGCCGTCTGCCAGCCGGCATTGTAGGCGCTGCAATTGCCGCGCTCATGCGCGATGATAACCATGCCCTGGATATCAGCGCGCTCGAACAGCGGCACTGCCGCCTTGGCGCCTTCACGCGCATCGGCTTCGTTCTCGATGACGATGACGGCAAAACGCCTGGCAGTCGTTTGCGCCTTGAGCGACGCCAGCGTTTCCAGGAGCAGTTGCGGCCGCTTGAAAGTCGGCAGCGTGACGACAGCTTCGATGGTGTCGGCGGCGAGCCCCGGAGAGCGTCCCGCGATCGATACCGAACCATCCGATGGCAAAGGGATCATCCGCTCCAGCCGCATGTATTAAATCTGGCTTCCGATAGCACCGCGATAATAACGTTTCGTTAATCACCTTTCGCAGCGAGCCTGCTGATCGGTGCCTTTCATCCGCTGCGTTGCGTGACTTAATCAAGGGTTCACCCAGCTTTGATAGTGGCTGACGCCTGGATAGGTGAGATGCATCTGCTGTTCGCCACATCGATCGTGCCCGACGGCGCACTCGCTTCGGGCTATGAGATCGCCAACGCTGCGATCATCGCCGCCTTGCGGCGCGCCGGCGTGCGCGTCACCGTCATCGGCTTTATTTGGCCGGGCAAGGCGGCAAGCGACCCCGAAAACACCATCGTGCTCGGCGCCGTCGACGTGCGCACGGAAAGCGCATCGGCGATGCGGAAGCTCGCCTGGCTCGGCAAGGCGATGCTGTCAGGACTCACCTTCGCTTCCGTGAAGCTGCGCGCGGTTTCCGACAGCGAAGTCCGCGCCGCCATCGAACGTGCCGGCCCTTTCGACGGCTATGTCCTGAATTCCGTGCAGTTCGCTGGTGCCTTTGAAAAACTGTTCGCCGACCGCCCATCGATCTTCGTCGCCCACAATGTCGAACATGCTTCGGCCAGGGAGAATGCGGCGGCTGCAAACAGTCGCTTCCAGCGCCTGCTGTTTGCCCGCGAGGCGAGCCTCCTCAAGACCATGGAGGAGCGGCTCTGCCGCCGGGCCTGCTTCGTCTTCACGCTGGCCGAGGAAGACCGCGCCGCACTCGGCGTTGCCTCCGACGACCGCTCGGCGGTGCTGCCGCTGGTGACCACTGCGACAGTGCCGAAGCCGGTAAAGCCGCGCCGCATCGATTGCGACGCGGCACTGATCGGCACCTGGACCTGGCAGCCGAACCGCATCGGCCTCGACTGGTTCCTGGAAAAAGTCGTGCCACATCTCAGGCGGAATTTTCGCATCAGGATCGCCGGTAACATGCCGTCCGACATCACCTCCGCCCATCCCGGCGTCGAATTCGTCGGCCGCGTGCCCGACGCCCAGGCTTTCGTTCGCGGCGCCGCCGTCATCCCGTTGATCAGCACCGCCGGCAGCGGCGTGCAGCTCAAGACCATCGAAACCTTCGAGCTCGGCCTGCCGTCGGTCGCCACCAGCCGCTCGCTGCGCGGCATCGACCATCGCCCGGCCAACTGCGTGGTGACAGACGATCCGGCCGCCTTCGCCGGCGCGCTGGAAGCGGCGGCGGCCGATGTCAGGGATGTAGACGGCACCGCATTCCATCGCAGTCAAATGAAGGCACTCGACGCCGCGATCAGACTCGGCCTGGAAAAGCTCGGGCCGGTCGGGCAGGAAGTGTTTGCATGAATATGCACACCGCCCGCGCCGCCCTTGGGCTAGACACGCTGAAGACGATCCTCGGCATTTCGGTCCTCGCCATCCGCTGGGATGACGCGATCGCGCTGCTGGCCCGGCTGATTGCCGAGCGGCGCTTCACCAAGGTCAGTTTCCTCAACGCTCACAATGCCAACATCGCCTATACCGATCCGGTCTTTGCCGAAGCGCTCGACGATTTCCTCATCCTGCCCGACGGCGTCGGCGTCGATCTGGCGGCAAAGCTGCTCTACGGCGCGCCATTCCCGGACAATCTCAACGGCACGGATTTCATTCCGGCCTTTCTGCAGGCATCGGCAAGGCCGCTGACCGTCGGGCTGCTTGGCGCCACCCGCGCCAACGCCGAGGCGGCGTCGATCAAGCTGACGGCGCTGGCCGTGCAGCACAAATTCGTCGTCATCCATGACGGCTATTTCTCGCCCGCCGAAGAGCAGGCAATCGTCGAACGGATCGAGGCGTTGCGGCCCGACGTGCTGCTTGTCGCCATGGGCGTGCCGCGCCAGGAATTGTGGATCGCCCGTCATATCGACGCTCGCCACTGCACGCTGCCGATCGCCGTCGGCGCGCTGCTCGATTTCCTCTCCGGCTCCGTGCCGCGAGCGCCGCTGTGGATGCGTCGGCTGAGGCTCGAATGGCTGTTCCGCCTGTGCATCGAGCCGGGCCGGCTGTGGCGCCGCTACGTCGTCGGCAATCCCTTGTTCTTGTGGCGTGTCGTCAGGCAGAAATTCTCGCATCGGCCCAAGCCTGCCGGAGAGCTGCGGTGAACAGCCGCTTCGTGCCTGATACCGCCGCCGACACGGGTGTCCTGCCGCAGACGCCGACAGCGGCGGTGGTGACCGCCAGCTATGCGCCGGATTTCGAGCGCTGCCGTCTGCTGTGCGAGACCCTCGACCGCCATGTCTCCGGCGTGGCGCATCACTACATACTGGTAGAGGGTCGCGACGTGGCGCTGTTTCGCCAATTGGAAAACAGCCACCGCACTGTTGTCGACGAACGCGACCTGCTGCCGCGCTGGCTGCGCGTGTTCGGCGATCCGATGAGCCTGTTTCGCCGCCGCCTCTGGCTCAGTTTCAAGACCCAGCCGCTCCGCGGCTGGCATGTGCAGCAGCTACGCCGCATCGCCATCGCCGGGCATGCTGGGGAAGACGTTCTGGTCTTCTGCGACTCCGACGTCGCGTTCGTCAAACCGTTCGATCTGAGCGCCTTCTGGCGCGACGGCAAGGTGCGGCTGTTCCGGCGCGACGGCGTGCTGTCGAACGAGGGTCACGACGAGCACCGCATCTGGTCGCGCAATGCGGGCGCGGCGCTTGGCATCGATCCATCCGGAGTTTCGACCCACGACTATATTTCGACGCTGATTGCCTGGCGCAGGCAGACCGTGACGGCGATGTATGCTCAGATCGAGAAGGTCCATGCGCGCGGCTGGGTCGAGGTCATCGGCTCGGCGCGCCGATTCTCCGAATGCATGATCTACGGCCGCTATGTCGATGATGTGCTGAAGGGCGCCGGCCATTTCCACGGCTCGGAAGAATTCTGCCGTGTGCATTGGACCGGAGAGGCGCTGTCGGACGACGAATTCCGCAGCTTCGTCGCCGCCATGGCGCCGGGGCAGGTGGCGATCGGCATGCAATCCTTCATCGGCACCGATATCCGCCGGATCCGCCGTCTGATCGGGCTGGACTAGCCGCGACAAGATTCAGGTCAGGCCGAGTCGAGAATGGTGGCTTCCGAGAACCGGAGCGGAGCGTACTAAAGTACGTGAGCACCGGAAGCACAGGAAGCCGCCTTTCGCAGGCCGGCCTCACCCGAATCTAGATAGCTTTTGCCGGCTTGCGCATCGCTGAATAAGTCAGCAACGCCGAGGCGAGATAGAGCAGCAGGAAGACGACATTGAGCGACAGCACCAGCGTAGGCGTGTCGGCGATCGTGGTCAGCACATAAGTCAACAGCAGCGCCTTCAGCGCGGCCAGCAGGCCGAGATTGAGTGCGCGGATCGCGGTCTGCCCGCGCGCGAACAGAAGCTCGGCCTGATATTCGATCAGGTTGCGCAGTCCCGGCACGCCGATTGCCAATGCCACCAGCGGTGCGGCCTCGGCGACATTCCTGCCCAGCGCATTGGGGAATAAATGCAGCACTATGCCGAGTGCCGCCAGCGCCAATGTCGACACCAGGAACACGCCGGCTTCGATGCCGCTTTTGACCCGCAGTCGCGACAACAGCTCCGGCGCCCGCATCATCCGCTGCACCAGCATCATCGAGAAGGTGCGGATCGGGATTGCCGTCAGGTCGACCAGCCGCATGATGATGGCATAGATGCCGGCCAGATGCGGCCCGCCGATCGCCAGCACGAGCAGCTTGTCGAATTCCGACTGCAGGTAGAACAGCACTTCGGCGCCGGCGACATAGATCGAATCGGCAAGCCGCCTGAGATAGAGCTCGGTGCGCAGCCTGAGCCGCTGGCGTGGATAGTAGAAGCCGAAGGCGAGCAGCAGCGAGGCGGCGTTGGCGCCGATGTAGAACAACGACCACACCCAGACGCTGTGCTGCCCCGACAGCATGAACAGCACCGCGCCGAGCGCGCGGAAAGCCGTTGTCACGATCGACAGCACCGCGGCACGGCCGAATTTGCCGAGCCCATTGTTGACGATCAGCACGACCTCGACCGGCCGCCACAAAAGCGCTTCGGCAAAGACTATTGCGGCAAAGATGGCCAGCGGCACGGTGCTGGCGAAGAAGATCAGGTAGACACCCCAGGAGGCGGCCGCCAGCAGCGGCAACGACACGGCGCCAAGCAGCAGGAAGCCGGCCGTGAAGGTGCCGATCAGGTTGGGTCGGATGGTGGCGGTCCGGTAAAGCGCCGAGATGAAACCGAAGGCGAGGATGCGCGACAGCATGACGCCGGCCGCCGAGGCGGTGGCGAACATGCCGAACTCGGCGATCGACAGCGTGTTGGCGAGTGCGATGAAATAGGCGAGCGAGAACACCAGCCGCCCACCGGCGCCGCTGATCGCTGAGAGATAGTCGCGGACCAGCCCCCGTCGTTCGGCCACGAAGGTACCGATCCGGGCGAGTGTCCGCCTTTGCGCTGTGTCGCTGGCCTGCATCATGTCGAGGAAAGCCATAGGCCGGAAAGTTTAACGTGCGGTTCTGACCACCCTTTTACGCTCTCGACAATGTGCGGCAGAAGCGAGAAACTTCGGCTTCGGGTCAAGGAAATTAACCTTTTGTTTCCCATGCCTGTTTAGCGTGGCTTAACGATTGGCCGACCGCCGCTCCCAAGCCGCCAAGGGTAAGTTTCGAGACATGGTCGACAGGGAAAACCGTGAAGACTGGAGGCGCGAGCGCTCCCTCCTGGCGCTCGGCAGGGCTGTGCGCGGCGACGAGGCGACGGATGCATCGCCGGTTTCGATCGGCGACCGCGCCGATCCGTCCTGGCGCGAGGACGCCGCCACGCGTCACCGGATCGCCCGCTCGCAGCGCGAGGCGCGGTCGAATTCCTCACGCGAAGCGGCGCCCGAGCCGCCACGAGCCGACCGCGAACCCGTTTCGGGCGAACCGTGGTCGTCGGCAGACGAGGCCGTTCGCAACAAGCAGGCCAGGCCGTCTGAAGCATCTGATTTTGGATCGCGTGACGGGGCCACCCGTTTCCAAGCCTACCGTTCGCAACCCGCTTACGAGCCCCGCTATGCCGCCGACACGCAGCGGCCGGATCGCGACGACGATCAGCAATGGAAGCCGCTGATCGACCCGGTGCAGGTTGTACGCGGCATCACCCGGTCCAAGCTGCTGATCGTCTCGACGACGATACTGGGAACGGTACTGGGCGTTGCCATTGCCGTCTCGACGCCGAAGAAATACGAGGCCACCACCCAGGTGGTCATCGAGCCAGGCGACCTGAAGCTGTCCGACAACGATCTCACCCAACCGGTCGGGCAGCCAGATGCGGCGCTGGCCGTTGTCGAAACCCGTATCAAGATGGTGACGTCCGGCAAGGTCCTCGACAAGGTCGTCGCCGATCTCAATCTCGTCGACGATCCGGAGTTCAACGGACAGGGTTCCGGCGGTCTTGGCGTCATGTCGCTCATCCGCTCGATCCTGTCGCGCCAGGATGGGCCTGGCGGTGCCGGCGAAGTGCGCCGCCAGGCGCTGGCGGTCGGCAATCTGGCCAAGAGCCTGTCGGTCGAACGCAGCGGCAAGAGCTTTGTCGTTTCCATCGGCGCCACCACCCAAAGTGCCGACAAGTCGGCGGAGATCGCCAACACGACGAGGGACGTTTTCCAGCAGGAGGCGGCCCAATACCAGTTCGGGATGGCCGGACGCGCGACGGACCAGCTGACGGCCAAGCTCGATGACCTGCGCAAGGATGTCGAGACGGCCGAGCGCAAGGTCGAGGATTTCAGGGCCACGCATGATCTCGTCGACGCGCAGGGCCATCTGATCAGCGACGACCAGATGCTGAAACTTAACGAGCAGCTCTCCGTCACCCGAGCCCGCACGCTGGAACTCAATGCGCGGGCCGCGTCGGCGCGTTCGCTGGACGTCAATTCGGTTATCAACGGCACCTTGCCGGAAGAAATCAATTCCAACACGATGAGCGAACTGCGCGCACAATATGCAGCTTTGAAGCAGGAGGCCGACCGCGCCGCCGTGCGTCTGGGGCCGCGCCATCCTGAATACCAGGCGCTCAACGCCCAGCTCGACGGCTCACGCGAGCGCATCGCCGGGGAACTGCGCCGCATCGCCTCGTCGCTGCAGGTCGACTTGAAGCGCTCGGTCCAGCTTGAGCAGGATCTCGCTTCCCGCCTGGCCCAGGCAAAGGTCCAGAGCGGCGACGTCAACAGCGATCTGGTCAGCCTGCGCGAACTGGAGCGCGATGCTACCGCCAAGCGCTCGGTCTACGAACAGTATCTTCTGCGCGCCAAGGAGACCGGCGAACAGCAAAACATCAACACCACCAACATCAATGTGCTGACCAAAGCGCAACCGCCACTCGAACCCAACGGGCCGTCGCGGGCTGTGATTGCGCTTGCCGGCCTGCTGCTCGGCCTTGCTTCCGGAATCGGTCTCGGCGCCATGCGCGGCGCCTTTGCAAGCCTGCGCGACGCCGCCAATTCGCGTTCGCGCGGCCGGATGGACGAGCGACGGCCACCCGTCGAAGACAAGGTCTATCGCGCGCCGCTGCCTGCACCTGCAGCACCTCCGGTGCAGCCGTTCGAGACGGCTCCTACCCGGAACCCAGGTCTGTTCGGCGGGATGCTTTCGGCCGTCCGCAAAGCCATACCAGGCGGCGAGGCGCCGCTGGAAAGACCCGCCAAGACAGGCCACGCCCAACCAGCCGCGCCGGCCATCGCCGAGCGCACGAGACCGATGCAGGAGCCCGTGGGCTATCGTCAGCCGGACTTCCGGCACGAGGCGCCGCCCGCCTATGCGCAGCAGCCCGGCTACGCGCAGCCCACTCAGCCGGCTGACTACGCCTATTCGCAGGCCCAGCCGTTGCAGGCAGCGCCCGAGAAGTGGTCTTCTCCGCAGCCCGCCGAGACGGCGCCGGACGACCAGCAGGAGCAAATCGACGATATCCGCGCCGGCCTGCGCGAATTTCGCGAGGCGGTGCGCGAACTCACCGAAAACCGTTCGCGCCGCCGCTATTTCTGAACCCGTCAGCACGGAATAAAAGCTGCCGGTTTCGGGTTAGCGGCATCTGACGGCGCTTTGACGGGATTGCTTGGGCCAAATTTCGTGAAAATGCCGCGCAGCATGGCGCTCAAAAAGCGCTGCCTTCGGGCTTGACCCGAACGGGCGGAACGTTTGGAACAACGACATGCGCGAAACAATGTTCAGGGCGCGCGCCGCGCCTTGCTGGAATGATGTCGAGGATGGTTCATGGCCGAAGTGATTGACGGAAAGATCGTCGCCGGAGACGTGGTTCAGAAGGTCAAGACCTTGACCGCGGACCTGATCGCCAAGGGCAGGGCCAAGCCCGGCCTGGCGGTGGTCATCGTCGGCGAGGATCCGGCAAGCCAGGTCTATGTCGCTTCCAAGTCGCGCACCGCCAAGGAATGCGGCTTTCATTCGCTCCAGCACACGCTGCCGGCCGACACGTCAGAAGAGGCACTGCTGAAGATCATCAGCGAGCTCAACGCCGATCCGGCCGTCAACGGCATCCTGGTGCAGCTGCCGCTTCCCGCCCATATCGATGCCGGCAAGATCATACAGGCCATCGCGCCGCAAAAGGATGTCGACGGCTTCCACTTCATCAATGTCGGCAAACTCGGCACCGGCGAACTCGAAACCGCCTTCATGCCCTGCACGCCGGCGGGCTCCATGCTGCTGATCGAACGCGTGCGCGGCAAGGATCTTTCCGGTCTCAATGCGGTGGTCGTCGGCCGCTCCAACATTGTCGGCAAGCCGATGGCCAATCTGCTGCTTGCCGCCAATTGTACAGTCACCATCGCCCACAGCCGCACCAGGGACCTCCCGGCGCTGGCCCGCACCGCCGACATATTGGTGGCGGCCGTCGGCCGGGCTGAAATGGTCAAAGGCGATTGGGTCAAGCCGGGCGCCACAGTGATCGACGTCGGCATCAACCGCGTTCCGGCACCCGAGAAGGGTGAAGGCAAAACCCGCCTCGTCGGCGACGTCGCCTATGCCGAGGCGGCGAAGGCGGCGGGCGCTATCACCCCTGTTCCCGGCGGTGTCGGACCGATGACCATTGCCATGCTGATGGCCAATACGTTAGCCTCAGCCTACCTTGCGGCCGGCTTGAAGCGGCCTTCCTTCTGACCCAGAAAGCAGCTTCTTTGCCGAACCCCAGTATTCCCTCTGAACGGCCGGTCATGGATGATCCCGTTCAAGGCGGCCGGCAATTCGCGTTCCTGCTGGTCGACAAGTTTTCGATGTTTTCGCTGGCCGCAGCGATCGACACTTTCCGTTCGGCCAACCGCCTGCTCGGCCGCGATTTTTACGGCTGGACCACGGTTTCGGCCGACGGTGACCCGGTCATGGCCTCCAACGGCCTGCCGCTCAAGATCGACTATGCGGTCGCTGATCTGCCGCCGGTCGACATCCTGTTCGTCTCGGTCGGGCTGACCACCGAATTCCCCGGCAAGAGCAAGGTGCTGGCCGCGCTGCGCAGCTGGGGCCGGCGCGGCAACGCGCTCGGCGCGCTGTCTGTCGGTTCCTATCTGCTCGCCGAAGCCGGCCAGCTCGAAGGCTATCGCTGCACCATCCATTGGGAAAACCGCGCCGGCTTCGTCGAGCGCTTTCCCGACATCAACTGCACCGGCAACGTCTTCGAGATCGACCGCAAGCGCTACACCTGCGCCGGCGGCACCACCTCGATCGACCTGATGCTGGAGATCGTGCGCGGCGATTTCGGCTCGAACCTCGCCAATGGCGTCGCCAACCAGTTCCAGCATGAGCGCATCCGCTCTGCCGGAGACCGCCAGCGCGTCGGGCCGGAACGTGATCTCACCGGCAAGTCGGAGAAGCTGAGGCGCATCGTCGAACTGATGGCCGACCATCTCGACGAGCCGCTGTCGGCGGTGCAGCTTGCCAAGTCGGCGGGCCTGTCGGTGCGCCAGGTCGAACGCCTGTTCCTGCGCCATCTGAGCGTCACCCCCGGCCGCTATTACATGCGGCTCAGGCTCGAGCGGGCGCGCGAATTGCTGCGCCAGACCAACATGCCGATCCTCGATGTGGCGATCGCCACCGGCTTCACCTCGCACTCGTATTTCGCGCAGAGCTACCGGCTGCAGTTCGGCCGTCCGCCTTCCGAGGAGCGGCGCACCACCTATTGATGCGGTGCTGGGCCAGCCCCGGAATAGGTCGTTGGCCCGGGCCGATCCTGTTACACTGCAACCGTTCGTGACTCGCTCTAGGCTTGTGTCCGAACGCACCGTCAAATAGCTTCCGGCGCGGACCAGAGGGCGGCCTCAAGGAGATTCCAATGGCGGGACTTTTGCGGAGCGTCGCTGCGGCGCTGCTCCTTTTGTCGATGACGTCGCTCGGCTTTGCCGCAAACAAGGTCATCATCATCCTTGACGCTTCAGGCTCGATGTGGGCCCAGATCGACGGCAAGCCGAAGCTCGAAATCGCGCGCGAATCGCTCAGGACCGTTCTGCAGTCGGTTCCGGCCGACGACGAGATCGGCTTCATGGCCTATGGCCATCGCGAGAAGGGCAGCTGCGAGGACATCGAGCTGATCGTGCCGCCGCAGGCCGGCTCGGCCAGTGCCATTTCGGCCGCCGCCGACAGCCTGAAATTTTTGGGCAAGACGCCGCTGACCGCTGCCGTCAAGCAGGCGGCTGAAGCCTTGAAATACACCGAGGACAAGGCGACCGTCGTTCTCATCACCGACGGGCTTGAAACCTGCGAAGGTGACCCGTGCTCGCTTGGCAAGGAGCTGGAAGCGTCGGGCGTCGACTTCACCGCCGATGTCGTCGGCTTCGGCCTGACCGCCGACGAAGGCAAGCAGATCGCTTGTCTCGCCGACAACACAGGCGGCAAATACATCCAGGCCTCGGACGAGAAAGCGCTGCAGGAAGCGCTGGTCGAAACCGTCGCCGCCCCAGCACCAGCGCCTGAACCTGCGCCGGCGCCTGCTCCGGCACCGGCGCCCGAACCGGCCAAGCCCGAATTCAATTTCATACCGAGCGTGGTCATGGCCGAAGGCGGCGATCCAATCACCGATGGCAATGCCTGGGAGGTCTACAAGGCCAAGCCTGATGGCACGCGTGGCGAGTCCGTCACCACCCAGTACAACAGCTACGAGGCCAATCTCGAGCCGGGCGACTATATCGTCGTCGCGCGCGCAGATCAGGCCCAGGTGGAACAGAAGGTCAAGATCGAGGCCGGGCAGGTCTACAAGCCGCTCTTCACCTTGAACGCCGGCACCATGCTCATCCATCCGAAGGCCTACCAGGGTGCCGATATCAGCGACGAAGCCCATGTCGACTTCGCCTTCCCGGGCGGCAGCACCACTCACTATGGCGATACCAAGATCATCGTGCCGGCCGGTGAGCAGAAGGTGACGGTTACGATCGGCAGTGGCTCGGTGACCGAGACCATCCAGCTCGCCGCCGGACAGACGGTCGAAAAGGACATCGTCGTCGGCGTCGGCCACGCCGTCGTCAACGCCTACTACACCGCGGGCGGCGACAAGGCCGACTCGTCGGGCATCAGCATCCAGATCGTCAAGGCGAAGAAAAAGATCGACGGCTCGCGCGAAGACATCGCCCATTCCTATGGCCCTGACAGCAAGTTCTGGCTGCCGCCGGACGACTATGTCGCGGTCACCGCGCTCGACCTCGCGACCGTCGAACAGCCGTTCAGCGTCAAGGTCGGCGACAACCAAGACGTTAAGGTGACGCTCGATGCCGGCGTGCTGGCCATGTCGGCGCCGGGCGCCTATTCGATCGAGGTGCTGTCGCCGAAGAAGGACATCCAGGGCAACCGCAAGGCGCTTGGCCTGAGTTATGGCGACACCTGGCAGCAGACCATTCCGGCCGGCGACTATGTTGTCGTCCGCCACATGTCCGGTGAAGGCCAGGACAAGGAAATGCCGGTGACGGTCAAGGCCGGCGAACGGACCGAGATTACGGTCCAGCCGTAATTGGCGTTTCATCCCAACGAAAAAAGGACGGCCTTGAGCCGCCCTTTTTGTGTCGCAGGAAATGATGGTTCAGGCCGTGCCGAAAGCGCTGGCACCATGGTCGGCGCGGCCGACCAGCTGGCGGAAGCCGGCGAACAGCTCGCGGCCGAAGCCGAACTCGTTGCCGATGAGATCGATGTCGGCCGTGCGGCGCAGCGCGAGCTCAGGCCCAGGCACCAGCACTTCCAGCGTGCCGGCGTCGGCGTCGAGCCGGATGATATCGCCGTCATGGATCCGGGCGATAGGCCCTTCCTCGACCGCTTCCGGCGTCACATGGATCGCCGCCGGCACCTTGCCGGAAGCACCCGACATGCGCCCGTCGGTGACCAGCGCGACGCGCTGGCCGCGATCCTGCAGGATGCCAAGCACAGTGGTCAGCTTGTGCAGTTCCGGCATGCCGTTGGCCTTCGGCCCCTGGAAGCGGATGACGGCGATGAAGTCACCCGTGAGCGTGCCAGCCTTGAAGGCTTCGTTGAGGCCTTGCTGGCTGTCGAACACCTTGGCCGGCGCCTCGATGACGCGGCGTTCCGGCTTCACGGCGGACGTCTTGATGACCGCATGGCCGAGATTGCCGGCCAGCACCTTCAGGCCGCCGGTCGGTTGGAAGGCCTTTTTGAAGGGCGCCAGCACTTTCTCGTCGCCGCTCTGCAGCGGCGAGGCTTCGCGGACCACGCTGCCGCCTTCGCCGAGCCGTGCCTCGACCGCATAGGGCCGGAGGCCTTCGCCCCACACTGTCTGCACATCCTCATGCAGGATGCCTTCGTCGAGCAGTTCGCGGATCAGGAAGCCAAGCCCGCCGGCGGCATGGAAATGGTTCACGTCGGCAAGCCCGTTCGGATAGACACGGGCCAGAAGCGGCACCGCTTCCGACAGGTCGGAAATGTCCTGCCAGGTCAGCGTGATGCCGGCCGCCGCGGCCATGGCAATGAGATGGATGGTGTGGTTGGTCGAGCCGCCGGTGGCGTGCAGGCCGACCACGCCGTTGACGAAAGAGCGTTCGTCGATCATGCGGCCGACCGGCGTGTAGGCGTTGCCAAGCGCGGTGATCGCCAGCGCCCGCTTCGTCGCCTCACGCGTCAGCGCGTCGCGCAGCGGCGTGCCCGGATTGACGAAGGAGGCGCCCGGCGTATGCAGGCCCATGATCTCCATCAGCATCTGGTTGGAGTTGGCGGTGCCGTAGAACGTGCAGGTGCCCGGCCCATGGTAGGATTTGGACTCGGCTTCGAGCAGTTCGGCACGACCGGCTTTGCCCTCGGCGTAGAGCTGGCGAACCTTGGCCTTCTCGTCATTGGGCAGGCCCGTCGTCATCGGCCCGGCCGGTACGAACACCGCCGGCAGATGGCCGAAGGTGAGGGCCGCGATCACCAGCCCCGGAACGATCTTGTCGCAGACGCCGAGATAGACGGCGGCATCGAACATGTTGTGCGACAGGCCGATTGCCGCGGCCATGGCAATCACGTCGCGTGAGAACAGCGACAGCTCCATGCCCGGCTGTCCCTGGGTTACGCCGTCGCACATGGCCGGCACGCCGCCGGCCACTTGCGCTATGCCACCGACTTCGCGCGCGGCATCCTTGATCAGCGCCGGAAACGTCTCGAACGGCTGATGCGCCGACAGCATATCGTTGTAGGAGGTGATGATGCCGAGGTTCGGCACCTTGTCGGCGCCAAGCACCAGCTTTTCAGACGGGCTGCAGACGGCAAAGCCATGCGCGAGGTTACCGCAGGACAGCACCGAACGGTTGGCGGTGCGGTTGGAGGCCTCGGCGATGCGCCCGAGATAGCGTTCGCGGCCGGCTTTTGAGCGCTGGCGGATGCGTTCCGTGATGGCTTCGATGTCGCGTCTGGCTGTCATGGTCGGTCCTTTCGAGCCCCGGAGAACGTCCTCCCACTGTTTGCCGGGACTGCTTTCGTGAAAATCAAGGTGCCCAGAACACCTCTACTGGTATCGGGGCTGCTTCGAGCACTTTGCGAACGGGCTTCTTCGCGCCCGGTCCCATCGCGTTCTCGAAGGCGGTGCGCTTGTCCTCGCCTTCGATATGCAGCGCGATGAAGCCGGCGGCGATGATGCGCGCCATCGATAGGGTCAGCCGCGGCTCGCCGCCGCTCGGTGCATGCACCGGCAGCACGATCCTTTGCGAAGCAGGATCGAGCAAGGCGGGTAGATTGTCGGCATCGGGAAAGAATGAGGCGGTGTGGCCGTCGCCGCCCATGCCGAGCACGACGACGTCGAGCGGCCAGGCCAGTGCCTTGAGTGCCGTGTCGTCGGACGCTGCGGCAGTCTCGATGCTTGCGGCCTGGTGATACATCGGCACGAAATGCGCGGCGGCGGCCGCGTTCTGGAGCAGGTTGGCGGCTACCAGCCCGGCATTCGAGCGCGGCGAGGAGGCCGGCACGAACCGTTCGTCGACCAGCGTGACCGTCACCTTGTTCCAGGCGATCGGAATGGCCGACAGCGCTGCAAAGAATTTCGCCGGCGTGGTGCCGCCGGAAACGGCAAGCAGAGCCGTGCCGCGCTCGTCGATGGCCTTGGTCAGCCGCGCCGCGACATTGCCGGCAAGGGCTGCCGCCAGGTCCTGGCGCCCGGCAAAGCCGTTCCAGCTGTAGGCCGGCTCGCTCAATTGCTCTCGTGCCATGTCCGCCCGTCGCGTTCGATCAGCGCAATCGAGGCCGAAGGGCCCCATGTGCCGGCCGTATAGCCTTGCGCTTCCTGCCTGGCGCTTTCCCAGGCGTTCTGGATCGGATCGATCCACTTCCATGCCGCCTCGACTTCGTCGCGGCGCATGAACAGCGTCTGGTTGCCGCGCACGACATCCATGATCAGCCGTTCATAGGCATCGGGCGCGCGCCCGTCGAAAGATGTTGCGAAGCTCATGTCGAGCGGGATCTGGCGCAGCCGCATGCCGCCCGGACCCGGATCCTTGATCATGATGAACTGCTTGACGCCCTCGTCGGGCTGCAGCCTGATCACCAGCTGGTTGGCGAAGATCGGTCCGGCGCTGTCGCCGAAGATCGAATGCGGGATTGGCTTGAACTCGATGACGATTTCAGAGACCCGGGTCGCCAGGCGCTTGCCGGTTCGGAGATAAAATGGAACGCCGGCCCAGCGCCAGTTGCCGATCTCGGCCTTGATGGCGACGAAGGTCTCTGTGTTACTGTCCTTGCCCAGCTCGTCGACATAGCCTTTGACGGCGCCACCGGCCGAGGCGCCGGCACGATACTGGCCGCGCACGGTGTGCTTGGGCGCTTCGTTGCCGTTGATCCGCTTCAGCGCGCGCAGCACCTTCAGTTTCTCGTCGCGCACGGCGTCCGCATCCATCGACGACGGCGCCTCCATGGCGACCAGGCACAACAGCTGCAGCATGTGGTTCTGCACCATATCGCGCAGCGCGCCGGCCTTGTCGTAATAGGTGACGCGGTCCTCCAGCCCGACGGTCTCGGCGACCGTGATCTGCACATGGTCGACATGCGCCGAGTTCCACAGCGGCTCGTAAAGCGCATTGGCAAAGCGCAGCGCCATCAGGTTCTGCACCGTCTCCTTGCCGAGATAGTGGTCGATGCGGAAGATCTGGCTTTCGTGGAAGTCGTCGCCGACCAGGTCGTTGAGCTTGCGCGCCGAATCGAGGTCGCGGCCGATTGGCTTTTCCAGCACGATGCGCGAATTCGGCGTGATCAGATTGTGCGCTTTCAGCTGGTGCGAGATGTCGCCGAACAGCGCCGGCGCCACCGCCAGGTAGAAGGCGCGGATGCGGTCGCTGTCGCCGATCGCCTTTTTCAGCTTGTCGAAGCCGGCGCCCGTCGTCGCGTCGGCCGACACGTAGGACAGCCGCGCCAGGAACGTCTTCAGCTCTTTGGCGTCGATATCGGCCGGCTTGACGTGGTCGGAAATCGCCTGGCTGGCGAAGGCCTGGAATTCCTCGTCGCTCATCTTCGAGCGCGACGTGCCGATGATGCGGGTCGGCTCGGAAAACTGATGGTCGCGCTGGCGATGGTAGAGCGACGGCAGGAGCTTGCGTTCCGACAGGTCGCCGGTGCCGCCGAAGATGATGAAGTCGAAAGGATCGACGGGGATGATCTGGCTGGTCATGGTCTGTCCGCTTTGACACCGCTCGCTGTGACGCGGCTGATATAATCTAATCGATTTAAATTATCCAGTGCCATGGTGTCACATCAAGGACCAATCACTCCATATTGATTCGGTCCAAATGTGCCTTGACACTGGCTGCCACCCGGAGGCTTGTCGTTATCAGAGGGTCCCGGGGAGCTTTCGCACCTGCAACATAGAGCGGGAATGTGACGAAAGCTAAGGGCAAAATTCACTTGCAGGGTGATCTTCAATGAGCGGGAAAAGCATGCGTCTGGAAAACAAGGTCGCCGTCATAACCGGTGCGGCGGCGGGCTTCGGCGAAGGCATGGCCAGGCGCTTTGCCGAGGAAGGCGCCAAGATCGTCGTCGCCGACCTCAACGCCAAGGGCGCGGAACGTGTGGCCACAGAGATCGGTGAGGCCGCGATCTGGACCCAGACCGACGTTTCGCAGCGTTCCGAATTCGACGAAATGGTCTATGCCGCAAAAAGCGCCTTCGGCCGCATCGACATCATGGTCAACAATGCCGGCTATACCCATCGCAATGGCGACATGCTCGACGTCGACGAGGCGACCTTCGACCTGATCACATCAGTCAACATGAAGGCGATCTACCATGCCGCACTTGCCGTGGTGCCGATCATGGACCGCCAGGGCGGCGGTGTCATCCTGACCACGGCTTCGACAGCGGGTCTGCGGCCGCGGCCTGGCCTCACCTGGTACAATGCCTCGAAAGGCTGGGCGATCACCGCGACCAAGTCGATGGCGGTCGAACTCGCGCCCAAGAACATCCGCGTCAACTGCCTTTGCCCGGTCGCCGGCGAAACCGCCATGCTGGAGAAATTCATGGGCGCCGACACGCCCGAGATCCGCGAGAAGTTCCGCGCCTCGATCCCGCTTGGGCGTCTGTCGACGCCGCTCGACATTGCCAACGCGGCGCTGTGGCTCGCATCCGACGAAGCCGCCTTCATTACCGGCGTGGCGCTGGAGGTCGACGGCGGACGCTGTATCTGAGTTGGCCTGCGCTATGCATTGCCGCAGTTTGACTTGATCATCGGGGTGAAGGCATAAAGCAGCGGTGCTTGGGGAATCTGGCGGCGCCATGAATGCGAAACTGCGGAAAATTCGCAAAAGCCTTGGGCAACGCCTCCGGGCTTATAGGGCAAGGCGCGCGCGCTCAAAAAGCCACGCGACGTTCATCGGTATAACCGGCAGCTCGGGAAAATCGACCGTAACGGCGCTGCTGGGGCACATATTGGCCAGCCACGGCTCTGTCCATGTTGAACTCCTTTTCCATTCGCTGGACATGCTGGCGAGGATGCTTTCGCGCCGGATCGGTGGCGTAAACTACGTCGTGGTTGAGGTGTCAGCGTCAGGGGTCAATTCCGTCAAGCCGTTGGCACAGATGTTGCGGCCGCATGTAGCTGTCGTCACCATGGTCCGGCTTGAACATGTCTCCAGTTTCAGAACCCTCGAGAATGTCGCTCATGAAAAACGCGCGCTCGTCGATATGCTGGAACCGGGCGGTCTTGCCGTGCTCAATGCCGATGATCCCAATGTGCTGGCCATGGCATCCGGCCAGGCGCAGCGCTTCGTCACATTCGGAGAGTCGGAAGCTGCTGACTATCGCGTTGCCGAGATCAGTGCCGCGTATCCCCGCATGCTTGGCTTCAGATTGCACTGGCGCGGCGGTGTGCTCGACCTTAAAACCCCATTCCCAGGGGAGCATTTCTGGCTGCCGGCCGCCGCCGCTGCAGCTACGGCCCTTGAACTTGGGGTACCTCCGCAAACGGTCAAGGACAGGATCGAGACGTTTCAGCCGCGGGAAAACCGGTGCGAGGTGATCATCCCTGAGGGTGGGCCGCACTTCATTGTCGACTCTGTCAAGGCGCCTTGGCATTCGCTGCCCCTTGCTTTGGATATGGTGGCGAAATCAACCCTTGGCAAAAAGCGGATCGTGCTTGGCCAGCTGTCGGACTTTAGCGATTCAAACACAAAATATGCCCGCGCTTATAAAAGCGCGCGCGAGATCGCGAACCAGGTGATCTATGTTGGCGAGCATGCGCATCGCTCGAAGGCCAGCCAAGCCGACCTCGACAACGACCGCTTTATTGAACTGCGCACGCCGAAAGAGGTCTCGGATTACATCAGGAAAACGGCAGAGCCTGGCGAGTTGATCCTGCTGAAGAGTTCTTCCAATCTTCACTTGGAACGCATCCCGCTTGCCTGGGCCCATGATGTGAAATGCTGGGTTCCGGTATGCGGTAAAACCGAGGGATGCCAGCAGTGTGGCCTCTATGAAGTGCCCTTTGAACAACATCGGGCCTTTGTGAGGCAACGCAAACTGGAGCGTCGTCATCGGCGTTTCAAGCGGCTCTTCAAGCGATGAATCCTCTATGGATCAGGCTGCGGAAAATTCGAGACGACCTTAGACGTCGATCTCGGCGCACTCAGGCCGTGCGGGAGCGTGCGAAAAACAAGGCAATTTTCATTGGCGTTACCGGCAGTTCCGGCAAGTCGACGACGACAAGTTTGCTCGGACATATTCTCGCCAGTCATGGCACAGTCTACGCGCGCTCTCTCGCTAACACGATGGAGTCGATGGTAAACACGCTGTCCAGGCGTCTGCAGACGGCAGGCGAGGTGGAATACGTCGTTTTCGAGCTCGGCACTTTCGGCCCTGATTCGATCAGGCCAATGGCCGAAATGCTGCAGCCGCATGTCGCCATCGTCACCATGGTGCGCCTCGAACATGTAAAATCGTTCAGAACCTTGGAGAGCGTCGCCCAGGAAAAACGCGCCTTGGTCGATGCCTTGCAGCCGAGCGGCCTTGCTGTCCTCAACGCCGATGACCCACACGTCGTCGGCATGGCCTCCGGGCGCCGTTTCGTCACCTTCGGCCAATCAGCCGGGGCGGACTATCGGGTAAGCGATGTCCATGCCGCCTATCCCAACCGGCTGACGCTCACGATCCATTGGCGGGGTGGCATGCTGGAACTCCAAACGCGATTCCCGGCCGAACATTTCTGGTTGCCGGCGGCAGCTGCCGTTGCCGCCGCGCTCGAACTCGGCGTGCCCGCGGAAAAGGTGGCGGCGATGGTCGCGACATTCCAGCCGCTGGTCAATCGATGCGAGGTGCTCGTCACCGATGGCGGCCCGCAATTCCTGGTCGATGCCGCCAAGTCGCCTTGGCATTCGGTTCACCTTGCCCTCGACATGATGGCCAAGGCCACTGCCGGCCGAAAACGCGTCATTCTTGGCCAGATTTCTGACTATGCCGGCTCAACCCGAAAATATCGCTACGCCTACAAAACAGCACGCGAGGTCGCCGACCAGGTCATCTATGTCGGTGACAATGCACATCGCTCGGGTGCCCCGCAGGCCGATCGCGACACTGACCGGTTTGTCGAAATGCGCACACCCAAAGAGGTTTCCGACTACATCAAGCAGACAGCCGTGGCCGGCGAACTGATTCTGGTGAAAAGCTCATCCAATCTTCATCTCGAACGAATTGCGCTCACCTGGAAGCATGACGTCAAATGCTGGATCCCGATATGCGGCAAACGCGAAGGCTGTGAAACATGCGGTCTGTTCGAGGTGCCGTTTGAGCAACACCGCGATCATCTCAGGCAAGCGAAGCATGCGAGACGGCGGCGGCGCTTCCTGCGGCTTATCGGCCGATGAACACGAGAAGGCTCACGCCCCGGTCTTGATGTAGCTCTTGTAAATCCAGCCGCGCTTGCCGTTGTAGACGATCTGGCACCATTTCTTGCAGCTCACCACCTGCACCGATGACTTGGCGGGCACGGTTCCCATGGCGGCGGCATTCTTCTTCGGACCGGTGCGCATTGTCACTGTCCTGAGTATGCGTCCGGTGGCATCGGCAGCAGCCACGTTCTGTGGCTGGGCCTTGGCCTGGGCATCATCCCCTGCCGCGGAAGATTGCGCATCCGGCAGTTGCGGTTTCGGTGTCGGGATAGCGGCGGTTTCCGCGCCGTCGGTGTGACCGTCCTTCGCAGTGGCGTCTGGTGCAGCAACCTTGGACAGCTGCGTCGTGGCATCACTCTGTGCCGACGGCTCCTCGTAAGCTGCCGCGTCGGCCGGTTTGGCGGCTGTCTGCTCAGTCGCGGCCCGATCGGACGGCGTGGCTTCAGCGTCGCTGTTCGATTGCGGCGCAGTCCAGCGCGGATCGTTGGCCGCCAGCGCCGGTATCGCGGCCGCCCCAGCAGCCACCATCGGCGAAACCGCATCGCCCTTACGTGCGGCCTGCGGCGCCGCTACCGCGGCAACTGTCGCCGCAGGGGTGACCGGGGGGATCTTGGTTGTCTTGACCGGGATGGTTGGAACGCTCTGCTGCGAAAGAGGCTGTGTGCTGGCGCTCGCTTGCCGGTCGTTGGCCGGCAACGCCAGCCAAAGCGCGATACCCGCCACGCCAAGCAGCGCTGCGGTGCCGACCGCGGCGATCACCAGATGCGAATTCGTGCGCACCCCCTGCCAGAAGGAGGGCCGCATGTCGTAACCGAACTGCATGGCAAAGCGCCGTCGTTCCGGCGCACCGAAACTGAAGGGCTCGTTCACGTTTGCCACCTCCAACATGCGGCCGATGTTCTTTCGATCAGCGCCGGAAGGCCGGCATTCGATCGGCATCGGTCCCAAAAACAAGCGGGCAGGCCCGCAAAAGTCCCCGTTCAATCACCCAGAACCGGCACCTTTTACCCGCGATTGTGGCATCAGTGCGCCCCAACCGTGGATTCTGCACCCTTGTTGAGGATTCTGCAATGTGTCGCTCAAGCAACGAATATTACAGACGGAATCGCTTGTTGCTCTAGATTCGATCGCGCAGCGCAAACCAGTTGAGCGCCAGGAACAGCAGCGGCGTGCGAAAGCTTCGGCCGCCGGGGAAGGCCGGGATTTTCAGGTCCTCGATCAGCTTCAGCCGGTCGCGGTTGCCGGCGACGGTCTCGGCATAGAGTTTGCCGAAGAAGTTCGACAGCATGACGCCATGGCCGGAATAGCCGCCGGCCGAGATCACATTGGGCATCACCTCGCGCACGAACGGCTTTCTCGGCACGGTGATGCCGACATAGCCGCCCCAGCCATGGGTGATCTCGACATCCCGGAGGTCCGGATAGAGTTCCGCGATCTGCCGGCGGATATGGATATGGATATCCTTCGGATCGTTGACACCGTAGACCTCGCGCCCGCCGAACAGCAGCCTTCCATCCCTGGATTTGCGGAAATAGCGCACGACGAAACGCGAATCGTCGACTGCCTCGCCGCCCGGCAGGACTTTCGAGTCCGCTCCGAGCGGCACGGTGGCACCGATGAACGACCCGATCGGCATGATGTGCGCGGCACTCACCGGCTCGAGGGTGCCGCCATAGGCGTTGACGCCGATCAGGCATTTCTGCGCGGTGATGGTGCCTCTCGGCGTCGTAACCCTGACCTTGCCGCCACTGGACGTTATGCCGGTCGATGGCGTCTGCTCGAACAGGTGGGCGCCGGCAGCAGCCGCCACCTTTGCCGTGCCGATCACCAGTTTCATCGGGTGGATGTGTCCTGTGCCGGTGTCGCGGGTGCCGCCGAAGTAGCGTGTGGAGCCCAGTCGTTCGGCCGTTTCCCTGGCATCCATGAAGGCGATGTGCGGATAGTTGAAGCGGCCCGCCATGATCTCGGCATGCGCCTTGTAGTCGTCGACATAGCGCTGCTTGTGCGCCACCGACAACTGACCGGGCATATATTCGATGTCGATCTGGTTGACGGCGGCGAATTCGAGCAGATGCGCTTTCGCCTCTTCGGCAAGATCGAACAGCGCCTTGGCGCGGGAGAAGCTGTATTCGGCCTCCATCTCCTCGGCCCAGGCGCGCTGGCCGGTGCCGAGCTGGCCGCCATTGCGCCCGGAGGCGCCGTCGCCGAAGCGATACGCCTCGATCAAGACGACATCGGTCCCGGCTTTGGCCAGATGTGCTGCGGCAGAAAGGCCGGTAAACCCACCGCCGACAATGACGACGTCGCATTGGCGATCACCGTCTAGCGGAGGGTACTCGGGCCGTGGCCCAGCTGTATCCTCATACCAGGAGCGGCCGGGAGAAATGGGGGATTGGTAAGGCATGATGCTCGCTAGGGCAGTAGGGCAGTAGGGCAGTAGGGCAGTAGGGCAGTAGGGCAGTAGGGCAGTAGGGCAGTAGGGCAGTAGGGCAGTAGGGCAGTAGGGCAGTAGGGCAGTAGGGTGGGGCTATTCCGGAGACAATTTGCGGATCAGAAGTCGCAAGAGCGTTCCGACGCTCTCGCTGGTGGTCATCAAAGCGTTGACAGCTTCGTGCGAGGCGATCCCGACACGTTGCGCAATCAAAAGATGCGTCTCCAATTCCTTGAGGGAGCCTTGGGCAATTCTGAGAAATTGCTGATAGGAAGCCCGGCTCTCTCGACCGTAGCCCTCGGCAATGTTGGCGGGAACGGAGGTCGCCGCACGGCGTATCTGAGCTGTCAGCCCGTAGCGCTCATCCTTTGGCCAGACTCTGGTTGTTTCGTAGATTGAAACCGCCAAATCCATAGCCTGCTGCCAGACAATCAAATCCCGGTACGATTCAATCTTGGCTGCCATCCTCGCCCTACTGCCCTACTGCCTTACTCCCCTATTCCCCTAAACATTCAGCAACAAATACTCACGCTCCCACGGGCTGATCACTTCCATGAAGGTCTCGAACTCCGCCCGCTTGATCGCCGCATAGGTTGCGGCGAAGGACTTGCCCAAAAGGGCGCAGAGTTCCTCGTCGCCTTCGAACAGGTCGACGGCCTCGAGCAAGCCGCGTGGCAGGTCGATCTCGTCTGCGTTGGCGGTGGTGAGCACCGGTGGCTCGGCCTTGACCTTGTTGGTCATGCCGATCAGCCCGCAGGCGAGCGACGCCGCCAGCGCCAGATAGGGATTGGCGTCGGAAGACGGGATGCGGTTTTCGACACGTCGCGCCGCCGGGTCCGAGCGCGGCACCCGGAACGCCGTGGTGCGGTTGTCATAACCCCATTTGTTGTTGACCGGCGCCGAGGCCGACTGCGTCAGCCGGCGGTAGGAATTGACGTAGGGCGCGAACATCACCAGCGCGTTCGGCACGTGCTTCTGCATGCCGCCGATGAAGTGGAAGAAGTCGTCGGTTTCCGAGCCGTCTTCGGCCGAAAAGATGTTCTGTCCGGTCTTCTTGTCGATGATCGACTGGTGGATGTGCATGGCCGAGCCAGGCTGCCCCTGGATGGGTTTCGCCATGAAGGTGGCATAGATTTCGTGCTTGAGCGCCGCCTCGCGGATGGTGCGCTTGAACATGAACACCTGGTCGGCAAGCTCGATCGGGTCGCCGTGGCGCAGATTGATCTCGAGCTGGCCGGCGCCCTCCTCGTGGATCAGCGTGTCGATCTCCAGGCCCTGGCTTTCGGAGAAATGGTAGATGTCGTCGATCAGTTCGTCGAACTCGTTGACGCCGGCGATCGAATAGCCGGCGCCGCCGCCGATCGCCCGTCCCGAACGCCCGACCGGCGGCGTCAGCGGATAGTCCGGATCGGGGTTCTTGCGCACCAGGTAGAATTCGATCTCGGGCGCCACCACCGGCTTCAGCCCACGCTTGTCATAGGCAGCCAGCACGCGCTTCAGCACGTTGCGCGGCGTGAACTCCACCGAGCGGCCGTCCTGGTGGACGAGATCGCAGATGACGGCGGCCGTCGGGTCTTCTTCCCACGGCACCACGGTCAGGGTCGACAGATCCGGCATCAGCTTCAGATCGCCATCGTCTTCCGGATAGTGGAAACCGTTGCCATCCTCGGGATAGCCGCCCGAAATCGTCGTCATGAACACCGCCGAAGGCAGCGCCAGCGAAGTGTTGGAGGTGAATTTCTTCGACGGCATCATCTTGCCGCGGGCGACGCCGGCCTGGTCGGGTGTGATGCATTCTATGTCTTCGATGCCGCGCCATTCCAGCCAGGCGCTGACTTCCTTCCAGTTCTTCACGCCGCGTTGGTTTTTCACGAAGGCAGGCGTGCGGACGCGTCCTCCGCGGCTCGACGGACGGACTTCCTTTTTTGCAGGCGGCATCATTCACCAGATTGGGTTGCGGATTTTGGAGTATAGCCGGGGCGGGTGATGGAAGGGAAGGGGAGGCCACCCGATAGGTTGTGCCAGCAACGGGATGGACTTCGGCTAGAAGGGTTTGCCGGGCAGCGCGTTCGTATCCAGCCATCGATGCAAAGCGCCGGCATAGAGCCTGCGCCATCCGGTCTGCGGTGCGGTCAGAAACCAGGATTGGCGCAAATCCCAACTGTCGCTGCACAAATCTCGGAGCCGGGTGTTGATGATGCCTTTGCCGGACAGCGGACAGACGGAGAATTCCGAAAAGAAGACGACGCCGTTGAGGTCGTAGAAATCGCAACGCATGTGATCGAACGGCGCAGTCACTTTCTCCGCGATTTCAAGCATGCGCGGGAAGGATGCAGGCAGGTCAATCTTCACCCATTGGGGGCCGCTTCCCGGCGGGGGCGGTGCATAGTTACCGTCACGGTCGAAATGACATTTTTGTTCGTTGCCTTGCTCGTCCCGTCGTGCGGCATAGACATAGGCGGTCGTCCCGCTAGACACGTGGAACTTGTATTCCAGGCGGATCGGCTCACCGTTCTCGATCAGCATCTCTTCCACAAGGATGCGCCTGGTGGCGTCCCTGTAGCCCCATTCGCCGAATTTCCTGCCATAGCGGCTGCGCATCCAGCGAGCGGTACGCCGGCGCAGCTTGGCTCTGTCCACAACGCCATTGCGGATCATCATGTTCCAGCGGCAGCCGTGATTGGCTTTCACCACGACATTGCCGGCAAACAGCTCTGCCGGAATCTTTGTGGCGTCGGCCCCAGACCATAGGACCCCGGCAGTCCTGAGTTCTGGACAGGTGGACAAAGCGTAGGTTTTCGAAGCGAGCTTGTCGCAAGCCGTCGTGAAAAACGGATTGTGGTCGAAAAGCTTTCGCCACAAGAACTTGTCCGCATAGGAAGCGGGTCTCGCCGGATCCGGCAACACGCCGCTATGGTCGAATGTGCGTTTGCAAATCATGGGATGGCGCACCAGACACCATGCCCGCGCCAGGGCGAGGATCACTCGATCGCTCGTTCCAAGAGCCGGCACGATCAGCCCAGCTGCCGGGTCGAAGATGAACCGCCTCGTCGGGCGACGAACACGTCTCTCGTCATGTTTCGCGAAATGCTCGTGCGGCCGGTGACCTCAAGCCGCGGGTCAAGTGTGCGTTCCGCATTTTCAGCCCAAAGCCTGCCTAGCGAAACAGGCTCCCACAAAACGATCTGCACAGTGTCGGGCGCGGTATCGGCGATACGAGACACGACGGCTGCCTTGGGCGAAACCATGCTCGCGACATAGACAACCTGAGCGCCGCCGTAATCATAATCGCACCCGTCGCAAAGCTCGGCCCGCATGCGCATATAGCCGAGCTTGGCCGCGAGCCTGTTTGCCGTTTCGACGGCTTCGGGAACGATGTCGAGGCCGATGATCTCAGGGACCGTTGTCTGATCGTGAATACGGAACATGGTGAATGGTCGCCCGCCGCAGCCGACCATGACAGCGCGGCGGCAATTATCGAAATCGACATGATCGAAGACTTCGTCGAGGCGGTTATAGGCATCCTTTGATGACAGCACGCCTATGCTTGTTTTTCCCTGCCGCGATCCGTCCGAACGATGCCGGACCATCCAGATCCTGATCCAGCATCTGCCTGATCTCGGCGGTGTCCTGCGCCTGCACCATCTTGCCGAATGCGGCGGTAAGCGCCGGTCGGTACGAGAAGAGTTCCGGGTGGGCGTCAAGCAATCCTTCGCCGGCATCGTGTCCCATGGCGATGCCGAGATCTCGGATGGCATTGATGAGCTCGGTCGGATTATGACCTTGCAAGGATCCCAGAATCCGCTCCAGCCTATCCTTCCAGACGCTCGGTTCCGTCATATTGCCCAACCCATAACCCTTGCCTTAGCTAGCAGCGCCCGGCGACAACGTCTACACCACGACATTCACGCAAACGGGCAGTCGACCATGCAGCCTCGCAAACATCTGACAACCATCGGCTTCGATGCCGACGACACGCTGTGGCAGAACGAGCAGTTCTTCCGCATGACCGAAACGCGCTTTGCGGCATTGCTCGCCGATCATGGCGAGGTCGAGCACATCTCGGCGCGGCTGCTCGAAGCCGAAAAGCGCAACCTTGCCGTTTACGGCTTCGGTATCAAGGGGTTCACCCTCTCAATGATCGAGACGGCGATCGAGGTGACCGAGGGCCGTGTGCCGGCCGCGACCATCGCCGAAATCCTTGCCGCCGGCCGCGACATGCTCGGCCACCCTGTCGAGGCGCTGCCGCATGCGCGCGAGACCGTGGAAAGGCTCGCCGGCGCCCATCATCTGGTGCTGATCACCAAAGGCGATCTGTTCGACCAGGAGCGCAAGCTGGCGGCCTCCGGCCTTGGCGACCTGTTCGACGCCGTCGAGATCGTCAGCGACAAGAGCGCCGCCACCTATGCCCGGATATTCAGTCGCCATGGCGGCAGCCCGCAGAACAGCATGATGGTCGGCAATTCGCTGAAGTCCGACGTTGTGCCGGCCATCGAGGCCGGCAGCTGGGGCGTCCACGTGCCGCACGAACTGACCTGGGTGCTGGAGCACGTCGAGCCGCCGGTCGAAGCTCCCCGCTTCCGCTCGATTGCCGATCTTGGTGAACTGCCGGCTTTGATCGAAAGCATCGACAGGAAAGGTTGACCGCCTTACCTCGTTTCAGACAGTGAGGCGCGGCGTGCAATCAGCCGCGCCCGAGACCGATCAGCCGGTCGATCACCGGCTGCAGCCTTTCGGTGGTGATCGGCTTGGTCACCACCACATCGACCACGCTGGACAGGCCGAGGCTTTCGGGCGTGCCGGTCTTGGTTGAAAGCAGGATCACCGAGGGAAGCGACCGGCCCGACGCTCGCCGCAAGGCATCGATGGCCGACATCAGCGCGTCGCAATCCTTGTTGTCGGCGCCGCCATCGAGAACGACTGCGCCCGGAATGAGGGTGCGCAGTGTCTTGGTCGCCATTTCGAGTGACTCGGAGATCGGCTTTAGCCCGGACTTCTCGACGATCTTCGACACCACCACCCGGTTGATCGGCGATTTTCCGACGACCAGCACGTGGGAGAAATCCGTTGATATCTTGGAGTTCGCATCCCTGCTTGTCGACTTCAGATGTTTGGCGGTGTCGGTCTCGCGATTCACAGGGCACATGGGCGGTGCGGGCACTCGGCGCTGCTTCAATGCAGGGTTGAAATACGAGAGCCAATTGGCGCGAGATCGCGCGCCATGTCAAGCTGAAATGGCGCAGCCGGGAAATATAGCCAGAAATATTAAACCGGGGAACCAAGGTCTGTTTTCAAACTGTAGTTAAGTTCGTGCTCAAAAGCGAAAGTCACCCGCGCTGAAAACACGCGGGTGACGTTGAAATCAGCCAGTGCATGACCGTGTCAGAAGATTCCGCAAGCACAAAGCTTCCGTAAGGGAAGATCATCCGTGACTCTGCTGCGTGACGATCACCGGGATCAGCAGGTCACCCCAATTGCCGTCGCCGCCATGGTGCCGGGCCGAGCGCACCAGTTCCACCGAGACGCCCGCCTCGACTGCCTTCATCACTGATTGATTGAGCCTGTGCAGGTCGTTGGCCAGCATGCGGATGGTCGCCTGCTGGTCGACGCTCATGGTGGTGGACTGCTCTTCTGCACGTTCCTTGACGCGGCTTATCGATGCCATTTTTCTTCTCCTGTGTCCCTTGCCCTGTTGGGCGTTTCCTCTGGTTGTTTGCTGTTATTCCGCTGCCGGCTTGAACTGGGCATGCTCGGTCGATTCATGCATGGCGGTGGTCGATGACTGGCCGCCGCTGATCGCCATCGACACCGCATCGAAATAGCCGGTGCCGACCTCGCGCTGGTGCTTGGTCGCGGTGTAGCCGTGGACTTCGGCCGCGAACTCGGCTTCCTGCAGCTCGGAATAGGCCGCCATCTGCCGCGCCTTGTAGCCGCGGGCCAGTTCGAACATGCCGAAATTGAGCTGGTGGAAACCGGCCAGCGTGATGAACTGGAACTTGTAGCCCATGGCGCCGAGTTCGCGCTGGAACTTGGCGATGGTCGCGTCGTCGAGGTTCTTCTTCCAGTTGAACGACGGCGAGCAATTATAGGCGAGCAGCTTGCCAGGGTGATGCCTGCGCACGCCCTCGGCGAACTTCTTGGCCTGCGCCAGATCGGGCTTCGAGGTCTCGCACCAGATCAGGTCGGCATGCGGCGCATAGGCAATGGCGCGCGCGATGCACGGTTCGATGCCGTTCCGGACCTGGTAGAAGCCTTCGACCGTGCGGCCGGCATCGTAGTCGACGAAGGGCCGGTCGCGCTCGTCGATGTCGGACGTCAAAAGCTTGGCTGCCTCGGCGTCGGTGCGCGCCACGACCAGCGTCGGCGTGCCCATCACGTCGGCCGCCAGGCGCGCCGCATTGAGGTTGCGGATATGCGCCGCGGTCGGGATCAGCACCTTGCCGCCGAGATGGCCGCACTTCTTTTCCGAGGCCAGCTGATCCTCATAGTGGACGCCGGCAGCGCCCGCCTCGATGAACGCCTTCATGATCTCGAAGGCGTTGAGCGGTCCGCCGAACCCGGCTTCCGCATCGGCGACGATCGGCGCGAACCAGGTGTCGACCGACAGGCCGTTGCCCTCCGAGGTCTCGATCTGGTCGGCGCGCTGCAGCGTGCGGTTGATGCGCTTGACCAGTTCCGGCGCCGCATTGGCGGGGTAAAGCGACTGGTCCGGATACATGGCCGATGCGGTGTTGGCGTCGGCGGCGACCTGCCAGCCCGAGAGATAGATTGCTTTCAGCCCGGCGCGCACCTGCTGCATCGCCTGGTTGCCCGACATGGCGCCGAGCGCGTTGACGAAGTCTTCCTCGTGGATGAGCTTCCACAGCCGGTTGGCGCCCATTTCGGCAAGGCTCTGGCGGATCTGGACCGAGCCGCGCAGCCGCTTCACATCCTCCGGCGAGTAGGGCCGTTCGATGCCGTCGAAGCGGCCTTCGGGCGCGGATGGGACAAGGTTGTAAAAATCGGTCATTTTTCGCTCCAGATCAATCGATGCCAGTGTCTGCACGCCGCGCCATCGGAGATTGTGCGCCGCAGCTGTGTGACATCATTTACATTGCGGCGCGAAGAGAGCCTACGAAAACCGCCATATCTCGCAGAAAATAAGAGAAAACCTGTGTTGTGTTTGACTGGCCAGCGCTGTAAATTTGTCACGATTGTAAAAACTGATGTGCCTACATCTCGCGCAAGCGGTGTAAAATTCCTGTCAAGGACAGCCGATGGCCGACCAGAAGATCTTCACCGGACCGCGCATCCGCCGCATCCGCCTCGCCAAGGGCCTGACCCAGACGGCGATGGCCGAAGGCCTCGGCATCTCGCCCTCCTATCTCAACCTTATCGAGCGCAACCAGCGGCCACTGACGGTGCAGCTGATCCTGAAACTGGCCTCGGTCTACAAGGTCGACCCGCATGAGCTGCAGGGCGAGGCGAGGGGGTCGATCTCGGCGTTGAAGGAGGTGTTCGGCGATCCGCTGCTGGCCGGCGAACTGCCGGGTGACCAGGAGCTGATCGAGCTCGCCGAGGCTGCGCCCAACGCGTCGGCCGCGATGATAAAGCTGTTTCGCGCCTATCGCGAGCAGGCCGAGCGGCTGTCCGACCTCAACGAGCTGCTGGCGCGGGAGGGCAGGGCAACAGCACTTTCCGGCGCCAGGCTGCCGATCGACGAGGTGCACGAGATTTTCGAACGCCGGCCTAACCATTTTGCAGCACTCGAGGAAGAGGCCGAGGCCTTCACCTCGGTGCTCGATCCGGCCGATGATCTGTTCGGCGCGCTAAAGGCCTGGCTGAAGCGCGAATACGGCATCGTCGTCAAGGTGTTGCCGGTCGCCACCATGCCGAACTGGCGCCGACGCTATGACCGCCATTCGCAGCGTCTTTTTCTGTCGGAGCGGCTGTCGCCTTTCGACCAGTTGCGTGAAGTCGCCATGGAAGCCTGCCTGATCCGCATGACGGTCGCGGTCGCCGGCGAAATCCAGGCGCTGAAGCTCGGCACCGATGAAGCCCGCCGGCTCGCTCGCTTTGAGCTCGGCCGCTACGCCGCCCATGCCTTGATGATGCCGTACCAGGGCTTTCATACCGCCGCCGTCCGCGCCCGCTATGACATCGATGTGCTGCGCTCGCGCTTCGGCGTTTCCTTCGAGCAGGCGGCCAACCGTCTGACCACGCTGCAGCGTCCGGGTGCCTCCGGCGTGCCGTTCTTCATGCTCGAGGTCGACAATGCGGGAAACCGCTTCCGCAAGGCGGGCGGCCAGGGCTTTCCGCAGAGCCGCTTTGGCGGCGGCTGCCCGAAATTGCCTGTCCATGCCGCCTTCGCACTGCCCGGCCAGATTCTGGTCGAGGCGGTGGAGATGCCTGACGGCGCCGAGTTCCTTTGCGTCGCCCGCACGCTCGAGGGGCCGCAAGGCTCGTTCTCCGAGCGACCGCGCCGTACCGCGCTGCTGTTGGGCTGCGACATCGGCTTTCGCGACGAGATCGTCTATGGCGCTGGTCTGCCGGCGTCGGCAAAGACCGGACAGGGCGCCGCCACGGCGATCGGCCCGGCTTGCCGGCTGTGCGAACGCATAGGCTGTCTTGCCCGCGCCGAGCCGCCGGTAACCCGGCCGCTCGGCCTCGACGAGATGGTGACGGGCTTGAGCGCCTTCGACTTTCAGTGATGCTTGTCGAGGTTTGTCGGCCTCGGAGAGGCGCCTGCACATTAGCGACGAGAAATATAGATCTGTCCCAGCCGAGGCGATCGAAATATTGATTAAGCATCGGCGCTGCGGTATCGAAAGGTGAGGGCAGCCAAGGGGGATGGCTTATGGACAGGAAAGCTTTGTGGCTTGGCGTGGCGCTTGCCTTTTCGGCAGGGCCTGCTCTGGCGGAAAAGTCCTCTGAATTCTTCAAGGGCTATCAACAGTATAGCGACGACGGCAAGGCATTCCTGGACAAGATCGATCCGAAGACCGGCGCGGTCGACCTTCCGGAAGGCATCCATCTCGATCTCAAGGACAAGTTCTATTTCCTGGACAAGAAGGATGCGACATCCGTTCTGACCGAGGCCTGGGGCAACCCGCCTGATACCGCCTCTGAAGCGATCGGCATGATTTTCCCGGCCAAGTATGAGCCGATCGCCGGCAACGGTTGGGGCATCGAGCTGCGCTATGAAAAGATTGGACATGTCGATGACGGAGACGCCGCCGCCATCGACTACGCCGAATTGCTGAGCAGCATGCAGGCGGATACTTTGTCGGCCAACGATCAGCGGGTGAAGGACGGCTACCAGCCGATCAAGCTGATCGGCTGGGCTTCGCCCCCTGTCTATGATTTCGTCCACAAGCGGCTGCACTGGGCAAAGGAGCTGCAGTTCGGCGACGATACCGTCCACACGCTCAATTACGATGTCCGTTTCCTCGGCCGGGAAGGCGTCTTCGTGATGAGCTACATCGCCACGGTGGAACAATTGCCGGAGATCAAGCAGAGCCTGGATGAAGTGCTCGGCGTTGCGGACTTCAACACCGGCAAGAAATACACCGACTTCCTGCCCGGCACCGACACCGTGGCTGCGGTCGGCATTGGCGGCCTCATCGCCGGCAAACTGGCGGCCAAGGCAGGGCTCATTGCGGTCGCGCTGATCGCGCTGAAGAAGTTCGGCATTCTCCTGTTGGTTCCGCTGGCCGGTCTCTGGCGCTTCATCCGCGGCAACAAAACCACGTCGTAGGCGCCATCGACGTTTTTGACTGAATGCCGCCGGCTGGCAGGCGGTGCGCCAACGGGAATGCCGGGCTGGATCACGTCCGGCCGTCGCGGTTGCGCTAGGCGAATGCGGCACGTTCCTGTCGTCCATTGTGCATCATGCCATTCCGAGATAGCCGACAGTCGCAGCCCATGACCGACACCGCATCAATGCCGATAACTGCTTCGCCGACCGTGTCGCCGCGCGAGGAGCGCATCGGCTTCCTGCTGGTGTTCCTGTCGGCGCTGATGTGGAGCTTTGGCGGCACCATTGCCCGCTTTATCGACACCGCCGACAGCTGGACGGTGGTGTTCTGGCGCTCGCTGTGGGCGGCTGCATTCCTGATTTGCTTCATGGCCTGGCGCGACGGCTGGCGCGGCGTGCCGCGGCTGTTTCGCGACATGGGTCTGCCCGGCCTTGCCGTGGCCGTGTGCTTCGCCACCGCCTCGACGTGCTTCGTTGTCGCCCTCGCCTACACCACCGTCGCCAATATCCTGTTGATGCAGGCCGGTGTGCCGCTGCTGGCGGCTTTGCTTGCCTGGGTGCTGTTTCGCGAACGCGTCGCCGTCGCGACCTGGGTGGCGATCGCCGCCGTCATCGCCGGCGTCGCCATCATGGTGTCGGAATCGCTCGACGGCGCCGTATCGCCGATCGGCGATGGGCTGGCGCTGTTGATCGCGGTCATGTTCTCCATCGCCACCGTCATCACCCGTCGCTTCGCCCATGTGCGCATGACGCCGGCGACCTGCCTTGGCACGATGCTGGCAGCGGCGTTCGCCGCGTCGCAAGCCACGCAATTCGCCGTCTCCACTCACGACATGGCTTTCCTGTTTGCCTTCGGCGTTGTCAATCTCGGCCTTGGCCTTGCCTTCTTCGCCACCGGCGCCCGCCTCGTTCCGGCGGCAATCGCGGCATTGCTCGGCACTTTCGAGCCGATCCTCGGGCCGATCTGGGTCTGGCTCGTCCATGGCGAGGTGCCCTCGGCGCGCACCATCATCGGCGGCGCCGTTGTGGTTGCAGCGCTGCTCGTCCATATCGGGCTCGAATTCAAGCGCCAGGCGCGGCCGGAGCGGCCCGGCGTCACCGGCCTGCCTTCCCCCAATTGACCTGCCTGTGCCCAATTGACGACGCCGCGCGCCCAAAGCGCGAGATGGGCCATTGACAATGTTGCTACCGCACGGGCAGGCTGGAGACACGGCAACAACAAGACAGGCGTATCTTGCCAAGTGTCCCCGCCGGTCGGACCAGGACCGGATCACAGCGTCGCATCCCTGCCCGCGCCACGGCGAAAGCCTCTGACGGCGTCAGCGTACCCGCCTGGCGGGCACACAGAGCCATCAACTACCGCTCGTCGAACCGCCCGCTTGGCGCCGGCAGTTCGCGCTTGTGGCTGCCCGGAAAGCTCAATACTCTGAAGCAAATGCCCAATCGCGCTGGAACAGCGACGAATTGGCGAAGGAACACTCATCAAAGGAGAACAGCATGATCCGCAAAGCGCTCTGGCTTTCGGCAACCTCGGCATTTCTGACGCTTTTTACCGTCGGTGGCCATGCCGAGGACCGCGTCGTCAATGTCTTCAACTGGTCGGATTATATCGACAGCTCGATCATCGAGGACTTCACCAAGGAGACCGGCATCAAGGTGGTCTATGACACCTTCGATTCCAACGAGATCCTCGAAACCAAGCTGCTTGCCGGCGGCAGCGGCTACGACGTCGTCGTGCCCAGCGGCAATTTCCTGGCGCGTCAGATTCAGGCCGGTGTGTTCCAGAAGCTCGACAAGTCGAAGCTGCCGAACATCTCCAACATGTGGGACACCGTTCTGGAACGGACCGCCAAATACGATCCCGGCAATGAATACTCGGTCAACTACATGTGGGGCACCGTCGGCATCGGCTACAACATCAAGAAGGTGCAGGCAGCACTCGGCACCGACAAGATCGACAGCTGGGATGTGTTCTTCAATCCCGACAGCCTGACCAAGCTAAAGGACTGCGGCGTCTATGTGCTGGACTCGCCGGCCGACATCATCCCGGCGGCACTGAAATATCTCGGCCTCGACCCCAACAGCACCTCGCCCGACGACATCGCCAAGGCCGAGGAAACCTTGCTGAAGGTGCGGCCGTACATCCGCAAATTCCACTCGTCGGAATACATCAACGCGCTCGCCAATGGCGATATCTGCCTGGCGGTCGGCTGGTCGGGTGACGTCTTCCAGGCGCGCAACCGGGCCGTGGAGGCCAAGCAAGGCGTCGAGATCGGCTATTCCGTGCCCAAGGAAGGCGCGCAGATGTGGTTCGACCAGATGGCGATCCCTGCTGATGCGCCGCATGTCGCCGAGGCGCTCGAATTCCTCAACTACATGATGAAGCCGGAAGTGATCGCCAAGTCGTCCAACTATGTGTTGTACGCCAACGGCAACAAGGCGTCGCAGCAGTTCGTCGACAAGGCGCTGCTGGATGATCCGGCGGTCTATCCGGATGCCGAGACCTTGAAGAAACTCTATACGGTCCAGCCTTACGATCCCAAGACGCAGCGCCTGATCACGCGCAGCTGGACCAAGATCGTCACCGGCCAGTAAGCAATGCGACATGGCCCCGGCAGTCACCTGCCGGGGCCATTCTTCTGGGGCAAGAAGCAAAAAAACAGGACGGAGTGGGACATGAAATCGCTTGGCAGCATCCGCAGGGATTTCGCGCCATGGAACGACCCGAGCGCCAAGCCATACATTCAATTCGAGAACGTCACCAAGAAGTTCGGCGACTTCACCGCCGTCAACAATCTGTCGCTGACCATTTTCGAGCGCGAGTTCTTCGCCCTGCTCGGCGCGTCGGGCTGCGGAAAGTCGACGCTGCTGCGGATGCTCGCCGGCTTCGAGGAGCCGACCGCCGGCCGCATCCTCCTCGACGGCCAGGACCTGCGCGGCATCCCGCCCTATCGCCGCCCGGTCAACATGATGTTCCAGTCCTATGCGCTGTTCCCGCACATGAGCGTGGAAAAGAACATTGCCTTCGGCCTCAAGCAGGAAGGCATGCCGGCGCCGGATATCGAAAAGCGCGTCGCCGAGATGCTGAAGCTGGTCAAGCTCGAGCAGTTCGCCAAGCGTAAGCCGCACCAGCTCTCCGGCGGCCAGCGCCAGCGCGTCGCGCTTGCCCGCTCGGTTGCCAAGCGGCCAAAAGTGCTGCTGCTCGATGAACCGCTTGGTGCGCTGGACAAGAAGCTGCGCGAGGAAACGCAGTTCGAGCTGATGGACCTGCAGCAGGAGCTCGGCCTGACCTTCGTCGTCGTCACCCACGACCAGGAAGAGGCGATGACCATGGCCGATCGCATCGCCATCATGGACAAGGGCGAGGTCGTGCAAGTGGCGACGCCGGCGGAAGTCTATGAGGCGCCCAGCTCGCGCTTCGTCGCCCACTTCGTCGGCAATGTGAACATGTTCGAAGGCAAGGTGGCCGAGCGGGCGGCAAATACGACACGCATCACCGGAACGACAGGGGCCCAGATCGTCGTCGAAAACAGCACCGATTCAAAGGCCGGTTCCGACATCGTCTTCGCCATCAGGCCGGAGAAGATCAAGGTAACGTCGAAGAAGCCGGCGGACGCCGTCAATGCGCTGGAGGGCGAAGTCTACGACGTCGCCTATCTCGGCGACATGACCGTTTACCACATCAGGCTGGATGATGGGCAGATCATCAGGGCAAGCGCGCTCAACGCGGCGCGCGTCACCGAGGATCCGCTGACCTGGAATGACCGCGCCTGGGTTTCCTTCCGGCCGGACGCCGGCGTCGTGCTGACACGATAGGGGGCGGCCATGTCCAACATCGCCATCACCGACGCCGGCCCATCGACAGCGGCCAAACCATTGCTGACACGGCTCGGCGCCGGCTTTGTCAGCCGGCTCGTCATCATAGTCCCCTATCTCTGGCTGCTGTTCTTCTTCTTCATCCCGTTCATCATCGTCTTCAAGATTTCGCTGTCGCAGTCGGCAATCGCAATGCCGCCCTACACGCCGGTGCTCGACTTCACGGACGGCATTTCCGGTTTCTTCGCCGGCTTCCGCGATCTCAACTTCGACAATTATGTCTGGCTGACGCAGGACGCGCTTTACTTCAAAGCCTATGTCACCAGCGTCATTATCGCTGCAGTCTCGACGATCCTGACCTTGCTCGTCGGCTTCCCCATCGCCTACGGGATGGCGCGCGCGCCGGCGACCATCCGCCCGACCTTGCTGATGCTGGTGATCCTGCCGTTCTGGACTTCGTTCCTGATCCGCGTCTACGCCTGGATCGGCATCCTCAAGCCCGAAGGGTTGCTCAACCAGCTGCTGCTGTCGCTGCACGTCATCAATCAGCCGCTGATCATCCTCAACACCTACACGGCGATCTTCATCGGCATCGTCTATTCCTACCTGCCATTCATGGTGCTGCCGCTCTATTCGTCGCTGGAAAAGATGGATTATTCGCTGATCGAGGCGGCTAAGGACCTCGGCTGTCCGCCGACCGCCGCCTTCTGGAAGATCACCTTCCCGCTGTCACTGCCTGGCGTCATCGCCGGTTGCCTGCTGGTGTTCATCCCGGCCGTTGGCGAGTTCGTCATTCCCGACCTGCTCGGCGGCTCGCAGACGCTGATGATCGGCAAGACATTGTGGAACGAGTTTTTCGCCAACCGTGACTGGCCGGTGTCGTCGGCCGTCGCCGTCATCCTGCTGCTGCTCTTGATCGTGCCGATCATGCTGTTCCAGCAGGCCCAGGCACGCGCCCAGGAGCAGGACAAATGAACGCCACCTGGAGCCGCTTCAACGTCACCTCGGTCGTGCTGGGCTTTGCCTTCCTTTACCTGCCGATCGTGCTGCTCGTCGTCTTCTCCTTCAACGAGTCGAAACTGGTCACCGTCTGGGGCGGCTTCTCGACCAAATGGTATGTCTCGCTGTTCCACAATCAGGGGCTGATGGACGCCACTTGGGTGACGGCGCGCGTCGGTGTCATCTCCGCCACGGTGGCGACCGTGCTCGGCACGCTGGCGGCCCTGACCTTGACCCGCTACACCCGCTTCCGGGGCCGCATCCTGTTTTCCGGCATGGTGTTTGCGCCGCTGGTCATGCCGGAAGTCATCACTGGCCTGTCGCTGCTGTTGTTGTTCGTCGCCGTCGGTCTCGACCGCGGTTTCTTCACCGTCACGCTTGCCCACATTACGCTGACCATGTGCTTCGTGGCCGTTGTCGTGCAGTCGCGCCTGGTCTCGTTCGACCGGTCGCTGGAGGAGGCCGCGATGGATCTCGGCGCAACGCCGGTAAAGACCTTCTTCCAGATCACGCTGCCGGTCATCATGCCGGCCATCGTCTCCGGCTGGATGCTGGCCTTTACGCTCTCGCTCGACGATCTGGTGATCGCCAGTTTCACCTCTGGCCCCGGCGCCACCACGCTGCCGATGAAGATCTACAGCCAGGTGCGTCTCGGCGTGACGCCGGAGATCAACGCCGCCTGCACCATCCTGATCGCCGTCGTGGCGGTAGGCGTTGTCATCGCCTCGGTCGCCAACAAACGGCGTGAGGTGCAGCGTCAGCTCGACGAGCAAGCCGCGCAGCGCGGTTGATCCCGAGCAATTCCGTTCGGAATTGCGTCAAACAAACAGAGCACGGCAGCTCCCGGGGAGGGGCTGCTGCCTATTCGCCTGAAATGCCGCGGCTGATCGGTGAAATGAACGGTGTGCTCCAGGTGCCGCCGACGAAAAAGGACGACTGGTTAGGCCCCTGCTGGCCATTGGCGGGCGCTGTCGCCGGATCGGCCTGGGTGATACCGCCCGACAGCGCCAGCCCGCGTCCGCCATAGGACGCGATGCCGGACAGCCAGATCTTGTATTTCGCCGAATTGGCCTCGGCCTTGTCCAGCCGCGCCACGCCCTTCGAGATGGTGGCTTTGAGCTCGGCGCCGTCCATCGGCAGCGTCCCGTCCGAGACATCGTCGAGCGCGAAGAAGCCGCCCTGTTCGGTGTGCTTCAGAAACGCCGGCAAATTGAGCCCGCTCAGTGCGCCTGGCCCGAACGTCGCCGAGACCGAGCCGTCAGCGTTCTCGAAGATCGAGTCCCACGATTTCCCCGGCCCTTTGAGGATAACCGAGACCGTGCCGGTGCTGGCCGGTACCAATCGCGTCATGCCGGCAGCCGTGCCGAAAGCGGCGCCGTCAATGTCGGAGGCGAGCAGCCGGATCTCGACCTGCGAACCCTCCGGCTTGCGGTCGAAGCGCAGGCTGCTCTGAACGTTGCCGCCAAAGGCCGACGCATCGGAAATGTCGAAGACGGCAAGCCCGTTCTTGACCTGTGCGGTGGCGGCGACGTCGGCAAGCTGGATTGCGCCGGCCGAGGCATGCGCCGCCGATAGCCTCAGATCCAGATTGACGCGGTCGGCAAAGCTGGTGTCGATTTCCCCAGGGCCGGTTTCGCCGGTGGGCGCCAGCGGCGTGAAGGCGGAGAACAGCGACCTGAGATCGAGCGTGTCGAAGGCGAGCGTGCCGGAAATCACCGGCAAGGCGTCGCCGAACGAGAAGTCCAGCGCCCCCATTCCCGGGTTGTTGTCGAGCGCGACCGCGGTGTTTTCGAATTTGATGCGGCCGGCCGTCGCCGTGATCTTGCTCGAAATCGACACCGACCCGATTGCGGCGCCCGGTGCAATTCCGGCCTGCGACCATTCCAGCACGCGCCGCAGCGACGGTGCGGCGAATTTCACCTGGCCGTCGAAATAGGCGTTTTGCGACATGCCGGCCGTGCCGTCGAACGAGAAGGTGGCCGGGGCCGCCTTGAACGAAAAGGTGATTGGCGCAGCACCGCCGGCAAACAACACCAGTGGCTTGGGCGAGGACGCATCGACGGTGACGCTTTCGCCGCGCCAGATGCCGGTCGCCGACAAGGTCGCATTGCTGTTCATCGCCGCCCAGTTTGCCTGGCCGCTGAGGCTGGTCAGCAATTCGACGTCCTTGCCGCCGATGGAGGCGACCATGCGGCCGTCCCTGAACTCCACGGTGCCGAACGGATCGGTCGGCAGCTTGCTCAGATCAGGCTTCGCCGGATCGGCGCTGACCACGCCGCGCGCGGTGTCTATGGAGCGCGTGATGCGCCCTCCGGTCGGCATGGCGGGCAGGAACATGCCGTTTGCGGTGCGCTGAACCCGGATCGTCGGCCGCACCAGCCGCGCCGTCGAAAACACCACATCGCCCTGCAGTGCCGCCATGGCTGAAAGGTCGACCTCGACCCGCTCGGCTTCGATCACCGGCGGCGCGTCGGTCTCGGTCCACTGCGACAGCGTGACGTCGCTCAATATGGCGCGGAAGTTCGGCCACACCTCGATACGTGGCGAACCGTCAATGGTGACCCTGAAACCGCTCCATGCGCTCATCTCCCAGGCGATGCGGTCGCGCACGATCCGGGTCGAGGCAATCAGCGGCAGAGCGGCGACGACCAGCGCGATGACGAGCACGACAACGCCGATCGCCCATATTCCGCGCCGGATCAAAGGTGATGGCATATCGCCCCGTATGCTTTCATTCCGACAAAAATCGCCCCGACGGGTGTAACCCAGCGCCGACGCATTTCAAGTCTTTATGGCCCGGCGATGGCAATTGCGCACAACTGGCCGAGTTTAGCTGAACAAAATCTTGCTCTGCCGCATGGCGATAGGCATAAGCGATGCAGCTTCAGCCTGCTACGAGGCGCGGCGTTTTTGGGACAGCGGCGCCTGTAAAGCTGGGGCTAATGCATGTCGCCCGGAAGCGTGCAGCGGTTCCGGGACAACGACATGCATAGAAACAAAAGCATATCAGTCTTGCGACGCGACCGGCTTCAAGGAGGATCGATCATGGCTGCCGAAGCACCGCTCTGGACCCCGACGCAAGACCGGATCGATGCAGCGCCGCTGACCGCCTTCATGAAGGCGGCGGCAGCCAAAACCGGCACATCCTTCGCCTCCTACGCCGAGCTACACCGCTGGTCGGTCGAGGATCGCCAAGGCTTCTGGAGCCTGCTGTGGGACTTCTGCGGCATTGTCGGCGACAAGGGCGAGACCGTGCTCGTCGATGGCGACAAGATGCCCGGCGCATCGTTCTTCCCCGATGCGACGCTCAACTTCGCCGAGAACCTGCTGAAAAAGACCGGATCGAGTGACGCGATCGTCTTTCGCGGTGAGGACAAGATCGAGCGGCGGCTGTCGTGGAACGAACTGCACCAGCTGACCTCGCGCTTTCAGCAGCTTTTCCTGTCGCTCAAGGTGAAAAAGGGCGACCGCATCGCGGCGATGATGCCCAACATGCCGGAAACCGTCGCCGCCATGCTGGCCGCCGCCTCGATCGGCGCGGTCTGGTCGTCCTGTTCCCCCGATTTCGGCGAACAGGGCGTGCTCGACCGCTTCGGCCAGATCGAGCCTGTCGTCTTCATCGCGCCGGACGGCTACTGGTACAATGGCAAGGCGATCGAAGTCGCCGACAAGATCGCTGCCGTTGCCACCAAGCTCGAAACCGTCGGCAAGGTGCTAATCGTCGACTATCTCGGCACGTCGCGCGATATCGCAGAGATTATCGATAAGGCCGTGGCGCTGGAAGAAGCGCTGTCGCCTTTCGCGGCAAAGTCCGTCACGTTCGAGCGCCTGCCGTTTGCGCATCCGCTCTACATCCTGTTTTCATCGGGAACCACCGGCATTCCCAAATGCATCGTCCATTCGGCCGGCGGCACACTGATCCAGCACGTCAAGGAACACCGGCTGCATGCGGGGCTCGTCGACGGCGACCGCTTCTTCTACTTCACCACCTGCGGCTGGATGATGTGGAACTGGCTGGTGTCGGGCCTGGCGTCAGGCACGACGCTGCTGCTCTATGACGGCTCGCCCTTCTACCCCGATGGCAATGTCCTGTTCAGCCTCGCCGATGCCGAGAGGATGACCTTCTTCGGCACCTCGGCCAAATTCATCGATTCCGTGCGCAAGGCCGGCCTCAAGCCGATCCGCAGCCATGATCTGTCCAGCGTGCGCAGCATCTCCTCCACCGGCTCGCCGCTGTCGCCGGAGGACTTTCGCTTTGTCTATGACGGGATCAAGGAGGACGTGCACCTTGCCTCGGTCTCCGGCGGCACCGACATCGTCTCCTGCTTCGTGCTCGGCGTCCCGACGCAAGCTGTCTGGACCGGCGAGATCCAGGGACCCGGCCTCGGCCTTGCCGTCGATGTCTGGGATGATGACGGCCAGCCGATCCGCGAGGAGAAAGGCGAACTGGTCTGCACAAAAGCGTTTCCGTCGATGCCGATCGGCTTCTGGAATGACCCTGAGGGCAAGAAATACCAGGCAGCCTATTTCGAGCGCTTCGACAACGTCTGGTGCCATGGCGACTTCGCCGAATGGACGGCGCATGGCGGCATGATCATCCATGGCCGCTCCGATGCGACGCTCAATCCGGGCGGCGTGCGCATCGGCACGGCGGAGATCTACAACCAGGTCGAGCAGATGCCGGAAATCCTCGAAGCGCTGTGCATCGGCCAGGATTTCGACAATGACGTACGCGTCGTGCTGTTCGTGCGGCTGGCCGCCGGCGTGACGCTGGATGAGGGTCTGGAAAAGCGCATCCGGGCGAAGATCCGCACCGGCGCCAGCCCGCGCCACGTGCCGGCAAAGATCGTTGCCGTCTCAGACATTCCGCGCACCAAATCCGGCAAGATAACCGAGCTTGCGGTGCGCGACGTCGTCCACGGCCGCGCCATCAAGAACAAGGAGGCGCTGGCCAATCCGGAGGCGCTGGAGCTGTTCAGGAACTTGCCGCAGCTGGCGGAGTGACCGCCGTCGGCATGGTTAACGAGATATGTCGGTCGAATTTACCTAGATTTCACGAGTGGTACACATTCGTAAATTTTTTGGGCGGCCGGTAAGGAGTTGTTAAGGCCCGGCGTCGATAGTCGCACGTAACTTGAGGGAGAAATCCCGTTCCTCGTCCCCTGAGGATCAGATTCGCTCAAGCCCCCGTTGTGACAGCAAAATCCCTTTAAGGCGTCCTGTTGGACGCCTTTTCTTTGTGCCGATTCTGGATGGAGCGGCTCTATTCCGCCAGAACACGCGTTGAAGGGAAGGCGACCTCGACCAGCGTGCCTTCGCCAGGCGTCGAGGTGATGGTGAAGCGGGCGCGGTTGGCTTCCACCATCGCCTTGGTCAGCGGCAGGCCGAGGCCAGTGCCGTCGCCGCGTCCGCGCTTCAGCGCGTTGATCTGCTTGAACGGCTTCAGCGCCTGCTCGATCTCGGCGTGGCTCATGCCGATGCCGGTATCGCGCACCCGCATGACGACGTCGCCGGAGGTTTCATAGGCGGTCGACACGATCACCTGGCCGCCGGCCTGCGTGTAGCGGATGGCGTTGGACAGGATGTTGAGCGCGATCTGGCGCACGCTTCTGAGGTCGGCGACCACTTCCGGCAGCCGCGAAGCAAAGCTGGAGCGAATGATGACGCGTTCGCGATTGGCCTGCGGCTGCATCATCGCCACCGTCTCACCCAGCGTATCGTTGAGCGACACCGCCTCGTAATCCATCTCCTGCTGGCCGGCCTCGATCTTCGAGATGTCCAAGAGATCGTTGACGAGGTCGAGCACGTGGTTGCCCGAGCGGTTGATGTCTCTGAGATAGTCGCGGTAACGGTCATTGGCCACCGGACCGAATTTCTCATCCACCATCAGCTCGGAGAAGCCGATAATGGCGTTGAGCGGCGTGCGGATCTCGTGGCTGATGCGCGCGAGAAAATCGGTCTTCTGCGAGGAGGCGCGCTCGGCCACCGCGCGCGCCTGGGTCAGGTCCTCTTCGGCTCGCTTCCACTGCGTGATGTCGCGCACCACGGCGCAGAAGCCGCTGTCGTTGGGCAGCCTGCCTATGGTCATGAACAACGGAATGAAGCGCCCTTGCGCCTCCCGCCCGATCACCTCGCGGCCATCATTCATGACGCTCGCCACGCCGGGCTCGGACAGGCCGTTGAGATAGTCGCGCGCCGCGCGCTGGCTTTCAATGGCAAACAGCGAAGCGAACGGCTTGCCGGTCACCTCGTCGCTGTCGAAGCCGAACAGCGCCTCGGCCGGCCGGCTGATCGAGCGGATATCGCCGTCACGGCCGATCAACACGACGCCATCGGTCGCGGTGTCGATGATGGTGCGCATTTCGGCAATGCGCGATTTGAGCTCGGAAACGTCGGGCTGCGTCTGTTCTTCAGCTGCGACATGCGCAGCCACCGGCGCCTCATCGTCGCCGGTGCGCCGCACCACCAGCATCAGCGCCTTGCCGCCGCGCCACGGCACCGAACGCAGGATGGCTTCAATCGGAAATTCCTGCCCCTCGCGTGTCTTCAGCCGAAGCGCGTGGTCGCTTTCATCTGCCGCTTCAGAATAGGGATCGGCAAATAGCGCGTCGAGGCCGCCAGCATCGCTCAAATCCTCGAGCGTGTCATAGCCGGTGAGGCCGAGGAATTCCTCATTGGCGTAGTGAAGCTCGTCACCGGAATGGATCAGCAGCGGCACCGGCAATCTGCCGAGCAACGAGGTGTCCGGCGCCTTGTGTTCATCTCCGGCCGAAAATGCCGAGGGCACGAACCCTTCAAGCTTGAGCGGCGGCACTTTTAGGCGCGGCGGTGCTGCCGGCGCCGTGTCCGCAGCGCCGGCCTTATCACCGTCTTGCACGGCCGAACCGGTCGCCTCGCCAGCCGGCGCCCAATCCTCGTTGTCCTCGGCATCGCGGAAATCGGCGGCAGTCATGCTGTCGTCTTCGCCGGCATCGGCCGGCGCCTCGGCGACAGCCGGCTGTGGCTCCACGGCCTCGACGATTTCCTGAGCTTTCGTCTCAGCCGGTTCTGAAGCCGGCGTCGGTTCGCTGTTGGAAGACGTCGCTTCGTCGGCTTCGCCGGTGACGGATCCTGGTTCGGAATCGGCATAGTCGAGCAGCGAGCGCGAGACTATCGGCGCCTTCGCCACGCCCGCATCCTTGACCACAGCACCTTCGTCCGGCTCGGCGCCATCGAGTCGCGCCAGATCCTTTTCGTCCTCTACGTCGCTTTCCGGCGGTTCGGCCTCAGCCGTCTCGCTTTCGGGTGCGGCTGCCGAGGGCTCAACTGTGGCAGCCGGGACGGTCTCGTCCGGGCTCAAGGCCTCCGGTTGCTGGGCTGGCGCGGCCGTTTCAGCCTGGTCCACCTCGACATGATCCGGCTTGGGCTGATCTGCCTTGGCGTGGTCCGGCCCGGCCTGGTCCGGCGCCACCTGAACTGGCTTGACAGGTTCGGCCGGCTTGCTGGTCTCCGGCTGCTCCGGCGGAGGATTGTCCTTCTTCAGCCGCTCCCCGATCTCTCGGAAAGCGCTGCGTTCCAGCGTCGACAGGCCCTTATCATTGGCGGGCTGCCGATGCTCGGCCAGCCGAATGACCTTGTCGGCGAAACGCCGTTCCTGCTTCGGCACGATGGTCAGTGCAGGCACTTCGCCCTCGAACGGATCGGCCGCCTTGGGAGCTTCCGCCACAGTCTCTTCCGGCGCTGGCTCAACTGCTGCCGGTGGTACGCCATTGGGAACCAGCGCCATGCCGATCGCTTCCGGATCGACCACCGCGTCGCTGGCGCGGGCGACGCCGAACCCACGGAACCCTTCGAAGGCGCGGCTGCGGCCATAGACGGGCAGTGCCGCCAGATCGACAGGAATCTTCAGGTCCGTGCCGGCCACCGGCCACAGCACCGAGCGGCCCGACCAGGTGTCGCGCCGTTCGAGCAGGCCGGCGATCTCGCCAGAGGCATCGAGGCCGAATGTTGTCGCGACATCCTTGAAGCGGCGGCCGATCACATCGGCGGCGGGCTTGCCGACGATGTCGGTGAATTCCGGCGACAGCGCGCTGAATTTGCCCTCGGCGTCGGTGCGCCAGACGAAGCGCAGCGGCGGCGCCGTGCGGTCGATCGCGCGGGCGGGCGCACCCGGTCGGGTTACGTCAGAGGGCAGGGTGGGCGAGGTGGCAACAGTGGTGTCCGGCAGCGCATTCTCGGCCGAGACAACCGATTCCGGCTCGGCTTGTGCCGGGCTGTCCGGCTCGCTCGCCTGCGGCTCTTCGCCGGCATGGAAGTACCAATGATCATGTTGCACAGGCGCACTGTCGTTGGCTGCCTGCTCGCGGCCGGTCGGCTGCTGGCGATCATCTGCCTTTGGATCGGTTAACGCCGAAGCATCATGCTCAGTCGCTGTCGGAGCGGCCTCGGCGACGTCTGGCACGACCGCGGGCGGTGCGCCCTGATTCCCGCTTGCTGCGGGTTGGTCGGCTACTGCATCCGCCGTTACTGCGTCGTCTGGGGCGGCTTGCATCGGGCCCGCGTCCTGCCGCGCTGCAGCAGGTTCGGCATCCAGCTCACCGACGGGATTTTCCTCCCCGAGCTGATCCTCGTCGATGACCACCAGCAGATGCCTGGACTCGGTCAGACGGGCAAAGCCCGCCGGATAGGACGAGGTACCGCCCGGGACCAGCCGCTTGACGATGCGGTCGTCCTGGCTCGCAACATCGGCGACAAGCGCCGCCAGCGTCTCAGGCCGGATGGCGAGCGCGGCAAAACCATCCGAAGCCGCCTCGACGGTGCCTGCGGCGTCGACAAACGCGATGAAATGGCCGTCTTCGTTAAAGCCGCTGATGGCGCGGGCCGCAACGTCGGCAGCACTGCGCGAGCCGGACTGCGCTGCCGGCAGCGCCAGCATGATGGCGCTTTCCCCGTCCGGCATGGTCACCGCACTGGCCAGGAAGCCGACAGCACGGCTGGTCATGCCGGTCGCCAGTCGCACCGTGATGGCGCGATCGCTGCCGATCTTCGGGAAGCCGGCGGTCGCCATGATCTGCCGCCTGGCGATCAGCGGCAGCTGTGCCGAGGCGCCGATGATGGCTTCGATATCGGGATAGCCGAACACCGCCGCGCCCGGCCCGTTGGCCCAGATCACCTGTTCGAGGTCAGCCGACAGAATCGCGATCGCGTCGCCGGCGGCGAAGCGCTGGCGGACCGCGTCGAGCACGGCGACATCGAGGAAAGAGTAGTTCTCGGACGGCATGCGCTTGGCGGACCCTTTCGGTGAAACCTCTTGGCGAACCTACAAGGCGGGCAATTTGCAGTTAACGCTTTGTTAATAAAAGCCCGCGCGGCGAAGGTCCACAAGCCGTGGCGGAAAGCAGACGGAATCTCTGGCCTCTTGGTTAACGGCCCTTGGGTAGCCCGGTAACGTTGCGGAAGAAATTTATGGTGCACTGCAACAAAGATATTGCATCGCACAAAAAAACCGCTATATTGCCATCATACATGAACGAGACGGCTTTCTGTCAAAGCCGCTACCCTCGAAAGGATGGAAAATGACCAAGGCCAAGACCGCTGAGACCATCGAAAACGTTGAATTCCCGAGCTTCGACGCCTCCAAGGCGACCGACCAGATCCGCGCTTTCGCCGAAAAGGGCGTTGAGCAGTCGAAGGAAGCCTATTCCAAGCTGAAGACCGGCGCCGAAGAGACCCAGAAAGTTCTGGAATCGACCTTCGAGACCGCCAAGACCGTTTCCAGCGACCTGTCGCTCAAGACCATCGCCGCTCTGCGCGCCAATGCCGAAGCCGGCTTCTCGCATCTTGAAGCCCTGATCGGCGCCAAGTCGTTGTCGGAAGTCGTCGAGTTGCAGACTGCCTTCCTGCGCAAGCGCGTCGAGTCGACCGTCGAGCAGGCCAAGGAATTCCAGGCCGTTGCCTCGAAGGCTGCCGAAGACGTCTCCAAGCCGGTCAAGACCGCTTTCGAGAAGGCCCTGAAGGACATCAAGGCCGCCTAATAATTGCGCACAACTCTACGATGCATCAAAACGTCGCATTTCGTCAGACAAATAGATGTGCGATAGAGTTGTCCAGTGAATACCCGGCGAGTGGAACCTCCTCCCTCTGCTCCCCGGGGTGACCAGCCAGCACCTCCTCCCGCTGGCTCGTAACAGGAAAAGGCCGGCACCTCCTCCCGCCGGCCTTTTCTTTTGCCTGCTGAAAAGCGGTGCCCGCTCGAGGAACCGGGCTTTGCCTTATCAAAGGCCTTGAATTAGACTCTGATAGACCGTATTGGACGCATCGCCGAACGACAGAGCGGATCTCGGAGAATGAATTTTTCACCACGATCTGGCTCAGGCGAACGTGCCGTTGTAGCTCAGATGGTTAGAGCGCCGGATTGTGGATCCGGAGGTCGCTGGTTCGATCCCAGCCAACGGTACCACTCCATCAAACAATCAGAACGTGCTCCTTGAACCCTTCCCTTCATTCGGCTTTGTGGACCTCGGGCAAGATCGGCTTGCCGGGCGAAGCCGACTCGGTTCGAATGCGAGCATGCATCCTTTATCAGGTGCGGACGTTTACGATTACCAACCGGCATAGCCGCCAGGGAAAAGCAGTATGAGTGAACATGCGATCGAGTTTTTGCGCGGGTGGATTGGTGAAAAGGTCCATTGCCAGCACTCGCCGGTAAAGATCGAGAAGCAGGCCGAGACCCTGGCCAAGGAATGCGCCGCCAAGGCGGCCGAGGTCGGCATCCCGCTGGAGGATATCCAGGAAGAAGTCGGCGACATCCAGGAGTTGATCGCCTCGCGGCTCGAAGAGGCGGCCGAGGCCGACCAGAGCAACACGAATCCGGGCAAGCCTGCCGAATAAATGTCAGGCCCGGCCGCCAGAGCCGGGCGCTCCCATCTACCCAAATCGATCTTTCAGCCAGGCCTTCGGCAGCGCCGGCACGAAATTGCCGTCGCGCCCGCTCATATCCTCATTGGCGACCATCGCATTGAGGATCGCCTCTTCCACACCCTGCACCACCGCATCGAAGAACGGGTCGATATCGACGTCCGGAATGTAAGCGGCGCTGGCCGTCTGTCCTGACGGCGCAAGGGCTGCTTGCGGATTGGCCGTCGTGAAGGCCAGGAAGATGTCGCCCGAACTGTGGTAGCCGAAGCCGCCGGTCATGGCGATGCCGAGCGGCACACGCCGCGCCAGCCGCTTCATCTGATGCGGCAGGAACGGCGCGTCGGTGGCGACGATGGCGATGATCGAACCCTTCTCGGCGCGCGGCGTGCCTTCGCGCATCGCCGGTTCCATCAGATCAGGTCCGACGCGCGCGCCGCGCAGCGTGAAATTGTGCCGCTTGCCGAAATTCGCCTGCACGAACACGCCGACCGTATGCCTGATGCCCTGCCATTCGACGATGCGCGACGCCGTGCCCGAGCCTGCCTTGAAGCCGAAGGCGATCATGCCGGTGCCGCCGCCGACGCTGCCTTCCTCGATGGCTCCGCCGGTGGCACCGTCGAGCGCGGCTTCGACATGTTCGAAGCCGACATGATGGCCGTTGATGTCGTTGAGGAAGCCGTCATAGGTTTCCGCCGCCACCGGCAGCCCCCAACCACTGTCGAGTGCAGCCGGCAGCACGCGTTGCATCCAGCGCAGCGTGCCGTCGCGGGTGACGCCGCAGGAATGCGTGTTGGTGATGGTGACCGGCAGGTTGAAGGCGCCGACCTCCTCTATGATATGCGAGCCCGTCAGCTCGCCATTGCCGTTCTGGCTGAACACGCCGGCAAACACCGGCGTGGCGAGCTCCGCCAACGGTCGCGGCAGGATGGCGGTGACGCCGCTGCGCACCGGTCCCGTGCCGACCTTGAGCGGACCATCGCCTGAGATCAGCGTCGCATAGCCGACGCTCACGCCGGGCACGTCGGTGATGGCATTGAAGCGACCTGGCGTGCCGTCAAAGGCAATGCCGAACGCACGGGCGCGCGGCTTGCCGGCCGGCGTTTGAAGATGCGGGTCGTGTCCGGCCATGCCGTCCTCTAGAAAAGCGAGCCCTGATTGCCCGGTTCTTTTGGTTTGCTGGGGGCAGCCTTGGTGACCGCGGGCTTGCTGGCAGGCGGCGTAGCCGGTTTGGCAACTGCCTTCGGCTGCCCCGTGCCGCCGGTCGCAACCGCATTCGTGGTGCCGTCGGCGAACTCGATTTGCAGCGACGCGCCCGGCGCGACATCCGCCGCCAGCTTGATCACTGCGCCTTCAGCGTCCTTGACCAGCGCGAAGCCGCGCGCCAGCACCGCCTTGTGCGACAGCGTCGCCAGCAGCCGGTCAGCCTGGGTCAATTGTCCGCGCAGCCGGTCGAGCCGTCGCGAAACGGCATGATCCTGCCGGCGCGTCAGTGCGGCCAGCGCGTCCGCCTGCAATTTCTGCCGCCTGGCGATCGGCGCCGGCGACAGCCGCTTTGCGGTGCGCGAAAACCGGGTGCGCCGTTCGCGCACGATGCCGAAAAATGCCGCTTGCGCCCGCGCCAGGTCGCGTCCGGTCAGCGTGCGTGCCTCGTTGATGCGTCGCGACAGAGTGGCCGGCGTCAGCCGCTGTCCCTGAAGCTTGGTCCGCTTGCGCTCGATGCTGACCGACAGCGCTCGGCCGAGCCGGCTGGTTGCCTCGTCCAGGCGCCGGCGCGGCAGCGCCAGCAACTGGTCGGGCGAGGGGAGCGCGCGGGCGGCCGCACGCGAGGCTTGCCGTTTGCGTTCGAAATTGCGCAAGACCGCCGCCTTGAGCCGCGCGCCAAGACTGGCAAGCGTTGCTTCGAGGTCCGCTTTCACCGGCACCGCGATCTCCGCAGCGCCTGTTGGCGTCGGCGCCCGCATGTCGGCGACAAGGTCGATCAGCGTCCAGTCGGTCTCATGGCCGACGGCCGAAATCACCGGGATGCGCGAGGCGGCGACGGCACGCGCCAGACCTTCATCGTTGAACCCCCAGAGGTCTTCCAGGCTGCCGCCGCCGCGCGCCACAATCAGAAGGTCGGGCTGGGCAATGGCGCCATCCCAGGCCAGCGCGTTGAAGCCGTTGACGGCGGCCGTCACTTCCGCGCCTGCCGTCTCGCCTTGGACTCGCACCGGCCAGACCAGCACATGAAGTGGAAAGCGGTCCTTGATGCGGTGAATGATGTCGCGGATCACCGATCCGGTAGGGGAGGTGACGACACCGATGGTGCGTGGCATGAACGGCAGCCGCCGTTTGCGGCCGGCGTCGAACAGCCCCTCGGCCTGCAACCGCCGCTTGCGCTCTTCCAAAAGCGCCATCAGCGCGCCGGCGCCGGCCGGCTCGAGATTATCGATGACGATCTGGTAGTTGGATTTGCCGGGATAGGTGGTGAGCTTGCCGGTGGCGATCACCTCCATCCCCTCTTCGGGGCGGAATTTCAGCCGGCTCATCGTGCCTTTCCAGACCACCGCATCGAGCCGCGCGCGGTCGTCCTTGAGCGTGAAATAGGCATGGCCGGAAGAGTGCGGGCCGCGATAGCCGGAGATTTCGCCGCGCACCCGCACATGGCCGAAGACATCCTCGACCGTGCGCTTCAGCGCGCCGGAAATCTCGCTCACCGTGTATTCGGTGGCGTTTGTGCGTGATTCGGATGCTGCGTCGCTCATCGGCCGATTGGGGGACGGTTGTGCGCCCGCGTCAAGGCTGCTGCAGCCCATGACCGATTTCATAACGTGATCTTAAGCCCGACTTGATTGGCTCTACGGCAAAGGGAGCCAGCCAAAGACGCATGAACGCACGCGCAAATCGCAGTCCATTGACGCATCAAGTCACATTGACGGTGCTGGCGCTCGGCGTTTTCGCGCTGGCGATGGTGCTTGGTTTTGGCTTCTACGCCACCATGCAGGCCGACCATATCTCGCTAGAACGGCAAAAGATCTTTTTCGCCAATGGCCTTCAGGATCAAATCGCCGCAGTGGAGCGCGAGCAGGAAAGTATAGCCGTCTGGGACGATGCCGTCGTCAACGCCAAAGCCGGCAACCAGGACTGGATGATCGAGAATCTCAGCGTCTGGATGTATTCCTACTATGGCCACAACCGCGTCTACGTGCTGGATGACGCCAACCGGCCAATTCACGCGATGCGGGAAGGCAAGGTCATGGCGCCGAGCGCCTATGCCGAGGATGAATCCGTTCTGCTGCCCACTATTGAAAGGCTGCGCGCGCTGATCGCTAGGCCGCCAAACGACAATCAGACCGGCGGCGGCCCGGTCAAATTGGTCGCCGAAGATCTGGTGTCGCTTGGCGGGGAGCCTGCCATCCTCAGTGTCATGCCGCTGGTGCCGAGTACCGACCGCGTCACCCAGGCGCCGGGCAGCGAGTACCTCCATATCTCGGTGGAGTTCATCAATGATGTGGTTATCGGCAAGATCGCCGAAAAATATCTGCTGGCCGGCGCGCGCCTGCTGCCTTTTTCGCAGCCCGTAGGGTCGGCCGCCATTCCGCTGGTCGATTCGCGCGGCATCATCCTGGGCTATATCGGCTGGGACCAGGAGCGTCCCGGACTGACCCTGGTACGCAAGGCCGGCCCGTCTCTGATCGGCGCGATGCTGCTCGCCGCGAGTGTTCTGACATTCCTGTTACGACGCCTGCGCCGCGCGTCATCCGCGCTGCAGACCAGCCAGGACCAGGCACAATATCTCGCTTTCCACGACACGCTGACGGGTCTTCCCAACCGGGCCCTGTTCGAGGACCGGCTGCGGCGCGCCTTGTTGACGGCCAGTCACGACACGGCCAAGGTGGCCTTGCTTTACCTCGATATCGATCGCTTCAAGCACGTCAACGATACGCTAGGCCATCCGGCCGGTGATCAACTCGTGCGCCAGACCGCTGCCCGGCTGGCGCAGACGATCCGCCAAGTCGACACCGTGGCCCGCCTCGGCGGCGATGAGTTCGCCCTGATCCTGATCGACGTCCGCGATATCAGAACCGCTGAAGATATTTCTGAAGGGCTGCTGCAAAAGCTGCGGGAGCCCTTCAAGCTGCTCGACGATCAGGTCTTTATCAGCGCCAGCATTGGCATCGCCTTGTCGACGGGTCCCGACGCCGATGCCGACGATCTGCTGCGCAAGGCCGACATCGCGCTCTACGAAGCCAAGAAGAACGGCCGCGGCCGCTATCAGGTCTTCGCCGGCGACATGGACGACCTCCTACTGCGCAAGCGCAAGGTCGAGAGCGAGTTGCGCAATGCCTTGAATGGTGGAACCGGTATCAAACTCGCCTATCAGCCAATATTTGCGGCCGACGGCAAGACGATCCTCGGAGCCGAAGCGCTGATCCGCTGGGCGCACGAGGTCCATGGCGCATTGCCGCCGGCGCAATTCATCGCCATCGCGGAAGAACGTGGCTTGATCGGCCAGCTCGGCGGGTGGGTGCTGCGCGAAGCTTGCCGCTTTGCCGTCAGCACCGGATTGCCATGGCTGGCCGTCAACGTCTCGCCGCTGCAATTGCGCGACGCGGGTTTCGCCGATCAGGTTGAGTCGATCCTTGCCGAGACCGGGCTGGCGCCGGGCCGGCTGCAGCTCGAGATTACCGAAAACGTGCTTTTGGAAAACAGCGATGCGACCAGAATGGCGCTCGCCAACCTGCGCCGGTGGGGCGTCGGCATCGTGCTCGATGATTTCGGCACCGGCTATTCGTCGCTGAGCTATCTGCGCCGCCATGCCATCGACAAACTCAAGATCGACCGCTCCTTCGTGCGGCTTCTCGACGGCGACGGCAATTCGGGCGCTATTGTCAAGGCACTGATCGATCTCGCCGGCGCCCTCAACGTCGAGGTTATCGCCGAAGGTGTCGAGACCGAAGCGCAAAAGGCGCTGCTGGTCGCCATGGGCTGCCAGCAGCTGCAGGGTTATCTTCTGTCGCCGCCGCTGGAGTCGGGGCAATTGCTGGCGCTGCCCGGCCTCTCGTCGGCCAACGCAACGGCGCCGGCGGTCGCATCGGCCTGATCCGCCCTACCAGCCCGGCAGGATCTGGTTCGGCTTGCTCCGCTTCATCTTGGCGAAGGCAAGTGCTGCAAAATCGAAGCTTCCCGTCTCTTCGCCGAGCGGCACGGAAATGTTGTCGAGGCTTTCCGAGATGTGCCGTGCCAGCGCGTCGACAATCTCCGGCCGCGAGGTCTGGCCGCGCATGATGCCTATGCGGCAGTCGGGCAGGACACCGAAACCGTCGGCTTCGCCCAGTACCCGCATGCCGGGCCGCAGCGCGCATTCCGGCAGCACCGAGATCGCCAGCCCCGACAGCACCGCGGCGGTGATGACGGTCGCCGAGAAGCTGGTGAACAGGATGCGATAGTCGCGGTTCTGCCGGTCGAGCACATCGACGGCGGCGCGCCGCCAGATGCAGTTCGGCCGGCCGAAGGCCATTGGCAGCACTTCCTGTTCATGCGTGGCATGGTTGGCCGATGTTACCCACAAAAGCGGTTCGCGCCGCACTACTTCCGACTGGCCGCGCGTATCGTTGTGCGTCACCAGCGCCAAATCGAGATTGCCGCGCTTGATATGCTCGACCAGCCCCGGCGTCGGCTCGCAGATGACGGTCAGCTCGACGCGCGGATTGGAGCGCGTGAAGCGCGCCATGATCTCGGGCAGGAAGCGGTCGGCATAGTCGTCAGGCGTGCCGATGCGGATGGTGCCTTCGAGCCGCCGGTCGTCGAAGGCGGCCAGCGTCTCGCGGTTGAGATAGAGCAGGCGCCGTGCATAGGAGAGCAGCTTGTCGCCTTCCTCGGTCAGCCTGTTGGTGCGGCCGTCCTTTTCGAACAGCGGCTTGCCGATCCGCTCTTCCAGCCGGCGCATCTGCATCGACACCGCCGACTGGGTGCGAAGCACTTCCTCGGCGGCGCGGGTGAAGCTGCCGGTGTCGGCGATTGAGATGAAGGTCTGCAGCTGGTCGAGATCGAGTGGCGCTTTCATCGGTCCAATCCATCACTAGCGTTGATGCTAAAGATTAGAAACATTCGTTGGATTAATCAATCGCGTCGTGGCAAATTCCTGACATCCACATGAAGGCATGTGAATCGAGACCGGAACGGCGCTTCTCCCAGCACTGTTTGCCCGGCTTCGTCCGCTCGACTCCGAAGGAGACTGACATGACCACGATCGATTTCGCCACCGAGACCTCGCGCATCACCTCGCGTCCGGCCGTTGCGACGCGCGTGGCCAATGCTTTTCTCAACGCCTTCCAGGCCTGGAAAAATCGCCGCGCCTTCTATCGCCTTGGCGAGATGTCCGACGCCGAACTCGCCGATATCGGCCTGACGCGTGCCGACCTCCATGTCGCCATCGATGTGCCTTTCGGCGCCGATCCGACCGTAAAGCTGCGTACGATCGCCAGGCATCGCGCCGATACGATCGAGGATCTTGCCCGCAAGGTAGCCTGATCGGCAGCACTTTGTTTCGGTCGCCGTGAACCTTTCTGCGGCTCGCGGCGACCAAGAAGTATCGCAGGCGTCCCCACTCCCTGCCGGATCCCCGCCGGCCAGCCTGCACATTGGCCCGGTCCTCCTCCAGGACCGGGCTTTTCTTTTAGCTCAACGTCGAAGCCGCGCAGGCCGTTGTTGGACTACCGCCGGTCCATATCCCGCTTGAACTGGTCGAAGATCGTTTCCACGCCCTTCTGATACTCGTCGCGCTGCTGGGCACCGGTCTCGAACATTTTGCCGAAAATATCGTCGAACGGATTTCGCGGCCTGCCGCTGGGATTGGCCTGCGGTTGCGGCGCCTGGCGCTGCTTCGCCTGGGGCTGCTGCGGCGTTGGCTGCCCGCTTGGTTGCCCACCGGGCAGACCGAAGCCGCCGCCACCACCTTGCCGCAACATCTCTTCAAAAATCTTGCCCAGCGGATTGTCGCCGTAAGGGCTCTGAGTCTGTTGCGGCTGCGTTGGCTGCGCCCGGCCCTGCGGCTGTTGCGCTGCGCCGCCGCCGAACATGTCCTGCAGCACCTTGCCGAGTGGATTGTCGCCATAGGGGTTGGGCGCTTGTTGCGGCTGACTTTGCGGCTGTTGCGCGCCGCCGCCGAACATGTCCTGCAGTACTTTGCCCAATGGGTTTTCGCCGTAAGGATTGGGTGCCGGCTGCGGCGCAGGCTGTGCGCCGCCGCCGGCCTGCCGCATCATCTCTCCGATGATGTCGCCGAGCGGATTGTTGCTGCCGCCGAAGCCGCCGGCGGCCTGCATCTGGCCCCCCATCAACTGGTCTGTCGTCTGCTTGAACAGTCCGCCCATCACCATCGAGGCGATGGCCGGCAGCATCTGCTGCAGGATCTGCTGGCTGACGCCGGTCGCCTGTGCGGCCTGGCTGGCCACGGCGCGCGACAGCTCTTTGGAGCCGAACAGATGACCCAGAATGCCGTTGCCTTCATTGACGCCTTGCGGCGAGAAGGCTCTGGTTGCGTCCTCGAAATATTTGGCGTGCTGGCCGCTTGCCATCGCCGTCATGAAGGCGCCGAGCCCGTAGGGGTCGGCAGTGTTGCGCTGCAGCCCTTGCGAGAAAGCAGGCAGCAGTGCGGCGACCGCGGCCTGTGTCTGCTGCATCGAGAGCCCGTACTGCTGGGCAAGCGCCTGCATGCCGTTGCCGTTCTGGGCCTGCGCCAATATGTCGAACAAGGTGGGCATAGGGTTCTCCTCCGGGAAATCCTCGAGGGAGAGCCTAGTTGGTTTCGATGTTCGATTGAAGCGGCATTTGCCGCGGCTCAACGCGTGGAGTTAATACGCATATTCCATGAACACCGGCTCGATCGAACCGCCCCAGCGCGTGTGGTAGGCCGAGAGCATTTCCTCGGCGCTGGTGGTGCCGCGCGCCACAACTTCGTCGAGCGTGTTGAGGAACGAGGTCTCGTCATAGCCGTCGCGGTTTTTCTTGCCGCGGTTCTTCAGGCCCATGCGCGAAATGACCAGTACGTCGCGGGCGATGTCGCGCAGCGTCGTGTTGCGGAACGGCGCGGAAATGCCTTGTTCCGGCACCGCATTGCGCATCGCCAGCGTTTCTTCATAGGTCCAGCTCGAGGTCAACGCCTCGGCGGCGTCAAGCGCTGCCTCGTCATAGAGGAGGCCGACCCAGAAGGCCGGCAGCGCGCAGATGCGCCGCCACGGCCCGCCATCGGCGCCGCGCATTTCAAGGAAGCGCTTCAGCCGCACATCGGGAAACAAGGTCGACAGATGGTTCGCCCAGTCGCCCATCGTCGGCAGCCCGTCGGGCACTTCATTGCGCGCAGCACCCGCCATGAACTGGCGGAAGGTGACGTGCGTCATGTCGTGATAGTGGCCGTCGCGAATGACGAAATACATCGGCACGTCGAGCGCCCATTCGACATAGTCGGCGAAGCCGAACTCGGGCGAGAAGCAGAATTCGAGCAGGCCCGAACGCTGGTTGTCGGTGTCGCGCCAGATATCGCCGCGCCAGCTCTGCAGCCCGTTCGGCCGGCTGTCGGTGAAGGGCGAATTGGCAAACAGCGCCGTCGACAGAGGCTGCAGCTTCAGCGACACCTGCATCTTGCGGCGCATGTCGGCTTCGCTCTCGAAGTCGAGGTTCACCTGGATGGTGCAGGTGCGGTACATCATGTCGAGACCCTTGCTGCCGACTTTGGGCATGTAGCGGGTCATGATCTCGTAGCGTGATTTCGGCATTTTCGGCGTCTCGGCCAGCGACCATTTCGGGCTGCCGCCGAGGCCGAGGAAACGGATGCCCATCGGCTCGGCGATCTCGCGCACCTGCGCCAGATGCGCATTGCCCTCGCGGCAGGTCTGGTGGATCGTCTCCAGCGGTGCGCCGGACAGCTCGAACTGGCCGCCCGGCTCCAGCGAGATCGCGCCCTGGCCGGTCGGCTCGACCAGACCGATGATGCGGCCATCATCGATGATCGGATCCCAGCCGAGCTTGTGCTGCATGCCTTCGAGGATGGCGCGGATGCCGCACTCGCCGCCATAGGGCACCGGCGCGTTGCCGTCGACATAGAACGGGAACTTCTCGTGCTCCGTGCCGATCCGCCACTTGTCGCGCGGCTTGTTGCCTTCGGCCAGATGCTCGACGAGTTCGTCGAAGTCTTCGATCGGCCGGAAATCGGTTGTGTCGCGCGCCATGGGGCCCCCTCTGCGGCTCTCGGAGCCCGCCGGCGCTAGATGGACGAAATGTCAGCAGCCGATCAAGCAAAAAATCCTGAGCCACAGGTCAACAGGAATTGAATGTGACTGCCTCGCCCGTCCCTTGCAATAGGCGAAGTCTCACCAGTCTCCGAGCGTTGCTTGCATCACGGCAAGCGCCGCAACCGCCGCCGTGTCGGCCCGCAGGATGCGTGGGCCGAGCGGGATGGCGGTGACGAAGGGGAGCGCCCGCAGCATCTTGCGCTCGTCATCGGAAAAGCCGCCTTCCGGCCCGACCAGCAGCGCCAGCTTCTTCTCTTTGATCGCCTGCAAGGCCGACAGCGGATTGTTGGTCGAGGCGTCCTCGTCGCAGAAGATCAGCCGTCGTTCCTTGTCCCAGCCGGAGAGCAGGCGCTCGAACTTTTCGGCCTCGCGCACCTCAGGCACTGCCAGTATGCCGCATTGCTCGGCGGCCTCGACGACATTGGCGCGCAGCCGGTCGATGGAGGGTTTTGCCACTTGCGTGTGCTGGGTGATCACCGGTTGCAGGATGCCGGCGCCCATCTCCACCGCCTTCTGCACGAGATAGTCGAGCCGGCCCTGTTTCAGCGGCGCGAAGCAATAGATCAGATCGGGCAGCGGCGGTTGTGGCCGCTGCTGGCGGAGCACTTTCAGCCGCACCGCCTTCTTCGACTTGGCGGCGATCGCCGCCGACCATTCGCCATCGCGGCCGTTGAAGACAAGGATTTCGGCGCCTTCGCCAAGTCGCAGCACATGCATGAGATAATGGCTCTGCTGCTGGCCGGCATCGAATTCGATACCTGCCGCGAGATCGTCCGGCACGAACAGCCGCTGCATTTTGTAGTTGGCGCGCATCGCCGAGGAATGGGCGAGGCTGTCCCCTGCGTCAAGCCTCGGCGGATGGATGCCACACCGGAAGGTAGCCTTGTTGCAGCACCGAAAGGGAGGTCGCCGGCGTCAGCAGGCGAAGCTGCGGGTCGGCAAAGCCTGCTAACCCCGTCGGATCGCCATAACCCGCGAACGACCAGGGCAGCGCCTTGCCGCCGCGCAGCGCATAGGCGGTGCCTCCATCCGCGATCATTGCCCCGTTGGGCAACCCGGCAAGCTCCTCCACGGTGATATCAGGTGGCTTTCCACCAGACGCCAGCCGCTCCTTGTGCAACTTTTTGTCGACCATTGGCGCGCGCGGCTCGGTCACACCGAAAGCTTTGCCGAAACGGCCGACAAAATCCGTGGCCCGCTCACGCCGGCAGTAGAAACAAGGCCGGTGCCCGGCTGCCAGTGCCGTCACCTCGTCGAGGAAGAACAGCTCGGTCCAGCCGGCCTTGCCACCCGGCCGATTACGGCCCATCGGCTCGCGCCGCACATTGCGAAACTTGCAGACGCAGGTGATCCACGCCCGAAGCGCCCAGCGCTTTTTCAGCAGCGTCTTGGTCTGCGGGTCGTGGATGATGCCGCGATTGCCGGTGAACAGGCCGCGTTCCGGCACCGCATGGATGGCGCCGAACGGATCGACCCGGTTTTGCAGTGGCATAGCTCTCTCCCGAACGCGCATCTTGGCTGCAATGCTGGCGACATGATATCGCTCGTCGCGTCATTTCATGTCAGCAGGGTTTTGCGATGCGAGTGCTGGTGGTCCAGAACTACGACAACACCGGTCTCGGCCAGGTCGGCGCGGCCCTTGCCGAAGCGGGCGCCGATCTCGACCTGCGCCGGCCCTACAAGGGCGATCCGCTGCCTGACGACGCGACCGGGCACGATGCCATGGTGATGCTGGGCGGCGGTCAGAACGCGCTGGCCGACGACGACTACCCCTATTTCCCCGCACTGCTCGACCTGACCCGCGATTTCGCCGCCAAGGATCGCTCTGTGCTCGGTATCTGCCTGGGCAGCCAGCTGGTCGCCCGCACCTTCGGCGGCGAGAACCAGATCGGCGGCGCCTCGGAATTCGGCTGGCACAAGGTGTCGCTGACACCGGACGCCAGGACCGATCCGGTGCTTGGCGCACTGCCCCAGGATTTCCCCATCTTCGAATGGCACGACGACACCTTCGCATTGCCCGAAAATGCGGTGCGGCTAGCCGGCAGCGATATTGCCGCGAACCAGGCATTCCGCATCGGCCGCGCCGTCTACGGCTTCCAGTTCCATTTCGAAGCCGACCGGCCGATGGTGAAGGACTGGAGCACATCCTTCGCACCGCTCATCGCCGAGCGCCATCCCGACTGGCATGATCGGCTCGATGGCGAAATGGCCCGCAACGGCCCCGACGCCGACGCTGCCGGCCTCGCCATTGCCCGCGCCTGGGTGGCGACAATCTGAGCCCAGCGGGCGCGGCCGTTGCATAATTGGCACGCGGCGGGGAATCCGCCGGGGACAACCCCTTTCATCCTTGGTTTGTGGCCGAACGCTATCCTACAAGGCGCGCGCTCTGCATCGGCAATGCAACCGCGATGAACCTTCTGTGTGCTCCGCGCGACACACCGCCGATACAGAATCGACCTACAAGCGCGAAATCGTCGAAACTTTGAGACGAATTCTCCGTTTCAACGCATTGGTAACCGCCTCGTGCCCAGATGCAGGAAGCTCAACTAGAGATGACGTCCGTGAAAGCAGCGCTTCTGTCCTTTGTCATGCTGTCTGCCATCGTGCTGTGCGGTCTCGGCATATATTCCGCCGATGCAGCCAACAACCATCAAGCCGTCGACGGCTACGGCGTCACCGCCGCGCTCCGTTAAAACGCTTTTCCCTGCACAGTCAGGATACGCTTGTCAGCGCCGTCTACGGCGAGCGCGGTGAGCATGCCTGACTGCCAGGCGAGCGTGTCGACATTGACGCGGTTGGGCATCACCTCGGCCTCCGGCACCGGCGTGTGGCCGTGCACGACCACTTTCGGGTAAAGCCCTGGATGGTTGTGGAAGGCGTCGCGAATCCAGATGAGATCCTGCGGGTTCTGGCTCTCCAGTGGCACATCTGGCCTGATGCCGGCATGGCAGAAGAAGAAATCACCGATGCTTATTGAAAACGTCAGCGACCGCAGGAAGTCGACATGGGCATGCGGCACGGCCTTGACCAGTTCGGCGTGCCCCCGCTGCACCGCCTCTGCCTTGCCGAACCAGCGTGCGTGTCCAATCAGGTCAACGCCATAGGATTGTGCCGTCTGCACACCGCCATAGCGCATGAACAGCCCTTCCGGGTCGGGCACGTCGAGAAAATCGAGGAAGCCGATATCGTGGTTGCCGGCCAGCATCAGGTTGCGCGGATCGCGCTTTTGCGCCTCGATCAGGAAATCGATGACGCCCTTGGAGTCTGGCCCGCGGTCGACATAGTCGCCGAGGTGGATGATCCGCCAGTCGGCGGTCGGCTTGTATTCGAGCTCGCTCTCGATCCGGTGGTGCATGGCTTCGAGCAGGTCGAGCCGGCCATGCACGTCGCCGATCGCATAGAGGCGCATGCCGTCCGGCGCGCGCGCATCGAGGTAATGGATGCCGGTCTCGGACAAGGCTGGCGTCGTCTCCGTGGTCCCAGCGAAGCTAGGGCCAATCGGTGAACAAACTCTAGATCAGGATGACGTTTCGTTGAATCGTCATCCTGATCTAACTTTTTGTTGGAGCATGATCTTTTCCCGAAAACCGGTTCCCACTTTTCGGGATCGTGCTCTAGCGCCGCAGCTGGTCCTTGCCCATGTCGGTCACCAGGCGCTTGCCGCACAGCGCCAGCGTGATGTCCATCTCCTTGCGGATGATCTCCAGCGCCAGGGTCACCCCCTCCTTGCCCATGGCGCCGAGGCCGTACAGGAAAGGCCGGCCGATATAGGTGCCCTTGGCGCCGAGGCAGAGCGCCTTCAGCACATCCTGACCGGAACGGATGCCGCCATCCATATGGACTTCTATTTTGTCGCCGACCGCATCGGCGATTTCTTCCAGCGCCATGATCGATGATGAGGCGCCGTCGAGCTGGCGCCCGCCATGGTTGGAAACGACGATCGCGTCGGCGCCGGTCTTGACCGCCATCAGCGCATCCTCCTTGTCGAGAATGCCTTTCAGGATCAGCTTGCCGCCCCAGCGCTCCTTGATCCAGGCGACGTCCTTCCACGACAGCTGCGGGTCGAACTGCTCGTTTGTCCACGAGCCCAGCGAGGAGACGTCGCCGACGCCCTTGGCATGGCCGACAATGTTGCGGAAGGTGCGGCGCGGGGTAGCCGCAATGCCCATCAGCCAGCGCGGCCGCATGGCGATGTCTACAATGTTGGCCAGCGTCATTTTGGGCGGCGCCGACAGTCCGTTGCGGATATCCTTGTGGCGCTGCCCCAGGATCTGCAGGTCGAGCGTCAGCACCAGTGTGGAGCATTTCGCCGCCTTCGCCCGGTCGATCAAATTGAGCACGAAATCCTTGTCGCGCAGCACGTAGAGCTGGAACCAGAACGGCTTCTTCGTCACCGAGGCGACATCCTCGATCGAGCAGATGCTCATCGTTGACAGCGTGAACGGCACGCCAAATTCCTCCGCCGCCTGCGCCGCCAGCATCTCGCCATCGGCATGCTGCATGCCGGTCAGGCCGGTCGGGGCGAGTGCCACCGGCATTGCCACCTTCTCGCCGATCATGGTCGATTCCAGCGAGCGATTGCTCATGTCGACCAGCACGCGCTGGCGGAATTTTATCTTCTGAAAGTCTTCTTCATTGGCGCGGTAGGTGCTTTCCGTCCAGGCACCGGAATCGGCATAGTCGAAGAACATTTTCGGCACCCGCCGGCGCGCCAGATCCTTGAGGTCTGCAATGGTGAGGATGTCGCTCATGGTGGTCTCTCGCTAGCCTGTTGTTTTCGTTCCGTCGCCGGCGTCGGAGCGCTGTTTGAGCCTGAGTCGTGACACGCGCTGCCAGTCGCCGCTGCGCTCGGCCTCGAGCATCGAGCGCTCGACATAGGAAATGTGGTCCATCGCCGCCTGGCGGGCGGCAGCGGGATCGCCGGCCTTGATTGCCTTGTAGATCGCGCGGTGCTGGGCCAGCAGCGCCTCACGCGCGCCGGGCACGCTGAACACCAGCAGCCGGTTTTGGAACACGCCTTCCGACAACAGGCGGTAACAGGAGCGCAGCGTGTGCAACAGGATGATGTTGTGCGCGCACTCGCAGACCGCGTGATGGAACTCGACGTCGATCTCCGCCTCGTCGTCGAAATCGCCGGTGCGGTGCGCCTCGTCCATGCGCGCCATGATGCGGTCGAGCAACGCGATGTCGTCTGCTGTGGCACGCCGCGCCGCATATTCGGCGGCGACGCCTTCGATCTCGCGGCGATATTCCAGATAGTCCGTCACCGCCTTGCGGTGCATGGAGATCAGGTCGGTCACCGGCTTGGTGAACAACTGGCCGATGACATCGGCGACATGGGTGCCGCCGCCGGCCTTGGTCGTCAACAGTCCACGCCCCTCCAGCGCCTTCAGCGCGTCGCGCAGGATCGGCCGCGACACATCGAACTGGCGCGCCAGTTCGCGTTCGCCCGGCAGCCGGTCGCCGGTGCGCAGCACACCTTCCAGGATCAGGCTTTCGATCTGCTGCACCACCTCGTCGGCGGTGCGCGAATGCTCGATCCTGGAAAAAATATCGCTCAACGGGCGCCTGGGAAATCTTACCTGGAGCAGGATGCCGAAAAGTGTGAAGCGGTTTTCGGGACGACATCATGCTCTGCTTCTTGTCGTGCAGATTAAAGCCGGTGTCGCCAACTGGTCAAATTATTTATCCAATTTGCCCGACACAGTTGCTTTCCGTGCGGTGCCGGCGAAATCGCTTCGGCTAAACTTTGCTGTTTACGCGCCTCATCGATTGTCTCAAGAGGACGCGACAACACGAAGGGTCGAGAACAGGGGGACCAGCCGTGTCGGACGAGACGTCCAATCTCGAATTCCAGCCGCGCGCCCAGGGCAGCGTGATGGGCTTTCCCGCGCATGAGGGTCGCCCCGGCGCGCTTGGCGAGGTTCATGCCCGCCCGCATCCGCTGATCGACAAGCCGCGCGTGCTTGTCCAACTCGCCTTCATGACCGAAGGCGGCTCCGGCGTCGACATGGCCGTGCTCTCGGAACTGTCGCGGCGCCTCGGCATCGCCGCGCCCGACCGCCATGCCCGCCACCATGCCATGAAATGGGGCAAGGGCTCGCTGCGCTGGGAGCGGCATACCGAATTCTCCACCTATCTGTGGGAAGGGCCGCTTGCCGAAAACAGCAGGGCGCAGGAGGATTCTCCCTTCGGCAACGGGTTTTCACCGCCAGGCACGGTTATTTCCGGGATAAGGCTCGAAATCCGCAAATGGACGCAGGCGAGCGAGAAGCTGATCGCGGCCTTTGACCCGACGAGCCTCTGCTATTCGCTGGTCGAGCGCGGCAATGCGGCCATCATCACCGACTTCCGCCAGGATGGCGACGGTATGACCCGCATGCTGGTGCTCGACCGCGGCCTGACGCCGGCGCGCACCGGCGCGCTGTCGCAGCGGCTGATCGACATCGAGACCTATCGCACGCTTGCCATGCTCGGCTTGCCGCTGGCGCTGACGCTGTCCGGCCGCGCCCGCCGCATCGAGGACAGGCTGGCGCAGACCACGCTGGAGATGAAGGTCGCCGAGACGCGCGACAGCCAGACGCTGCTCGCCGATTTGACCGAGCTTGCCGCCGAACTGGAAGCCGATGCCGCCTCCAGCCTTTATCGCTTCGGCGCCAGCCGCGCCTATGACGGCATCGTTGTCGAGCGGCTGGAAGCGCTGGAGGAAGAGGCGGTGCCCGGCTACGACACATGGGGCGGCTTTCTGCAGCGCCGCGTGGCACCCGCCATGCGCACTTGCCGTTCGGTCGAGGAGCGCCAGGCCAATCTGTCGCGAAAACTCACCCGCGCCACGACGCTGCTGCGCACCTGGGTCGATGTCGAGGTCGAAAAGCAGAACCGCGACTTGCTGGCCTCGATGAACAACCGCGCCCGGCTGCAACTGCGCCTGCAGCAGACGGTGGAAGGTCTCTCGGTTGCCGCCGTCTCCTACTATGTCGTCGGCCTGATCTCCTATCTCGCCAAGGGCGCGTCGATCTTCGGCCATGCCTTTGCGCCGGAGTTGGTCACTGCCGCGTCGGTGCCGGTTGCCATCCTGCTGGTCTGGTGGGGTGTGCGCCGCGTGAGGCGCATGCATTCAGAGCCGGCGAAACATCCGGGGGAATAATCTCCCCCCTTGAGGGGGAGATGTCGCCGAAGGCGACGGAGGGGGTCGTCTCGCGTGAAGCGCTAGCCTCTTTTCGCGTCGGAAGACGATGTAGGCGCTTCATGCGCAAGGACCCCTCCGGCCGCTTCGCGGCCACCTCCCCCTCGAGGGACCCTCGAGGGGGGAGGGAGCGACAGCGGCAGATTGCCGCTGCGGAAGCTCGCCGCCATGCCCCGCCCGCGCGCTCGACCAAAGCAGGATTTGCAACAAGCGCCGACGGCTGGTAAAAGATTTTTACCAGTCACGCAGAGGACGCTGCCGATGTCCGGCCTTGCCATGCCCAAGCCAGACGACGCCACGATGCGCCGGCGCACAGAGATCGTTGCCGACATGCGCATCATCGTGCCGGGCGAGGGCGTCGTCGACGCCACCAACGAAATGCGCGCCTTCGAGAGCGACGGTCTCACCGCCTACCGGCAATTGCCGCTGGTCGTGGTGCTGCCGGAAACGGTGGCGCAGGTGTCGCGGGTGCTGAAATACTGCAACGACCGCAACATTCGCGTCGTGCCGCGCGGCTCTGGCACCTCGCTGTCCGGCGGCGCGCTGCCTCTCGAAGATGCGGTGCTGCTGGTCATGAGCCGTTTCAACCGCATCCTTGCCATCGACTATCCCGACCGCGTTGTCGTCGCTCAGCCCGGCGTCACCAATCTCGGCATCACCACCGCCGTCGAGCAGGAGGGGTTTTATTACGCGCCTGATCCATCCTCCCAGATCGCCTGCTCGATCGGCGGCAATGTTGCGGAGAATTCCGGCGGCGTGCACTGCCTGAAATACGGCCTCACCGCCAACAATGTGCTCGGCATCGAGATGGTGCTGATGAACGGCGAGGTGGTGCGCCTCGGCGGCAATCATCTGGACTCGGAAGGCTACGACCTGCTCGGCGTCATGACCGGCTCCGAAGGCTTGCTCGGCGTCGTCACCGAAGTCACCGTGCGCATCCTGAAAAAGCCGGAGACGGCACGCGCGCTGCTGATCGGCTTTCCGACCAGCGAGCAGGGCGGCCAATGCGTCGCCGACATCATCGGCGCCGGCATCATTCCCGGCGGCATGGAGATGATGGACCGCCCGGCAATCCATGCCGCGGAGGATTTCGTCCATGCCGGCTATCCCCTCGATGTCGAGGCGCTGCTCATCGTCGAACTCGACGGGCCGGGTGTCGAGGTCGACCATTTGATCGGCCTGGTCGAGGCGATCGCCTACAAGAACGGCTCCACCACCTGCCGCATCTCCCAATCCGAACAGGAACGGCTGAGCTTCTGGGCCGGCCGCAAGGCGGCTTTCCCTGCGGTCGGCCGCATCTCACCCGACTATTACTGCATGGATGGCACCATCCCGCGCAAGGAACTGCCGCGGGTGCTCGCCGGCATGCGCGAACTGTCGGAGAAATACGGGCTCGGCGTCGCCAACGTCTTCCACGCCGGCGACGGCAACCTGCACCCGCTGATCCTCTACGACGCCAACGTGCCGGGCGAACTCGACAGGGCGGAAAGCTTTGGCGCCGACATATTGCGGCTTTGCGTCAAGGTCGGCGGCGTCTTGACCGGCGAGCATGGCGTCGGCGTCGAGAAGCGCGACCTGATGCCGGAGATGTTCAACCAGATCGACCTCAACCAGCAAATGCGCGTCAAATGCGCCTTCGATCCCAATCATCTGCTCAACCCGGGAAAAGTGTTTCCACAACTGCGCAGATGCGCGGAATTAGGGCGCATGCATGTGCATCGCGGGCAGGTGGCATTTCCGGATATTCCGAGGTTTTGATGGGGTTTGAATTTCGCATGTCGGCGATCCTTCACGCCCCCCTCTGTCCTGCCGGACATCTCCCCCACAAGGGGGGAGATCAGCTGTCATCTCGGCCTTCGCAAATTTTCGACGCAAGAGAGGCGCGGTCGGAGAAGCTGCCAATCTCCCCCCAAGTGGGGGAGATGTCCGGCAGGACAGAGGGGGGTGCGAAGGAACGCGACGTCTCTGCACTCGCAAGTGGCGCGTCGCACCCATGACCACCTTCACCCCCACCACATCGGCCGAAGTTCTCTCCACCGTCCAATGGGCGGCGGCGGAGGAGTCGCCTTTGGAAACCATCGGCCACGGCTCCAAGCGCGGCATCGGCCGGCCGCAGCAGAGCGAGCATACGCTCGATTTGTCGAAGCTCACCGGCGTCACGCTGTATGAGCCGGCTGAGCTGGTGCTGTCGGCGAAAGCCGGCACGCCGCTCTCCGAGATCGAAAGCCTGCTTGCGCAAAACGGCCAGCAGCTTGCCTTCGAACCGATGGATTACGGCCCGCTGCTCGGCGGTATCAAGGGTAAAGGCACGATCGGCGGCGTGCTCGCGGCGAACCTGTCAGGCCCGCGCCGGCTGAAGGCGGGCGCCGCACGTGACCACATCCTAGGCATCAATGCCGTGGCCGGCCGTGGCGAGGCGTTCAAGTCCGGTGGCCGCGTCGTCAAGAACGTCACCGGCTACGATTTGTCGAAGCTGATGGCCAACAGCTGGGGCTCACTGGCCGTGCTCACCGATGTCACTTTCAAAGTGCTGCCAGCAGCCGAGACCGAAGTCACGCTTGCCGTCCGTGGCCTGCTCGACGATGCGGCGGCTGCCGCCATGGCGCTGGCGCTCGGTTCCAGCGCCGAAGTGTCGAGCGCTGCCCATCTGCCCGAACGCATCGCCGCGCGCGTTGCCGGCGGCAGTCTCGGCGCTGACGCCGCGACGCTGCTGCGCGTCGAAGGCTTTGGCCCTTCGGTCACCTATCGCATCGCGGCACTGAAGACCCTGCTGAGAAATGCCGGCCCGCTGCAGGAGATTGCGAGCGAAGCTTCGCATACCCTTTGGCGCGACGTCAGGGATTGCGCGCCCTTCGCCGACGGCAGCGAGAAGCCGGTATGGCGTGTCTCCATGGCACCGTCGCAGGCCCACCAGATGGTGCTGACGCTGCGCATGCAGATCGGCGTCAGCGCCTTCTACGACTGGCAGGGCGGACTGGTCTGGCTGCGCATGGAGGAGGGCGACCCCGAGGCCGGCCTGCTGCGCGGGCTGATCCGAAAACATGGCGGAGGCCACGCGACATTGGTGCGCGCCGCGCCTGCCCATCGCGCCGCCGTGCCGGTGTTCGAGCCGCAGGCGCCGCATCTGGCGGCGCTGTCGGCGCGGCTCAAGGCTGAGTTCGATCCCAAGGCCATCCTCAATCCCGGCCGCATGGCTTAGGACCAGAGAAGAGATGCAAACCAATTTCTCCCTTGCCCAGTTGGCTGATCCACATGTCGCGGAATCGGAAAAGATCCTGCGCAAATGCGTGCATTGCGGCTTCTGCACCGCGACCTGCCCGACCTATGTGACGCTTGGCAACGAGCTCGATTCGCCGCGCGGGCGGATTTACCTGATCAAGGACATGCTGGAGAACGGCCGTCCGGCCGACAAGGAGATCGTCACCCATATCGACCGCTGCCTGTCTTGCCTGGCCTGCATGACGACCTGCCCGTCGGGCGTGAATTACATGCATCTGGTCGACCACGCCCGCACCCATATCGAGGAGACCTACAGGCGGCCACTGCTCGACCGGCTGACCCGCGTCATGCTGGCCTTCGTGCTGCCCTATCCCAAGCGCTTTCGCGCCGCGCTGAAACTCGCGAGACTGGGCAAGCCGTTCATTGGCCTGTTCGAAAAGCTGCCAGCCCTGAAGCCGCTCGCTGCGATGCTGAAACTGGCGCCGGCCTCGATTCCCGCGGTCTCGCCGATGGCTTCTCCCGGCATCCATGCCGGCAAGGGGACGAAGAAAGGCCGCGTCGCCATCCTCACCGGCTGCGCCCAATCGGTGCTCGATCCCGCCATCAACGAGACGACGATTGCGCTGCTGACCAGGCTCGGCGTTGAAGTCGTGGTGCCGCAGGGCGAGGCCTGCTGCGGCGCGCTGGTGCATCATATGGGTCGCGAGGAAGCAGCCCTCGTCTCGGCGAAGCAGAATGTCGATGCCTGGACACGCGCCATCGACCAGGGCGGGCTCGACGCCATCGTCATCACCGCGTCGGGCTGCGGCACCACCATCAAGGATTACGGCTTCATGCTGCGCCTCGACCCGACCTATGCCGACAAGGCCGCACGCGTCTCAACACTGGCCAGGGACATCACCGAATACCTCTCAGGCCTCGACCTGCCGGAGCCGGTGCGCAAGCCGGGCACCGTCGTCGCCTATCACTCGGCCTGCTCGATGCAGCATGGCCAGAAAATCACCCGCCAGCCGAAGGAGCTGCTGGCCAAAGCCGGCTTCGTCGTGCGCGAGCCGCGCGAAGGCCATCTGTGCTGTGGCTCCGCCGGCACCTATAACATCCTGCAGCCGGAGATTTCCGCAAAACTGCGCGACCGCAAGGTGAAAAACATCGAGGCGACCGGCGCCGAAATCGTCGCCACCGGCAACATAGGCTGCATCACCCAGATCGCCTCGGCCGCAAAACTGCCAGTGGTGCATACGATCAAGCTGCTGGACTGGGCCTATGGCGGCCCGAAGCCGGAAGGCGTGTCCGAGGGAAGACTGGTCGCAGCTGAGTAAGCGTCTACTCCGCCGCCAGCCTGTCCACCATTCCATAGGTCGCCTGGTAGCGCGCCCGCTGGCGGCTGAGCGCCACCATGGTGTTGCGCAGCAGGATCGCCACGGTGATCGGGCCGACGCCGCCCGGCACCGGTGTGATCCAGGACGCAACGTGCTTGACGCTCTCGGTGTCGACGTCGCCGACGATGCGGCTTTGCCCGTCCGGGCCGATCTCGGAATTGATGCCGATGTCGATGACGGCGGCACCGGGCTTGACCATATCGGCCTTGATCAGCCTGGGCTTGCCGACGGCGACGAAAAGCGCGTCGGCGCGGCGCGCATGTGCGGCCACCGAACGCGTCATGTGATGGCACACCGTCACCGTCGCGCCTTCGCTCATCAACAGGAAGGCGATCGGCTTGCCGACGATTTCGGAATGGCCGACGACGACCACTTCCAGCCCTTTGAGGTCGAGGCCGGTTTCCTTCAGCAGCTCGACAGAGGCCGCCGCCGTGCAGGGCGCGAGATCGAGTTGGTTGTAGACGATGTTGCCGATCGAGGCCGGGTGCATGCCTTCGACATCCTTCAGCGGATGCACCGCCGCCTGCAGCGTCTTGATCGGGATGTGTGCAGGCACCGGCCGCTGGATGATGATGCCGGTGACGCGCGGATCGGCGTTGAGGCCATGGATTGCCGCTTCGAGTTCGCCGGCGCTGATATCGGCGGGGAACCGCCGCTCCTCGAAGCCGATGCCGGCAAGCGCGGCCTTGGCGCGCTGGTTGCGCACATAGACATCGACCGCATCGGTATCGCCGACGGTGATCGACACCAGCTTGGGTGGAAAACCCTCGGCGGTAGCAATGGCAGCATCCTCGCGCACGGCGGCGATGATGCGCTGGGCGACCGGGCCGCCCCGGAGATAGCGGCTGTCGTCTGGCTGAGACATGGCAGGACTTTCGTAGCGAATTTGGCCGCCCCTATAGCAGGGGAAATGTGGCAAGGGCAGCGTGAAAGCGAACCGTCATCCCCCTGCCGCGACGTTCTGGCGCAGCTTGGCTCCGGCGCGGTCGACAGCGCCACAAAGAGAAAGGGCAGCGCGGTTCCCCGTGCTGCCCTTTCCTGACTGGCCGCATCCCCACACGGCCCGTCCCCCGTAAACCCTTGCCGATTCCTGAAGGTCCAGCCTTCCGGACCAGCTGATTCGCTGACCGACTATATCACGACAACAGTCGTTCCAACATTGACCCTCTCGTAAAGGTCAACCACGTCCTCGTTGCGCATGCGGATGCAGCCGGACGACACGGCGCCGCCGATCGTCCACGGCTGGTTGGTGCCGTGAATGCGGTATTCCGTCGTGCCGAGATAGAGCGCGCGGGCGCCGAGCGGGTTCTCTTCGCCGCCGGCCAGATAAGTCGGCAGATAACGGCCCTTGGCGGCCTCGCGCTTGATCATCTGCGCCGGCGGGCGCCAGTCCGGCCAGACGCGCTTGTTGGTGATCTTGTGCGTGCCCGACCATTCGAAGCCCGGCTTGCCGGTGCCCACGCCATAGCGCCGCGCCTTGCCGTTCTTCTCGACCAGGAACAGGAAATTCTGCGTCGTATCGATGACGATGGTGCCCGGCTTCTGCGGGCCGTCATAGGCGACTTCCTGCGGCAGATAGAGCGGGTTGATCTGCGGCCGCATCACCACGCGCTTGGCCGGAGCCTGCACCGAAGCGGTACGCACCCGGTCGGGCTGCGCCGGCTGTGCATAGCGAACGCGCGGCTGCTGGATCACCTGGCGGCTCTGCCGCACGATGCCGGGCGCCCGGCCAAGCTGCAGCACCCAGGGTGCCGAAAGGTCGGGGCTCACCATCACCGGCGGCCTGTCGGCATAGCGGTCGTTGGCGGCAGACGAGGTGACGCCGGCGGCCAGAATGGCCACGGCGCCGAGCACGGAACGCAAAAAGATCTTCATCGGAACGCACCTTGATCGTCGAACGGACGGAGGCGGAACTTGCCTCCGGTTGCGCGATCCTTGGCGCGAAGCCGCAACCGAAACATGAATCGGAATGCGTAAAATGCGGAACTGTCAGTAAACCTTTTGGTGTGGTTACCGCCGCGTTCAGGAATCTGGTAAAGCCGCGGTAAATGCAGCGCTGAGCCGCATTAACGAATGGGTTTTACCATGGACAATGGAAATACTGGACTGCTGACCGGCGCCGATGGGATCACGCGCTGCTTCTGGCACGGCAATCTGCCGGACTATCTGCACTATCACGACCATGAATGGGGTAGGCCGGTCGCCGACGACCGCAGGCTGTTCGAAAAGATCTGCCTCGAAGGCTTTCAGTCCGGCCTGTCCTGGCTGACCATTTTGCGCAAGCGCGAGAACTTTCGCGAGGCCTTCGCCGGTTTCGACTTCGACAAGGTCGCCGCCTTCACCGACGAGGATGTCGAGCGCCTGCTCGGCAATGCCGGCATCATCCGCCACCGCGGCAAGATCGTTTCGACCATCAACAATGCCAAACGCGCGCGCGAAATGGTCGATGAGTTCGGCTCGCTGGCCGCATGGTTCTGGAAGTTCGAGCCGAGCAGGGATGAGCGGCCAGAGATCGTCGACCTGGCGCATCTGCGCGCCAACCCGACGACGGCGGTCTCGGTCAGGATTTCGAAGGAACTGAAGAAGCGCGGCTGGAGTTTTGTCGGGCCGACGACGGTCTACGCCTTCATGCAGGCAATGGGCCTGGTCAACGACCACCTCGAAGGGTGTGTTTGCCGCAAGGAGGTCGAGAAGGACAGGAAGGCATTCAAGCGGCCGAAGTAGCGCCTCTTTTTCTCTTCTCCCCCTTCACGGGGAGGTGAGGAGTGGTCCGCGTAGCGGGCGGAAAGCCAATTGCTTGGCTTTTCGAACGACGAACGCCCGAAGGGCGGATGAAGGGCGGCGCGAACCTTCGAAAGCTGACGCTAAACTCCGCTAGCGCCCGTCAAAAACAACCCCGCGACAATCGCCGCCAGCGCCGCAAAGGCCGGATAGATCACCAGCAGCCCAGTCATCAGCGCCTCGCGCATCGTCGAGCCCTTGCGCTCGTCGGCAGTGACCTCAAACGGACCGAGGCTCGCCGTCACCGGCGCACGGCTCTCGGCCGGCCGCAGCCGGACTTCATGCAAGCCGTCGTCTCTGATGTCGAATTTCTGTGCCGCAGTCATGGCCCCAACCCCTTGTTTCGGCGCGCTTATCGGCTCCGATTGTGTCGGCACGATGCCGCACCGATGGCGGAATTGTTTCCTTTTGGTGCGTTTTGTTTCGAGAGCTAGCGCCTCTCCCTTGTGGGAGAAGGTGGCCGAGCGAAGCTCGGTCGGATGAGGGGTGTTCCAGCTTGGCCAGGACGGCGATCCTTCGCGCACCCCTCATCCGTCTCGACGCTGCGCGCCGATCCACCTTCTCCCACAGGGGAGAAGGCAAGGGGCGCTAACCCTTGCCGCACAAAGCCGCTTCGGTTAGGACACGCCCACTCCAAACAAGTCATCGACTACTTAGCGAAAAGACCCATCCCATGGCCGACAAATCGGAAAAGACGAAAGCGCGGCTGCCGCGCGGCTTTGCCGACCGCAGCGCCGACGATATCCGTGCCGTCGAGAAGATGATGGCGACGATCCGCTCGGTCTATGAACTCTACGGTTTCGAACCGGCCGACCAGCCGCTGATCGAATACACCGATGCGCTCGGCAAATTCCTGCCTGACCAGGACCGGCCGAACGAAGGCGTGTTCTCCTTCCAGGACGATGACGAGCAGTGGCTGTCGCTACGCTACGATTTGACCGCGCCGACGGCGCGTTTTGTCGCCGAGAACTTTGAGCGACTGCCAAAACCCTATCGCAGCTACCGCTCCGGCTGGGTGTTCCGCAACGAAAAGCCCGGCCCCGGCCGCTTCCGCCAGTTCATGCAGTTCGACGCCGACACTATCGGCACGCCGGGCGTCGCCGCCGACGCCGAGATGGCAATGATGATGGCCGACGTCATGGAGGCGCTCGGCATCAAGCGCGGCGACTACGTCATTCGCGTCAACAACCGCAAGGTGCTCGATGGCGTGCTGGAAGCGATCGGCCTTGGCGGTGACGAGACTGCAGGGCGCCGCCTGACCGTGCTGCGGGCTATCGACAAGCTGGACAAGCTCGGGCCGGAAGGCGTGAAGCTTCTGCTTGGTCCGGGTCGCTGGGATGGTGGCAAGGAAGGCGAGGGTGACTTTGCCAAGGGCGCTGGACTGAATGAGGTGCAAGCCGGGGCCGTCCTTCTCGCGACAGCGAGGGAACAGGCGCGCCAGGATTCTAATGTGGGTGCGAACGCGATCTATCAGGAAGGCGTTGGCGAGCTCTCGACCATTGAAGCCTTGGTCAGGGCGGCCGGATACGGCGAAGATCGTATCGCCATGGACCGCTCCGTCGTTCGTGGCCTCGAATACTACACTGGCCCCGTCTTCGAGGCCGAGCTTCTGGCCGAGATCCCCAATGAGGACGGCCAGATCGTGCGCTTCGGCTCGGTCGGCGGCGGTGGGCGCTACGATGGCCTGGTCTCGCGCTTCCGTGGCGAGCCGGTGCCGGCGACGGGCTTTTCCATCGGCGTCTCCCGCCTGATGACGGCGCTGAAGAACCTCGGCAAGCTGGACACCACCGATGTCATCGCGCCGGTCGTCGTGCTGGTGATGGACAAGGATACCGAAAGCCTCGGCCGCTACCAGAAGATGGTTGCACAACTGCGCGCTGCCGGCATCCGCTCCGAAATGTATCTCGGCGGCGCCGGCATGAAGGCGCAGCTGAAATACGCCGACCGCCGTGGCAGCCCGGTCGCCATCATCCAGGGCGGCGACGAGCGCGCCAAAGGCGAGCTGCAGATCAAGGACCTGATCGAAGGTGCCCGCATGTCGGCTGAGATTACCGACAACGCCGAATGGCGGGCAGCAAGGCCTGCACAGGTGACGGTGGCGGAAGGCGAGCTGGTCGCCGAGGTGAAGAAGATCTTGGCGGCGCAGGCCGAGGAACGAGCGAAATGATGAGCGCTGCGCTGTTCTTCCCTTCTCCCCTTGTGGGAGAAGGTGGATCGGCGCGGAGCGCCGAGACGGATGAGGGGTGTTCCAGAGAACGCCAACGCCTCGTTCCGTCACGCACCCCTCATCCGACCGAGCTTCGCTCGGCCACCTTCTCCCACAAGGGGAGAAGGGAAGGGCACGTTTCATGACCTCCCGCCCCGCCATCTCAACCGAAATCACCAACCTCTTCGCCACCCGCAACACCCATGCGGTGGAAGTGGCCGTGCTGCAGCCGGCCGATCCGTTCCTCGACATGGCCGGCGAGGATCTGCGCCGCCGCATTTTTCTTACCGAAAGCGAGATCGGCAAGACGCTGTGCCTGCGGCCTGAATTCACCATTCCCGTCTGCCTCGACCATATCGCCTCCCAGGCCGGCACGCCGCGCCGCTATTCCTACCTCGGCGAAGTGTTTCGCCAGCGCCGCGAGGGCGGCAACGAGTTTTTCCAGGCCGGCATCGAGGATCTCGGCGACCGCGATACGGCTGAGGCCGACGCCCGTTCGCTGGCCGATGCGCATGCTCTGCTGCAGCTGGTGCTGCCGGGCCAACCCCTGGCGATCATGCTCGGCGACCAGACCATCTTCGAGGCGGTGCTGGCGGCGCTCGGCCTGCCGCGTGGCTGGCGCATGCGGTTGGCGCGCGCCTTCGGCTCCGCGCCGATGCTGCAGGCGGCGCTCGCCGATCTCGCCAACCCGCCACGCAACGGCCAGCTTGACGGCGATGTCGCCGCGCTTGTCCTCGACGGTGATCTCGAAGCGCTGTCCGCCCACATTGCTGGTGGCATGGAAGAAGCCGGCCTGCTGGTATCCGGCGGACGCACGCCAGCCGACATTGCCCGGCGATTGATCGAAAAGGCCGAACTGCGCAGCGTGCGACTGTCGAACGAAGCCTTCGCGGCGCTGAAGACTTTTCTCGCCATCGACGTGCCGCTGGACGGGGCGAGTGCTGCGCTCGAAAGCTTCGCCGCCTCTGCCGGGCTTTCGCTCGGCGCGGCGCTCGAAAAATTCGCCGCCCGCGCCAAGGCGATCGAGGCGCATGGCCTGCCGGCAAAGACAATTCGCTACGACGCCGCCTTTGGCCGTCCGCTGGATTATTATACCGGCATCGTCTTCGAGATCGCGGCTGAAGGTGGTGAGCGGCCGCTGGCTGGCGGCGGTCGTTACGACCGGCTGCTGACACTGCTTGGCGCGAAAACGCCGATCCCCGGCGTCGGCTTCTCCGTCTGGCTCGATCGCATCGAAGCGCTGCGGGGAGAGCCGCAATGATCACGCTGGCAATCCCGTCGAAAGGCCGGCTCAAGGAGCAGGCGCTGGAGGTGCTGGCCAAGGCCGGGCTTGCCGTCAGCCTGCCCGGCGACGAGCGCCAGTACCGCGCCCGCATCGACGGAGCCGAAGGCATCGAGGTGGCGTTCCTGTCGGCATCGGAAATTGCCGGCGAGATCGGGCAGGGTTCGGTCGACCTCGGCATCACCGGCGAAGATCTGCTGCGCGAAAACCTGGCAGATTGGGAAGCGCGCACCGAGATCGTCGCCCGTCTCGGCTTCGGCCACGCCGATGTCGTCGTGGCCGTGCCCGGCATTTGGCTCGACGTCGATACCATGGCCGACCTCGACGATGTCGCCGCCGATTTCCGCCAGCGCCATGGCCGGCGGCTGCGCATCGCCACCAAATACTGGCGGCTGACGCAACAATTCTTCTCGCAAAAGCACGGCATCCAGGTCTACCGCATCGTCGAAAGCCTCGGCGCCACCGAAGGCGCACCGGCGGCAGGCCTGGCCGACGTCATCGTCGACATCACCACCACCGGCTCGACCTTGCGCGCCAACCATCTCAAGGTGCTGGCCGACGGCGTTGTGCTCAAGTCGCAGGCTTGTCTGGTGGCTTCGAAGAAGGAACGCGATGCGGCGGACGAGACGCTGTTGCGCGATATTGCTGCCAAGATGAGCGCCCTCCTCCCTCCTCCTTGAGGGGAGGGTGGACAGCCGCCAAAGGCGGCTGGACGGGTGGGGTCGCTGCGGCAGTGCTCGACGCGGGACGACCCACCCGCCTCGACCGTGACCAATAGATTCGGGCACTTCGCCGCGGACCCCTCCCGGCCCTGCGGGCCACCCTGCCCTCGAGGGGGAGGGGGACCACCTCTACTTTCCACCGCCCCATCAGGCTGATAGGTTCGGCCTATCCCGGGAGGAGACGGCGATGGCGATCAATCTCGACGAACTCAACAACGCCACCAATCTGCGCGAGCGCGGCAGGGCTTTCATCGCTCCGCTCGATGGCCGGGCGCATGTTTCGGGCGATCGTTCGGTGCCGCTGCTCGACAAGACCATCCCCGAACTGTTTTCCGACACGGTCAGCAAATACGCCACGCAGGATGCTGCCGTCTTCGTCGGCCAGGACAAGCGCTTCACCTGGAGCGAACTGTCGGACACCGTCGATACGCTCGCCGCCGGCTTCTTGGCGCTTGGCCTGGAAAAGGGCGACCGCGTCGGCATCTGGTCGCCCAACCGCTGGGAATGGCTGGTGACGCAGTTCGCCACCGCCCGCATCGGCCTGATCCTGGTCAACATCAACCCGGCCTACCGGCTGACCGAGCTCGAATATGCCCTCAACAAGGTTGGCTGCAAGGCGCTGGTGACGGCGGCCAATTTCAAGACCTCCGACTATCTCGGCATGATCGAGACGCTGGCGCCGGAGCTCGCCAAGGCCACCCCCGGCAAGCTCAAGGCGCAGAAACTGCCGACGCTGAAGATCGTCATCCGCATGGGCGACGACAATTCGCCCGGCATGTTCAATTTCGCCGATGTGCTATCGATGGCCGGGCGCGACGAGCATGACAGCCTCGACCGCATCTCCGAGGGGCTGAAGCCCGGCGAGGCCATCAACATCCAGTTCACCTCAGGCACGACTGGCGCGCCCAAGGGCGCCACGCTGACCCACACCAACATCGTCAACAACGGCAATTTCGTCACCGCGGCCATCAAGCTCACTGTCGACGACCGGCTCTGCATTCCGGTTCCACTCTACCACTGCTTCGGCATGTCGATGGGCACGATGGGCTGTGTCACCAAGGGCGCGACCATGGTCTTCCCGGGCGAGGGCTTTGACGCCGGCGCAACGCTGAAGGCGGTGGCGCAGGAACGCTGCACCGGCCTCTACGGCGTACCGACCATGTTCGTCGCCGTGCTCGACCACGCCGACTTCGCGAGCTTCGACCTCTCCAGCCTGCGCACCGGCATCATGGCGGGATCGCCATGCCCGATCGAGGTGATGAAGAAAGTGGTCTCGCTGATGCACATGGAAGAAGTGACAATCGCCTACGGCATGACCGAGACCAGCCCGGTGTCGTTCCAGAGCAGCGTCGATGACCCGCTGGAGAAACGCGTCTCCACCGTCGGCCGCATCCATCCGCATGTCGAGGTCAAGGCCATCGACGCCGAGGGCGCCACCGTCGCCGTCGGCGCGCCCGGCGAGCTGTGCACCCGCGGCTATTCCGTGATGAAGGGCTATTGGGACGACGCGGAAAAAACCAGCGAGGCGATCGACAACGATGGCTGGATGCACACCGGCGATCTCGCCACCATCGACGCAGAGGGCTATTGCAACATCGTCGGCCGGGTCAAGGACATGGTCATCCGCGGCGGCGAGAACGTCTACCCGCGCGAGGTCGAGGAATTCCTCTACCGCCATCCCAAGGTCAAGGAAGTGCAGGTGTTCGGCATTCCCGACACCAAATATGGCGAGGAGCTGTGCGCCTGGATCGTGCTGAAACCCAACCAGATCGCCACCGAGCAGGAGATCAGGAACTTCTGCACCGGCCAGATCGCCCACTACAAAATCCCCCGCTACATCCGCTTCCGCACCGAATTGCCGATGACGGTGACCGGCAAGCCGCAGAAGTTCCTGATGCGCGAGGCGATGGTGGAGGAACTGGGGCTGGTGGTGCAAAAGACGGCGTAAAGCGGTTACTTAGCCGCAGTTCGCGCCGGTAGGCATCTTGCCTTACCGTACAGGCTTGGCAGGATAGTCCCGTGTGGACGCGGCCACTAGTTTGCGGCAGTGAGTTCGATCTGCTCGACCCCCGCCGCGATATTGATGCCAGTTTCGCCCTCGACTGCGAGCGGTTGAAGTGCAAAGGCTTTCTCAGTTCCACCAAGCAGGACATCGGCGCCAAGTCCAAGGCCCGCGGCCGCTTCTGCATCGACGCCATCATATTTTCCGGTTAGTAGGCCATTGTCCTTCGCAGCCGAACCGCTCACGACGGCCCATATGAGATGGCCCTCCTTCACGTCGCCAAGTTCAATGCCGAATTCGTTGATGGAGCCGGTGTAATTTTCCTTCGTGCCGTCATTCTTGGTGAATACGCAAGTCATTGTCTGTTTGCGCGTAATGATTTCGCCGATGCCAGTCGAGGTGTCGCATTTCAGGATACCGACCTGAGCGTTCACCGCCCAGGCTGGCGCCGTCGGGACAAGCAGAAATGAAGCGCCCGCAAGAGCGAAGAGGCGGATGAGGGAGTGGACAAGCATGTCAGATTTTCCTTGGCTAAGTTGCGATGCGGCCGATAGCAGGCAAATCTCCTTGGTAGTCGTTGGACGCGGCTCTCTTGCCGTGCCTAGCCGGGAAGCGTGGACGTGACCTCCCGCTTCCCTTTGCGCTCGGCGCGCCATTCCTCAAACCGCTGCAAGATCACGAAGAAGGCAGGCACGAAGAGAACAGCAAGGCAGGTGGAGGCGATCATGCCGGAGAAGACCGTGATGCCGATCGATTTGCGCGCACTGGCTCCGGCACCCGTCGCCAGCACCAGTGGCGCGACGCCGAGGATAAAGGCGAAGGACGTCATCAAGATGGGGCGGAAGCGGGCGCGCGCGGCCTCGATCGCCGACTCGACGATCGGTTTGCCGGCGGCGCGCAATTCGCGCGCGACCTCGACGATCAGAATGGCGTTCTTGGCCGACAGCGCAATCAGCAGGATCAGGCCGATCTGGACATAGAGGTTGTTATCGATACCGAGCCCGGTGAGGACCAGCACCGGGCCGACCAGCGAAAGCGGCGCGGCGAGCAATATCGAGATCGGCGCCAGCCAGCTCTCATACTGGCCCGCCAGCACCAGATAGACCAACAGGAGTGCCATGCCGAACACCAGGTATATCTGGCTGCCGACGAGCTTTTCCTGGAAGGAGAGCGCAGTCCACTCGTAGCCGGTCCCGCGCGGCAGCGTGTCGGCCGCGGCCGCTTCCATCAGCTTGATCGCATCACCTGATGAGAAACCCTGCGCCTGCACGCCAAGGACCGACGCGGAGGGATAGAGGTTATAGAGGCTGATCAGCGAGGGGCCGACGCTTGGCGTGACCGTCAGCACCGTGCCAAGCGGGATCATATCGCCGTTCTGGTTGCGCACCGTCAGGCGGCCGATGTCCTCGGGCGACAGGCGGAACTGAGAATCGCCCTGCACATAGATCTGGAAGACCCGCCCGAACTTGTTGAATTGGCTGACATAGGTGGAGCCTAGATAGCCGGCGAGCGTCTGAAACACCTGGTCGGTGGTCAGCCCGAGCATCTGTACCTTTTCGCGGTCGAACTCGACCTGGTATTGCGGGACGTTGGATCGGAACGTTGCCGATACGCGCTGGATGCCGGACTGCGTCGCTACTGCCCTGGTCAGCGCGCTGGTCGCGCCCTGCAACTTCGCAAGGTCGAAACTGCCGTCACGCAACTCGACCTGCATGGTGAAGCCGGCGGCGTTGCCGATGCCCTGGATCGGCGGCGGTGGCAGCACCAGGACATTGCCGTCCGCCATGTCTGACAGGTTCTTGTTCAGCGTCGCATAAAGCGAGGCGAGATCCTCACCCTTGCCCCGCACGCTCCAGTCCTTGAGGATGATGTAGGCAACGCCGGCATTTGCTAAAGTCGAGTTGTTGTCGAGGGCCGATAAGCCGGCGATCGTCACCACCTGGTCTACGCCCGGCGTTGCCTTCGCGATCTTCGAAATCTGCTGTAGCGTCTCCTGCGTACGGCCGAGGGACGCGCCGTCAGGCAGTTGCACCGAAGCGAGCAGATAGCCTTGGTCCTCGATCGGAATGAAACCGGTGGCCACGCGCGACATGCCGTAGCCCGCCGCGCCAATGATGAGCAACGCGATTATGCCCATCACCGTGCTGTGGCGCACTATGGATCCGATTAGGCGGGCGTAGCCGTTTTCCGCCCGCTGATAGACGGCATTGAAGCCGCGGAAGAAGGCGTTTCGCTTGTCCAGCGGCACCGGCTGCCTCAGCCAGGTCGCGCACTGCGTGGGCTTCAGCGTTGCCGCGTTGACGGCGCTGATCAAGGCAGTTGCCGCGATCACCAATGCGAATTGCGCATACATCTGCCCTGTCAGGCCGGGCAGGAAGGCGGCAGGCAGGAACACCGCCATCAACACAAGCGTGATGCCGATGATCGGCCCGAACAGCGCATTCATAGCCGCGACCGCCGCATCGTGGCCGGACATGCCGCGCTCCATGTTGTGCGCGGCCCCCTCGACCACAACGATGGCGTCGTCGACGACGATACCGATGGCAAGCACGATGGCGAACAGGGTCGACAGGTTGACGGTAAAGCCAAGCGCGAGCATCGCCGCGAAGGCCCCGATGATGGTCACCGGCACGGTCGTTGCCGGCACCAGCATCGCCCGCCAGTCCTGCAGGAAAAGCAAGATGACGATCAGCACCAGCACCGCGGCCTCAAGCAGCGTCTTGTAGACTTCGTCGATCGCTTGGCTGACGAAGATCGTGGTGTTGAACGGGATCGAGTAAGCAAGGCCTTGCGGGAACTCGCCAGACAGTTCCTTCATCCTGGCCTCGACTTTGCCGGCCACGTCGAGTGCGTTGGCGCCGGGCGACAGGAAGATGGCCAGGCCAGCCGCCTGCTGGCCGTCGAGATTGAAGAATTGCCCATAGGTCTGGGCACCGAGCTCGACCCGGCCGACGTCGCGCACGCGGGTCAGGTCACCGTTGGCGCCGGTCTTGACGATCACCGCGCCGAACTGATCGGGGTCGTCAAGGCGGCTGGACACTTCGATCGTATATTGGAAGGACTGTCCGTCGGGCGCCGGCGGCGCGCCAACCTGGCCCGCGGTGACCTGCTCGCTTTGCTGCTGCAGCGCCTGGACGACGTCCTGGGTGGTAAGGCCGCGCACCTGCATCTTCTGCGGGTCGAGCCAGACCCGCATCGAATACTGCCCGGCGCCGAACACGTTCACGTTGCCGACACCTGGTATCCGGGAGAGCTCGTCCTTCAGCCGGATGGTTGCGTAGTTGGCGAGATAAAGGCTGTCGTATTGTTTGTCCGGCGACGTCAGCGTGACGATCTCGAGGATGGAGGTCGATTTCTTCTGGACGTTGATGCCCTGCACCTGCACTGCCTGCGGCAGCGACGCGAGCGCAGTGGACACCCGGTTCTGGACACGCACCTGCGCCTGGTCGAGGTCCGTGCCGATCTGGAAAGTGACGGTCAGATTGTAGCTGCCATCCGACGCGGAGAAGGACTGCATGTAGAGCATGCCCTCGACGCCGTTGACCTGCTGCTCGATCGGCAGCGCCACCGTGTCGATAACCGAGCGCGCGCTGGCGCCAGGATAGCGGGTGGTCACCGAAACGGTCGGCGGCACCACGTCGGGATATTGCGCCACCGGCAGGCCGAAGAGCGAGACCAGGCCGATGACGACCATGAGCACGGCGATTGCATTGGCCAGGACCGGCCGCTCGATGAAGAATTTGGAGATCATTGGGCAGCGCCGTCGGCCGCAGCCGCTTCCAGCGTTTTCACCTGCGGCTCGATCTTCTGGCCGGGCACGGCGGTCAGCAAGCCGGAGATCAGGACGCGGTCTTCCGCGGTGATCCCCTTGCTGATCACGCGCAAGGCACCGACAAGCTGGCCGATCTCGACCGGACGTTCCTCGACGACGTCGTCCTTGCCTGCAACGAGCAGGTAGCGACCCCTCTGGTCGCTTCCGATCGCCCGGTCGGGAACCAGCAGCACGTCCGGTTCTTCTCCCAGCGGCACGCGCACGCGCACGAAGTAACCCGGAAGCAATGCCCGATCGTCGTTGGGCAGCACGGCGCGCACCGCGAGCGTGCCGGTAGTGGCCGTAACCTCAGGGGAGGCGTAGTCCAGCATTCCCTTGTGCGGATAGCCTGTCTCGTTCTGCAGGCCGACTTCGGCCGGTATCTTCTTGAGGTCCTGGCCGGTCAGGTCCCGTTTGGCCATGGCGGCGCGAATGCGCAGCACGTCCTGCTCCGAGATGTTGAAGTTGACATAAATGGGAGCGAGCTGAACGATGGTCGCCAGCGTAGTCGCGCTGCCGGCGCCAACCAGTTGCCCGATCGACACCTGGCGGGCGCCGACGATGCCCGCAAACGGCGCCTTGACCTCGGTGTAGCTCAAATTGAGCTGGGCCTGCTCGACGTCGACGGCGCTCTGCTTCTGCTTGGCGGCGTCGACATCCGCCGCGGCGGCAGACTGATCGAGGGTCGATTGCGAAATGATCTTCTGTGATAGCAGTTCCTGCTGCCGCTTGAGGTCGGCTCCGGACTGCTTGGCGGAGGCGTCGGCCGAACCCTGCCCGGCCTGGGCCTGTTCGAGTGCCAATTGGTAGGTATCCTGTTCGATCAGGAACAGCCGGGTACCAGCCTTGACCTCATCTCCGTCCTTATAGTCGATTTCCTGGATGAAGCCGGAGACACGCGCAACCAGCGGCGTCGTGTTCACCGCCGCGGCGCTGCCTGTGGCCTCGAGATAGGGGGTTACAGTCTGCTTGACCGGAAGTGCTACATCTATCTTGGGTGGCGGGGGCGGCACGTAACTGTTTTCATTGCTGCAGGCGCACAATAAAATTGCTGCAAGCGCGAATGAACCAGCCGTCGGCGCGGCTCTCCTCCATGAGAAAACCATTTTGCCCCTCTGAATACTTCGCTATATATATCGTATTGCTGTGAAATTGCGTGAACCTAGCTTTTTTTGGGGAGTTTGTCATGCGGATTGCGTTAACCGTGCTTTTTCTGGCAACTCAAGTGACGGTCAATGTCGCATTTGCGCAGACTGCGGCCGAGCGCGAAGCCTGCCAGTCTGACTACGAGAAATTCTGCAAGGGGGTGGAGCAGGGCGGAGGCCGCATCATCAAGTGCCTGAACGATCATCTGGGTGACCTGACGCCGCAATGCCAGAAGGTCGTCAAGGAGAATACGCCCCAATAGGGCCACCGCAATTCCAGCAAAAGTGCGCGGTGATTTTGCCTCAGGAATTGGGATAGGGTGCTCTAGGGCTCGGCCTATCCGACGACTGAGCGGGATCAGCGAACGCTGGCCGGCAAGGCCCGCTGATCTCGTGGAATGTTGGCTGGATGCTTGAAGACAGGCCTACGCAAACGCCCAAGGTTGCAACATCCAAGGCCGCATCGGGCGGTTTCGGGCGATCGGTGGTGTCTTGGGTGATGCCTTTGGGTGCCTTGGCCATGGCTCTCGCGGTGAGGGCCAGCGGCCTTTCGGTCGACCAAGGATCGCTGAACCTCAGGATCCTCGTTGGCGCGCTGTCGAGCGCGATCATGTTCACCACCATTTTCGTGGTGCTCGAGCATGCCGAGGCAGTCGCCCGGCGCGTGGGGGAGCCGTTTGGAACCTTGGTGCTGACTTTTGCGGTGACGGCGATCGAAGTGTCGATCATCGTTTCCATGATGTTGCACGGAGAAAACAATCCGACGCTGGCTCGCGAGTCCGTTTTCTCGACGGTGATGATCACCTCCACCGGCGTCGTCGGCATATGCCTCACGCTTGGCGGCTGGCTTCATCGCAAGCAGGCTATCGTCCGGCAAGGGACCAGCGCCTACCTGTCGGTGCTGACCGCGCTGACCGTGATGACGCTTATTCTTCCGACCTACACCCAGGCCACGGGTCCAGGCACGTTTTCGGCGGCTCAGCTTGGTTTTGTAAGCGTCCTTTCGGTGCTGCTCTACGCGGGCTTCGTGTTTGCCCAGACTGTCCGGCACCGGGAGGACTTCGTCCAGGGACAGGCACACGACGCGCCGGTGCGAACGGCCTCCGCCGACGGCATTTTTGTCAGCGCCCTGTTGCTGTTGTGCGGGCTCATCGGAATAGTCATGCTCGCCGAGCAGGTCGCCGCAGGCGTGGAGGATGCGCTGGCCGCTTACGAGATAAAGCAGGCTGACAGCATTGTGGGCGCGTTGATAGCGGCACTGGTTTTGATGCCGGAGGCCATCTCGGCAATCCGCGCCTCCTTCAGGAATGAGCTGCAGCGAAGCCTGAACGTCGCGATGGGCTCGGCCTGCGCCACCATCGGTTTGACGATACCGGGGGTCGCGGCCGCCAGCCTGCTGACGGGGAGGGGATTGACCCTGGGACTTTCGGCCTCCGATGCCGTGCTTCTGGTTCTGGCGCTTTTCATATGCAGCGTGAGTTTCGGCACCGAAAGAACGACCTTCCTGACCGGCATGGTCCATGTCGTGGTGTTTCTTACGTATGTGTTTCTGATCTTTGTGCCGTGAAATTGTTGCCGGCCACTGATGCAGGGTCCGGCTATACCGGGGCTGCATCGACGATCTGGCCGCGCCTCAATGTAACGGAATCAATCGATCTGTTGAGGCATTCGCTCGCTGATGCTATATTAGAGAGGCTGCAGGTTAAGGAGAGGGGAAACCTATGGTCAGACGCGGTTTGTTTGCGCGCACATTTGCCATTGGAGCTTTGCTCGCGATTTCGTCGATGGCAGGCACCTCTGGATTCGGTTTCATCGCATCAGCGGAAGCAAAGACGGTCGTCATCCAGAAGACCACCATCTACATTACAACACTTCCAACGGGCTGCGTGAAGACCACCTATAGTGGTGGGATCGTGATCTGGAAGTGCGGCACGAAATACTACCAGCCCTACAAAAACAGGTACGTGCTCATCTACATCAAATAGTGGGGACAGTATGGTGTGAGGCATAGGGCCCATTACGGCCCTGCGAGGCCTGCCAGGTAGACTACGAAGTACTTTTGATTTGGCGCTTTTTATATGCGTGGTAAGCTTTAGTAACGAAAGGACGACGTTCCTGACCGGAATGGTCCATGCTGTTGTATTTTTTACTTATGTATTTCTGATGTTTATACCTTGAGGCTTTGGTGCGATCTGGCGATCAGATGCAGGGATGAGGCGGCTGCCGGCTGACAAACCGCTACAGCTAGCTGAGAAGAGAACGCTTCCGCGAAGTAGGGATGGCTTCCATCCCTGGGGCTGTCGGAAACAGGCTCCTTGCGGTACATTGTCCTGGTTCAAGGGCGGCACGAAATGCCTCGCCGCATTGCGAGCGTGAGCGCCCTCGCCTCCGCCCTCGCACAATATTATTTTCGAAGTGGATCTTTGTTGGGGAACACGGTGGGGGGAATACTTGATGCCGTTGTCATAGGCGCCGGTTCGGCCGGGCTCGGCGCGAGCTATTTTCTGAAACAACAGGGGCTCAAGCATTGCGTGCTTGAACGAAGCCGCGTCGGCGAGACATGGCGAACACAGCGATGGGATTCCTTCCTGCTAAATTCGCCTAACATACGCTCGATCCTGCCCGGCGATGCCTACGACGGGCCGGATCCTTGGGGTGCAATCACACACCACGAATTCGTCGCCTATCTGGAGAGCTACATAGAGCGGCACCGATTGCCGGTGAGAACCGGGAGTCCGGTGCAGAAGCTGACAGGAGACAATGGTCATTATCGGATGACGACGCCGGATGGCCCGGTTCGGGCGCGCAACGTGGTGATCGCGGCTGGCAATCTGAATTGTCCGGTCCGCCCGCCCTGGTCCGCCGACCTGCCGCCGACGCTTCGCCAGATCGATTCCTCCGCATATCGCAGTGCGGCCGCACTTGACGACGGTGCGGTGCTGGTGGTCGGCAGCGGCCAATCGGGCGGCCAGATTGCCGAAGACCTAGTTCTGGCTGGGCGCTCCGTCTTTCTGGCGACATGCCGCAATGGCCGCTGGGTGCGACACTATCGCGGCGGCAGCATGCTCAACTGGCTGACCTTGAGTGGTCATCTCGATCTCCCGCGCCGGGAACTAATCCTGCCATCCGGCAAATTGCCACCGCGCCCGCTACTCGGCGCGACCCACACCATCAGCCTGCAGTCGCTCAGCGCGCAGGGCGTCGTTCTGCTTGGTCGATTCTTAGGGATGGACAACGAGAGTTTCGTCTTCGGCGATGAGCTTGACGACCATATTCGCTTTGCCGACGAGCTCTCCGCACATGCGAAGCGCCTGGTCGACCAGTATATCGAGCGCACGGGCCTTCACGCGCCGCCAGCCGAGGATGACCCGGCCGAAACGGTTGAGCCGCGACTGCCGAGCCCACCCATACGCTCGATCGACCTGGCGGCCAGCAGGATCTCTTCGGTAATCTGGTCTACCGGCTTTACTGGCGATTTCGGATGGATTGGGCTGCCCGGCGCGCTCGATGCAGTTGGTCAGCCCTTGCACGAGGATGGCATCGGCGTCGATCCCGGCATCTATTTCACCGGCCTCGATTTCGCATCAACGCGGAAGTCGGGCACGGTACCCGGCGTTGCCGAGGAGGCAGCCCGTCTGGTTGACCATCTCGCAAAGAGATGAGCCGATCTCGGATTGGATATTGAAGAAGACGAGGCGCCGCCAGGCACATCAACCATGAGCGCGCCACCTGACAGGGTGATCAATAGTTTGGCTATCACGCCGCCAGCACCGCTCCATCCGACCCACGAATGATCTTCGCCAGTTCCACGCAATCGTCATGCCGCACCTTGTTGCGGCGCCACGCCAGGCAGATCGTGCATTGCGGCATTGGCTCCTGGAACGGCACGATCTTGAGAGGAGGGAAGCGCCAAGGTTTCCGCCATCATTCTTTATTTCAGACCGCGGATTTGAGGTGGTCGATGAAGGCGCGCAGCTTAGGGAGGATCTGGCGCTTGCCGGGATGATAGAGGAAGACGCCCGGCGTCGTCGCCGCGATGTCGTCCAGCACGGACTCAAGTTTTCCCTGGGCAATCGGACCTTCGACGACGGGTTGAGGGATCTGCGCCAGCCCAATCCCACGCATCGCGGCTCCGAGCAATGTCGGGTAGTCGTGGGCGATCAGCGGGCCGGAGACCATGGCCTCGATCGCCTCGTTGCCGTCGACGAATGTCCAGGGTGCGATGGCGCCGTTCGAGCGGCGCAAGCGCAGGCAGGCGTGGTGGCGCAAGTCGTCGATACGCTCGGGGCGGCCGTGGCGCGCGATATAGTCAGGGCTGCCGACGACGACGAACGAGAAGGAAGGGGTCAGCCGCACCGCCACCATGTCGGTGGCAATGAACTGGCCGAGGCGAATGCCGGCATCGAACCCGCCGGTCGCCAGATCGACCATCTCGTCGCTCGCGGCGATCTCCAGTTCGATCTCGGGATAAGCCTGGCAGAATGACGCGATCACCGGCTCCAGGATCAACGGCACGACGGCGCGCGGCACTGACAGGCGCAGCAGGCCGGTCGGCCGCTGGCCGACATCACGCGCGGCCTCGCCGGCGGCGACGATCTCCTCGAAGGCAGGGCCGGCACGGTCGAGGAAGCGCTGACCGGCCTCGGTCAGACCGACGCTGCGTGTCGTGCGAACAAACAGCGCCGCGCCCATGCGCGCCTCTAGTGAGCGCACCGCCTGGCTCACGGCGGACGGCGTCACGCCGAGATCGGCGGCGGCGCGACGGAAGTTGCTGTGCCTGGCGACAGCCAGGAACACCTCGACGCCCTCCAGCGCACCGTGCCGGATTGTGTAGTTCTGCTTCATGGGTTGTTGTGATTACAGCGGCTAGTCGAACTATGGAAGCGGATTTAAGTAAGAGCTGAACCTCGGAGACATTTTGCCATGACCGATGAACTTGATGGGGTGCGCGACCACTATCGCGCGACCGGCCTGACTGAGCGGCTGAAGACGGTACGGCTCGGCATCCTGACCGCGGTGTTCGAGGCCGTGTCGATCAACAGCTGACAGGAGATCAGAATGTCGACGGAGATCGTCTTTCAGACCCATCTCGTTCTCGGCTATGTCGCGTGGCTACTGTGTTTTGGTGCGTACATCTGGCCTTGGCTCGGATCTATGGACCGGATCGCGGCGCAACGTGCTATCGCCACGCTGCACAGCTTCCGCTTCTTCGGCCTCGTCTTCATCCTTCCAGGCGTCGTCAGCCCCGATCTGCCCGCCAGCTTCGCCATCTTTGCCGCCTATGGCGACTTCGCAACCGGGCTGCTGGCCATGCTAGCGCTGCTCACCGTGAGGATACGCCGGCTCTTCTGGCTATTCGTCGTCGCCTTCAATGTCGTCGGAACGGTCGACCTCGTCGTCGACTATTACCAAGCTATCCAGGTCGACCTGCCTGCCCATGCGGGCCTGTTGGGGGCCACCTATGCGGTCCCGATCCTCTACGTGCCGCTGCTGATGATCACGCACATCGTCGCTTTCTATTTTCTATTCCGTCCGCACCAGAACGCGACGCACGCCATCGCAGACGATGATGCGGCTTCCTAGGTCATCATCTGGGAGCATGCGATGATCGCCAACCTGAAATCGCCGCGGACCTGTCTGTCCCGGGTTCTGTGACGCTTGGCTGGCCTTTTACGCCGCCAGCACCGCCTGATCCAGCCCACGAATGATCTTCGCCAGTTCCACGCATTCGTCGTGGCGCACCTTGTTGCGGCGCCACGCCAGGCAGATCGTGCGTTGCGGCATCGGCTCCTGGAATGGCACGATCTTGAGATCGGGCATGGCGCTGGCCGGTCTTGCCGCCATTTCCGGAATGAGCGTGACGCCGAGCCCATGCGCCACCATTTGCAGAAGTGTCGTCAGGCTGGTGGCTCCGTAGCTTGCCATCGCCACCGGGCGCACGCTGCCGCACAGCGCCAGCGCCTGTTCGCGCAGGCAGTGGCCTTCCTCCAGAAGCATCAGCCGCTCCAGCGCCGGGCTTTCCGGCGGCACCGGCGGCGAGGCAAAGGCCGGGTCGCCTGACGGCACGGCGAGGAAGAACCGGTCGGCGAACAGCGCCTCGGTAACCAGGCCGGGCTGGTCGAGTGGCAGCGCGGCGATGAAGGCGTCGAGCCGTCCCGTCGCCGTGTCCTCGACCAGCGATGCGGTCACCGCTTCGCGCAGTTCGAGCTGCAAAGCGGGAAAATGCCGCTTTAGCTCCGGCAGAACATGCGGCAGCAGATAGGGCGCCACGGTCGGGATGATGCCCAGCCGGAAGCGTCCTTCCATCGCCGGGCGGCCGCGCCGCGCCGTCGTCTCGACCTCGCTGATATCGCGCAGGATGCGCTCGATGCGCGGCAGCAGAGCCTGCGCCTCCTCGGTCATCCGCACCGTCTTTCCGCCGCGTTCGAACAGCCGGCAGTTCAGCCTTTGCTCCATCTCGGCGATTTGTGCGGACAGCGCCGGCTGGCTGACGCCGGCGAGCTTTGCGGCGCGGCCGAAATGCAGCGTTTGCGCCAAAGCCTCGAAATATTGCATCTGTCGGACGGTAAGACCAATCATAAGGAAAACCTATCGCAACAAACAGGAAAGGCAATTTGTTTTTATCGTGGAGACGGCCTAGTCTGGAACCGTTCCAGAGTGGCGCGGCTCCCGGCCGGCCCGGAAAACCAACACAGAAAATCAGCAATTCGGAGGCTAAGATGGACGCGAACACCGACGACAACAGCGCCGGCAAATGCCCGGTCGCGCATGGAACCTCCGCCAGGACCAACCGTGATTGGTGGCCGAACCAGCTCGACATCAGCGTTCTCCACCAGCAGTCGAGCCTTTCCGATCCGATGGGCGAGGCGTTCGATTACGCCGAGGAATTTAGGAGTCTCGACCTCGATGCGGTGATCAAGGACCTGCACAAGGTGATGACGGATTCGCAGGATTGGTGGCCGGCCGACTTCGGCCATTACGGGCCGCTGTTCATTCGCATGGCCTGGCACAGCGCCGGCACCTATCGTATCGGCGACGGCCGCGGTGGCGCCGGCGCCGGCCAGCAGCGTTTCGCGCCGCTGAACAGCTGGCCGGACAACGCCAATCTCGACAAGGCGCGCCGGCTGCTGTGGCCGATCAAGCAGAAATACGGCCGCAAGATTTCCTGGGCCGATCTGTTGATCCTCACCGGCAATGTCGCGCTGGAATCGATGGGCTTCAAGACCTTCGGCTTCGCCGGTGGCCGCGCCGACGTCTGGGAGCCCGAACAGGACGTCAACTGGGGTTCGGAAACCAAATGGCTCGACGACAAGCGCTATTCCGGTGACCGTGAACTGCAAGGCCATCTTGGCGCCGTGCAGATGGGGCTGATCTACGTCAATCCGGAAGGGCCGAACGGCAAGCCCGATCCGCTGGCCTCGGCGCGCGATATCCGCGAGACCTTCGGGCGCATGGCGATGAACGACGAAGAGACGGTGGCACTGATCGCCGGCGGCCACACCTTCGGCAAGACCCATGGCGCCGGTGATGCAGCGCTTGTTGGCGCCGAGCCGGAAGGCGCCGGCATCGAGGCGCAAGGCCTCGGCTGGTCGAGCAAGTATGCGTCAGGCATTGCCGGCGATGCGATCACGTCGGGCCTCGAAGTCACCTGGACGACGACGCCGACCAAGTGGAGCAACAACTTCTTCGACAATCTGTTCAACTTCGAATGGGAGCTGACCAAGAGCCCCGCCGGCGCTCATCAGTGGACGCCGAAAGGCGGTTCCGGCGCCGTTACGGTGCCGGACGCCCACAACCCGGGCAAGCGCCATGCACCGGCCATGCTCACCACCGACCTCGCGCTGCGTGCCGACCCGGCCTATGAGAAGATCTCGCGGCGTTTCCATGAGCACCCCGAGCAGTTCGCCGACGCCTTCGCCCGCGCCTGGTTCAAGCTGACCCATCGCGACATGGGTCCGATCGTGCGCTATCTCGGCCCGCTGGTGCCGAAGGAAGAGCTGATCTGGCAGGATCCGGTGCCGGCAATCGACCATGAACTGGTCAGCGACCAGGATATCGCTTCCCTGAAGGCCAAGATCCTGGCTTCGGGCCTCACCGTTTCGCAGTTGGTTTCGACCGCCTGGGCCTCGGCCTCGACCTTCCGCAACTCCGACAAGCGCGGCGGCGCCAATGGCGCACGCATTCGTTTGGCACCGCAGAAGGACTGGGAGGTCAACCAGCCAGCCGAACTGGCCAAGGTGCTGGCAAAGCTCGAGGCCATCCAGAAGGAGTTCAGCGTTGGCGGCAAGAAGGTGTCGCTGGCCGACCTCATCGTGCTTGGCGGTGTCGCCGCGGTCGAAAAGGCCGCGACGGATGGCGGCAACGCGGTGAAGGTGCCGTTCACGCCGGGCCGCACCGACGCCTCGCAAGCGCAGACCGACGTTCATTCCTTCGCCGCGCTCGAGCCGAAAGTCGATGGCTTCCGCAATTATGTCGGCGGTAAGTTGCCGATGTCGGTCGAAGCGTTGCTGGTCGACCGCGCGCAATTGCTCAACCTGACGGCGCCGGAAATGACGGTGCTGGTCGCCGGCCTGCGCGTACTCGGTGCCAACGCCGGCGGCTCGAAGCATGGTGTGCTCACCGACAGGCTGGGCGCGCTGACGAACGACTTCTTCGTCAACCTGCTGTCAATGAGCACCGTCTGGGATCCAGCCTCCGAACCGGGCTCGCACGAGGTCTACGAAGCGCGCGATCGCAAGACCAAGGCGGTCAAATGGACCGCTACCCGCGCCGACCTGATCTTCGGCTCGCATGCGCAGTTGCGCGCGCTGGCCGAGGTCTACGGGTCGGCGGACGCCGGGCCGAAATTCGTTGGCGATTTCGTCAAGGCTTGGACCAAGGTAATGAACGCCGACCGCTTCGACATCGTCGGCTGATCGCAGCCCTCCCGACAAAAAGGCGCGGGCCGAGGCCCGCGCCTTTTTGTTTATGCCTTCGAAATCAGTCCTTTTCGAAGATGCGCGCCTTGGCGACGACGCCGGCAATGGCGCCACCGATCAGCGGCGCAACGATGAACAGCCAGAGCTGGCTGAGCGCGGCGCCACCGGTAAACAGCGCCGGGCCGATCGAACGTGCCGGATTGACCGAGGTGCCGGTCACCGGGATCATGGCGAAGTGCAACCCTGCCAGGGTCAGGCCGATGACCAGTCCGGCGAACGCAGTCGAGTGCTTTTCCGCGGTGACGCCGAGGATGACGATGACGAAGGTGAAGGTGCCGATCAGCTCCCACAGGAAGGCCGAGCTCATCCCCCATTTCGCCACGTCCCAGCCATTGGCGCCGAAGCCGGTGGTGTGTCCGCCGGTCTGGCCGGAAACGATGATCCACAGCGCCAGCGAGGCCAGGATGGCGCCGATGACCTGCGCGATCCAATAGGGGATCACATCCTTGGCCGGCAGCCGGCCGGCAAGGAAGACACCGAGTGTGACGGCTGGATTGAGATGCGCGCCGGAAATCGGCCCGACCGCATAGGCAGCCGCAATCAAGCCGATGCCGAACGCCAGGCCGATGGCTTCCTGGCCGAGCGGCAGGTCGGCCAGAAAGCCGCCCGTCGCCACCGACGCCGTGCCGATGAACACCAACAGAAATGTCCCTAGAACTTCCGCAAGATACGTTTTCATTGCCCTCTCCTCGTATCGATCCGCGGGTCCGCGTTTTCTGCGCTGCGAATCATGGCGCAAAGAGTATTCCCAACGCAAAAGCTTGGAAAGCAGAGCAGTTGCTTCACAGGTCATGCTTGCGGCGGCCAGTTACCAACATTAGAGGCTCCGCATATATTGGAGATTTGCTTTCGCTGGCGGGCGGACATTTGCCGGCCGGGGAAATTCGCCGACCCTGATCGCAATGGCCTTGTCGCCGCCAAACGCAAGCGGGGTTCAATCTCGACGTGAAAGGCTCTAAGAGCAGGCCGGGAAAGCTCGATTGAATGGAATGACGAATGCGACTGGGCGGACGGCTGGCGGCAGCCATCGAAGTGCTGGAAGACATTGGCCGGCGCCATCGGCCGGTAGCCGATGCGCTGAAGGATTGGGGCCTGTCGCATCGCTTCGCCGGCGGTGGTGACCGCGCGGCGATCGGCAACATTGTCTACGATGCGCTGCGCCACAAGCGTTCCGCCGGCTGGCTGCTGGGTGAAGACACGCCACGTGCCATCGGCTTCGGTGCGCTGCTCATCGAATGGGGCCAGACGGCGCAATCGCTCAACGATGCGCTCGACGGCGACAAGTTCGCGCCGCCGCTGCTCAGTGCCGGCGAGTTGCAGGCGCTGGCCGAACGCCGGCCTGAAGACGCGCCGGAGGCGGTGAGGGCAGACATTCCCGACTGGTGCGCGCCGCTGTTCGAGCGAGCCTTTGGCGCAGGCTGGGTCGAGGAGGGCGCAGCTCTGGCCACCCGCCCGCCGCTCGATATAAGGGTAAACACGCTGCAGGCCGACCGTGCCAAAGTGTTGGCAGAACTCGCCGACACCGGCGCCAAACCGGCCGCTATCGCGCTGCAAGGCATCCGCATTCCGCCCATCGACGGCGATGGCCGGCATCCGAATGTGCAGGCGGAGCCGGCCTTCCAGAAAGGCTGGTTCGAGGTCCAGGACGAGGGCTCGCAGATCGTTGCGGCGCTGGCCGGGGCGCAAGCCGGCATGCAGGTGCTCGACTTCTGCGCCGGCGCCGGCGGCAAGACGCTGGCCCTGTCGGCGGCGATGGCCAACAAAGGCCAGGTTTTCGCCCACGACGCCGAAAAGGCGCGGCTGGCGCCGATCTTCGACCGCGTCCGCCGTTCGGAAAACCGCAATGTGCAGGTGGTCACCAAGCCGGCCGAACTTAGCCCCCTCGCGGGCCATATGGACATCGTGCTCGTCGATGCGCCCTGCACCGGCAGCGGCACCTGGCGGCGCCGTCCCGATGCCAAATGGCGGCTGACACAGAGACAGCTCGATGCCCGCAAGAACGAACAGTCGGCGATCCTTGATGCCGCTAAAACCTATGTCAAACCTGGTGGCCTCCTGGTCTACATCACCTGTTCGGTGTTCGATGAGGAGAATGGCGAGCAGATCGCCGCCTTCCGCGAGCGCCACAAGGGCTTCGTCCCGGTCGATCATCGCGCACTCTGGGATATCAGCTTTCCCGGCCATGCAGCGGCCGCGCGGGTTGGCAAGGCCGGCGACATCTCGCTGTCGCCAGCGCTGAGCGGCACCGACGGGTTCTACTTCTGCGCGCTGCGCCGGGCGGCCTAAGCCTTGCCGCAAATCGGCTGACGCCAGCCGGCTTGCATTGCCTGGCGGCAGGGAAGCGCCGATTGCTGCAGTGCAGCAAAAGCATTTGCCTGCCGTTCCAGCCTCTGCGATAAGCTTCTGCAGATCAATCAGGGCGATAGCCATGACAGCAGCAAAGATCGTACCGGCTCCCGACTACGAGGATCGCGTCAGGGCGTCCTTCGCGCGCCAGCAGGCCATGGCGACGATCGGCGCCGAGCTGACGCTGGTAACGCCTGGCATCATCGAGATCGAGATGCCCTATTCGGCGGCACTCACCCAGCAGCATGGTTTCCTGCATGCCGGCGTGATTTCGACGGCGTTGGACTCGGCCTGCGGCTATGCCGCGTTTTCGCTGATGCCGGAAAATTCCGGTGTGTTGACCATCGAGTTCAAGGTCAACCTCCTGGCGCCGGGCCGGGGCGAGCGTTTCCTGTTTCGCGGCTCGGTAACCAAACCCGGCCGCACCATCATCGTCGCAGACGGCCAGGCCTATGCCTTTGCCGTCGACGGCGAGGCCAAGCTGATCGCCACCATGACCGGGACGATGATGACGGTGGTCGGGCGTGACGGGATTGCAGGCTGATGGCCAAAATTACGCGCATTGGCGGCAAAAATGTCCTCTTCGTCATGGCCGCGCAGGCCGAGTACGGTCCGCATCTGCAGAAACTGTTCATGCCGCTGATGACGGGCGTCGGCCCGGTCGAGGCAGGCGTGCGCCTCGGCGCCGAACTGTCCTGGCTGAAATCCGAGAAGACGCTGCCCGATCTCGTCGTCTCGCTCGGCTCCGCCGGCAGCCGCACGCTTGAGCAGACGGAAATCTACCAGGCCGTCTCGGTTAGCTATCGCGACATCGACGCCTCGCCCTTAGGGTTCGAGAAGGGCGCAACGCCGTTTCTCGATTTGCCGGCAACCGTGCCGCTGCCGTTTCGGATTCCCGACATCAAGGAGGCCAGCCTGTCGACCGGCGGCGCCATCATCACCGGCGGCGCCTATGACGCAATCGCCGCCGATATGGTCGACATGGAGACCTTCGCTTGCCTGCGCGCCTGCCAACTGTTCGATATCCCGCTGATCGGCCTGCGCGGCATTTCCGACGGCGCGGCTGACCTGCGGCATGTCGGTGGCTGGACTGAATATCTGCATGTCATCGACGAGAAGCTGGCGGATGCTGTCATGCGCCTCGAACAGGCCATCGGGTCCGGCCTGCTGCGCAAGGAACAGCCTGGGGACGAGCCGTCGCCGCTCTGAAAGTCGGGTTACACAACCCATTGCGCCGACTCGTTTCTTTCTCTAAAGGCTCGCCATGACGACAGCCAATCATCCCGATACAGTCCTGATTGTCGATTTCGGCAGCCAGTTTACGCAGCTCATCGCCCGCCGCATCCGCGAGGCTGGCGTGTTTTCCGAGATCGTGCCGTTCCAATCGGCCGAAGCTGCCTTCAAGCGCATAAATCCCAAAGCCGTGATCCTGTCTGGCGGTCCCGCCTCGACATCGGACATAGGCAGCCCGCGCGCGCCGCAGATCGTCTTCGATGCCGGCGTGCCGGTGCTCGGCATCTGTTACGGCCAGATGGCGCTGTGCGTGCAGATGGGCGGCGTTGCCGAAAGCTCAAACCATCGCGAATTCGGCCGCGCCTTCGTTGAGATCGAGAAGGACAGCCCGCTGTTTGAAGGCCTGTGGGCACCGGGCCAGCGCCACCAGGTATGGATGAGCCATGGCGACCGCGTCATCTCGCTGCCGAAGGGGTTCGAAGTCTTCGGCAAGTCGGAAGGCTCGCCCTTCGCCATCTTCGGCAATGTCGCGCGCAAGATGTACGGCATCATGTTCCACCCCGAAGTGGTGCATACGCCAGATGGCGCCAGGCTGCTCAGGAACTTCGTCCACAACATTGCCGGCATCGAAGGCGACTGGACCATGCGCGCCTATCGCGAGCATGCCGTCGAGACCATCCGCAAGCAGGTCGGCAAGGGCAAGGTGATCTGCGCGCTGTCGGGCGGTGTGGATTCTTCCGTCGCCGCGCTGTTGATCCATGAGGCGGTCGGCGACCAGCTCACCTGCATCCTCGTCGACCATGGCCTGATGCGCAAGGACGAGGCCGCGGGGGTGGTGGCGATGTTCCGCCAGCACTACAATTTGCCGCTCATTCTGGTCGACGCTTCGGAAAAATTCATCTCGGCGCTGGAAGGCGAGTCCGACCCTGAGAAAAAGCGCAAGACCATCGGCCGGCTCTTCATCGAAGTGTTCGAGGAAGAGGCCAAGAAATTAGGGGGTGCCGATTTCCTGGCGCAAGGCACACTCTATCCCGACGTTATCGAAAGCGTCTCCTTCACGGGTGGCCCGTCGGTGACCATCAAGTCGCACCACAATGTCGGCGGCCTGCCGGCGCGCATGAATATGCAGCTGGTCGAGCCGCTGCGCGAACTGTTCAAGGATGAGGTGAGGGCGCTGGGCAAAGAGCTCGGCCTGCCCGAAAGCTTTATCGGCCGCCATCCGTTCCCGGGGCCTGGCCTCGCCATCCGCTGCCCAGGCGGCATCACCCGCGAAAAGCTCGAAATCCTGCGCGAGGCCGACGCCATCTATCTCGACGAGATCCGCAAGGCCGGCCTCTACGACGCCATCTGGCAGGCTTTCGCCGTGCTTTTGCCGGTGCAGACCGTCGGCGTCATGGGCGACGGCCGCACCTACGAATTCGTCTGCGCGCTCCGCGCCGTCACCTCGGTCGACGGCATGACCGCCGACTTCTACCACTACGACATGGCCTTCCTGGGCGCCGCCGCCACCCGCATCATCAACGAGGTCAAGGGCATCAACCGTGTTGTTTACGACGTGACGTCGAAACCGCCAGGAACGATCGAGTGGGAGTGATTCAGACCCACTCAAACGCCGCCGGAAATACGCCAATGTGCGACGTAACATACTGAAAACAAAAATAAATCCTTCCAGGAACAATCAGCGACGATCGGTACGCAGAGATTGGCTTTGACGGACCGCTTGACGGACCTTCCGCATATTTGCCCACCCGAATTTTTCTAAGTACCGTCGGAGCGAATGAGGCTCGTGACGGTACTTTTTTGTACCTTAAGGCATTGAAGGAAAAAGGAAGTTCCTGCCGCGGAGCCTCGAAACCGTACTGACGGTACTTTTCAGGAGGCAATGGGTACTGACGGACGCCACCCTTAAGGCACTGAAACCAGGAGAGAAAATCTACAAGATTGCTGACCGTGACGGGATGTATGTCCGCGTCATGCCCAGTGGCGCGATCTCGTTTCGGTTGGACTATAGGCTGAATGGACGCCGCGAGACGGTCTATCTCGGCAGATATGGCAGAGACGGCATCTCGCTCGCGTTGGCCCGAGAGAAGTGTGCCTCGACGCGAAGCGCGCCATTGGCGAAGGGCGATCGCCGGCGATCGAGAAGCAGCGCGACAAGCGCCGCCTGAAAGAGGCAAAGAGTTTTGGCGAATTCGGCGAGAAATGGCTGAAAGCCGCGCCGATGGCATTGGATGGAAGGCTGACCCAAAAAGCGACGGCATCGACATTCAACCGGGGAGCACCAGTCGTTGCATTCACCCCTCAATCAAGGCGAGCAGGCCCTTCAGAATTTCGATTGGGGGCGGCGGGCAGCCTGGAATATGCAGATCGACAGGCAGCACCTCCGACACCCCGCCCACAACGGCATAGCTGCCGGCGAAACAGCCGCCGTTCCTGGCGCAGTCGCCGAGTGCGACTACCCATTTGGGGTTGGGTGTCGCATCCCAGGTACTCTTCAACGCCTCGCGCATGTTCTTTGTGACCGGCCCTGTGACAAGCAGCACATCGGCATGGCGCGGCGACGCGACGAAACGGAATCCAAAGCGCTCGATGTCGTAGAAAGCGTTGTTGAGCGCGTGCATTTCGAGTTCACAACCGTTGCAGGAACCGGCGTCGACTGCGCGGATCGACAGGCTACGTCCCAGCCGTTTGCGAGCGGCACCATCAAGGGCGTGGGCGAGCTCGTCGATCGCGGCTTCGCGTGCCAAGGGTGGGGGCTCGGTGAGCGGGGGTCGTATCAGGCTTTCGAAGAGGAGCTTGCGCATGATGGCGTGCCTTTAGAGATCATGGCCGGAATAGGAGCAGTTGAACGACTTGTTACAGAGCGGAAAGTCGGCAACGATGTTGCCTTCGATCGCTGCTTCAAGAAGCGGCCATTGAAACCATGACGGGTCACGCAAGTGGCAGCGCTCGACCAGGCCGCCTTCGCCGATGCGCAGCCAGGCCAGGATATCGCCGCGGAATCCTTCGACCAGCGCCATACCTTCACGCGGGCCGTTCGTAGGGGGGGCATTGGCGCGCGCCGCGTCGCCACCCGGCAGCCGTTGCAGGATCTGTTCGACCAGCGACAAGCTCTGCTCGACTTCGCGAATGCGGATCCAGACGCGGGCATTCACGTCGCCCTCCTCAAGGACAGGTACGTCGAAAGTGAGTTCGTCGTAAGGGGGGTAGCCCGGACTGCGCCGTGCATCGAAGTGACGGCCGGAGGCGCGGCCGACATAGCCGCCGGCTGCATATTGCCGGGCAAGCTCCACCTTGAGTCGGCCGGTTCCGACGGTGCGGTCCTGCAGCGAGGCGGTGTTGTCGTAGAGTTCAATCAGGCGAGGAAAGCGTTGCCTGATCTCCGCGATCACCGACCGAACCGCGCGCTCTCCCTCTTCGCGCAGGTTGCTTGCCACCCCTCCAGGCACGATGCAATCGCGCATCAAACGATGGCCGAAGGCGGCATCGCTGGCACGCAAAACGCGTTCGCGCAGCACGCCGCAATGGGCGTGCATGAGTGCGAAGGCCGCGTCGTTGCAGATGGCGCCGATATCGCCGAGATGGTTGGCAAGCCGCTCCAGCTCGGCCATCATTGCCCGCAGCCAGAGGGCACGCGGCGGGACCTCGACACCGAGCGCTGCTTCGACCGCGCGGGCAAAGGCAAGCGAATAGGCCACTGTGCTGTCGCCGGAGGTCCTGCCTGCCAGTCCGGCGGCGCGATCGATGGGCGAACCCGCCATTAAACCTTCTATGCCCTTGTGAACATAGCCGAGACGCTCTTCCAGCCGCACCACCGTTTCGCCGCTTGCGGTGAATCGGAAATGCCCAGGCTCGATGATGCCGGCATGCACGGGCCCGACCGGAATCTGGTGGAGGCTGTCGCCTTCCGCGGCAAGGAAGCGGTAGGAAGACGCCACGGCTGGAGGCTGTGGCCGCGTCGCCAGGGGATGGCTGCTCCCCCAATGGCCATGGTCAAGCCAGCGACGGGTATCGGGAAGCCCCTGCGGCAGCAACCCGAAAAGGTCAGCGGCAGCACGCTCAAGCCGCAAAGCGGGCGGATGCCGCTGGCCGACAGATGGGTAGCGACCGCCAGGGCATTGCAGACTGATGACGCCGATGTCTCGAACCTCGTCGAGAAGCGCCATGTGGACGGTGTTCGGCTCCCCCCAGAGGCCGAGCAGGCTCCAGCGGCCCTCAGCGAGTTGCTCGACGGCAAGGCTCCAGATTTTCGGAGCCACCACGGCGCGCCTCGAAGGCGCGTGATGTTCGGCAGGACGGCCGGCCTCGATGAGGTCGACCAGCGCCGGCATGCTTCTTTTGCTCATCCGCTTCATCCCAGAATGGCCGCGACATGCTGGAACCACGTGACCAGGGGCGATGGCAGATATACGCCGGCGCCAAATACCAACGCCAGATGGGAATACATCGGCACGTAGGATGCCTCGACGGGCGCGGTGCTGCCGCGCGGCTCGCCGAAGGCGACGCCGATCAGCCGCAGCAGCAGGGCGCCGAAGGCGAGCAGAAGCCCGAACACCAACGGGATCGCCAGAAGCGGTTGCCTGGCAAAAGTCGAACTCACGACCAGGAATTCGCTCATGAAGATGCCGAGCGGCGGCAGGCCGGCGATGGCGATGACACCGATGACCAGCGCCCAGCCAAGCCCCGGATGGGTTTCCGTCAGCCCTCTTATGTCGGCGATCTTTTGCGTCCCCTTGACCTGCGCGATGTGGCCGACCGCAAAGAAGATCGCCGACTTGGTCAGGCTGTGCATGACCATATGCAGCAGGCCGGCAAAGTTCGCGAGCGGACCACCCATGCCAAAAGCAAAGACGATGATGCCCATATGTTCGATCGAAGAGTAGGCGAACAGGCGTTTGATGTCGCGGCGGCGGTAGAGCATGAAGGCGGCGAAGATGAGGGAGGTGAGCCCCATCGTGACCATCAACGGTCCCGGGGGTATCGCCTGCGGACTTGCTGCCAGCACCAGCTTGAAGCGCAGCACGGCATAGAGCGCGACATTCAAAAGCAGACCCGACAGCACCGCGGAAATTGGCGTTGGGCCTTCCGCATGCGCGTCGGGCAGCCAGGCATGCAAGGGGGCAAGGCCGACCTTGGTGCCGTAGCCGAGCAGCAGAAAGACGAAGGCGACGTTGAGCAAAGCCGGGTCGAAACGCGCGGCATGTTCGATCAGCACGGTCCACACCATGGCATTCGTGCCCGCGCCGACCACCGGTTGGGCGGCCATGTAGACGAGGATGGTGCCGAAGAGGGCGAGCGCAATGCCGACGCTTCCCAGAATGAAATATTTCCAGGCGGCTTCCAGCGCTTCATGGGTGCGATAGATGCCGACCATGAGCACGGTGGTCAGCGTGGCAAGCTCCACCGCCACCCACATCAAGCCGATATTGTTCGAGACGAATGCGAGGTTCATGCCGAACATCATGATCTGGTACATGGCGTGGTAGAACCGCAAGTTCGGTGCGGTCAGCCGGCCGGTGTCGAGCTCGTGCGCAATGTAGGAGGCACTGAACACACTGGTGGTGAAGCCGACGAATGTGTTGAGCACGATGAAGACGATGTTGAGATCGTCGACCAGCAGATACTGCCCCGGCTGCGGCCGGTCGGTGACAAGAAGCGACAGCGCGGCAAGCCAGGTCAGGAAGCTGGCGAAGACATTCAGTCGTGCCGTCACCCGATAGTTCGGCAGCACGGCCATGAGTGCCGCAGCCGCTGGCGGTATCAGCAAAATGGCGGCCACCGCATCGAAGGAAAACCCGGTCAACGGCGTTCTCCCCTGTAGTCGTCGAGCGCACCGACATCCACCGAGTCGAACCTTTCGCGGATGCGGAACAGGAAGACGCCGATGACGATGAAGGCGATCAGGATCGAGAAGGCGACGCTGATCTCGACGACCAGCGGCATGCCCTTGGCGCCCGTGGCGGCCAGCACCAGGCCGTTCTCGAGCGACATGAAGCCGACAACCTGGCTGACGGCATTTCGGCGGGTGACCATCACCAGCAGCCCGAGCAGAATGATGGACAGCGCGAAGGCCAGATCCTCGCGCGCCAGCGGATCGGCCTCAGCGGTGACCCGCAGCATCAGGACCATGGAGAGCGTCACCAGACCAATTCCCGCCAGCATGGTCGGACCGATGCCGACGGCGGTCTCGATGTCGCGATGGATGCCGAGCCGCTGAATGATGCGATGAAGCCCGACGGGAATGACGATCGCCTTGAACACGAGGGCGATCGCGGCGGTCACGTAGAGATGATGGGCGTCCTGGATGTATGCCTGCCAGGCCACGGACAGAGCGAGGACGACCGCATGCAATGCAAACACGTTGATCAGCGCAAAGAGGCGATCCTGATACAGCATCATGAAACTAACCAGCACCAGGCCACCGGCAAGCAGATGGGCGATGTCGAAGGTGAGACCGTTCATCAAAGGCTCCGTGAGACGAACAGCAAGAGTGTGCCGAGCAGGGCCAGCATGAGCGCCGCCCCGAGGAAATCCGGAACACGGAAGACACGCATCTTGGCGATGGCGGTTTCGAATACGGCAAGGAGAATGCCGCAGACGGCAAGCTTGCTGACATAGGCGACGACGCCCAGACCGTAGGAAGCCGGCCCGGCCTGGGCAGTCACCAGTCCCCAGGGGACGAAGACGCAGGAAATCAGCGAGACATAGAGCAGCAGCTTCAGGAAAGCGGCAAACTCGATCATCGCCAGATGGCGGCCGGAATATTCCAGCACCATCGCCTCGTGAACCATCGTGAGCTCCAGATGGGTTGCCGGATTGTCCACCGGCACGCGGGCGTTTTCGGCGATCGCCACGATGACGAGAGCGATGAGCGACATGCCGAGCGACACCCGCAGACCGACATCGGGCGAAGCCATGAAGGCGGCGACGGTGGAGAGCTGCGTCGCTCCGGCGACGAGCGCGAGGCTGAACACGATCAGAAGCATGGCGGGCTCAGCCAATGAAGCGATCATGACCTCGCGACTTGAACCGATGCCGCCAAAACTCGTGCCGACATCCATCCCCGCCAGCGCCAGAAAGAAGCGGGCGCTGCCAAGCAGCGCAACGATGGCTATCAGATCGGCGGTCCAGCTGAAGGTAAGGCCGGTTGCGAACGTCGGGATGAGCGCGGCAGCGACCCAGGTGGCGGCGAAGATCAGGTAGGGTATGACGCGAAACAGCCAGGATGCGTTGTCCGCCAGGACGACTTCCTTGCGCATAAGCCGCAACAGATCCCGGTAGGGCTGGATCAGGGAAGGCCCCTGGCGCCGCAGCAGTCTCGCCTTCACCTTGCGCACGAAGCCGGTCAGCAGCGGTGCAAGCAAAAGCACCAGCATCATCTGTGCGCCCTGGACAGCCAACTGAAGGATCAGGGCCATAGCGCGAGCACCGTGAGCAAGGTGACGAGATAGAGGAAAACGAGAGTCAGATAGCGCCGAATGGTCAGGAACTGCAGGCGGTTCAACTTCAGGGTTGCAAAATCGATGGCGCCAGCGATCGGCTGATAAAAAGCCTCCCAGACCACATCGTGCATTTCGACAGTCAAACGCGCCGGGCCAGTCGCGCCGGGCGGTGGCATCTCTACCGTTTCCCTGGCCCGGAACGCGAATGTGCCGAAGACGCGGCGAATGGGCTGCGCGAAGCTGACTGCCGTGTATTGCGCGACCGGCGTAACGTCCGGCAAACCACAGCCCCAGGCGGGGCTCCAGCGGAGCGCATGCGAGGCGAAGCGGTGGATCACGACTGCTGCGAGCGATGCGGAAGCAGCGATGAAAAGGAACACCAGCAGGCCATTGTAGGAGCTGCGGCTCTCGGCGATCGGTACGATCGACAGCCAGGGCTGCGCCATCTGCACCGGCATGCGGTTGCCGATGAGCGAAAGCGTCACCGGTGAAAGGCCGTCTATGACGAGGCCCGGCAGAATGCCGGCAAGCAGGCAAAGTGCCGCGAGGATGAACATTGCCGCCAGCGAATAGCGATCGACCTCGTGCGCACGTTCCACCACGGCGGTCCGGGGCCGGCCGAGAAATGTAATTCCGAACGCCTTCACGAAACAGGCCGCCGCCAGCGCCGCCGACAATGCCAGCAGGCCACCAACGGCAGGCACCATGACCTTCAGACCCCACTGCGGCAGGTCAGGGCTCTGCAATATGGCTTGGAAGGCCAGCCATTCGGAGACGAAGCCGTTGAAGGGCGGAAGCGCGGAGATCGAAACGCAGCCGACGAGAACGACAAAACTGGTCAGCGGCATGCGGTGGATAAGACCGCCCAGTTTCTCCATGTTGCGCTCGCCGGTCGCTGTGAGCACGGCGCCAGCGCCGAAAAACAGCAGGCTCTTGAACAAGGAATGGTTGAGAACGTGGAACAGAGCGGCGGTGAGCGCCAGTGCCGCAGCCAACGGCATGGCGTTCGCCTTGAAGGCAAGCGCGAGGCCAAGGCTGACGAAGATGACGCCGATGTTTTCGATCGTGCTGTAGGCGAGGAGCCGCTTGAGATCCTTTTCCATCAATGCGTAGAGGATGCCGAGAACCGCGGTCAGACCGCCGAGGAAGAGCACTACGACGCCCGCCCACCAGGCCGGCTCGCCGAGTAGGTCGAAAACGACGCGTATGAAGCCATAGACGGCGACCTTGGTCATGACGCCGCTCATCAGGGCGGAGACATGGCTCGGTGCCGCCGGATGGGCGAGCGGCAGCCAGACATGCAAAGGGACAAGGCCGGCCTTGGAGCCGGCGCCGAGCAGCATGAGGCCAAGGACTGCGGCGGCGACGAACCGGCTTGGCTCGCCGGCACGCATCGCGTCGAATGTGTAGGTTCCGGCCGGTCCGGCCAGCAGACCGAAGGCGAGCAGCAGCGCCAACGTGCCGAAGCTTGCCATCACCAGATAGATGTAACCTGCCCGCGTATTGTCCTGTTCGCGATGGTGCGCCATGACGAGCGCCCAGGAGGCGAGCGACATGAACTCCCAGGACAGCAGAAAAGTGAAGGCGTCGTCGGCCAGCACGACAAGGTTCATTCCAGCGAGGAAGGCCGGGTAGAACGGCAGCACCCGATGCGGCGCGGATTCATGCCTGCCGTAGCCGAGGCCATAAAGACTGGCCATGGCGCCGCCGAAGTTGACGACGACGAGGAAGAAAGTCGAGAGCGCATCCAAACGGAAATGAGCGCCGATCCAGGGCAGTCCAAGTGGCAGCGTGACGGTTGAGATGCCGGCAGGATCGCCTGCCAGCGCGCTTGTGACGATCACGAACAGGGCGGCCGATATGCCAAGCGTTGCGCCATAGACCAGACGTGTCGCCGAACCACGTCGGCTGACCGCGACAGCCCCTATGGCGGTTCCGAGAAGCGCGGCGACGCCGCACAAGGGAAGGGCAACGATCGGCGTCACGGCAGGCTCTCGCCGGAGCCGGTCTCCGCATCGTCGGCGCCGGAAATCCTGGCTGGGTTGAAGCCCACCTTGAGCCGCACCCCACGCCCACCAGCCTGGCTGGTCGCACCTTCCCCGATCAACTCGATGCCGGCGACCTCAAGCGCTGCGATCAATTTCATCAGGGAATCGACATTACCCCGGATCATCCACTCGCTGGCTTCCATGCGCTGAATTGTCGGCACCGAAAGGCCGGACAATTCGGCAAGTCTGCGCTGATCGATGCCGAGCAGCGCCCTGGCGGCGCGCAACTGCGGAGCAGTTATCACAAATCGCCCCTTTTTCAGCTTTGAGACATAAGCTCTACGCGTTGCAGCATACATTGAAATGTGTTACAGTCAATAAATGATGTTTTAGATATCATCTTTTGATGTCAGCCGTTCATGGCCGGCTATCCCAGGCTGATGGCGCAAACCGGAGCGCACCTTGAAGGACCTCAGCCCTCAAAAGTCGTCCTCAAGATCAAGCCCATGCTTGGTGGAACTTCAGGATTTGGAACCCTGGCTACGATGGGTAAATCATGATCCGGATAGCAAAATATCACAGTGATTTCGGCAATATCGAAGTTCTTCGCGCGAAGGACACCGGCTCGTTCATCTACCGTCAAGGTGGCTGCTTCCAAAGCGAGTGCGACCCAGATGGCGTAAGTGTGGTGCCTTACATACACGCGATCTTTGGCCTTCTCGCGCAAATGCAAGCATCGGATGTGTTGATGATCGGTTGCGGCGGCGGCAGCCTGGGCACCATGTTGGACAGAGCCGGCGTGCGCGTGACGATAGTTGACATCAATCCAAGCGCCTTCCGGATCGCTCACAAGTATTTCGGGCTTCCTCGCGAGGTCGATTGTCATGTTGCTGACGGGCGCAATTTCCTGCGTACCGACCGGCATCGCTACGACGCAATTGTCCTCGATGCATATTCCGGAAGACGCATTCCAGACCACCTATGCGCCGAGACATTTTTCGGCCTTGTTCAGACACGCCTGAAAAATGCTTCCGGCTGTTTGTTCGCCAATGTTCATGCGGGTCATGACCTTGACCTGATGCCCGATCGCGTCGCAGCAAAATTGAACAATGTCTGGGCTGACGTAAGGCTGCTCGATGTTCGCGGCATGTCGGATCGCAACGCGATTGTCATGGCCGGCAAGGTGCGTAATCTCGTACAACCAGCCTTGCACATGCCGCCGTCGGTCGGAGCGGATGAGATCGCGCGAGGCCTAAGTCTACTGGCGTTCAGGCCTTGGCATTTACGCCGCCGAAAAGCATGACGGCTGGGGGTCATCTGGCGCGACAACCAGAAGGCTTCCCACACTCCTCGAACTGCCAGTTCAGGCTTCGCTGCTAGTGCTGAGCGATCTTCGTTGCCAGACTAGACACGACCACACGACCGTAAGCGTCCGGTTGCTGCACGTGGCGTCAGCTCTTGACAGGATTTCCCGCTTTCCATGCCCATGGGAGGAGTTCGTCGAGGCGGTTGACCGGGTGCCGGTCGACTATGCGCTCGAGAACGTTGGCGATGTATGCGTAAGGATCGACACCGTTGAGCCGCTTCGCAAATGGAGCGGCGGGCTCTTTTAACGGGTGCGGGGCAACGATGTATCTTCCGCAATTTTTGGTCGGCATGTTCGCGACGTCGTTCATCGTGGCGATCTGGGCTGACATGGAAACGGGTGCCGTCTGGACGGCGCTTGGATGGGCCATCCTTGCCTTGGTCATATTGCAACTTGGGTATGTCGGTCTGGTCGTCAGCTTGATCTATGAACGGGCATCGAAAGGCGCCGAGGCAAGCCCGGCATCGGCAGCAGCGAATGATCTAAACCCTACAGGTCCAGTTTAGCGGCCCGACGGTCCGTTGGGGTGTGTTCGACTGACCGCCGGGCCTGACCGGCTTGGGGCTTTTGGGAGCAAGCCGGCTAAAGCCGACCATAATATTAGAAACTCTGCAACAAAACCTTGCGGGGACATTTCCCGCCAATGGCTCTTGGCGGAGGAGCGGCCATCAGGAGGCGACCCCTTCAATGGAGTTCGCCATGCCCCAAAAGACCCTCGCTGACACCTTAGCCGCCCGCGAAACCATGTATGTCAATTGCGGGCATCCGATGTGCTGCAAATCGACAAAGCTCGATATCCAGGCGCTAATCGACAGGCTCGGGCCTGACCACGGGTCGATGCATCAGGATCTGGTCGGGGTCTTCGGCGCTTTCGTCCGTCCTGCTCATAGAGGACACGCTCGACAGTTCCGGTCTGACCATTCCCGCCGAAATCCAGATTGGTGACTGTGGCGTTCAGCGCGTAGCGAACGCCGCGCTCATGTTCTGCGGCAGGCTGAAGACGCCCGAGCCCACCATCGAACCGATGAGAAGGGCGGTGAGCGCGCCAAGTGCAAATAGGCTGGTCATAACAGGCCCGAACAAGGGGCTGTCGTTGCCACGTTCGGGTTTGGCGGCAGAGCTATCCGGATCACAACGGCTGGTGAAGGGCTGCTCCTGCCCAAGCGCTTGGCCACTCCTCAGGCTCGAGACGCATTGCGATGAATCAAAGCTCGTCTCGTCCACTGTGACTACAAGATGTTGCAGGATGGCAGCTGGCCGTTCGACAATGGAGACGATCCTAGTGAAGCTGATGGCATCTCTATCCTTGGGGACCTATCCAGACGCCAACTCCTTGAAAGTCGCGGCAAACGTGGTTGCCGCCGTCAAGCAAATCGACGCAGCGCTTCATGCCGTCGCCATTAATGTCGACATTCCCGACGTTTCGAACCCGCTCTCAACCTATTTGCTCGATCTCCCCTACAAGATAGCGGAGGTTGAGGCGACAAGCCGCAAGCATGGCAAAGCTCTACTTGAGGCAATTATCCAGGAAGCCGCACGTGGCGGTGTGACCCTCAGCACGCAGGAATTGACAGCACCACCGGCCTTGATGGGTGATGTTGCCGCGAAGCATTCCCGCTATTTCGATATCAGCCTAGTCGGCTGGGCGGCGTCCAACCAGACGGCGCGAATGTTAGCCGAGGCGATCCTGTTCGGCTCGGGCCGACCGACCCTGCTTCTTCCCGACTCCACGGACGTTGGGGTGCTTGGACATGTTGTTATCGCCTGGGACGGCAGCCGAGTGGCCGCAAGGGCTGTTGCCGACGCGCGGGCTTTTCTCGAACGTGCCTCGACGATCACCGTTGTGACCGTGACCGACGAAAAGCCGCTTCCGGGGCAGGGCATCGGCGAACGCCTTGCACTGGGCTTGAGGACGCGTGGTCTGGTGGCCAAGGCTGTCTCCATCCAGGCAGGGGACAGTTCAATCGCAACAGCGCTTCAGGAGCATGCTCTGAAGGTCGGCGGCAACCTGCTTGTCATGGGCGGATACGGCCACTCCCGCGTCAGGGACTTCGTGCTTGGCGGCGCCACCGAAGGCATTCTCGCGGATCTGCGCCTGCCTGTCCTCCTGTCGCATTAGGTCGTGGCGAGATGAGAGGTGGCACGGATCCTATCCTGCGTTTCCACGGCGCAGCCCACGGCGTCACCGGCTCATGTTATGAGATCGAGACGTTGCATTCGCGCATCCTTGTCGACTGCGGCCTGTTCCAGGGGTCGAAGTCCGAACGGGAATTGAACTACGGGGCGTTCCCGTTTCCACCGGATGCGATTGACGCTGTCATCCTGACGCACGCGCATATCGATCACAGCGGCCTTTTGCCGAAACTGGTCAAACAGGGCTTTTCTGGTCCCATCCATACGACCCGCGCCTCCATTGATCTTTGCTCGGTCATGCTGCCGGATTCGGCGCATATCCAGGAAATGGAGGTCGAGCACCTGAACCGTCGCAATGCGCAGCGCGGCCGTGCGCCGGTTGAACCGATCTACACCTTGCAGGATGCGGCCGCGTGCATGACTTTGTTCCGGGCTTTGGAATATGGCGAATGGACCACCGTCGCCGATGGCCTTCGCGCCCGCTTCTGGAACGCGGGCCACCTGCTTGGTTCGGCATCGGTGGAGCTCGAGATCGACCGACATGATGGGCCGCTGCGTATCATGTTTTCGGGCGACATCGGCCCAGGCCACAAGCTGCTTCAGACCGATCCCGAGGGCCCCTCCGACGTTGATTATCTGATCTGCGAGTCGACCTATGGCGACCGTGACCGGCCGGACGTCTCGCCCGAACAGCGGCGATCCCAGCTCGGTGAGATCGTGCGTGGCGCCGCCGGGGCCGGCGGCCCCCTCATCATTCCGTCCTTCGCCGTCGAGAGAACGCAAGAACTGCTGGTCGACCTGTATTTGCTCATGAAAGCGGGGGAGGTGCCGTCAGCCCCGGTCTTCGTCGACTCGCCGCTGGCAACACGCGCCAGTGCGATTTTCGAGCGGCATGCCAGTGAGATCGAACAGGGTGACGTGCTGCGTCAGGCCCTCAACTCGAAGGAACTGCGCTTCACCGAGACGGTGGAACAGAGCAAGGCGATCAACCGCCTGAGCGGCTTCTTCGTGGTGATCGCCGCCAGCGGCATGTGCGACGCGGGGCGTATCCGCCATCATCTCAAGGCCAATCTCTGGCGCCGGAACGCGACGGTGATGATGGCCGGATACCAGGCCCAAGGGTCGCTCGGGAGGGTCCTGCTGGACGGCGCTCGGCGGGTACGCATCCAGGGTGAGGAAGTCGAGGTCAAGGCACGTATCAGCCTGTTCGAGCTCTATTCCGGCCACGCCGACGCTAGCGAACTGGTCGCCTGGCTCAAGGCCCGAACTCCGGTGAAGCAGCAGGTGTTCCTGACGCATGGAGAGGAGGCTGGGCTCGGCGGCCTGCGTGGAAGGCTTGCAGGACTGATACCCGACGACAAGATCATCATCCCGAGGCTGGACGATGCTTTCCAATTGACCCGCGGTCGCAGTTTGCCGGTCGAGGTCAACGAGCCCCGCCGTTTGAAGCCGGAAAAGATTGCCCGCCTCGACTGGCACAATGACCTTTCAAAGCTTCTCCTGGACGTCAACGAGGCGGTCAGCGCCGCAGCTGACGAACGGAGTCGCGCAGCGGTGATCAGGCGCATGCGCAGGGCACTCGAGGACAAGGACGCATAGAGACTGCGAAGCGATGAACTGAAAGCGCAAGAGCGCGTTGGTGTCCATTCGCAGCAGATCGACGAACACAAGCCCATATCGCAATCCGGCGACAGGGCGCCAACAGGCGATGGGAGCCAGACATGACAGAGCATACGACAATACCAACTTCCAGTGGCCGGCTGTCCGATCGCGAGCTGCATGACATCGACGCCTATTGGCGCGCTGCCAACTATCTGACGATCGGCCAGATCTACCTGCTCGACAATCCGTTGCTGCGCGAACCGTTGCGGCTGGAGCACGTCAAGCCGCGCCTGCTCGGCCATTGGGGAACGTCTCCGGGGCTGAGCTTCATCTATGCGCATCTCAATCGCGCGATCCGGCTCAGGGACGCAAATGTGATCTATGTTTGCGGCCCCGGCCATGGCGGTCCGGCAATGGTGGCCAATACCTATCTCGAGGGCACCTACAGTGAGTTCAATCCGGATATATCGATGGATGAGCAAGGAATGCGCAAGCTGTTCCGGCAGTTCTCATTCCCCGGCGGCATCCCGAGCCATGCCGCGCCCGATGTGCCCGGCTCCATCCATGAAGGCGGCGAGTTGGGTTACTCGCTTTCGCACGCCTATGGCGCCGCCTTCGACAATCCCGACCTTGTCGTTGCCTGTGTTGTCGGTGACGGCGAGGCGGAAACAGGGCCACTGGCTGCCGCGTGGCATTCCAACAAATTCCTCAACCCGGCGCGCGACGGGGCGGTGCTGCCGATCCTGCACCTGAACGGCTACAAGATCGCCAATCCAACCATTCTGGCCCGCATTCCCGAAGACGAATTGCGCGCGCTGTTTGCCGGCTACGGCTATGAGCCATTGTTCGTGGAAGGCTACGAGCCAACCCTGATGCATGAGCGGATGGCGAGCGTGCTCGACGATGCGCTTGATCGGATCCATTCTATCCAGCATGCGGCACGCAACGGATCTGCGGTGACCGCGTCGCGACCAAAATGGCCGATGATCGTGCTGCGCAGCCCCAAGGGTTGGACCGGCCCGAAAGAGGTTGACGGTTTGAAGACCGAGGGCTTCTGGCGCTCGCATCAGGTTCCCCTGTCAGGCCTTGCGGAGAACCCCGAGCATCTCAAGCTGCTCGAGGAGTGGCTGAGAAGCTACCGGCCCGAAGAGCTGTTCGACGCCACCGGCGCTCCGGTCTCTTCGATCCGCGCCACAGCACCCCAGGCAACGAAACGGATGAGCGCCAACCCGCATGCCAATGGCGGCCTGCTGCGCAGATCTCTCGACCTTCCCGGGTTGCATGAACATGCCATTGCGGTCGAGCACCCCGGCGCTATCAAGGCCGAGTCGACGCGGGTCATGGGCAGCTTCCTGCGTGATGTCATGCAGTTGAACGAGACCGCGAACAACTTCCGCATCGTCGGCCCTGACGAGACTGCCTCGAACCGCCTTCAGGACGTGTTCGAAGTGACGGAGCGTGGCTGGATGGAAAAGATCCTGCCCGAAGACGTTCATCTCGGGCGCGACGGCAGAGTTCTCGAAATCCTTTCCGAGCACACCTGCCAGGGCTGGCTGGAAGGCTACTTGCTCACCGGGCGCCACGGCCTGTTTTCCTGCTACGAAGCGTTCATCCACATCGTCGATTCCATGTTCAACCAGCATGCGAAATGGTTGGATGCCTGCCGCGACATCCCATGGCGGCGGCCGATCGCATCGCTGAATTATCTGTTGTCGAGTCATGTCTGGCATCAGGAACACAACGGCTTCAGCCATCAGGACCCCGGCTTCATCGATGTCGCTCTCAACAAGAAGGCCGATATTGTCCGCGTCTACCTGCCACCGGACGCCAACACATTGCTCTGCGTAACCGATCATGTGCTGCAGACCTGGAACCGCATCAACATCATCGTCGCCGGCAAGCCACCATCGTGGCAGTGGCTGTCGATGGACAAGGCAATCGTCCACTGCCGGGCAGGGATCGGCATCTGGGACTGGGCGTCGACGGACGATGGGGCTGAGCCCGACGTCGTGATGGCCTGCGCCGGCGACGTCCCGACCCTCGAAACGCTGGCCGCCGTGCAAATCCTCAGGCAGCAAGTTCCTGATCTCCGGATCAGGTTGGTCAACGTCGTTGACCTGATGACTCTTCAGCCGAAGGAATACCATCCGCACGGGCTGTCGGATCGCGAGTTCGATGCGCTGTTCACCACCGACAAGCCGGTCATCTTTGCCTATCACGGCTATCCCTGGACGATCCATCGCCTGACCTATCGGCGCACCAACCATGACAACATCCATGTGCGCGGCTACAACGAGGAGGGCACGACCACGACGCCCTTCGACATGACTGTGCTGAACGGCCTCGACCGCTTTCATATCGTCCAAAGCGTCCTCGACTGGGTTCCGCGCCTCAAGAGCGTCCGGTTCGCGTTAAAGCAGGCAATGGACAGCAAGCTGCTAGAACATCGGGCCTATATTCGCGCCCATGGGCAGGATATGCCGGAGATCCTTGACTGGAAGTGGGGCCAGGATGATGCGGCGCCCAAGCGTCCAGGTTGAGCGGATGCCCGCCGGCAAACGCCTGGGGACGGCAACATATCGGATGGCTTCATGACCGGTGCGATCCTTGTCCTGAACGGCGGTTCTTCGAGCCTGAAGTTCGCCGTCTTCGAGGGACGTGAGCAACTACCGCTGCTGCTGCGCGGCAGTGTCTCCTCTCTAGGCCATCGACCGCGGCTGCGCGTCGAGGCTGCAGCTGGCAGGTCAGAGATCGACAGGAACCTAGCCGACGCACCGATCGATATGAACAAGGCGTTCGCGGCGGCGGCCTCCGTGCTCGCCGATAGGGGATTCCTGCGTCGCATCGACAGGGTCGGCCACAGGATCGTTCATGGCGGGCGTGACTACACCGAAGCGACACTGCTCGACGAACACACGCTCGAAGCATTGCGCCTGCTCGAGCCGATGGCGCCCATCCACCAACGGATCAATCTCGAGATTGTCGAGCTGGCCTCTGAGCTCCTGCCGCAGGCCCTCCAGATCGGGTGCTTCGACACGGCGTTTCATTCAACCCGGCCGGAGCTTGCCAAAATCTACGGGCTGCCGCGAACGATGACCGAGGCGGGCATCGTTTCCTATGGCTTCCACGGCCTGTCATACAGCCATATCGCTGCGAAGCTGCGTGACCGCTACGGCGCGCGCGCCGGCGGCCGCACGATCGTCGCCCATCTCGGCAGCGGTGCCAGCCTGTGCGCGATGGACGCCGGACGAAGCATCGCCACGACGATGGGGTTTTCCACCCTGGACGGCCTGGTGATGAGCACGCGTTGCGGCGCGCTCGATCCGGGAGTCATCCTTCACTTGCTGCAGGAGCGGCGGCTGTCTGCGGACGAACTGGTCACGCTACTCTACGAGCAATCGGGTCTGCTCGGTGTATCTCAAATATCGGGTGACATGCGAACTCTGATTGCCTCAGACGATCCTGCCGCCGCCGAGGCTGTCGACCTCTTCGTCTACCGCATCGGACGTGAGATAGGATCGCTGGCCGCTGCCATGGGGGGGCTGGACACACTGGTGTTCACCGCCGGCATTGGCGAAAATGCGCCGTTGGTCCGGGAGAGGATTTGCGTTGCCGCTACCTGGCTTGGAGTCGGTCTCGACGAGGAGCGAAACCGAGAAGGTCAGAAGATGGTCAGCGCTGCGACTTCCCGCGTCGATGTCCTTGTCATTCCAGCGGATGAAGAAAGCGCTGTGGCCGCGGAGATGCTCGTCTTTCGATCTGCCCGGGAGCCGCTGCGGTAGTTACAGCAGCTCGCCGTTTCCGTGGAAACGCCGAGCGGCTCTAACGCTTTGTTTCAACGCAATTCCGAATGGAAAACCGTTTTTACACTTTTCCTGGAATTGCTCTAGGCGGCCGATCGCGCTCCCAGCTTCCGCCGAACCAGCACAAGTGTTGCATCGTCGGGATCGGTAGTGACGGTAAAACCCATGTCGCGCTCGACCTCGATCGCAGCACGGTTTTCACGGCTCTCGATCGACTCGATCGCTTTGAGGCCGAGTTCTTCGGCATATTTCGCAACATAGGCGAGCAGCTCCCAGCCAACGCCCAGATGCTTGCGATCCTGGCGAATGCATATCGCAACCTCGCCGTTTCGATCGGCTCGATCGCTTGCCAGCGTCGCAACCGCGATGAGCGTCCCGTCGGTCGAGAATGCTAGAAAATTATGGATATGGGCGTCATCTGAACGCGTCATGGCCACCAGCCGTTCATGAGAGACTTCCTTCACAGCGCTGAGAAAGCGGAAGCGCAGGTCTTCCGGAGTCACATGGGTGAAGAATTCGGCCAGCGTTGGCTCATCTTCAGGGCGCGCGCGGCGCACTTCGAAGCGAAAGCCGGTATGGGTGGTAAATGCGTTGTCCATCGTCGTGTGCTCCTTGAGCTGAGGCCGGTTCTGCGACGTCATGGTCGTCTCGGTTTCCCAGGTAGGCGCCGTCATTCGCCCATCGCCTGCAATACGTCCTGCTTGACGATTTCGATGCTCCGCAGGTTGAGCAGGCGGATGACACCCTTATCCTTCAGCCGGGTGAAGACCCGCGACACGGTCTCGATGGTGAGGCCGAGATAGTCACCGATGTCCATACGCGACATTGGCAACTCAACCTGCCGCAATCCGCCCTGCCGCTCAGCTACGTCGACAAGGAAGGCAGCGACGCGTTCGATCGCGTTCTGGCGACCGAGGACAAGGAGGTGTTCCTGCGCGCGGGTCAGGCCCTTGAGCGCCAATGGCAGCAACTCACGGGACATGTCAGCTCCGGCAGCAAGGCGGAAGGTGCGGACCCCGGTGGCGTTGATCGCTTCGGCGAAGAAATGGTGCGTCGTGCCGGCTTCGAACCCGAAGGTCTCTCCGGCGAGGTGGAAGGCGCTGATCTGCCTGCGGCCGTCTGCGAGCAGGCGATAGATGCGCACGGCACCGAATTCGACCTGGTACAGGGCGCCGGCCTTCTCGCCTTGAGCATAAATCTCCGAACCGGCGGGAAAGAAGCTGATGGGCTGTTGCGTTTCCGAGCCAAAGGCCGCTGGCAGGCTTGGCTGAGCAGAATGCGACGGCAATGAAATTCTGGAGGCGGTGTAGGCGTGCATGGCTGTTTTCCCGGTTGATCCGTGACACAGCAATCGCGCGAATCCGTGGGTCGCGAAATTCGGTTTTGTCCCTACGGGAAACTACCTAGTCGCGCGGATTGTTGATCCACATCAAATGGCGAGGCGCGCCGGTCGCTTAAGTCCTCCTTCGTTTTGGGCGGTAGCAATAGGGAGTCGTTTCGAAATCTTGCATCGGAACGGTGGGCAGCGATGTATCTTCCGCAATTCCTGGTCGGAATGTTTGTCACCTCGACCATCGTCGCGGTGTGGACCTACACGGTAACGGGCTCGGTCTGGACAGCATTGGGCTGGGCGACTATCGACTTGGTCGTTCTGCAGGTTGGATACGTCGTCTTTGTCATACGCCTGGTTTCCAAAAGCGCGACCGCAGACGCTGAAGCAGACTCGGCGTCACTCAGCCATGTTGCGCCACCCCAAAGAGACGGCACGTTGCTTTAGCCGCCCCAAATGATCGCGACGCAGCCGTATCAAATCACTCGCGGCACGCACCTTGCCATTCTTTGCCAAACTCTGGGACAAGGTTGAATGCGCATTGCAATCCTGTCTGACATCCATGCCAATCGCGAGGCATTTGACGCGGTCATGGAAGCTGTTCACGAACGCGGCAGTCCAGACGAGTTGGTATTGCTGGGAGATCTGGTCGGCTACGGTCCCGATCCCATCTATGTGATCGAGAAGGCCGCCCATCTGATGGCTGACGGCGCGCTTTGCATCATGGGCAACCACGACGAGGCAGTGGCGCTGAATCTAGGCAATATGACTGAGAACGCGCGGTTCGCCGTCCAGTGGACTCGCGAACGCATCGCTCCGGCACATCTTGAATTCCTGACGCGATTGCCGCTTTCGCTGCAATCCGAAGACCGCCTTTATGTGCACGCAAGTGCGGAGCGACCGGGGAAGTGGCCCTATATACGCGACCTGGATGCAGCGGAACGCTGCCTCTCGGCAAGCGACGCCCGCTTCGTTTTCTGCGGCCACACCCACATTCCCGCCATCTACTACGCGCTGCCCGGTCGCCGACCGATGCATTTTCAGCCGCATGACAATGTGGCTGCACCCCTGTTGGAGATAAGGCGGCACCTGGTGATCGCCGGCGCGATCGGCCAACCGCGCGACGGCAACCCGGCGGCGTGCTTTGTTCTTGTCGACACGCAGCGGCAAGAGGTCACGATGGTTCGTGTTCCCTATGATCACGAAGAAACAGCCCGCAAGATCCACGCCGCCGGCCTGCCTGGATGGCTTGGCATGCGGCTGAAGATTGGCCGCTAGGCTTCAAGGAGACCTATTTGATGCGACGGTTTGAGGCAGGCGCGGTCATCGATGGTTTCGAGCTGGTCGAAAAGCTTCCCTCCGGCGGCATGGCTTCGCTTTGGCGGGCGACCAACCCGCGGTACGATTTTTCGCTTGTTTTGAAGATCCCCTTTCTCGACCCGGGCGCGGATGTTTCCGTCATCCTTGGATTCGAGGTGGAGGAGCTGATCCTGAAACGCCTGTCGGGACCACATGTGCCGCGTTTCGCTGCATCCGGCAGCCTGGCGCAGGTTCCCTACATAGCCATGGAGTTCGTGGTCGGAAGGGGCCTTTCAGATATCGTCGGCAGCGCGCCTCTGCCTGGGGACGAGGTGGCAAGGATCGGCATCGAGATAGCGACGGCACTCGCTGCCTTGCACCGGCAGAAAGTCGTTCATCTCGATCTCAAGCCAGAGAATGTCATTCTCGCCAAGCGCGGTGCGGTGCTCCTCGACTTCGGGCTCGCCCGACATGCAGAGCTTCCCGATCTTCTCGGCGCGGAAAGCTCAGTGCCAATGGGCACCGCCGCCTATATCTCACCCGAACAGGTGCTCGGGGAGCGATCCGATCCAGCAAGTGACCTGTTCGCGCTGGGTTGCATCCTCTATCAACTGGCCACGGGTGAGGAGCCGTTCGGGCGGCCGGCGACTTTGGCGGGAATGAAGCGCAGGCTCTATCATGCGCCTAGATTGCCGCGGAGTATCAACGACGCCATTCCGCGGTGGCTGGAAGCCATCATTCTGAAATGCATGGAAGTGGACAGGTCTCAACGATACGTCGAGGCGGCACACATCCTGTCCGATCTGAGGAGCCCTGACCAGGTGGTCGTTGCCAAGCGCAAGCCCCGGAACGAGGGTGTGTGGGGTGCGATCACCAGCCTGTTTCGCAAGACGGATGACAGGTCGCTCGTTGGCAGGCCGAGTTCGACAAGGACACAGGCCGGACCGTCGATTGTTCTTGCCGCAGTCGACCTGGCCAATGGCGGCGATGCGCTGGCGGGCGAGGTTCGCAACGAAACCGCCCGCGTGCTGGCCTCGCGTGAGGATTCGTGGCTGGCCTGCGTGACGGTCCTGAAGACCGAAATCATCGGCGAGACGCCGGCGACCGACGAGACAGGGCGCTCGGTCTATTTGAAGCGGCTCGTAGCTCTCAAGGATTGGGCCCATCCACTGCATATGCCGGAGGATCGCATCAGCTATCATGTGCTTGAAGCTGTCAGCCCTGCCGATGCGATCCTCACCTACGCCGAGCACAATGACGTCGGGCATATCGTGGTTGGAGCGCGGGCGTCCTCGGCAATCCGCCGTCACCTCGGCAGCGTTTCGACCAAGGTCGTGGCACAGGCCCTTTGCTCGGTTTCTGTGGTCCGTTTGAAGGCAGTCGAGGAACAAGGACGGCGGCAGCTTTGATGCGCTTCGAACGGTATCAAAATCGCTGCGCTAAAGCGCTCGCTCGCCGAGATTGCGCATCTGGCTGACCCATTTCGCACGGGTCGCATCGCTGGCGCCAGCGACCATGCCGAACAAAGTCTCGCGTACCGGAGTGATCCCGACAAAATGCAGAATGCTTCGCTTCATGCCGGCGATGCCGTGTCCGAGGAACCATAACCGGTAGACTACGGAAGGCATGCCCATCGTCACCACGACGCGCGCAGAGCGGCCGCGAAGCAGCGTCTTGGTGAAGCCGCCGCCGGTGTCGGGGTAGGCGAAGGCCGTCCCTGGCCGCATCACCTGTTCCAGAAATGCCTTGAGCAGAGCCGGCATGGTTCCGAGCCACAGCGGGAAGACAAAGACGATGTGCTCCGCCCAGACGATCGCTTCGGCTGCATCCTTCAGTTCGACGGGCAGCGCGCCATGTTCGAACTCCTGCATCGTCCGCAGCAGCGGAAAATCAAGTGCTGCCAGATCGACCCGGCGGACGGCGTGCCCCGCCTTTTCCGCACCCTCGCCATAGGCCTTAGCAAGACCGCGGCACAGCCGGTCAGGGGACGGGTCGGGATGGCCGACCACGATGAGGATGCGTCGCGACATGGTCTACTCCCAGGGAGCCTGGCATTGCAGCGTCAAGGACGCTCGACCCTTGCCACCTGATAAGTGTGCATGGCGCCGTTGCGCTCGATCGACACGTACTCACCGGTCACGAACCGTTCGTCGCCGAGATGGAAGCCGATTTCGTCATCGCGGTCGCCTTCGGCGTAGTCGAAATACCACTGTCCGCCGGGCTTGCGCCTCAGCCGGCCGATCAGGTCTTCCTCGCCGGTACGAAAGCGGCGAACACGGCAAGAGGCCCTGTGCGATTTCCACTCTTCCGCATCGATCTTTCCTTCGCCGGTCAATGGAGCCAGCACGTCATAGCCTTCTTCACGGTCGCCTTCCGGGTGGCTCTTTTCACGCGCAAGCAGCAGCCGGACATGGCGGAATTTCGGGGTGAGGTCCTTCAAAGTGGTCATGGCGAACTCCTTTCACGGAGTTTCATAGAGCGGTGGCGGGACCTGGCCCTTGATCCGCATCAAGAAGGCTTGAGAACACCACTTCTATCCAGGACCAAGCAACAGGAGGGCGCAGATGCCCATGGTCGCGGCGATCAGGGTTGCGACAGCCAGTGGCAGCCAGAACCTGACCGGACCGGCAAATACAGCAAGCGACAGGCGACCGATGGCGTTTGCTGCCAGCGCCGCGAGCACGGCCTGGCCCACGGTCTCGACGGACACGGAATGCTTGACCAGGCGCAGTGCGCCTAGCACGGAGACATCGACATCGAATGAGCCGGCGAGCGCCGAAGTCGCCAGCAGACCGCGCCCACCGAATTGAGCGGCCAGCCCGGCACTTGCGGTCGCGACGATCGCAAAGAGCAAGGCGAAGAGCAGCAACGGGCCCAGTTCGAATGGGTTGCGCGTGATCGCGCTGCCTTCACCGTTCCCGCTGTCACGAGTCAGCAGCAATGCGCCGCAGACGGCGAAGGCAAGCGCTGCGGCAATCGCCGGAATGGCGACCGATGCGAGCACGCTTGGCTCGACGATCAGAACCACGGCGCAGACGCGGAGCACCGAAACCATTGCAGCCAAGGATGCCGCCCCGGCGAGCGGCAGCGGATTGCTTGCCGACGCGGCATTGCGGGCAAGCGCCAAGGTCACCGCTGTGGAAGAGACGATTGCACCGGTGATCGAACTGACCAGCAGACCACGCGTATTGCCCAGAATGCGAACAGCCACGTAGCCGGCGAACGAAATCGAGGCCATCAGCACCGTCAGGAACCAGACCTCCCACGGATTGAAACCGCCCCAGGGGTCCATCGTCCGGTTTGGCAGCAGGGGCAGAACGATCGCCGTCATCACGGCCAGGATCAGCGCTGACCGCAGTTCGATCCAGGTCAGTCGCTTCAAAAGACCGTGCAGGACCTCGCGACTGGCCAGGATTGCCGCCAATGCCGCTCCACCGGCAGCAGCAGCCCGGTAGTCGCCGGCGACGGAAAGCGCACCAAGGGCGAAAACGCCAAGGCCAGCGATCACGCCCGTGACACTGAAATCCTCGTCATGGGCGGCCTCGCGCGCCTTGTACCAGGCGAAGATCGCCGCAAAGGCGATGAAGCCGCCGACCAGCACGGATACCGCGCCGAGCGCGTTGGCGAGTGCGGCGAGCACGCCGCCGAGCAAGCCGGATATGCCGAATGTCCGGATGCCGGCCGTGCGACTGCGATCCGGCGCGTCCCGCTCTTGCCAGCCGCGCTCCAAGCCGACGAGCAGGCCTATTGCGAGGGCCAGTCCCAGCCGAGCGATGAGCGGATCCATTGGCGGCGGCTCTCAGGCGGCGACCGCTGGCAGGTGGTCGCGAATCCACCTGACGATCTGGCCTGCCGTCATTGCGCCGGATGTGCGCGCAATCTCGCGCCCGCCATGAAAGAGGATCATGGTCGGGATGCTGCGAATGCCGAGTCTGGCCGCAACAGCCTGCTCATTGTCGGAATTGAGTTTGATCAGGCGAACATGCGGCTCCAGTTCAATTGCTGCCGCTTCATAGGCCGGAGCCATCATCTTGCAGGGGCCGCACCAGGGTGCCCAGACGTCGACGACAACGGGAAGACTGCTGCGCGCGATCTGACAATCAAACACCCGGGTGTCGACGTCTCCTGGATGCCCCGAAAACAGCCTGGTTCCGCACTTTCCACATTTCGCCTCCGTGGCATTGCGACCCGGCGGCAGGCGGTTGACGCCACCGCATTTGCTGCAAACCACCAGATGCTGCTCTGCCATGGCCTATCACCCATTTTGCTCTCGACCACTATGCGCGCCACAGATGGCCATCGCCAAGGGTCCGCAAAGCGTTCAGGATAACCGCCACGTCAATCCCTTCCTGAAGCAGCGCTCCGGCAACCGGGGTGATCTGCCCCATGGCCGCTGCAATCATTGCCAGTCCCGACAGCGCCAGCCCGGCAATGATGCTTTGCAAGGCGATCGACCGCGTTCGCCGTGCAATCCGGACAGCATCGGCGATGGGCCGCAGCCTGTCGGTCAGCACGATGACATCCGCCGCCTCGGAGGAGGCGGTCGCACCACGTGCGCCCATGGCGACACCGACCGTTGCCGCCGCCAGGGCAGGGGCATCGTTGATGCCGTCGCCGATCATCATCGTCGGCGCCAGGGCTTTCTCGGCTTCGACCGTCGCGACTTTTTCAGCAGGGGCCGCATCGGCGACGATGGCGTCAAGGTCGAGCAAGGTGGAGATGCGCTTGGCTGCCACTCTGTCGTCGCCCGTGAGCATGACCATGCGTGCAATGCCGGCTGAGCGCAGCTTGCCGAGTGTGTCGCGCGCATCGACACGCACGGCGTCCCCGAACGTAAAAATACCTGCAAGCTCTCCCGCGAGTGCGATAAAAACCCTGAGCACCGGCTCGTCCCGGTATCTTTCTTCGCCGCCTTTCGCCCAGCCGGGCAGCGACTTGTCGGCGAGCACGAGAGCGCGCGATCCCGCCGCGATCACCATGTTGTCGACCCGGCCCTTCAGGCCCGCGCCGCGATGCTCGCAGACATCACGCGGATGCGAAAGCATCAGCTGTCTGCCGCGCGCCGCCCGGATGATCGAGTCGGCGAGCACATGGTGCGAGGCCTGTTCCAGGGAAGCCAAGAGCCGCAGCAAATGGTTCGCGTCACGGCCGGGTGCGGCTTCGATTTCGATGAGCTCGGCGCCGCCGATGGTCAAGGTCCCCGTCTTGTCGAAGATCGCGGTTCGGACTTGCGCAAGGGCCTCCAGAGCCGTGCTGCCTTTCATCAGGATGCCGGCGCGCGCGGCGCGGGACACACCGCCGATGAAGGCAACCGGTGCCGCGAGGATGAGCGGGCAAGGTGTAGCGACCACCAGCACGGCCAGTGCCCGGATTGGATCGCCGGAGATGTACCAGGCGGCACCGGAAACCAGCAAAGTTGCTGGCAGCAAGAACAGGGCGAAGCGGTCGGCCATGCGGATGAACGGGGATTTCGCGGTCTGCGCTGCGGCGACCATGCGTACGATCGCGGCATAGGTGCTCTGCCCCGCCAAGGCAGAAGCCCGCATGCTGAAGGGCTCGCCCGCATTGATCGTGCCGCTGCGCAGCATGTCGCCCGCTGTCCGACGTTCCGGCAGGGGTTCTCCACTCACTGCCGATTCGTCGAGAGAGGCCGAAGGATCGAGCAGGGTGCCGTCGACAGGAAGCAGTTCGCCGGCACGCACCAACAGCTCATCGCCGACGGCTACGTCCTCGACGGAGATGGTCTCTGTCCCCCGGGTTGACGTCCGATGGGCGACACGCGGCGACCGGTCGGTCAATGCCTTCAGGTTCCGTTCCGCGCGGCCGCGGGCGAAATCCTCTAGCACAGTACCGCCGGCATACATGATCGCGACCACCACTGCTGCAAGGGGTTGTCCGAGCAAAAGTGCAGCGGACATCGAGACCAGCGCAATTGCATCGACGCCGAAGCGGCCAATCCAGAAATCGCGCAGAATGGAGAGGGCGAGAGCTGCCACCACCGGCAAGGTCGCCAGCGTCCAGATCGTGTCGGCCTCAAGGGGGCCGAGCCCGGTTCGCCACACTCCGATCCCAAAGGCGAGACCCAGGATGGCAACGACCAGCAATGCGCGTCGCAGGGTGGACTCGTTCATGCGATGCCTTCCGATCTGATCGATGCTCGCCAAATTTCGCCAGCGCCGACCGGCGCGTCGAACTCGGGCAACAGCTAATCGCGAGAACCGCAGAACGCTTTGATCCAACGCAACGAACGGGCAGGATCGACGGGCGATCATCGCCGCGAACAGGAGGCACGACGGCTCCTTGGCCGCGTGGTCTTCGACAACATCGGCCGCACGCAAGGTGTTTGATTCAGCGCAATGAACGCGCCTGCCTCTCTCGCCTACACTTCAGCAACGATTGAAGATTCACTCGCAATGAGGAGTTGTTGCCGTGGCTTTCAGGACACTGCTTACGGTTACCGGGCCGAACCAGGGCGAGGGCGATCTGAAGCTGGCCGCCTCGCTGTGCGAACAGATCGGTGCCCATCTCTCCGTGCTCGTTCTCGAGTTGGCCGCGCCGCCCTCAGGCGGCGAATATGCTGCCGTCGTCTCACCAGCCTGGCTGGAGGAGCGACAGGCCGAGCTGAAAAGGCTCGAGAAACGAATTTCTGACGTCACCGGCTTTCTTTCCCAGAGCGCCGTGTCCGCCGATCTGAGCGACGATTATCCCGACATGGGATGGGCGGACGACGTTATCGGAAGGCGTGCCCGCTACGCCGATCTGACCATTCTGGGACCGGATTTGCTGGCAAGCCATACGCTGAAGGACAAAGTCATCGAAGGCACGCTGTTCTCATCGGGAAAGCCCATTCTGCTCGTTCCCCAGGGCTCGCGGCCGACGCTGAAGCCGAAACGCATCCTCGTTGCATGGGACGGCCACCTTGAGTCATCGCGGGCCGTACGCGAGTCGCTCGATATGCTGAAAGGCGCCGAAGATGTGCGCCTTGTCATCGTCGATCCCATTGAAAATGAGTTCCATCATGGCGAGGAGCCAGGTGCGGATGCCGCGGCCTATCTCGCCCGGCACGGTGTGAGGGTTACGGTCGAGCGGCTGCCGAGTTCGAACCATTCGGTCGCGAACGTGCTCCGTCAGCATGCCGGTGACGTCGCGGCCGAACTTTTGGTCATGGGCGCCTATGGTCATTCCCGGTTGCGTGAGCGGATCTTCGGTGGGGTGACCAAGTCGATGCTTGAGGGCCAGTCGCTGCCGGTCTTGATGGCGCGATAACAATTCAACGAAAGGAGAAAAGGGCCGGTGCAGATTTCGCCGGCCTTTTCCATTTCTCGCGAGATCCGATGGGACGACTACTCGCTCGCTTCCCGTCCGGACATCTGCTCGATCAGGATCCGAAAGAAAACGTGCGGTTCATTGTCGGCTGTGAAAGGAACGATCGGCTTGAGCGCGCCAGGTTCCCACCAGTCGGCGTGTTTGCTCAGCACTGACCAGGCATGATCCCGCTGCAGCTTGTGGCCGACCCGGTCAGGCAGTTCTTCGTATCGCCCGTCGACAACGACGCTTCTCCATCCTCTGCCCTGGCCATGTTCGTCAACCTGGACGGACACCAGCGGATTGGCTCGCATCCACTCGACCTTTTTGCCCGGCATGGAAAACGCGTAAAGGTGAGCGTCCGAATGGGTGTAGTAGAAGGGCACGACATAAGGTTGCCGGTCCTTCGCGCACGCCGGGTGACCAACGCGATTGGCTATCAGGATTTTCGTGCATTCCAAGGCTGAAAGCGTGCGGATCAGCATGACATCATCTCCTATTGCTCTCGGTTGGTCCGTGGCATTGATTTCGTGGCGGCATTCAGGCCGGGGCCGGCTGCGTGTTGCAATCGCGGACCTGCCGGCCCAATCGCGACAGGACGGCCTCGCCCATCGCAGCGACGACCTCGCTGTCCATAAGCTGAGGAAACCACAAATAGTGGTAGCTCAGAGCACGGAAATGTCCTGGCTGACTAAGGCAAATCACGCGATCCGCTTCCCGTGCCAGTTCAACGACCGTCTCTTGCGGTGAAACGAGAATTGCCACGACGATTTCCCTCGGTGACCGGCGCTTGAGGGCGCGGATCGCGATTTTCATGGTCGTACCGGTTGCGGCCCCGTCATCGACGATGATCGCGGTTTTTCCCGCAATCGAGATCGGTCTACTCTTACCTCGATACGCAGCCCGCCGGCGTTCGAGTTCAGGACGCTCTTTGGCAATCAAGACACGTAACGCGTCGTCGTCGAGGCCATAGGTCTCGACAATCTCACGGTCCAACACCACCTCCCCAGGATCGCCATCGACGATCGCGGCAACGGCCAACTCCGGATTGCCCGGAGCGCCCACCTTGCGGACGATAAGAAGATCAAGAGGTGCGCCGAGGGCCTTGGCCACCTCCACCGCGACGGGCACCCCGCCACGAGGCAATGCCAGCACGATGGGCTGATGCAGTTGCAACCTGCTCAGTTCCACGCCAAGCTTCACGCCAGCGTCTTTCCGGTCGCGGAACATCGGTCAATCCACCGGCCACAGTTTTCGCAGCGACTTCTTCATCGAGTTTCTGACCTGTACGACCTCGCCATGCGAAATGTGACGGTCGAGAAGCTTGAACACGGCGTTGATCGCGACATCGAAATCGACGTCGTCATCATAGCCGAAGCAACTTCTGACACTGAGAACGAAATCGCGTTTCTCGCGGTCGCTACTAGGCCCCGACGGGTTCCAGCCTTCGAAGTACATGCCGCGAACCAGAACAGGCAATTGCGCTGAAAGATCGGCCATTTCCGATTCCGGCAGCCAGTCTCGGATCGTGTGCAAAACGCACCTCAGAAGTCGGCACGCGCTCGGTTCGCTCCAGCAGAGGTCCGCGGCGAGTTCCCTGACCCATTGCTGCGCCTGTTGAGCAGCGTGCGTAAAGTCAGCAAAGGACGTGTGTGAACTATGACCCATGGCGATGCTCCTCGAAGATTTGATTTCCATTCCTAAGGCGTCGAAAAGCTTCGAGCCTTGAGCCGGATCAAATTGCTCATAGGCAAAAGGGGCTGAAGACTGTTTGAGCTGAACGGGCGGCGGCTTCAGCCGCCTGACTTCGGCACCAGCAGCGGAACAATCCGGTCGCTCTCGGCGACAGCGGGCCGTCCGGCGGAGCCGTAGGGAATGCCGAGCGCATCCCAGGTCTCGACCAGCGCGTCCTGCAGTCCTGCAATCAGCGCATCGGAATGGAATGGCGTCGGTGTGATGCGCAGCCGCTCGGTGCCGCGCGGAACGGTCGGATAGTTGATCGGCTGGATGTAGATACCGTGCACGCCAAGCAGGCGGTCGCTGGCCATTTTGCAGAGTTCGGGGTCACCGACCAACACCGGCACGATATG